>NZ_JAMBOO010000047.1 GCF_023715895.1 Domibacillus indicus | reverse complement strand
AACTTCATAGTCAGGTGGCAATAGCGAAGAGGTCACACCCGTTCCCATCCCGAACACGGCCGTTAAGCTCTTCAGCGCCGATGGTAGTTGGGGGTTTCCCCCTGTGAGAGCAGGACGCCGCCTGGCACGCTAAGACAACTTGAGAAATCGGGTTGTCTTTTTTGTTGTAATTTTTGAAGAACAAGCTAAAATAAAACAGAAGAATGCCTCTGCGACACTGAATATGGGAAATATTGTTTCCCTGCCGCGTGAAAAAATGTTTGCTTTAACGTTCGGATTTAAGTGTGAAAATTCCAAAAAATCTAACTTATAAAGCGAACCTTGACATTATACCCGTTCAATTGATAACCTACTAATAATATTTTTCGGTCAGGGAGGCTTAATTATGTGGGAAGATAAGTTCGAAAAAGAAGGTTTAACGTTTGATGATGTATTGCTTGTTCCAGCTAAATCTGAGGTGCTTCCAAAAGACGTATCTCTAAAGGTGGAATTAACACCTACCTTGAAACTGAACATCCCAATGATCAGTGCAGGGATGGATACTGTAACAGAAGGCGATATGGCTATCGCAATGGCCCGTCAAGGCGGCTTAGGAATCATTCATAAAAACATGAGTATTGAGCAGCAAGCTGAGCAGGTAGACAAAGTAAAACGCTCTGAAAGCGGCGTTATCACCGACCCATTCTTTTTAACACCTGAGCATCAAGTGTTTGATGCCGAGCACCTAATGGGCAAATATCGCATTTCTGGTGTGCCAATTGTAAACAATCAAGAAGAGCAAAAGCTTGTTGGCATCCTGACAAACCGTGACCTTCGCTTTATCCAGGACTACTCCATTTTAATTACAGACGTAATGACGAAGGAAAACCTGGTGACAGCTCCAGTAGGAACTACACTGGATGAAGCAGAAAAAATTCTTCAAAAACACAAAATTGAAAAGCTTCCACTTATTGATAAAGACGGCGTTTTAAAAGGCCTTATCACGATTAAAGATATTGAAAAAGTAATCGAGTTCCCGAACTCGGCAAAAGACGCGCAGGGACGCCTTTTAGCAGGCGCTGCTGTTGGAGTAACAGGAGACACGATGAAGCGTGTTGAAATGCTTGTTAAGTCCCAGGTAGACGTAATTGTTGTCGATACGGCACACGGCCACTCAGCAGGCGTAATCAACACCGTAAAAGAAATCCGCGCTGCTTATCCTGACTTAAACATTATCGCTGGAAATGTTGCTACAGCTGAAGCAACACGTGAGCTGTTCGAAGCGGGCGTAGATGTTGTAAAAGTAGGAATCGGTCCCGGCTCTATCTGTACAACGCGTGTTGTAGCCGGTGTAGGCGTACCACAAATTACCGCTGTATACGATTGTGCAACAGAAGCGCGTAAGCACGGCAAAGCGATCATTGCCGATGGCGGCATTAAGTACTCCGGTGACATCGTTAAAGCCATTGCAGCCGGCGGCTCTGCAGTTATGCTCGGCAGCTTGCTTGCGGGTACATCAGAAAGCCCTGGTGAAACAGAAATCTTCCAAGGACGCCGCTTCAAGGTATACCGTGGTATGGGTTCTGTAAGTGCGATGGAAAAAGGCTCAAAAGATCGTTACTTCCAGGAGGATGCAAAGAAATTTGTTCCAGAAGGTATCGAGGGACGTATTCCTTACAAAGGTCCACTATCTGACACATTGTATCAGTTAACAGGCGGCCTTCGTTCAGGTATGGGTTACTGCGGTACAAAGGATATCGTAGCACTTCGTGAAGAAAGCCAGTTTGTTCGTATGACGGGTGCGGGTCTTCGTGAAAGCCATCCGCACGATGTGCAAATTACAAAAGAAGCACCTAACTATTCTCTATAAGAACACGTATAAAGCCTGTCCATTGCCGGACAGGCTTTTTTTCTTCTTTATAAAACGAGTTATCTAGGTCGTTTCTCGTCTATTTTTCTCCTGAATGTGTATGGTACAATAACGAAAGTGTTGCATAATAAATGGAGGGTTTTGAGTGTGAGAAAAAGAAATGGGTATCGGATCAGTGCCGTTGTATTGAGTATTTTGTTGTTTTTTGGATTATTTTCTCCGGGAGCGTTAAAGGCGGATGCCGCATTTGATGTTAATGCAGGTGCAGCCATTTTGGTTGATGGAGAAACAGGACAGATTTTGTTTGAAAAAAATAGCAACCAGCAGCTCGGTGTAGCAAGTATGTCGAAAATGATGACAGAATATCTGCTGCTTGAGGCTGTTAAAAAAGGAAAAGTAAGCTTGGACGATACGTATCAGGTATCGGAGTATGTATATCAAGTGTCACAGGATCGCAGCTTGTCGAATGTACCACTTCGTGCGGACGAAACATACCAAATCCGTGAACTCTATGAAGCGATGACCATTTATTCAGCCAATGCGGCAACAATCGCGATTGCAGAAAAAATTGCCGGTTCAGAAGCGGAATTTGTTAAGTTAATGAACAAAAAAGCAAAAGAACTCGGAATGGAAAAAGCAAAATTCGTCAATGCGACGGGATTAAACAATAAAGACTTAAAAGGCCATCATACGACTGGTGGACCGACAGAGGAAAACACGATGACAGCCCGGGATGTGGCGACACTTGCTTACCGGCTGGTGAACGATTATCCGGAGGTTCTTGAAACAGCGGGAATTCCGAAAAAGAAATTCCGGGAGGGAACTGACGATGAAATTGCAATGGAAAATTGGAACTGGATGCTTCCATCCCTTGTTTTTGAATATGAGGGCATGACAGGGTTAAAAACGGGAACAACAGATTTCGCCGGATATTGCTTTACTGGAACAGCTGAACGCGACGGCCAAAAGTTAATTGGTATTGTGATGGATGCCACGGATGATAAAGGCGAGGGGACGTACAACGCTCGTTTTACCGAAATGAAAAAGCTGATGGATTATGGCTTCACTCAATTTGAGCGTAAAGAAATTGCAGCAGCCGGAAGCACTGTAAAAGGAGCTGAAACGGTACCTGTTCAAAAAGGAAAAGAGAAGGAAGTAAAGCTTGAAACAGCTTCCGATCTGTCTGTTTTAGTGCCAAAAGCTTCAAACACGAAATATAAAACGGATATAACGTTAAATAGTTCGGATTTGGATAAAAATAACGAGCTGGTTGCCCCGGTTAAAAAGGGTAAAGTGGTTGGTTTTGTTGAAGTTCAGGATGAAAAAGGAGAGGCTGTTCCTTTCCTAAAAGCAGGCGGTCAGACAAAAGTGCAAACCGCCGAAAACGTTGAGAAAGCGAATTGGTTTGTTTTATCAATGCGGGCAGTTGGCGGTGGAATCGCAAACGGCTGGCACTGGCTGATAGATACGATAACTGGTTGGTTTTAATAAAAATCACCTTCTGCTATTGACAGAAGGTGATTTTTCGTGTTTATTAGGATTTAAGTATTTTACAAAAAATCAGACCTTTCTGATCAATATAGGAGGAATATCAAATGAATACAGGTACAGACCGTGTAAAACGTGGAATGGCAGAAATGCAAAAAGGCGGCGTAATTATGGACGTCGTAAATGCGGAGCAGGCAAAAATTGCAGAAGAAGCAGGTGCAGTTGCAGTTATGGCGCTTGAGCGCGTTCCTTCTGACATTCGTAAAGCAGGCGGCGTTGCCCGTATGGCAGATCCTCGTATTGTAGAAGAAGTGATGAACGCTGTAACGATCCCGGTTATGGCGAAAGCGCGTATTGGCCACATTGTAGAAGCACGTGTGCTTGAAGCAATGGGTGTTGATTACTTGGATGAAAGTGAAGTGTTAACGCCAGCAGATGAAGAATACCACTTGCTGAAAAGCGATTTTACTGTTCCGTTCGTTTGCGGATGTCGTGATATCGGTGAAGCAGCACGCCGTATCGGTGAAGGTGCTTCCATGCTCCGCACAAAAGGCGAGCCGGGAACAGGAAACATCGTAGAAGCCGTGCGCCATATGCGCAAAGTAAATGCACAAGTGCGTAAGCTCGTTCATATGAACGAAGATGAAATTATGACAGAAGCAAAAATTCACGGCGCTCCTTTTGAAGTATTAATGCAAATTAAAAAAGAAGGACGTCTTCCGGTTGTCAACTTCGCAGCAGGCGGTATTGCAACACCAGCGGACGCAGCACTGATGATGGAGCTTGGTGCAGACGGCGTATTCGTTGGATCTGGTATTTTCAAATCAGAAAACCCGGCGAAATTTGCCCGTGCGATCGTAGAAGCAACCACTCATTACCAGGACTACAAATTGATTGCCGAACTTTCGAAAGAGCTTGGTGAGCCGATGAAAGGCCTTGAAATTGCCGGCATCGCAGCAGCTGATCGTATGCAGGAGCGCGGCTGGTAATGACAAAGATCGGTGTACTGGGCTTGCAGGGTGCCGTTCGTGAGCATGTTCGTTCAATAGAGGAAAGCGGAGCAGAGGCTGTAGTGGTAAAATGGCCGGAGCAGCTGGATGAGCTGGATGGGCTGATTTTGCCCGGCGGTGAAAGTACAACAATGCGCCGCTTAATGGACCGTTACGGTTTTATGGAGCCGCTGCGGGCATTCGGGGAATCAGGGCGTCCAATGTTTGGGACGTGCGCAGGCCTTATTTTACTCGCTGGCGAAGTGGTTGGGTATGATGCGCCGCATCTTGGCTTAATGGATATCAAGGTTGAACGAAACTCATTTGGCCGTCAAAAAGAAAGCTTCGAAGCAAACCTTGCCATTAAAGGCGTGGCAGATGATTATAATGCTGTTTTTATTCGGGCGCCGCATATCGTCTCAGCCGGCGAAGGAACAGAAGTATTGGCAGAATGCGACGGGCGGATTGTCGCTGCGCGCAACGGCCAATATCTCGGTTGTTCCTTTCATCCGGAATTGACGGATGACCATCGCATTACCGCTTACTTTGTCAAGATGGCGGAGCAGGCAAAAGCGTCACTTGCGCATTCATAAAAAATGTAGTACATTGAATGCAAATCGAATAGTGAAACGCGATGAAGGAAGTCAGTAGCTTGATACTTCTTCTTAAAGAGAGCCGGTGGATGGTGCGAACCGGTGTAGAAGCCAGGTGAATCCGTTCTGGAGCGGGATGCTGAACACAAAGAGTAGGCATTGACCGGCGCAGGCCGTTAAAACGTTGTTTGAGAGGAAAGCTGTATGGCTTTCAATCAGGGTGGTAACGCGGAATCAAACTTCCGTCCCTTTCCATAGGGGCGGAAGTTTTTTTATTTTTTAAAGGAGGAATTGCATATGCTGGATATGAAATATTTGCGGTCTCATTTTGCAGAAGTGAAAGAACGCCTGATGTTCCGGGGCGAGGATATGAGCGCATTTGAAGATTTTGAAGAACTGGAGAAAAAGCGCCGTGAGCTGCTTGGCCAGACAGAAGAGCTGAAGAGCAAACGCAACACAGTATCACAGGAGGTTGCTCGTTTAAAAAAGGAAAAACAGGATGCGGATGCACTCATTACAGAAATGCGTGAAGTCGGCGAAAAAATTAAAGAGCTTGATACGGAGCTTCGGGAAACAGAAGAAAAACTGGAGCAGCTGATGCTGCGGATGCCGAACATCCCTCATGAAAGTGTCCCGGCAGGCGATTCTGAAGAAGATAATGTGGAAATTCGTAAGTGGGGAAGCGTACCGAAATTTAGCTTTGAAGCAAAGCCGCATTGGGATTTAGCAACGGATTTGGATATCCTTGATTTCGAGCGTGCCGGCAAAGTAACAGGCAGCCGCTTTACTTTCTATAAAGGGGCGGGTTCAAAGCTTGAACGTGCTCTTATCAGCTTTATGCTGGATCTGCACACAGAAGAACATGGATACACAGAAATGATGCCGCCGTACATGGTAAACCGGGGAAGTATGACAGGAACAGGGCAGCTGCCAAAGTTTGAAGAGGATGCTTTCCGGATTGAAGCGGAGGATTACTTCCTCATTCCGACAGCGGAAGTGCCGGTGACAAACTATCATCGCGATGAAATCTTAAATGGTGAGGACCTGCCGATCGCTTATGCAGCGTACAGCGCGTGCTTCCGTTCTGAAGCAGGATCTGCCGGCCGTGACACGCGCGGTTTAATTCGCCAGCATCAATTTAACAAAGTAGAAATGGTTCGTTTTGTAAAGCCGGAAGATTCTTATGCAGAGCTTGAAAAGCTGACAGGTCATGCGGAAAAAGTACTGCAGCTGCTCGGTCTTCCTTACCGTGTGCTTGATATGTGTTCTGCGGACCTCGGGTTTACTGCAGCGAAAAAGTACGATATTGAAGTATGGCTGCCAAGCTACAATGAATATAAAGAAATTTCTTCTTGCTCAAACTTTGAAGGCTTCCAGGCACGCCGGGCGAATATTCGTTTCCGCCGCGAGAAAAACGGCAAGCCGGAGCATGTGCATACACTAAACGGGTCAGGTCTTGCGATTGGCCGTACAGTGGCGGCTCTTTTAGAGAACTACCAGCAGGAAGACGGAAGTATTCTTATTCCAGAAGTGCTGCGTCCATATATGGGCGGCAAAGAAAAAATCGAAAAAAAATAAGTGGAATCGTGTTGACAGAATAATTTACCCTATGATAAATTAATTCTTGTCGATACGACGGAGGAATACCCAAGTCCGGCTGAAGGGATCGGTCTTGAAAACCGACAGGCGGGTCAAACCGCGCAGGGGTTCGAATCCCCTTTCCTCCTCCATTTTTAACATAAGTGCATAATTGGAGATATGAACGCCCATCTGACTTGTCAGATGGGCGTTCTTTTTATATTTTAACGACCGTAAACCGATCAGAAAGCAGCAGCCAGTTTTGCGGAAAGGAAAAACCAATTTTCCAATAAGCGATGCCGCGCAGTCCGAGCTCTCTAATGAGCGAGAATTTTGCATCGACCGAGCGTGCATCTTCAAACCAAATTTTATGAGCGCGTCCTTCTTCGTCTGTGTAGTCAATAAAAGGAGCCTGTGCTGTGAAATCATAACGGACGGAAGCGTTGTAACGTGCCGCGCGCCTTAGTGCTTCCTGCGGGCTGACCGCTCTTGCAAATGGATTTCCTGGCCTGTATGGCAGTGTCCAGTCATATCCGTATAAATTTTGGCCCATGACGATTTTTGAAGCAGGCATTTCCGTTACGGCGTACGTAAGGACGTTACGGACAGGTCCAATCGGTGAAACGGCCATTGGCGGACCTCCGCTGTATCCCCATTCATAGGTCATAAGCACGGAGAAATCCACAATTTCTCCATGCGCTTTGTAATCATGCGCTTCATACCACTGCCCCTGCTGGGTGGCGCTTGTTTTAGGCGCAAGAGCGGTTGAAACCGTTTTGCCTTCGCGGTGAAATCGTTCCACCGCCCGGCGGAGAAACTGGTTGTATGCTTCCCTGTCCTCAGGCCGCAAATATTCAAAATCAAAATGAATATCCCTGAAATTTGTTTGGGCGGCAATCCGGCTGATATTGTTTAAAAAGGTTTCCTGTACAGCTGTATCGTTCAGCAGTACGCGGGCAAGCTCTCCACTGAACTGTCCTTCTTCTAAATTGGTAATGTCCATCATGAGCACGGTGCCATGTTGTTCAGCAATTGTTGCGATAGGGCTAACAGCCGGTTCTGTCAAAGATCCATCCCGTCTTGCATTGTAGCTGACCGGGGCGAAGTAAGTGAGATGGGGGGCCGCTTCCCGGGCTTGATTGAGAATAGTGCTTGAATAACCGGCCGCAGAAGGCTCGACGTAAGCAAGAGACTCAATTTGTTTTTTTGGAGGCGATGGAATACGCAGCCGACGTCCGATTTGAAGCGGGGCAGTTGGCGACAAACCGTTGAGACGAACAATTTCCTCAACGGTCACTCCATACTGCCTTGATATTTTCCATAAGCTGTCTCCGGCGACCACAGTGTGGAACCTTCCTGCAATAGGGATCACCAGCGCCTGTCCGACCACAAGATGTGGCAGAGTCGCAAGCTGGTTTGCGTCGCTGATTGCATCTACGGTTGTCCCGTACCGCCGTGCAATTTGAAATAATGTATCGCCGCTTTTCACAACATAAATGTCCATACGCCGTTCCTCCTCTCTATACTAAGTGTACAGAGAGGAAAGGCGTCTTATGACAACAGTTGAATCAAATCATTTGACGGGCGCACATCTGCGCTCAGAACTGTTTCCATCATTTCAAGCGCATATTCGTTGAATTTCTTTTCCTCTGATGCAATGGCATCCTTTGGAACGTAAATGTTAAACTCGCGCATATAAGCGTCGTTTGCAGTAAAGAAAACACAAATGTTTCCGGCTACGCCTGTTACGGCTACCGAATCTACACCTAGTTCATGCAGCAGTGTATGAAGAGCGGTACCATAAAAAGCGGAATGCTTTGGCTTGATTAAAAAGTAATCTTCGTCGCTCGGCTTTATTTGCTGTATAATAGGAGCGCTTATTTCATTAGATGCGTGGTCTATAATCAGACCAATATCCGCTTTCCAAAGTCCATAGTGGTCATTTATATAAATAACGGGCCATTCTTTTTGATGGAAATGATCTTTTAACTGCAAAATCGGTTCGATCGTTTCTTTTGTAAAGCCGGCCAGTTGTTTCCCTTTTGGGAATTGAAAATCGTTAATCATGTCAACAACTAGAAGTGCACATTTTTTGGTCATAACTGTTCCTCCTTCACTTCTATATGTAATACCCTTATTTCTGCAGAAAGGAGCATGAAAGTGGACGAATTTTTTATGAAGCTGGCAATTGAGGAAGCAAAAAAAGCCGAGCGCCTCGGTGAAGTGCCGATCGGGGCGGTAATTGTGAAAGACAATAAAGTCGTTGCATCGGGATACAATTTGAGGGAAACGACTCAAAACGCGGTTACCCATGCAGAGCTTTTAGCCATTCAGCGCGCTTGTGAAGCAACAGAAGGCTGGAGGCTGGAAGGAACGACGCTTTACGTTACACTGGAGCCGTGTCCGATGTGCAGCGGCGCCATTTTATTGTCTCGTGTAGAGCGGGTGGTTTACGGAGCGGCAGATCCAAAAGCCGGCTGCGCCGGTACACTGATGAATCTGCTTGAAGATGACCGTTTTAACCATCGCTGCGAAGTGGTACCCGGTGTGTTGGAAGAAGAATGCGGCATGATCCTGACGCAGTTTTTTCGGAATATCCGGCAAAGGAAAAAGGAACAAAAAAAGCAGCAACAGAGTAAATAGTTTCCACATTGCTTTTTTTGACTCGAGGTAGTATAATAGATCTTGCCGTGCTAAGTGGGGAGGTAGCGGTGCCCTGTATCCGCAATCCGCTCTAGCGGGACTGAATTCCTTCTCGAGGCTGTTTAATTGTGGGGTCTGCCTTTTGTAAGTGGCGTTGACGTTCGGGTCCTGCGCAATGGGAACCCATGAACCATGTCAGGTCCGGAAGGAAGCAGCATTAAGTGGACTCTCTCATGTGCCGCGGGGCAGCCTGGGCTGAGCTAACTGCTCAAGTAACGCCTGTGATTGGCAGTCGACAGAAGGTGCACGGTATTACATAATAAACATAAACAAGGCGTCCGGTTTGCCGGGCGTCTTTTTGCTTTCATTGGAATAGAAAAGGTGTGCTCGTTCGTTTATAATAAAACAAGAAAGATGAAGGGGGTACAGAATGAGCTATCAGGCATTATACCGTGTATGGCGGCCGCAGAACTTTGCGGATGTCGTTGGGCAGGAGCACATAACGAAAACGCTTCAGAACGCTCTCCTTCAAGACAAGATCTCACATGCTTATCTTTTTTCCGGCCCGCGTGGAACCGGAAAAACAAGTGCGGCGAAGATTTTAGCTAAAGCGGTAAACTGTGAGAACGGTCCTTCAGCAGAACCGTGCAATGAATGTGCATCCTGCCGGGGAATTTCAGATGGATCCATTCAGGATGTAATTGAAATTGACGCAGCTTCGAACAATGGTGTAGATGAAATTCGCGATATTCGCGACAAAGTAAAGTACGCACCCGGCTCTGTCCGGTTTAAAGTATATATTATTGATGAAGTGCACATGCTTTCAACCGGCGCGTTTAACGCTTTATTAAAAACGCTTGAAGAACCACCGGCGCATGTGATCTTTATTTTGGCGACAACGGAACCGCACAAAATTCCTCTCACGATTATTTCCCGCTGCCAGCGGTTTGATTTTAAGCGAATTACGGCTCAGGCGATTACCGGGCGCATGACGCTTATTTTAAATGAAACCGGAACAGCGTTTGATGAACCGGCACTGCCGATCATTGCCCGAGCGGCGGAAGGTGGAATGCGTGACGCCCTTAGTCTGCTCGATCAAGCGGTTTCTTACAGCCGCGGCCATTTAACAGAAGAAGATGCTCTAACAGTAACCGGGACAGTCGGGCAGGAGATGCTTCAGGGCATCGCCGCGGCCGTTTTTAATCAAAACGCCGCTGAAGCCGTTCAAACACTGAACAAACTGCTTATGGAAGGAAAAGATCCGGCTCGATTTACGGAGGATTTAATTTTATATTTCCGTGATATGCTGCTTTTAAAAATGGCGCCGGAACTTGAAGAATCATTAGAACGCACAATGGCGGAAGAAACGTTTACAGAACTTGCCGGCCGGGTGTCTGAACCGGCTATTTACGAATATATCGCCATTTTAAATAAAGCGCAGCAGGATATGAAATTCACTAATCATGCGCGAATTTATCTTGAAGTGGCCCTCGTGAAAATGAGCCGTCTTCACGTAAAAGCAGAGTCTGCTGCCTCCGGCCCGGAAATCGCCGGCTTGCTTGAAAAAATAAACCGGCTTGAGCAGGAAGTACAGGAGCTGAAAAAACGTCCAGCCGGCTCAATAGAAACGGAAGCATCGAAGCCGGCTGCGAAGAAAATGTCACGCCCGAGCAATCAATTTAAAGTGGCCGTTCCGCAGATTGAAAAAGTACTTTCGGAAGCAACAAAGCAGGATATTCAAAATATCAAAAGCCGCTGGGGCAATATGATTGGCTACTTGAATGAACGGCAAATGCGCTCTCAGGCAGCTCTTTTAAATGATGCAGAACCTGTCGCTGCGTCTGCAGACTCATTTGTGTTAAAATTTAAATACGAAATTCATTGTCAAATGGCCTCTGATAATAAAGCGTTTATGGATTCCATTTCGACGATTTTAAATGAATTAACCGGCAAGCCATATCGGCCGCTTGTTGTGCCGGAAGAAGCGTGGCTCGACATTCGCCGCTCTTTTGTAAAAAAGCAAAAAGAAGAAGGCATTACAGCACCACCGGGTGAAGAAGCAGAAGCGGATGTGCCGGAAGAGGAAGAAGATCCTCTCGTGTCAAAAGCGCTTGAGCTTGTTGGAGAAGAATTTCTTGAAATCAAAGACTAATTTAATTGGAGGATGATGAACATGATGCGTGGCGGAGGAATGGGCAACATGCAGAATATGATGAAGCAGATGCAGAAAATGCAAAAGCAGATGCAGCAGGCGCAGGAAGAACTGGCGGAAAAACAATTTGAAGGAACAGCAGGAGGCGGCATGGTGAAAGTCAGCATGTCCGGCCAAAAACAAGTAACCGATGTTCAAATCAAAGAAGAAGTTGTAGATCCAGATGATATCGAAATGCTTCAAGATCTTGTTCTTGCAGCAGTAAATGACGCGCTGAAAAAAGTAGACGATGAAACGAACCAGACGATGGGACAGTTTACGAAAGGGATGAACCTTCCTTTCTAAAGAGGAGGAATTATACATGTATTATCCCGAACCTATAACGAAGCTGATTGACAGCTTCATGAAATTGCCGGGCATCGGGCCAAAAACAGCGGCTCGTCTGGCTTTTTTTGTGCTAAACATGAAAGAAGAAGATGTGCTTGAATTCGGGAAAGCACTTGTGAATGCCAAACGTGATCTTGGCTATTGTTCAGTATGCGGCCATATTACCGATCAAGATCCATGTTCCATTTGTAAAGATGAGCGCCGTGACCGAAGCATTGTCTGCGTCGTACAGGACCCCAAAGACGTCATTGCGATGGAGAAAATGAAGGAATACAATGGCTTGTACCATGTTCTTCATGGCGCTATCTCTCCAATGGAAGGAATCGGGCCGGAAGATATCAACGTACCGGACTTAGTGAAGCGGCTTCAGGATGAAACCATTAAAGAAGTCATTTTAGCGACCAATCCGAATATCGAAGGAGAAGCAACGGCGATGTATATCTCCAGGCTGCTAAAACCATCTGGTATCCGGACGACCCGCATTGCTCATGGTCTTCCAGTCGGCGGTGATCTTGAATATGCCGATGAAGTGACTTTGTCTAAGGCGATAGAGGGACGCCGGGAGCTGTAAGGAGGAAAGCATCTATGTTTTTTCGCAAAAAACAAAGCATGCGCAGTATATATGATGATAAATTAATCAGCTTAATGAGCCAGGCAAGAACAGATTGGTTTAAAAATCGTGACCTGCTTCGTCTTAGCTTTGAACAAAACAATGAGCTCGAAGCTCAAACAAAAGCTGCTCAAGCGAAATATTTCTTTTTGTTCCGCGAAGCGAAAAAGCGGCAAATTCGCATAAAAGAATAATTCTCTTCTATATATAGAGGAGGAGTGTGAAAAAAATGCGAAAATTGAGCGAGATTCTGATGATAATTTTTAAGAAAACAGTGATAGGTGCTTTTCTTTTATATGTGATCAATGTATGTATACAAGAGACGGATCTATATATTGTGATAAATCCATTTACCGCTTTTTTAGCCGGTTTCCTCGGGCTGCCGGGAGTTCTCTCTCTGGCAGCTATTTATTTTTTTGTTTTCCCGTAAAAAAATATTGAAAAGTTATTGACGCGAAAGAGATGATCTGGTATATTAATAAAGTTGCTGCTGAAAAGCAGTCAGCAAGAAACAAAGAAGTTAAAAAAGATATTGACACATCGCATCAGATAATGATATGATGTTATAGTTGTCGCAGAGATGACATGAACGAATTGAACATTGAAAACTGAACAAAATCAATAAAAACGTCAACGTTTTAAATTTTTATCTCCCACTAAAAACACCCCGTGTTTTAGTGGGGACAAATGAGCAAGTCAAACACTTTTTGGAGAGTTTGATCCTGGCTCAGGACGAACGCTGGCGGCGTGCCTAATACATGCAAGTCGAGCGGACTTGACAGAGCTTGCTCTGTTCAAGTTAGCGGCGGA
>NZ_JAMBOO010000046.1 GCF_023715895.1 Domibacillus indicus | reverse complement strand
GGAAATTATCCATGCAGGCGATGCTTACTTTCGCTGCCATGAATCTTAAAAAGCTGGCCTGCTGGTCGTGGAAACCAGTGCAGCCAGCTTAATAGGGCTGTCCAAATGCATAAAAAAAAGACAAAGCAGCCTCAAATCGAAGATTTGAGAACCACTTTGTCTACAGTCTGAGCAGCCCAGTATGAGGGCTGCTCTTTTGTATTGCTATTTATTAAATTGTTTAAGCATCACGTTTGAAATTTGCGGATTATACCTATATGACATATAAAGTATGTAAGTCAGCCGCCTTTGCCGTTGAATAAAAGAAAGTTTTAAACCATCACTTCTCAAAGTGGGTGTTCGCAGAAACCTTCCTGCGTGTCCTCATTGAACAAAAAAACGAATGAGGCTTGTCATTCCGGATTCCTCATAAAACTCCCTGTTACGGCTTAAAGGTTAAAACTTTATATTGTAAAGTACAACGCAGCTTGTATTTATATATTACGCGGACCGTTCATGATATTCAATGGCAGTTGCTGCCCTGTATTCCTAAATCCTCTCGTACAGAAAAAACGCTCAAGCTTTTGTCATTCCAGTAAATTTTTCAACTGCGTTGCTATATGCAGGATGAGCTATGATATAGATGCTTACCCTAACCCTGCTGTCTAGGTGTAAAATGAATCTTATCTTATTAAAAAAGACTTTTCTGCTTTTGTCACTTTCTTCCCGTAATACTTCTCCAGGACATTATGACCTCCTCTAACCTAATCATCTTTTTTTCATTTTCAGTGATACATCCCCCCGCGTAGTAAGCCTGAAGTGGAGTGTTCTTGCCTAATATAACAAAATCCCCCTTGGCTGGGATAAGGGAGTATGACTCTCCAATATTATGGAGAGAATAAAAATAAGTCAGGAAAGGGAGGTAAGGAAATGGAAGTGAGTATGAGCGTTGAAGAAGTCATCAATCAAATTTCTGAATTAAAGCAAAGAAGCGGGGAGCAGCTTCGGAAGAAACAAATAAAAAAGTCCCATCCAGAGCTAATGAAAAATGCATTGTATCATTTTCCGAATTGGGAAGTAGCTGTAGAAACGACAGAAGCGCGTAAAACGGGTTCTTAATGATACAGACCTCCATAGGTTTGTAGTGACAAGTTTATAAGGATAAGATTCCTTCATAACGGCAGCAAAATTTTTGTGGATTTTATAGGTGTATACTTTATTGTACAGTAAGCAACGATAAAAAACGAAAAGTCCATGTGGCGAGTTGTAAGCCACCTGGACTTTTCGTTGCGGAGAAAGGCAGGGTTTTTAGATTCTTGGTCAAAAGAATGGATGAATACACATTTGGCAAAGCGGATTTCAAGCAAAAGACCCGCTTACTGGATCCATTTTCTCCCGCAGCACCATTTATCGCTCGATTTTTTATCAGAACCAGCCGATCTACGTGTGTGTGCTTTGAGAAGATGTTCAAGATTTTTTTCATCATAAAGCAGATTCTGCTTATGCTCATCATACTCTCCTACATGGATATACAACTTTAATTATTGAACTTTAACCTGTTACAAGAACGCTCTTAATTGTTTCCACACCCTAACGAGATTATAATAACAGAAGACAAATATACATTTTCTTTGATAACGGCAAACTTATCGAAAGGTAAGGACGCAAAGCTGCGGGTCTAAAGTTTAATTCAGCTAGGACCGCCGGGTTACCGAAAGAGATTGGCTATATAGATCAGGGGTTATGTTGCATTTTTATGGTTATAACTTCTGTACCTGTGCATCCATCATCTTTATGGTGGTTTTTTTGTGCTTAAAAATTTTAAGCAGGGCACTACAAGGGTAATTATGTACAATCGCATTTATTTTTTGCAAGACTACCACCAATTTTTCTGATTCTATATAAATCACACTTTTGCTTGGTTTTCCCAAGAAATAGATAAATTATAAATTTAAAAAAGGGCGCGAGATCATATGATTGAAACCTTATTGGGTAAGGAAATACTGATTGATATTATGATGGTCGCAATGTATACATTGGTTATTACTGGCTGGATTTCTAGATATAAGCAAAAAAGAATGCGTGAGCAAGTCGAGGAAGAACTGCAAAATAGCCGAGAACAATTTTATTCAGTCATACAATCTGCAAAAGATGCCATTATCCTGGCCGATAGCGAGTCTACTATTACTTCCTGGAATAAAGGGGCTGAAACGATATTCGGGTATAAAGAAGAAGAGATACTAGGAAAGAAGCTGCATCTTCTCATTCCTCCGGCTCTTCGGCAAGCTCATGACAGAGGAATTAAGCGTTTCCTTTCGACAAACCAAGCTGCAGTTATAGGGAAAACGGTAGAATTGCGTGGATTGAAGAAGGATGGAAGTGAAATCCCTATAGAGCTTTCCCTCTCTTCTTGGAAGATAAAAGATACTATTTATTTTACCGGTATTATTCGGGATATTAGCGAACGGAAGGACGCAGAGGAAAGAATTCAATATCTAGCTTATCATGATGAATTAACCGATTTACCGAATCGAAGATTTTTTGAAGAAAAATTGAAAATGGCTTTAGAGGAAGCAAAAAAAAGCGGTGATTTAGTAGCTGTTATGCTGTTCGATTTAGATCGGTTTAAAGCTGTTAATGACACATTAGGCCATTCCGCTGGAGATATGCTGCTAAAACAAGTTGCTGTTCGGTTTAGAGAATGCTTAGGCGAAAAAGATCTGATTGCCAGAATAGGCGGAGATGAATTCTTACTCATTATGCCCGAAATAAAGCATATTGAAGAAGCCTCAAAAATGGCTGAACATCTTATATCTAATTTAAGTCATGCTATAAAATTACAAGAAGGTGAGGTATTTGTATCTACGAGCATTGGAATTGCCTTTTCTCCTCAAGATGGACAAGACGGCGAGACATTGTTAAAGAAGGCGGATATAGCCATGTACCAGGCAAAGAAAGAAGGAACGTCAGCTTATAAATTTTATACCACCCAAAACTTAATTCAATAAGTTAGGTAAAGGCTGAGCTTAAGGTAGTCCGGTTTTGATAAGATAAGGGAAACTCGGGTCTCGGTATTCGTAAAACCCTTTAGGTTTTTTAACTCAATATGGATATTTATGCTGAATAATGAGCAATGGAGCTAAAATGGAGGAGCATATGGATCAGACAATTCGCGTAAATAAATTAGAGTTTTTGCTGCAAAACCCTATACCTTATCGTTATGTGCTGGCTGTTTGTCTAGGGTTAAACTTATTTATGGATGCCTATGTTTACCCAGAGGTAAGTTTAACAGGGTTTTACCTTTTGACAGTAGTATTAATAGGTTTTTCTTTTGAGAATAAACCACTGCAAGTCATAGCAACAGGGTTAGTTACACTGCTCCGTTTTCACTTTTCACCATTAGGAATGCCTGAAACAGCAGTTTTTCTTTTGGCTTGGATTACCTATTTTTTAGTATCTTGCAGTTTATCTGTATTGATAAAAAGATATCTTAGGGAAAGAAAAAATGTTGTTCATTTAACACGTGCTTTAGCAAATGCCCTTGACTCCAGAGATTCCTATACGGCTAATCATTCGGAAAATGTAGCCCGCTATGCAGAAATGATTGCACAGGAAATGAAATTTTCTAAAAAAGAATGTGACAATATCTATCTTGGGGGAATTTTCCATGATTTTGGGAAAATAGGTGTTTCTGAATCAATATTAACGAAAAGGTCCAAACTAACAGAAACAGAATTTTCGCAGATAAAGAAACATCCAACTATCGGATACAAGATATTGAAACACGTTCCGGTGTTTAAGCACAATGGTGTTTTGGATATGGTTTTATATCATCATGAAAGGTTTGATGGTAAAGGCTATCCTGAAGGATTAAAAGGCGAACAAATACCCATAGCTGCCCGGATTATAGCTGTAGCTGATTCTTTTGATGCGATGACTTCTAACTGTGTTTACCGAAGTGAGAAGAATTTAGAATATGCTCTTAATGAAATTCGTAAAAATATAGGTACTCAATTTGATCCAGCAGTTGCCCAAATATTTTTGAAGATAGTAGAAGCTAAAGGGGAAACAATTCTAACTAGAACAAGAAATGTTGAAAAGAATTAAACACCCTTTAATGCAACATAAATGCAATTATGCTGCATTGGAAACGACCAGATTTTAAAATTTGAGGCCTTTTTTGGCTGTTATATAAATACAGGAATTGTTTTTAAGAAACCCCTGGCCAAAAGGTAACTGTTCTCTTTTGGAGTACCAGTGTATAAATGCACTGCTTTTAGCATTTGAAAGATGTACTAAGCGTTATAATTCATTCATGGTTTTCTTAAATTAATGTGGCAAGTTTGTTGAGGAAGAAAACAAGTTTTAAGTGATTTCGGAAATGGTACTGAATACATAAAAAAATAAAAAGAGTGGGATATTAATGCTTGATGATAATCTATAGGATTGCACCTAACATTCTTGGGGAAAAATGTTATTATAAACATCTAGATAGGAGTGTATATCAATGGAACAAACACTTTATGAAAAAGTTGGCGGAGAAGAAGCGATTGCAAAAGTCGTGGACTATTTTTATTCTGAATTGGTTCTTAAGGACGATACAGTTAATCACTTTTTTAAACATACAGATATGGAAAAACAACGCCGTCATCAGACAAAATTCATTAGTTTCGCATTAGGTGGCCCCAATCAGTATTCAGGAAAATCAATGGCAAAAGCACATGAAGGAATGAATATACAGCCAGCCCATTTTGATGCTATTGCAAACCATCTTCACGCTGCTCTTGCTCACTTTGGAGTAAATGAAGCAGATATAGATAAAGCGTTAAGTAAAGTTGCTTCACTAAGAGAAGATATTATTTATAAATGACTGGTTCCACTTACGGGTGGTTTATTTGAAGAAATTGAAATGTGAATTTTTAATTTACAAAGCAACATAAATATAATTATGTTACATCAAAAAGGGGCTGTACCCAAGTTCAGTTTTTACTGAATTTGGGTACAGCCCTTGCTATTTAGAATTACACACGCTTTTTAATATCAATAACACTGATGACAAACTTAGCTGATGTCCTTTCCATGACATCAACTTTTTTCGTTCCTTCTTCAACTAAAGTCCCCGCCGTTAGTTTAACAAGAAAAGCCGCTATCCAGCGGGGGATCGAGGCACAAAAAAGCCAGCCAAATAAAAACTGACCGTATCTTTATTTATCGCTTTCCTTTCTTCGCAGCTTCGCGAGTTAAACGTGCATTATTTAAGCCTTTGTCGCTAAATGCGTTATCGCTATTTAAACGATCTCCTATTGGTTCTCTATCCATATCATCCTTTAGTACGCCTGGGGTTTTTCCGTGTATATTGTTATCCTCTTGTGACATTATGTTTAACCTCCTTTTCATTTATTATCTGTTGCCCGTAATTTTCTTATACTAGGGCTAATACTAAGGATGTATCTATATTTATTTTTCATTTATTCTTCAATTAACCTGCCAGTTAGCACAATAAGAAAAGCTGCCAAAATGACAGCTTCGTTCGATTTTATTATAAAATTCTTTAACGATCGTCAACATTGTATAAACTAGTCTTCTATCAGCTCTAAGTCATTTTCTATTTCAATTAAAAATTTTAGGAGGGCTGTTTTCATCTGTTCCACACCCGGTTGTTCTATTGGAAAATGACCAGCCCCTTCTAAAATCACACAATTTTTCTCACATTGTAATCGGTTATAAAAAGATTCACTTAATCTATATGGTGTCATTGGATCTACTTCAGGATGAATGAGCAAAATAGGGCAAATATCGAAATATTCAGGCTCAATTACTGGTTCCATATTTAAGAATATTCTCAAAAACCGTAAAGAAACTTTTGTCCCTGCGGCTCGAGGATCGTTCATAATAAGTTTTGTCAGATCAAAGTTATTTGTAATTAATTTCATTCTCGATACTTTTGAAACAGAAATTCGAAACGAATCCAATACAAAAAAGAAATTATCTAACGTGAATTTACCCAAGCGGCTTATTAGCTTGTTTGGGGCAATTTGATCACGAACTTTCTGATTACTTGTATCCACGAAAGTCGTTACAATCAAACCTTTTACTTGTTTACTCAGACTTGCCACATGATATGCAAGCATGCCTCCGATGCTCGCCCCCAATAAAACAATTGGCTTTCCGTCTCGATTAAATTCCTGTTCGATGAACTCAGTCATTATTTTTATCCATTCGTGGTAATCCGTGGATTTTAATGACTCCTTGTAACTGAGACCATAAGGAGGGAGGTCTGGGGATACAATATCATATCCATGCACTTGTAGCATTCTTGCATATGGTGCGAATAGTCTTCCGTTTCCGCCTGCACCATGAATAAAAATAACTTTAATTTTCGAATTCGGAACAGACATTCTATCCAGATGGATATGATAATCTTTCCAACTCCACCATTCTTCAGTTGGTAGATTATTTTCTTTTATTCGCAGTTCTTCAGGAAAAAATTTCTGATATTTCTTCCAATAAATTTCGGTTTCATTGTATGTTAACTTTCTAGTATTAGAATTCACTCTCTTTTCCCCCATACAATTATATTAATTACAGGCATTATGTAGCCTCCCTGAGAAAGTGTATGGACTAATAATTTCTTTGAAGGTTATTAAAAAACCTTTATTTTCCAAACTTTTATTTAACTATACTGCTTTGTTAATCCATCTTACTTAGTGCAATATAAAAGGAATTATGTTGCATTCGCAAATGTACAATAAAACAGGCGTCATCCCTTAATCATCAAGGGATGACGCCTGTTTTGGGTTAGCTGCTGATCTATAAATGCAACATATTAAATACGTATGCTATATTGAATATAATAAATAGAATGGAAATGAATCATTTCACCCAAAGCAATATAGATTTAAGCAAAATTATCAGCAAGTAAATGATATTTTAATGTTACAGGGCAAATAGATGTAAACATACCG
Organism: Domibacillus indicus; assembly: GCF_023715895.1. Taxonomy (GTDB): domain Bacteria; phylum Bacillota; class Bacilli; order Bacillales; family Domibacillaceae; genus Domibacillus; species Domibacillus indicus_A. Next base: position 6,171 of record NZ_JAMBOO010000046.1, on the reverse strand, counting down.
CAGAAACAACGGAATACCCGCAATAAAGGAGAACACCTTTTGAACATACAACTAAATCAAAAAATCATTAAAGACATGTGCGGCACCGCCTCATTCAAACGAGGAGATTCTTTTTACCGTGCTAATAAAGTAACATTTAAAAATTACAGCCCTGAAAGCTGTGAAGCGACTGTTACAGGAATGGAAGACTTCCATGTCACGATAAAAATAGATGCCAATGGCGGGCTTCATACGAAATGCAGCTGCCCGGTGCTGGCTTCTTTCCAAAAGGATTGTCAGCATATTGCGGCCGTATTACTGTCGATTTATGGGCATCAGCGAGAAGGGACGCTCCCTGTTATTCCAAGTGAGCGTCAGGTCGATTCCGCAGCAAATCAGGCACTGACAGAAGGTCTGCTAAACCTCTTCAACAATCCGCCTAAACGTTCAAGTGGGTCTCAGCTTCACTTTGAAAAAAGGCAGGTTCTTGATACGGAGTTTACGTGTAAAGCTGTCAACATGAGCCAGGGGCAATTCATGTTCGGAATAGAAATAAGAATCGGTTCGGCCCATGTGCAAAATATCCGGGATTTCCTGGAGAAGGTGAAAGAAGGTAAGCCAAGCCTGCTTTCGCTTTCATTTACCTACCATCCAAGCCTTCATTGCTTTCAAAAAGAAACAGATGCGGTTATTCAGCAGCTTATCCAAGTGGTTTATGATGAAAAAATATATGTGAACGCACTGCCAGACAAATCTGCCTATACAATCCGCCCTAACATGCTGCTCATTCCACCATCTTCCTGGGAGCGGCTTGTTCCTGTGCTGACAAGAGCTCCATTAATGAAGCTGGCGCATAGCGGAAATACGTTTGATAGTTTACGCTTATCGGATAAAGCACTTCCTTTGCAGTTTGACCTTTCAGTAGCAGCGAGTGAGGGATATCAACTGAAGATCAAGGGGCTCGGAGAGGTAATAGTACTGAACGCTTATCAGTCTGTTCTGTTTGAGGATGCATTAATTCAGGTGGGCAGTGAGGAAAGCCAGCGCCTTTCAGAACTTAAACAGATGCTGGAAGCCTCAGGCTCCAATCAAATTTTTATTCCTCAGGAGAAAATGAATGACTTTTTGGAAAACGTGGTTCCAGGTTTTAAAAAAATCGGCCAAGTCCAGATAGCAGAAGAGGTCTCTAAAAAATGGCTTAAAACACCGTTGGTTGCAAGGCTGTATTTAGACCGTGTGAAAAACCGCCTGCTTGCCGGACTGGAATTTCAATATGAAAGTATTGTCCTCAATCCGCTGGAAGGCCGGGAGCTCGGAAAAGGCTTAGTGCCGGTAAGAGACGTGGAGAAAGAAGATGCAATCCTGCAACTGATGGAGGAAAGTTCTTTTTCCAAGACTGACAGTGGATACTTATTGCATAATGAGAAGCTCGAGTATGAGTTTTTGCATAATGTTGTTCCGAAACTGCAAAAGCTTGTACAAGTATACGCCACTACGTCAGTGAGAAACCGGCTTTTCAGAGGGAATGCTCGGCCTCGAATTAAAGTCAGCATCCAAAAAGAAAGAACCAATTGGCTGGAATTTAAATTTGAAATGGAGGGCATTCCTGAAAAACAGATACGTGAAGTTCTACTGGCCCTAGAGGAGAAGCGGAAGTATTATCGCTTGCGGAATGGATCACTCCTCTCCTTGGAGACGAGGGAATTTGAAGAAATTAACCGTTTCCTTAAAACACTTCCGGCACAAAAGGAAGATCTGGAAAGTGGCGTAAGTCTTCCCGTTACTCGGGGACTTCAGCTTCTTGATTCTGATGATAACCATGTCTTCACGCTAGAGAAATCATTCCGTCAGTTCTTGGAAACAATCCGTCATCCAGGCAGTTTGGAGTTTGAGGCGCCAGAGAGTTTGGAGTCGATATTGTATGATTATCAAAAGCAGGGCTACAAATGGATGAAGACGCTTGCTCGTTATGGGTTCGGAGGGATTCTTGCTGATGATATGGGACTGGGGAAAACACTCCAAAGCATTGCATTTATCCTATCTGAGCTTCCTCATATCCAGGAAAAGAAGCGCCCGGTTCTTATTGTTTGCCCCTCATCTTTAACGTATAACTGGCTCAGCGAAATCAAAAAATTTGCCCCGGAAGTAAAAGCGGTTGTCGTGGATGGAAATAAAAAGGAACGGTTCAATATACAGAAGAATGTAACAGGTGTAGACGTTGTTATTACTTCCTATTCTTTGTTAGTAAGAGATAAAGTGTGGTACGAAAAACAATTTTTTCACACCGTGTTTTTCGATGAGGCACAGGCTTTTAAGAATCCTGTTACACAAACAGCAAAAGCAGTAAAGAAGATACAGGCGGATTATCGCTTTGCCCTCACAGGTACACCAGTGGAAAATTCATTGGAGGAGCTGTGGTCGATTTTTCACGTTGTTTTTCCTGAATTATTCTTGGGTTTAAAGGAATACAGTCAGCTCTCCAGGAAAAAGATCGCCCGCAGAATCCGTCCATTTTTGCTTCGGAGAATGAAAGAAGAGGTACTGTCGGAGCTTCCTGAAAAAGTTGAATCGATGGAATTAGTGGAGCTGCTTCCTGATCAGAAGAAGCTATATGCTGCTTACTTGGCAAAACTAAGGCACGACACATTGAAGCATTTGGACAAGGATACACTCCGAAAAAATCGTATCAGAGTCCTTGCGGGTTTAACGCGTTTACGACAGATTTGCTGTCATCCAGCTCTGTTTGTGGATGGATACAAAGGAAGCTCAGCGAAATTCGAACAGTTGATGCAGATTGTAGAGGAATCAAAGCTGTCTGGAAGAAGAGTATTGATTTTCTCGCAGTTTACGCAAATGCTTAAGTTAATAGGGAGGGAGCTGGCGAGTCAAGGACTCCCTTTTTTCTACCTGGATGGACAAACTTCATCAGAAGAACGGGTGGAAAAATGCAGTCGATTTAATGACGGTGAACGTGATTTATTTCTCATTTCCCTGAAGGCGGGTGGAACCGGCCTCAATCTGACAGGTGCCGATACAGTTATCCTATATGACATGTGGTGGAATCCTGCAGTCGAGGAGCAGGCAGCTGACCGGGCCTACCGCATCGGCCAGACAAATGATGTACAGGTCATTAAGCTTGTTGCCCGCGGTACAATCGAGGAAAAGATGAATGAACTGCAAGAGAAAAAGAGGGATCTAATTGAAGAAATTATTGATTCTGAAGAGAAATCATCGTCAACGCTTACCGAAGAGGATATTCGTGAAATACTGATGATTTAGCGGGAATCAGGAAACAAAGAGTAGGTTAATCATAAAGATCTCAAGTGACTGCGCAAAAAAAAAACAGCCCGGTATATGGGCTGCTTTTTTTGTGTTGAGATTTATCTAAAGTCGTCTAAGGAACTACTTTCAGGGTTTAAAGATCATATATGTAGGTGAAGTATAAGGTAGTATATAAGTAAGCTGCCTTTGCCGTTTTTGAATAGAAGAAAGTTTTAAACCACCACTCCTCAAAGTGGGTGTTCGCAGAAACCTTCCTTCCTGTCCTCATTGGCTAGAAAACGAACGAGGCTTGTCATTCCGGATTCCATGTAAAACTCCCTGTTACAGCTTAAAGGTTAAAACTTTATATTATGATGTACAACGCAGCTTGTATTTATATATTACGCGGACTGTTCATGATATTCAATGGTAGTTGTTGTCCTGTATTCCTAAACCTCCCGCACGAGAAAACTCTCTAGCTTTTGTCATTCAGGTATATTTTTGAATCGCAATGTTATGTGTAGAACAAGCTTTTACACGGAAGTTTAATCGGAACCTGATGCTAAGTGTAGAATGGATTTCTTCTTAAAAGTGATTCTTACATAGGTTTTTAGCATCCCGATTTTCTGCTTTATTTATATTTTACATCTTCTATTTTTGATAAGTGCCGCTCTTCAAGATAAATTCCAAGCTTTATACGGTGCTTTTTTAAAGGTGTATCTCAATTGGCTATAAGGGGAAATGCTGAAAAAAGAAGTTAGTAATAAATATTTTTGAAAAAAGTATTGATTTTAAATTTTAAAGGTGATATTATTTTATAGCTGTCGTTAGTGCAGATTATTCCGCAGTAGCTCAGTGGTAGAGCAATCGGCTGTTAACCGATCGGTCGCAAGTTCGAGTCTTGCCTGCGGAGCCATTTTAAAATCATACATATAAGAAGCAAGGCCCCTTGGTCAAGCGGTTAAGACACCGCCCTTTCACGGCGGTAACACGGGTTCGAATCCCGTAGGGGTCACCATTTGGAGGATTAGCTCAGCTGGGAGAGCATCTGCCTTACAAGCAGAGGGTCGGCGGTTCGATCCCGTCATCCTCCACCATTTATGCCGGTGTAGCTCAATTGGTAGAGCAACTGACTTGTAATCAGTAGGTTGGGGGTTCAAGTCCTCTTGCCGGCACCATTTACCGAGCCATTAGCTCAGTCGGTAGAGCATCTGACTTTTAATCAGAGGGTCGAAGGTTCGAGTCCTTCATGGCTCACCATGTATATGCGGGTGTGGCGGAATTGGCAGACGCACCAGACTTAGGATCTGGCGCCGCAAGGCGTGGGGGTTCAAGTCCCTTCACCCGCACTTTTTTATAGAAGTAGTTCAGTGGCAGAATAGTACCTTGCCGGGGTGGCGGAACTGGCAGACGCACAGGACTTAAAATCCTGCGGTAGGTGACTACCGTACCGGTTCGATTCCGGTCCTCGGCACCACTTTACAATCAAATAGTGCGCCCGTAGCTCAATTGGATAGAGTACTTGACTACGAATCAAGCGGTTAGAGGTTCGAGTCCTCTCGGGCGCGCCATTGTGTATATAAAACAGAGTTCTTGAAAAATTCTTTTGAAGATCAACATGCTTTTTTAAAAGGAACTCCTGCTAAAAACTGGCACTTCCTGTGCCTGACGCAGAAGCCAGAACATCCTGTTCAAGTCCGGGAAGTAGCTCAGCTTGGTAGAGCACTTGGTTTGGGACCAAGGGGTCGCAGGTTCGAATCCTGTCTTCCCGATCTGTTTAAATATGGGGCCTTAGCTCAGCTGGGAGAGCGCCTGCTTTGCACGCAGGAGGTCAGCGGTTCGATCCCGCTAGGCTCCACCAATATTTTTAATACTTTTTTATGGCGGTGTAGCTCAGCTGGCTAGAGCGTACGGTTCATACCCGTGAGGTCGGGGGTTCGATCCCCTCCGCCGCTATTGATATAAATAAAGTTCATTTTATTTTATGCCTGTAGATTCATTTACGGAGAGCTGTCCGAGAGGTCGAAGGAGCACGATTGGAAATCGTGTAGACGGTTACCGCTGTCTCAAGGGTTCGAATCCCTTGCTCTCCGCCAGTATACTTTATCAAAATACATATTGGCCCCTTGGTCAAGCGGTTAAGACACCGCCCTTTCACGGCGGTAACACGGGTTCGAATCCCGTAGGGGTCACCATTTTGGAGGATTAGCTCAGCTGGGAGAGCATCTGCCTTACAAGCAGAGGGTCGGCGGTTCGATCCCGTCATCCTCCACCATATTATTATCGCGGGGTGGAGCAGCTCGGTAGCTCGTCGGGCTCATAACCCGAAGGTCGCAGGTTCAAATCCTGCCCCCGCAATCGTTGGTCCGGTAGTTCAGTTGGTTAGAATGCCTGCCTGTCACGCAGGAGGTCGCGGGTTCGAGTCCCGTCCGGACCGCCATTTTTATATGGCTCAGTAGCTCAGTTGGTAGAGCAAAGGACTGAAAATCCTTGTGTCGGCGGTTCGATTCCGTCCTGAGCCACCATTTTAAATAATGGGCCTGTAGCTCAGCTGGTTAGAGCGCACGCCTGATAAGCGTGAGGTCGATGGTTCGAGTCCATTCAGGCCCATTTTTTATGTAACTTCATATACTGGAGGGGTAGCGAAGTGGCTAAACGCGGCGGACTGTAAATCCGCTCCTTCGGGTTCGGCAGTTCGAATCTGCCCCCCTCCACCAGCATGGCGGTCGTGGCGAAGTGGTTAACGCATCGGATTGTGGCTCCGACATTCGGGGGTTCGATTCCCCTCGATCGCCCCATATTTTTGGGCTATAGCCAAGCGGTAAGGCAACGGACTTTGACTCCGTCACGCGAAGGTTCGAATCCTTCTAGCCCAGCCATTATTTTGCGGAAGTAGTTCAGTGGTAGAACATCACCTTGCCAAGGTGGGGG
>NZ_JAMBOO010000045.1 GCF_023715895.1 Domibacillus indicus | reverse complement strand
TCTTAACGCCTTCTGGTCCTGATTCATAACGCCGTACGGCGTTCATTTTGTCTTCTATTGAAAACCTAACCATAAAAAATACACCTCCAATTGTTAGATGGTGTCTAACAATTGGGGTGCACTTCATAAAGGGACTTTTTTAGCGAACTTCTACCCAGCCTTTTTTGATGGCTGTTACAACAGCTTGTGTGCGGTCATTTACGTTCATTTTTTGCAAGATGTTACTCACATGGTTTTTAACTGTTTTTTCACTGATATAAAGAGCTTCCCCGATACCACGGTTGCTTTTCCCGTCAGCCAGCAGCTGAAGTACTTCGCACTCGCGGCGTGTCAGCAGGTGAAGCGGTCGGACAACCTCTGTTTGTTGGAATCCTTTTCCTTTTCCGTCATCTGTTGAAAGACGGCGGTAATCCGCAATCAGGTTGTGCGTCACACGCGGGTGAAGATATGATCCGCCATCTGCCACCACTTTAACTGCTTCTACGAGCTCTTCTGCGTCCATTTCTTTCAGCAGGTAACCGAGTGCGCCGGACTGAAGGGCATGGGTTACATAGTTTTCATCATCGTGAATCGACAAAATAATGACTTTTGTGTCCGGGTGTTTATCCACAAGCTTGCGTGTTGCTTCCACGCCATTCACTTCCGGCATGTTAATATCCATGATGACAACATCCGGGTTGTACTCTTCAACGAGCGAAAGTGCTTCCGTTCCGTCATCTCCCTCTGCAAGCACTTCAAACGATTCTTCAAAATCAAGAATACGTTTTACCCCTTCACGGAATAATTGATGGTCATCAATAATAACAATTTTCGTTGTCATCGTCTTTCCTCCTCTAAGTCAATGGCTGCTCAATTATTGGGACGCTGATTAAAACGACTGTTCCTTCATCTGGTTTCGACCGAATCGTAATGTCTCCATCCAGCAGGTCAATTCGCTCTTTCATTCCCATTATGCCAAAAGAGCCTGATTTTTTCTTGTTTACGTCAAAGCCTTTGCCGTTGTCTTTCACAACAGCTAATACTTGCTCTTTTTTTATTTCCAGTTTTACTTGAATCTCAGTTGCATTTGCATGTTTTAATGCATTTTGGACGGACTCCTGAATCAGCCGGAACAGCGCTACTTCCATATTAGACGGAAGCCGTTTTTCAAGACCGATGTTGGAAAACGTGATGTTCGGCGCAGCGCTTTGAGAACGGCTGTATTCGCTGACAGTAGCTAAATACTTGTTAAGCGTTGGAATCAAGCCAAGGTCATCGAGCGCCATTGGACGCAGATCGTAAATAATCCGGCGCACTTCATACAGCGCGGAGCGAACCATTTTTTTCAGATCGCGAATTTCCTTGAAGGCCGCTTCCACGCCCCGTTCCCGGTACAGCTTCTCGATTAAATCGGAACGCATTAAGACGTTCGCCATCATCTGAGCCGGCCCGTCATGAATCTCGCGGGATAAACGCTTTCGTTCTTCTTCCTGTGCTTCCATCACCTGCAGGCCAAAAGCCTGCTTGGACTGGGCATCTTCGAGCGCCCGGCCGAACGCCTTCATATCCTGGGTTAAATAGTTCAGGACAACAGCGGTTTGCGAAATCAGCTGCTCCGCCCGCTCGATCGTTGTATGTACGGATAAAAGTCGGCGGTCCAGTTCATTGCGGCGGTCTAAGAGCTGCTTTTCGTTTTGCCGCATAACGAGCAGCTTCACTTGTAAATCATGGGCCTGTTCATAGGCCTTGCGCACAACTTCTTCTGAATGTACAGAAAAGTCACGGCTTACTTCTGAAAGGCGCTTTCGTGCCATTTTCACTTTTCGTTCCAGTTCTTCCTGTTCTACAATGGAGGAATGAATTTGGCTTTTGATCTGCTGGAGCTCTTTCAATAGGGCTTCGTAATCCACCCTGCTTTGTTCAGCAATTGAAAAAATTTGGCCTTTGCTTTGATCAACGGTTTCCACCATTTTATCCAAAATTGTATCAAGAAGTTTGGTATCCGAGTTTCGCATTAACATAAGCGGTTTCCTTCCAAATAAAATGAATGGGACCTGTCCGAAAGATACAGCACCTATTTCACACAGCTATATCTTTTGATGGTGGAAATAATGCATAGTTTACCTTAAATCACTCAAAAAAGACCCGGTGAAAACCTCACACGGAAAGGACATTCTCATTATATCATTACAGTAGGAAACGAACATTAAAGTTTATTTACGATTCGTTTAAAAGTATTTCGAAGCATGTCTCTTTTCATCCGGACTTTTTTCCTTTACGATAAACTATCAATACCGAGTACCCTTATTTTTCATTTTTAAACCTAATAAGGAGGAATTTTTTTTGTTACCTTACTACAAAACGGTGAAAACAGCCGGCACTCATGAAATTGTCATTCAAAAATCGCGTTTTATCGCCCATACAGCGAGAGTAGAATCTGCTGAGGAAGCGATCGCGTTTATTGACCAAATTAAAAAACAGCACTGGAATGCAACGCATAACTGCTCTGCTTATATGATTGGCGAGCATAACCACATTCAAAAAGCGAACGATGATGGCGAACCGTCCGGCACTGCTGGCCTGCCTATTTTGGAAGTCATTAAAAAAAGAGAACTGAAAGATACCGCGATCGTAGTGACACGTTACTTTGGCGGCATTAAACTCGGCGCAGGCGGCCTGATCCGCGCATACGGCAAAGCCGCATCCGAAGGCTTGAATGCAGCCGGCATTGTCGAACGCCGTCTTATGAAGGTTATGACAGCCTCGATTGATTATACATGGCTTGGCAAAATTGAAAACGAGCTGCGTGCCTCCATTTATGAATTAAAAGAAATCCGTTACGCAGAAGGCGTAGAAGTGGACGTGTTTGTGGAAGAAGGACAAGCCGACACTTTTTGCGGATGGATAACGGAACTGACAAACGGACAAGCTGCTTTCACAGAAGGCGACGTTTTATACATGGAAAAAGACGTCGAATTTTAAAAAAATTTGAACGAACTTATCCTTTCATAGTAAAATAACAGATGGTTCTAAATTTGATTATTACATCTAAAAGGAGATAAATACATGAGTTCACCCAATCAACGCATGGGTCGGCGCCGAAAGAAAACGCAAAAACGCCGAATTTTGTTTTTTACGCTTTTTCTTCCGCTGCTGCTCGTTGTTTTTACTGGTGCAGGCTACGGTGCCTTTCTTTATAAGAAAGCCGAGACGATTGTATCAGATTCTTATATGACGGACGGACGCGAAAAATCGGCCCTGCGTGATGCGGACGTTCATCCGCTTGAGGATAACATTTCAATTTTGTTTATGGGGATTGATGATAACAACAAACGGAAATATGGAGATAATTCCCGAACGGATGCCCTCGTTTTAGCTACATTAAATGTAAAAGACAAAACGATTAAAATGCTCAGTATTCCACGTGACACGTATGCGTATATCCCAGAAGAAGATGATTACAATAAAATTAACCATGCACACGTCGTCGGCGGCCCGACGGCTACGATTGAAACGGTTGAGGAACTGCTTGATGTACCAGTCGACTACTACGTGCGCTTAAACTTCTACGCTTTCGTTGACGTCGTCAACGCATTGGACGGCATTAAATTTAATGTGCCGTACGACATTAGAGAAAAAGATTCAAGCGACGTCCACTATACGTACGTTAAAGAAGGACTTCAAACATTAAACGGAGAAGAAGCATTAGCGGTGGCCCGCACACGTCATGCTGACAGCGATATTGAGCGCGGCAAACGCCAGCAGCAGATCCTTCAGGCCATTGCAAAAAAAGCGACTTCATTTAACTCCATTACGAAATATGATGAATTACTAGAAGCAGTTGGTTCCAACATGCGGACAAACCTGACGTTCAGTGAAATGAAATCGCTCATTACGTACGCAGAAACTGACAAAGGCTTAAATTATGAGTCCCTTGCTCTTAAAGGAACAGACGACTTCTTACCTTCAGGTGCTTATATTTACCGGCCGGATGAAACAGAACTTGAAGTGATTAAAGGCAAATTACAGCGTCACCTTGATATCGAGCCATCCGATGATTCAGAGGAAGACAGCGAATCCGAAGATGAATCATACAGCACAGAATAAAAGAAAACCCGCTATCCTAATTGATAGCGGGTTTTCAGTGTGTAGACAAAGTCTTTCGCTTTTAAAAAAGAGCCGATAAGTGGTGTTGCAGATCAACAAGCAAGGACTGAATAGACATTTCTTTTTTTTAAACAGAAAAGTACAGGCTTATTAGCTTTATACAATCTTGTCGCAAGCCACTTGGCGGCGGGAGGGCAGCGCAGACTCCTATGGGACGAGCGGGCAGCGCAGACCGATGGAGCCGCCAGGCGAAGTCGGGCTCAGCGCCTGCCCCATGGAAAGCGGAGCTGCCTGGACGCCGCTGATCCATCCCATTCATGTGCACAGTCATCCATATCATTTGTCTACAGTCTGAAACCCGCTACCCTAATTGATAGCGGATTTTTTGAACTGCGACAGCTCTCTGTTGTTTTGCTTTGTTCACGTAAAAAACCGCTATCTTTATGGACAGCGGTTTTTACTCATTACATATTCTTTTTCGTTCCGCCTCTGACAAAGTTCAAAAGCGGCTTATAGTCGTTGCCGATAAGCCCGATGCTTTCAACGAAAATTTCAATGGCAATGGTAATCACAGCCATCATAATAATGGCACCCCATAGCGTGGCCATCGAGAAAATAATCGCCGCAAGACCAAACATCATGGCGATCATATAAATGATCAAAACGGTTTGTTTATGTGTATAGCCTGTCCGAAGCAGGCAGTGATGAAGATGCGATTTATCTGGTGCAGAAATGGGCTGCTTGTTCAGCTTCCGGCGGATAATCGCAAAAATCGTATCCGAAATTGGCACACCCAGGATAATAATCGGAATGATTAATGAAACGACGGTGATATTTTTAAAGCCAAGCAGGGATACGACGGAAATAATAAAGCCGAGAAACAGCGCGCCCGTATCTCCCATAAAGATTTTTGCAGGATGGAAATTGTACTTTAAAAAGCCGATTGTGCTGGCCGCCACAATAAGCGCGATGCTCATAACGTACACATCGCCTTTTAAAAAGGCCATAAAACTGATGGTAAACAAAGCAATCGTTGAAACACCGGCTGCAAGTCCATCAAGGCCATCAATTAAATTAATGGCATTTGTAATCGCCACAATCCAGATAATCGTCAACGGAATACTTAAAAAGCTGTTGAATTCAATGGTCCCGCCAAACGGCAGGTTAAAGAAATCAAGGCGGACATCTCCATAGACAACGACCACAAGAGCAGCTGCAATTTGGCCGGCAAGCTTCACTTTTGCGGAAAGCTCAAAGCGGTCATCAAACACGCCTGTCAGGATGATAATAAAACTTCCAATGATAATAGCGGGGTTCATCAGCGGCAGATCGTACGGTGCGTCCGGACGCAAAACAAGCATGCCAATCAAGAAGCTGATAAAGATGGCCAGCCCGCCCATACGCGGCATAATACGCTGATGCACTTTCCGGTAGTTTGGTTTGTCAACAGCTCCAATGGCGATAGCGAATTTTTTCACAAGTGGTGTAATGGCTAGAGAAGCCAGTACACAGATAATAAAAGCAACAACCATAAGATCCTCCCTCTGTTGGCCAGAAGCATAGTGTATATGATGAACGTCATTATTTTTATTTGCCCTCAATTTCAACATTATAAGCCCAAACCATCATTATATCCACCATAAACATGAAAAAGACCTGATATTTTCTTTCATGCCGTCTTCTGTTAAGATAAGGATGGGCAGCTGCATGCACGGCATCCAGCTATCATGCCTTTGTGAACCGCATAAGACGGGCCCATGAACGTATTCTGGGGAGTGAAATAAATTGGTTTCATTATTTCGAAAAAAAGATGCTGCCGATCGGCATTTAAAAACATACCGAAAACTTGTAACAGCCATCAATGAGCAGGAAGCAGCCATTGAGGGCTTAACAGACGAAGAGCTGCGCGGCAAAACAGCGGAATTTAAAGAGCGGCTTGCCGGCGGTGCTTCCATTGAAGATATTAAAACAGAGGCGTTTGCTGTTGTACGCGAAGCGGCCAAACGTGTTCTTGGCATGCGCCATTACGATGTTCAGCTCATTGGCGGCCTGATTTTATCCGACGCCAACATTGCGGAAATGGCGACCGGTGAAGGAAAAACGCTCGTCGCTTCCCTGCCAAGCTACCTGCGCGCTCTTGAGGGCAAGGGCGTTCACGTGATTACCGTAAATGAATATTTGGCGAAACGCGACCGTGACACCATCGGACCGCTTCATGAATTTCTCGGCCTGAGCGTTGGCTTAAATGTGCCGCTTATGGACGGTAAAGAAAAGCAGGAAGCTTACAATGCAGACATTACATATGGAGTCGGAACAGAATTTGGATTTGATTACCTGCGTGACAATATGGTCTGGCACCCTTCTCAGCGTGTTCAGCGTCCGTACCATTTCGCTATTATTGACGAAGTAGACAGCGTTTTAATCGACGAAGCCAAAACACCGCTTATTATTGCCGGCAAAATGCCGCCTGCCGCTGACCTTCATTACATCGGCTCACGTGTAGCCAAGCGTTTTGTCCGGGATGAGGATTATCATTTAGATGATGAAACAAAAGCGGTCAGCTTAACTGACGGCGGGATTGAAAAAGTCGAAAAAGCGTTTGGCATTGACAATTTATACGAACTGGAACACCAAACGCTTTATCACTATATGATTCAGGCCGTCCGGGCGCATGTAATGTTCGAAAAAGACGTGGACTATATCGTGAAAGACGGGAAAATTCTCCTTGTCGATATGTTTACCGGCCGGACGATGGAAGGCAGAACGCTGTCAGACGGCCTTCACCAGGCGATTGAAGCAAAAGAAGGCCTGGAAATAACGGATGAAAACAAAACACAGGCTTCTATTACGATCCAAAACTATTTCCGTATGTATCCGTTCCTGTCAGGCATGACCGGGACCGCAAAAACAGAAGAAAAAGAACTGCTCGATGTTTATAACATGCAGGTCATCCCGGTTCCAACCAACCGGCCGGTACAGCGTGTGGACATGCCTGACCGCATTTACCGGACAATCGAGGAAAAATACGCCGCTGTCACAGCAGAAACGGCTGAGCGCCACGCAAGCGGACAGCCTGTATTAGTCGGAACCACTTCTATTTTGCAGTCCGAAAAAATCGCTCAGCACTTTGAAGATGCCGGCTTGTCTTTTGAGCTGTTAAACGCAAAAAGCGTAGAGCAGGAAGTAGAGCTTATTTCCCGTTCTGGCCAGCGCGGCCACATTACGATTGCGACGAACATGGCAGGACGCGGCACCGATATTCTGCTTGGGGAAGGTGTGCCGGAACTCGGCGGTCTTCACGTGATCGGCACTGAACGCCATGAAAGCCGCCGCGTGGACAACCAGCTTAAAGGCCGGGCCGGGCGCCAGGGTGATCCGGGATCAAGTGAATTTATCATTTCACTGGAAGACGCGATGTTCCGCCGTTTTGCCAAGGACGATTTAGCAAAGCTTGAGAAAAAGATGCAGACAAACGGCGAGGGTCTTGTTACAAACAAAAAAATACACGAATTTGTGGACCGCGTTCAGCGGATTGTGGAAGGCTCCAATTATTCGATTCGCGAGTATAACTTAAAGCTCGATGACGTTATTAATGAGCAGCGCGGTGTTATTTTCGGACTGCGCAACGCAATTATCGATGACGAGTCTCAAAAGGATCGTCTTGCAGATATGATTACGCGTTCGGTCCGGGAAGAAATCGACCACTATTGCCATGAGGAAGCAGAACCCGAAGAATGGGCGCTCGACATTCTTTCCGGCCATCTTCAAGCGATGTTTGGCGGACGCGAGGTTCCCCTTCCGGAAGAAGTCTCCAGCAAAAAAGAAGTGGAGCGTACAGTTGAACCTGTTTTATCCGACTATCTCGCTTGGGTAAACAATGAATATGACCTTTCCTGGGAGGAAGGCATTAAACGGATCATGACAGCCGCTTTGGATGCCGCCTGGGTTCACCACCTGGAACAAATGACCCGCTTAAAAGAAGGCATTGGCCTGCGCCATTACCAGCAGGAAGATCCGATGCGCATTTATGCACGTGAAGGACTACAGCTTTTCCAAACGTCTTACCGCGACCTGCTTCGTTCTATTTCTGCCAAAACGGCCGCTTTAATGACGGAATTAACGAAAAAGGAGAATTAACTGATGTTTTCTTTCTTTAAACGAAAAGGGAAAAATGACGATACACTAAAAAATGATGGACGTGAAGCTTCTGTTTCTGCCGCCGATGTCACTGGCGGAGAAACAGAAGCCGGCACTGAGGAAGTAACGACAGACTTGTCGCTTCATCCGTCCCAGACGGTTTCTCAAGAGCAAATGTACGTACTGCGGTTTTTAAATAATGAGCTGCCGCCGCTTAAACGAAACCAGCTGTCTCTTTCCGGCATTGAGTGGAGCGAACAGCCGAATGGCATTGCGGTTTCCGCTTTTGTCCGCAATACCGTTGAGCGGGAGATTACACTCGGCGAGGTCCCGCTTCTTTTGCTGAATGAAAAAAATGAACTCAAAGCGCGGGATACGTTTAATTTAAAAGATCTCGGCTCACTGCCGGCTGACTCAAGCCGTCCGTGGACGTTTCTTTTTCCTGCTGCGTCCCTTGACCCGCGGGTTGAGCTGGGCAAAGAAAACTGGTCGGTTGCGTTTGATTTAACATCGCGCAAGCATAAGCTTGATCTTGATGAAAAATGGGACAAGACCCTGCCTGAAGAGCAAAAAGAAAACCTGAAGCGTATTGTGGAGAAGCTCGGAAATCCCGCTAAAAATGAACTGAATTTTACGGGATTAAGCGCCGCTACACTCGATAATGGAGATTTAACGATTTCTCTGCTAATCCGAAATGGCTATGAACGGAATGTAAATATCGAAAAACTGCCGCTGCAGCTTTTTGATGCAGCCGGTGATCTTGTTGCCCAGGGTCAATTCAACGTCGGTGATTTTGAAGTAAAAGCGAATACAACAAAGCCGTGGTCATTTGTTTTTCCGGCCTCGCTCGTTCAAAAAGAAAATGCCGATTTCTCCAAATGGAGCGTTCGGGTAAACAAATAAAAAAGTGCGCTTATCGTCAGCTGGACTGATGATAAGCGCACTTTTTTTAGTGGGATACAATAAAATAAGCACCTGCCATACCGGACAGATGCTCACAGCTTGTACCAACCACGTTCTAACAAAACGAGTTATTTACATACAAAACGGAAACTATATGTCCATTCTATCACATCTTTTTGCACTTACAACTGTTATTTTCACAATTGAAGCGGCCTCACGGCTTATTGTCGAAAAATGAGAGCTGTAGTATGATTAAGGCTGTCGTTAACCGTTATGTTGACGCAATCATCCATTTTAATAGACAAACAGAAATTTTCTTTTCTTAGACTCTGCCTGCAGGGAAGTAGTATGCAAGTTTTTTATTTTAACGTTAAGGTGTGATATGCGTGAAGCAGTCCAGACGATTTCTGGCAATCTTTTTTTCTCTTTTCTTTTTGGCGCTTGTGCCGCTTGCTGCCTTGAACTATCTGATTGACCCTCTTTGGACATTCAGCCCGAAGCATGCCTGGAATGACCGCCAGGATGTGATTAATGAACGGCAGCAAAAAACAAACCGGATTTACTTTCAGCCCTTTTTATATGATACGATCCTGCTCGGTTCCAGCCGGTCTACTTATGTCGATCAGCACGAGTTTAAAAGCATGAAGGTATACAATTATTCCGTCAGCAATATGTCGATTCGCGAGTACGACACCTTCCTGGCTTTCGCGGAAAAACATAGTGAGCAGCCGATCCAGCGTGTGATTTTGGGAGTCGATTTCTTTAAATCGTCTGTGCAGGAAAGCAGCCAGCCCTATTCACTGACCAACTATGAAAAACAGTTTGAAGATCCGCTGTACCGGTTTAAAAATTTGCTTTCGCTTGATACGCTGAAGTATTCACTGAAAGACGCCCGTATGTCTATCACAAATGAGGTATCGCTTGAACGTGTTTATAATCGGGAAAATGTAGCGGACGCCAAAGAAATTTCTCAAAAAGAGCGTGAAGAACAAACAGCACAAAAAATCAATCGTTTTAAACAAGAATTCTATGGAAGCCACTATGTGTATAATCCGAGATACAAGGAATATTTAACGATATTCAACAAACGCCACCCGAATGTAGAAAAAATCGTTTATACGACGCCGATTTCAATGGAGCTGTTTGATGCACTTGTTGAAACGGGCCACCTTAAAGACTATGAACAATGGCTGCGTGACCTAGTAGATGTGTACGGCGGTGTTTATAACTTTATGTATCCGAATGAAGTGACCAACGATTTAAACAACTATTTTGACGGCCACCACTTCTATCCGGAAACCGGCACAAAAATCGCCAAGCGGATCGATGCGGGTCCCGATGCTGAAAGCTCGTTTGGTGTTTATGTAACCAAAGAAAATATCGACCAGCATCTGCAGGATGTACGAAACGCTCTTTCAAAACGAAAATAAAAACGGTCCCTATATGGGACCGTTTTTTTAGTAGAATCGTTTAAAAGCAGTGAATCTTGGTTGAAAATAAGAATTGCTTAAACTCGAAATGGTAATACCGGACGAAGAGCTGGCGTGGATAAACTGCCCGCCGCCAATATAAATCCCCATATGGGAAATGCCTTTTTTATACGTATTGCTGAAAAACACAAGATCCCCCACAGCCGGACTGGAAACTTCGTAGGACCGGCTGTAATAGCCCTCTGTATTCGTCCGGGCAATACTTTTGCCCGCTGCTTTGTACACATAATAAATAAAGCCGCTGCAATCAAAGCCAGAAGTGGACGCCCCGCCCCATACGTATGGAATGCCCATCAAGGACTTTGCCGTACTGATCAGCGTGTTGACGCTGTAGCCGCCGGAAGAAGCGGGATTGCTTACCTGTGTCGGCGTCTTGCCAGTACCCGCACTGCCGGCTACCTTTAATTTCTGTCCAACAAAAATAACGTCTGATTTCAAGCCGTTCATTTGTTTCAGCGCCGCCACAGTCATTCCATACCTTGAAGCAATCGCGCCCAATGAATCTCCGCTTTGCACAACGTACAGACCATTAGACACGGAAGACGATGGTTGACTAGGTGAAGACGGACTTTGAGTAACAGGGGCACTGCCGCTTACTTTCAGCTTTTGTCCAACGTAAATCACATCCGTTGTTAAACCATTTAATTGCTTCAGCGCTGAGACCGTTGTTTTGAAGCGGGAAGCAATGAGCCCGAGAGAATCTCCGCTTTGTACGGTGTATGTGCTGGTTGAAGTTGATGGCTTCGATGTGCCCGTATTAGCGGCCGGCGTTGAAGAAGAGGCACTGCCGCTCACCTTCAGCTTCTGACCTACATAAATCACATCCGTTGAAAGAGCATTTAATTGCTTCAGCGCTGAGACCGTTGTTTTGAAGCGGGAAGCAATCAGACCAAGAGAATCCCCTCTCTGTACAGTGTATGTACTCGTTGAAGTTGAAGTCGATGGCTTGGACGTACTGGCCGGCGTTGAAGAAGCACTTCCACTCACCTTTAGCTTCTGCCCTGCATAAATCACATCGCTTGAAAGACTGTTTAATTGTTTTAGTGCTGAAACGCTTGTTTGATAGCGGGAAGCAATTAGACCAAGCGAGTCCCCGCTTTGAACAGTGTAGGAAGAAGCAGCAGCTGTATACACAACTGCTGCCGGCTCCGCTGTTTCTGCTTTGACCTCATTCGGCTTTTCCTGAACATTTTCTTCTGTTTGGGAAACGATAAGCTGGTCACTAATGGACAACATATCTGACGTAAGATCGTTTAGTTCCATTAACTGAACGACTGATAGTTTGTACTGGTTGGCGATGCTGAACAGCGTGTCACCCTTTTTCACTGTGTACAGTTCTGAAGCATGCGCAGCCGACGCGGCACCGGTTGCGATAAATGCTGCAGCTGTTAAAGAAATAACCGTTTTATTCATTGGATCGCTCCTCTACTCTCCGTATCTACTCTCTAGTTCTATCGTCTAGTTTTCTTGACTTTTTATCGCTTCTAGTAAACTTTTATTCTTTCGGTCTAATGATCTAGAGAAAAACCTATATTTTCTTATTTACGATACGTCTTCCATTTTACATAAAAAGTACGTGCTTTGTCGACCGCTTCTTTGCTTCCACCCGCTTCCGCCGCATCTTCTACAAGCAGCGCAAGGACAAAAGACGGGCTGTTTGCGTCATAGGAAACAAATAAGCCGTTTTCTTTTCCAGTGGTTCCTTGTTTCTCTTTGATTTCAGCTGTGCCAGTTTTTCCGGAGATGGCCATGCCTTCAATATTCGCAGCGCGGGCGGTTCCACGTTCTACTACGCCGCGCAGTCCTTTTCGAATGATGGACGCTTGTTCTTCTGTCACAAGTTCTTTCTGCCAGACAGACGGCTCATCATCAAGAAGCAGGAGCGGCTTCATCATCGTCCCTTTATTTAAAAAAGCTCCATAGGCATTGGCCAGATGCGTCATCGATGTCAGTACTTCTCCCTGGCCGTACCCGGTATCAGCCAGTAAAATATCCGAATCAAATGTACCGGTATTTGAGATCTGTGACTCACGCACCGGATAAGCAAACGGATACTCTACGCCAAATCCAAATGATTGGAGTCCCGCTTTCATTCCATCTGCTCCCGTATCAAGCGCCGCCATCGCAAAATAAATATTATCAGATGCCACGATAGCGGATTCCAAGTTTACAGGACCCGCCGACTCACTGACACGGGTTACCCGGTAATTGCCCCACGACGCATCCTTTTGCCATTGAAGCCCTTCAATCGTTTTACCGGCCGCCGGATCCAGTTTCCCCGCTTTCATCGCAACGGACGCTGTAATCGGCTTCATGGTCGAGCCTGGCGAGTAAGCTGCCGAAAAGCGATTTAGGAGTGGCTGCTTTGGATTATCCTGAAGCTTGGTATACCGGTTTGCGGGTATGCCCCGGGCAAATTCGTTTGGATCAAAAGAAGGAGAGGAAACAAGCGCCAGCACATCTCCTGAAGCCGGTTCTACAGCTGAAGCGGTTCCGGCTGCTCCTTCCATTTGTTCAAACAGTGTTTTTTGCATTTCTGCGTTGATGGTTACCTTTACATCCTGACCATTTTTCGGCTCCTTCTTTGCGATAACTACCGGCTCTTCTTCCTCTTTTTCGATAAAAATCTGCACACCGTCGGTTTCTTTCAACTGCTCTTCAAACAGCTGCTCCAGACCGCGTTTCCCAATTTGATCACCTTGTGTGTATCCTTTGTTTTCTTTCAGCTCTTCTGCGCTGATCTCACCTGTATAACCGGTTAAATGCCCGGCAGCTGCACCGTATGGATAAACACGGACTGCTTTGGAAGCTGTAGCCGCTCCTTTCACAGCTGACACTTTTTTGATCAATTCCTTGTTGGATGAAGCGACGGTTTGAAGCGGAACAAAGTACCCGTCCTGCACCCAGCTTTGGCCGAGCTGCTTGTTTATATCTTCTGTTGTTAAGCCAAGTAGTTTGGCCAGCTGCGCTTTCCCCGCTTCATCAATGGCACCGGCATTTACACCAATCGACAACGCTGTTCCGTTGACGGCAAGCGAGCTGCCGTTCCGGTCAAAAATACGCCCCCGCTGGGCTTCAAGCGTTTGAATGCGTACTTTGTCCCCCTCGTTGTAATCAGGCAGCAAAAAAGAAGGATCCCAGTCAATCAGCCATTCTTCACCCTCATCTGTTTCTTCCAGCTTCATCACTGCTTCTTTTTCAAATGAGACCGGTCCGGCGATGGTCTCCATTTGAATTTGAAGCGGCAGCCGTGCCGTTTGATCATTGTCCATCTTCACGTCTTCTTCTGTTGGCAGCTCTACCTGAAGCTTGTCCATTTCAATATCTGACATGATATTTTTATATCGTTCTGTAAACTCTTTTTTCGTCATAGACGATTTGGTTTCCTGCGTAAAGTGTTCATACATCCCGCCATAATCGTTGTCCTGCCACTCAGTCACATATGCTTCCAGCTCACTTTCCGGTGCTTCCGGTCCGCCGCAGCCGCTGATGAGCGCAGCTGAACCCGCTGCTAAAAACATTGCAAAACGCTTCATCATTCCGCTCCCCCCTGTTTTTCTACTAGTATAGCAGAAAAAAACGGCTCTTTTGAAAAGAGCCGTCAGCTTGTAGACAAAGCCTTCATTTTGAAGGCGATGTTTACAGGCTTTTTTCTTACGATTAGTCAACAGATTTTCTTTATTTCCATCAAATAATTAAAAGACCATGTTCCTGAAAGAATGAGACTAAGATTTAAATTCTAGTTTTAGACATGACAAATAATCCTAGC
>NZ_JAMBOO010000044.1 GCF_023715895.1 Domibacillus indicus | reverse complement strand
TTCATCATTTTCCCCACCCCTGAACGTTTGTTCTATACCTAATTATACCATTTTAGCAATAGTGCGTTCAAGGAAAAAGAATGACTGAAAGAGCAGCGATTCATCCCCCACTTAGCAAGCTTGAAGTAGGAGTGTTCTCGCCGAAAATGATAAAGCTGTAGAAAACTAAGCTATTTAGGCAAGGAAGTATCCATCATATCTTCTTTGCTGGGAAAAGTCCCACTTACTTTTTCATTTTTAGAAGGGGGACTTGGCAATATAGTTATTCCTATTAGACCAAGAACACAGGTTATGGCGGGTACAAGAGCTATAACAGGATCTACCTGCTGTATAATCCAAAACACAACGAGTGATATAATATACATACCCCAACAAGCTTTCTCTACTTTTTGAATGGTTCTCATCCCCTTCACCTTACTGTTATTGTGATCATTAAAGAAAAAACGCTCCCTCTTTTCCCCTCACTAATACTTCCTTCATCAGATACTTGGTCCCTTCTTTTTATTACCCTTTTTTTATGCATTTTATTTATCTTAAAAATAGCAGTATTGCCCCCTATGCCATGACTTTACAAGGCAACTGTTTGAAGCTTGTTAGAAAAAACCTTGTTTTTTCGTAGTGTCTCTATTCTGCTCCTAACACTCTCTTTCATACTTTAGACCAACTTTATTGTTTATTTCTTCTCTTTTCATTTTAAAATGCTGCTTTTTTTGCAGCTCCTTTACCTCTATTTTTGAATCATCTCTGAATTATTCGCTAAATAAGCGGGCAGTTCATTCAGACGGTTAGTAAACGATTATATAAATAAAAAATGTTTTCGGACCATTTTCCATACAGCAGCTGTGACTTTGCTGATTAGAGATTACGTATACTTCTTTCATGAAAGGAAATCCTAATATAATCGAAATACCGTATGGAGGATTTTCTATGACTGACAACGATCAGGAAAGCGGAACATTACCGCAGGTTCCTGAGCCAAACTGGAGAGGCTTTATTGATTTGCCGGATTTTCCTTCTTTAGATAAGAATATTCATGTAGACGTGGTTATTGTAGGTGGCGGTATTACCGGAATCACATCCGCTTACCTTTTAGCAAAGGAAGGCCTGAAGGTTGCCGTTTTAGAGGCGGGGAAATTGCTGAACGGCCCACGGGGAACCATTACCGCTAAAATTACTGCCCAGCATGAGCTAATATACGATGAACTCATTCGCCATTTCGGAAAGAGCAAGGCGCGGTTATACTACAAAGCCAATATAGAAGCCCTGCATTTCATCAAAAAAACCGTAGAACAACATCAAATCCATTGTGATTTCAGCCTGCAGGATGCTTGTATATACGCTGCTACGGATCAATATGCACGCAGGATTGAAAGGGAAGCAGAAGCTTATGAAAATATCGGTATAGACGGTACGCTGATTAACACGGTTCCTTTCGAGATAGATATACAAAATGGGCTGATTATGAAAAACCAGGCTCAATTTCATCCAATTAAATACCTGGCCCACCTTATCCAAATTATTACGGAAAAAGGCGGGCTTTTCTTTGAAAACACCACGGCCGTTAATATTGAAACTGGAAAGCAGCCAACCGTTCTTACTCGTGAGGGGCGACGTGCCACGGGAAGCTATGTTCTGGCCTGTTCGCATTTTCCATTTTATGAAGGCCTGGGGTTTTATTCTACAAGAATGTATGCGGTTCGCTCCTACGTTCTGGCTTCCAAGACAAAGAAAGCGTATCCTGGCGGAATGTATATCAGTGCCGACCAGCCGACACGTTCACTCTGTTCTGCAACGATTAATGGAGAAGAAATCGTGCTTATTGGCGGTCAGAGTCATAAGGTTGGCCAAGGAAGGAACACGCTGGAACATTATAAAGCCTTAGAGACCTTTGGCCAGCAGGTTTTTGGACTAGATAAAATGGTATACCGCTGGTCAGCCCAGGACTTGACCACCCTTGATAAAATGCCTTATATCGGAGAGATAACTTCAGGCCAGCCAAATATCTTGATTGCTACCGGTTACCGGAACTGGGGAATGTCTAATGGGACTGCCGCCGCTCTGCTCTTTCGAGATATCATTTTGGACAAAAAGAATGTTTATCAAGATTTATATACACCTTCGCGATTCTATGCACATCCAAGCCTGAAAAATTTTCTAGTAGAGAATGCTAGTGTGGCCGCCCATTTAATTAAAGGAAAACTTGATTTGCCTGCTAAGAGTGCTGAAGACTTATCCAACGGTGAAGGTGCCGTAATTACTGTCAAAGGACATAGAAAAGGTGCTTATAAAGATGAGGAAGGTAAACTGTATATTGTAGATACAACCTGTACCCATATAGGATGTGAAGTCGAATGGAACAACGGCGACCGTACCTGGGATTGCCCATGTCACGGCTCCAGGTTTTCGTATACAGGAGAAGTAATTGAAGGTCCAGCTGAAAAACCATTGCAGCAATACAACCATCGTATGCTGGACAATCTTACCTCAGAAGATTCCGGCTATTAACGGTTGATGCTACCGCAGCAGAAGCACTTCGCTGCGGTTTGCTTTTTTCAGATACCGGTGGCAGACAAGTGCCTGCCCACCATTATTTTCTATATGGAACTCCTGCTAATAAAACAGTGGCAACAGGGAACTCTAACAAAGATATTGGGTGTAACGTACTGAGAAGACAGCCGCTTTTCGGTATTTTTTACTATGTTCTGATCACATTTCTAAAACAAAAATTTTACTGTATTACACTGATATCGAAATGTAAAAACAGGAGCGTGGAATGATGAAAGTAGTGGTAACAGGTGCAGCAGGAAAAGTTGGCCGATGGACTGTAAGAACTCTATTAGAAGCTGGTCATGACGTTATTGCTACAGATAGAAAATTAAGGGAAGAATCTGAATCAAAAAAATTTATCCAGGCCGAATTACGTGATTATGGCCAGGTCTGCCAGCTTTTAGCAGGGTGTGATGCAGTCGTGCACCTAGGAAATATTCCTACCGATGTGCGGAATACATCCCAGGCCATATTTGAAAATAATATGCTCGTTAATTTTAATATCCTTGAAGCTTGTAAAGACCTTAAAATACCTAAGGTTGTGTGGGCATCCA
Source organism: Domibacillus indicus (assembly GCF_023715895.1). Classification (GTDB taxonomy): domain Bacteria; phylum Bacillota; class Bacilli; order Bacillales; family Domibacillaceae; genus Domibacillus; species Domibacillus indicus_A. The sequence goes on along the minus strand of NZ_JAMBOO010000044.1, from coordinate 15,371 downwards.
GTGAGACTGTTCTGGGATACCCTTTTGTTGCGGAAGATCTAAGTTACCTGCCTGTGGACGAAGAACACCCTTCCATCGTGAAGTCCTCATACGCAATGGCAAAACGGCTGACTGAAATCCTTTCCGAAATGTTCCACAAGCTTGCGAACACACAAATTGTAGCGCTTCGCTTTGCAAATATGTATGAGCCGGATGAATACGAGAAAATCCCTATCATGCATTGGAGTGAAGAAGGACAAAGGGATGTCCAAAAGAAAAATGCGTGGGCCTATTGTGATGTCAGGGACGCTGCAAGAGCCTGCCTGCTTGCAATCGAAAAGGATAATTTAGGATTTGACATATTTCATATAACAGCACCAGATACCATTTTCCCAGAAACTAGTCAGGAATTAGTGGATAAATTTTTCCCGGATGTCTCTTTAAAGAGGCCTGTAGAAGGTCATGAGACTCTCATGGCCATCGATAAAGCCCGGAAGGTCCTTGGCTATGAACCGCGTTACACATGGCGCAATGTTCTCAATAGTGATGGTAAAACCAAGGCACTGCCCGAGGACCAGCTTGCTTTATTAAATACCGATATATAAGAAGGATCACAGTAACAAACCAGCTCCAGTTTGCGCTGGATGAAACAAATTGAATATGAAAACTTAGGTAAAAGAAAGCTCCCTCTCCTAAATAAGGAAAGAGTGTTTTTGAAATGACAAAAAGCAATGGAGGATTCACTATCCCCATTGCTTTTTAAATATCATAATGGTTTATATTTTTGCTTAAATCCATTTCGAGTGTCATCTTTGCCAGCTGGTCCCGAGGTATGGACCCAACCTTAAACCGGACGCCCCAAGCCTTTTCGCCAAGATAAATGACTTTACAGCACCTGCTTGTTATCCGTTGAAGCTTTTTGTCTTATCCACGTAGAATCGGCAATGTACAGCAGCGAAAAGAGCCTCCGGATTTAATAATCTCTGTGATATCAACCTCAATTACATGATACCCCCGCTCCCTGAGGCGATTGTTTACATCATGATTTCCCATCAGACTAAATACCTTTTTTCGTCCAATTGAAAGTACATTTGTTCCAAGTGTAAATTGCTCTTTTTCAGTTACTTCAATTAAATCGAATCTTGATGAAAGCATATTTACTGTAATTTGGTCAATGGCTTCCGGGAAAATTAATGCTTCTTCTGGCGAAATAATATTAAAAACACAGTCTAAATGCAAATATCTTTGATTTAAAGAAATAGGGAGGATCTCGTATCCTGGTAATAAACGTGTAAGTTCTTGAATGGATGCTTTATTTGTTCGACTGCTGATCCCGACATAGAGATTGTGTCCATCAACGATGACATCCCCGCCTTCAATCGAATCTTCGCTTAGGGCGTGATAAGAAATTTGCTCTGACTCAAGCCATTTTTTCAGCTCATGTTCCTCTCCCTGCCGGATGTCCGCGGCCATTTCAGCAGTAAAAATATTTTGGCCGATTGTAAACCCGATGTCTCTAGTAAAGACTTGCTCCGGATACTGTTTAGAAGGTGCAAGCTTAATCACCTCTATTCCGTGTTCATTAAGAAGTTGACAAAACTGAGCATGCTGTTGTATTGCACGGTTAATATTAATATTTTCATGCTTATAATATTCTTGCGTTTCATTAATCACATCCCGTATAGTCATAAATTGAGGCTCGCATAAAATCACTCGGTGCAGTTCGTCATATTCATTGTTGCATTGTATATTCCCGAATTTTTTTGACAATATTTCCATGATTAACTCCTCTTAAAATGTACTGTTTTATGTAGTCTTCCCTTTTGTTAGGTATTCATAAATAAATGAAATAAAATTACAAAACCATCCACTTTGAGATGAAGTAGATGGTTTTTACTAAAATACCATATAAATTTCCATGTTGTATTAAACCCTCCAACCACTGTCCTGCAAATCCCAACACAAAAAAGCTTATTCTAACTGAATATATGTCGGTGCCGATCAGCTTACACGTTCACTCTTGAAAGACAAAAAGCAATGGAGGATCAATTGTCCCCCATTGCTTTTTGAACATCATAATAACTAATATCGATATCTATATCCATTTCGAGCGCCATCTTTGCCAGCTGATTCCCGAGATATGGCCCCGTCGTTAAACCAGACGCCCCTAGCCCATTCGCTACGATAAGACCCTCCCAGCCAGGGATAGGACCTATCACTGGAAGAAAATCGGCAGTATAGGGACGAAAACCAACCCTTACTTCCTGAAATATACTATTTGATAAACCAGGCGCTGCTTCTAAGCCTTTGTCCAGAAGCTCCTGCATCCCGCCTGCCGTGATGCGTGTATCATAGCCATTTGCAGGATCTTCATGAGTCGCTCCTATGACAACCCTCTGGTGATCAAAAGCTAAAATATATTTATTAAAAGGCGGCATTACGACAGGCCATGCGCTCGTGTCCGACGCTTCTGGAACCTCCACATGCAAAATTTGTGCTTTTTGAAAGCTTACTTTGAAATCGATGCCTAAAGGCGCTAATAGCTGATTTGCCCAGGCACCTGCACAAACAATCACCTCGTCAGCCGAATAGCTTTCATTGCCAACCGTGACTCCTGTTACCCGGTTCGCCTCGTATTGAAGTACAGCATTCCCCGTTAAAAGGATGGCACCGTTTCTTTGAGCGGACCGCAACAGCGCATCGCGCAGCGCACGGCCGTCCACACGGGCGCCTCCGCTGACATAAACAGACTGGTACTGTTCAGAAAGAAGTGGAAATCGATCCCGGGTTTCTTTTTCATCAAGCGGGACAATCTCACCGATTTCCGGTGCATCAGCTTTTCGTGTTTCGGCACGCTCTTCCATTTTTCTGATTTTTTCTATGTCGTGGTGGACATTGAGAGCCCCTACTTGAGCATAGCCTGTTTCTGTCTCTCCTTCACCTTTAAGTTCTTCGATTAACTCAGGGTAAAAACGTGCCCCTTCCTTTGCGAGCTGGTACCAGGCCTTGTTGCGCCGCTGTGACAGCCAAGGGCAGATAATGCCTGCAGCTGCATCGGTCGCCTGTCCTTTATCTTTGCGGTCTATAATCAGAACCTCAGCACCCAGTTTCGCTAACTGGTAAGCTGCTGATGCCCCGAGAATTCCAGCTCCTACTACTATAACCTTTTTCATATTCACAGACCTTTCCATTACCATTAACGTTTCATTCCTGTTATGTATTATAACTTATCGCAAAGGATTGTATAAAGAAAGCGGCATGTGCTTGACTTCGAAACGAAATGATCCTGCTGGTGTTCTGTTTACTATTTGCTTTATGGTTTGGTTTGTAATCTGCTTTAAAGATCCCAGCAACGCTAATTCCTGACGCTCATTCCTAATTATGGTAATATAGAAATATACTTAAAGGAGGGATGGATCATGCATAAAATTCCAGAGATTACACTCAATGACGGGCTGACATTGCCGGTTATAGGCTTGGGTACATATGCGCTTAACGGGAATGCAGGTGCCAGCGCGATCCAAAATGCCATTTATGCAGGTTACCGGCTTATTGATTCTGCGTATAATTATGAAAACGAAGGAACTGTGGGCGAAGCTGTTAAGCGCAGCTCTGTTCCAAGAGAGGAATTACGAATTACCTCTAAACTGCCAGGCCGTTATCAAAACTATGATAAAGCCGTCACAACCATTCAAGAATCCTTGTACCGCGCCAGCCTTGATTATTATGATTTATATTTGATTCATTGGCCTAACCCGAAGCAGGACTTGTATGTAGAAGCGTGGCAGGCCTTAATTGACGCCCAAAAATGGGGTCTTATTCGCTCCATTGGAGTCTGCAACTTCCTGCCTGAGCATATTGAGCGTTTGGAAAAAGAAACGGGCGTTAAGCCAAGCGTCAACCAAATTGAGCTGCATCCATTTTTCAATCAGGAGCAGCAAAGAAAATGGCATCAAGAGCATAAAATTGTGACAGAATCCTGGAGTCCATTAGCCCGGGCAAATCACCTGTTAGAAAATGAGACCATTCAGCAAATGGCCCAGCACCATAACAAGTCCGTTTCACAGATTGTTCTACGCTGGCATTATCAGCTGGGAGCCGTTTCTATCCCGAAATCCGCTTCTTCTGTACGGCAAATTGAAAACATCTCTATTTTTGATTTCTCTCTCGATGAAACAGAAATGAGCCTGATTTCAGAATTAACCCGCCCTGACGGCAGAATTAACAATCAAGATCCTGCTGTATATGAAGAATTTTAAGGAAATGAGAAACAGGAGAACTGATTAGTTCTCCTGTTTCTTTATACATTCCACTACGTAATCCCATTATGCCCAAAAGTTCTTATTCTTCAAGCAGGCCCTTTATCCGCTCTACTTTATCTTCCATTTTACGTTTCTTATCACGGCGGTCATCGATTCGAATATTTGTACACACTCGGGCAAGTCCTTTTTCAAAAGGGACTTCGTGCATCGCCTGGATTACCTCAAACAATTTAGGCAGATCGCCTTCAATGATCGTATTCATGGGTGTTAGTTGAAAACGTATCTCCCCTTTTTCCTCATATTCCTTTAATACTTTTTGGATATCTGCCACATAGCTGCTGACACTTGGTGTTTGTGTGCCAACAGGAATAACCGTTACATCAACGATTGCCATTTTGTTCACCAATCCTTTTATGTATTTCAATGAAGAAGCTAACTGACATCTATCCAATCTAGACAGACGCTTTTACCATTATAACGTACAGCACTGGAATGGTTAAATAAAGCGAAGTGCGCTTAGCTGCAATCCGTTTCTGTGCCAAACCATATACTCCTGTCATGCTGTGGAACACTAGCCTTCAACATATTTTCTGGCTACCAGGGTATATGGACAAAATACCGAGAACAGTAACAGAGAATACAACAAAGAAACGTACTAATTACAGTGCAAAAAGTCAATGCTTACTGAAAACAGCTAAGAGTGTTGTTTCCTGATCTCCCTGATTCAAAGCAGAAGTTTCTGTCAGTCAGTACGAAAGGAGTACGATACATGGATTTTACCAGCTTCTATGATTTTCTATCTTTTTCGGTCCCTTTTTATGTGCTTCTGTTTTATGCGATTTACAACCGTTCTGAAAAAAAGTGACTTGATAGCCCATACCCATTTTTAAGTAAGCAGTTTCTATATGACTGTTCTTACACGAAGTAAAGGAATAAGAGGATGATCCATATTAGTCGAACTAATATGGATCATCCTTTATTAGTTATCGGACTTTTTGTAAGAATGTCATAAAAGAAAATGACCGACATAGAATCAATATTGTTTAAAATTCACTTTCTAAGGAGCGGGTAGAATGAGCGTATTATCGACATCTTCAATAAGAGCAGCAGTAGACCAGTGCATTGAAGCATGCTTAAAATGTGCAAGAGCTTGCGAAGAGTGTACAACTAACTGCTTAAAGGAATTGGATATTCAAACGAGAACCAAATGTATCCAAACCTTACAAGATTGCGCTCAAGTTTGTTTGCAGGCGGCATCTGTTGCAGGCCGCAACAGCCCATTCTCTCCACAATACTGCCAGCTTTGCGCTGCTATTTGTGAAGCATGCGCAGAAGAATGCGCAGCGTTCAAAGATACTTACTGCCAGGAATGCGCTCAAATTTGCCGCGAATGTGCAAAAGCTTGCAGAAATATAGCTTCCTAACGACTAAAAATCTTTTTTCGAGGGAATGTTTCATAATTACGGGAAAAAGTGAGCCTTAACTATCAAAAAGCTTACTTGTATGTCAAATAAATAGGCAGAAGCTGTAATGGCCAGTTTAGTTTCTCTATAAAATAATCATGAAGTGATCTTTCATTTAGTGAAAGATCACTTTTTCTATTTCTATGTCTTTATACATGAAGCAACCCCTGACAGCGTATGTAAACTCAAACAGCATGGACTGTCCTGAAAATCAGTAAAAACTAGCTTTTTGAACAAAAAAATTAGCACCACATTCCCCTTCAAAATCTTCAATTTAGTGGGGGTTAGGCGCTAAGGTCTTTATTCTCCCTGCTCTTCAATCTTTTTTCATTCGACCAATTGTCGCTTCTTGCTGGTAGCTGCTTATGCTGATTCTCTTTTCGGTTTACAAGTGATTTCCATTTTGATACGATCAACATATCGCAAGTACTAAAAAATGGAAGGAGGGTTTGGCTATGAAAATTGTGAAGTCGCTGCTACACAAAATTATAAACCAGACTGAAATCTTCAATAATACGCTGGATATTTACAATGACGCCCTGTCCTTCATCATCCGGGTTATCGACAAAGAGTTTGATAATACAGACGACCTGACAACAAAATCGATTGTGCCGGCAGTAGAAAAACTGATTCACGCAACCAAATCAAACCCTCTTCCAAAATATAAAGAGTTTAACGAACGTTTTTACAAGTTTCCGTCCTATTTTCGCAGAAGTGTCATTGCTTCTGCTTTTGGCAAGGTAAAGAGCTTCCGCTCTAACTATCAAAACTGGGAAAAAGAGCGGAAGCACGCTCTTTCCGAAGTAAAGAAGTTTAAGAAACAGCCTCCGTGCCTGCAGGCGGAACATAAAGAATTTCCTGTTTTTTATCGAGAGAACATGTTCAACAGAACATCCGATACGACCGCACAAATCAAGGTATTTCATCAGAATGACTGGGTGTGGGCAGATATCGAATTTAAAGGACAGGACCATTATAAACGGGGTGTCTGGCAATGGAAGGAGAACAACCCTAGGCTGATTAAGCGGGGAAAAAAATTCTTCCTCTCCATCAGCTATGAAAATAAAGTTACTTTAACAAAAACACCTATTCAAGAACAAAAAGTGTGTGCGGTAGACCTTGGACTGACGAATTCTGCAGTTTGTTCGGTTATCGATGCAAAAGGCACTGTCTTAGGCCGGACGTTTATTGACCAGCCTAAAGAAAAAGACCGTCTGCAGACGTTAACGAACAAGCTGCGAAAAGCCCAGCGGGCAAGCGGCCGCATTCATGCGCCAAACTTTTGGCGGCAGATCAATGGATATCAGCAGTATATTGTCCACCACACAAGCTATGAAATTGTCAAATTTGCGGCAAAGCATGGCTGTGACGTCATCGTATTCGAGTATTTAGGCAGAATGAAAACTCCAAAGGGGTTCTATGGAGCCAGGAAACTTCGTTTCAAGCTTCATGGATGGCGGAAAATAGGCATCCAGAACAAGGTGGAAGAAATGGCACACTGCCTGGGCATGCGCATTTCCCGGATCAATCCGCGAAACACCAGCGCCTTGGCTTTCGATGGCTCTGGAAAAGTGAAACGAAACTCGAAAAAAGACCTTGCCACGTTTTCAACGGGCAAAATCTATCACGCGGATTTATCAGCTTCGTATAACATTGGCGCCCGTTATTTTATCCGGGCTTTTCAAAAATCCATCTCGGAAACGAAATGGTTGTCACTTCAGGCAAAAGTTCCTGAGCTGGCAATAAGGACATCGCAGACCTTGTCTTCGTTCATTAGTCTCCATCATGCACTCGGGCTTCCAAAGGAAGCTTAACCAGCTGATGTTGTACTGTATTCAAGATAAGGGATGCTCCATCAAAACCTTTGATTTAGTTTAGGTGGAGAGGTTCACCAGCCCTTCTTTCACAAAACACATTAACCTTTATGCTGCGCTCATTTTATGGATTTAGACTCAGATGTATGTGTATATATTAAAGTCTATATATATTTCCAAAATTTAGAGCAAATCATGTTTTGGTTGTGTGTTTTTAATCGTTACCCTTGTCCTTGATTTCATTCGACGATGGTTTAACGGGTTCCAGCTCTTTTATATCAGCGGATATGAACCGGTCACTTGGCTCGTCTTTTTTCGGCTCTAAATAGTTCTCCTGTGGGTCTGCATTGGGGTTACGTACTTCTTCATTTGTCTCAACCGATCCAGTTAAAGATTTATCTTTGTGTGCCATTATCTTTTAACTCCTTCCACACATCAAACTAGCTCCATACGGTTCCATTTTTATCCTATACTGTCGAAGATGTCATACTTCATCAACATAACTGCTGCTAAATTAAACACACATGTAGTTTTACCAACGCAGGCTGTATTCATGCTCACTGAATAAGTCACTGATAATGCCGCTGTACTTCTTTTTCGTTTTTTAAATTTCTATATGAAAACACAATCCTCTTTTACCACCTGAGCCCCTCTGTACTTTCTGAAATGAACAAACTGCATTATCTCGGTTTTGACTTGGCATAGCGAGCCGGCTTTTCACTTAAAGAAACAGCCGGCTCCGCACTTCATTTTTGATAAATCATTTGCAAAACGTTGAAATAGCGGTCGTAATGACGCTCTCTTAAAAGCGCTAAATATGTCAATGCCTCGTCAAACGTAACGTGCCAATTTAATTTATAACGATCATAAAATGTCAGCGGATCAAGATGCACAGCATCTATAAACAATTCTAACGGTTCTTTTCCGGATAGTCTTACCACTGCCGACTCCATCCAGTTTTTTAATGATTCACTCCGTCTCTCATCCACGAGTGTATTCAGAACGAGCCATTCAAGTCCATTAATACCCGCCTTCAGCTTGTCCTCTATAATTTCATTTTCAGCCTTGTAAGCTGCTTCAGACCGATTTACGTACTCTCGAAAGCTTTCAATCATTTTATCTCCTCCTACACTCGAATTTCATTTGTTACATTGCAGCCGCATAACATTAGACCCGTCACGTAATCAGCGATAAGGCGGTTCGTTGATCAACCACTCTTTTCCTTCATGAGCGGACCAATTATTTCTCTTTACCTTTACCAACGTAACCTGCATTTGTAAACACCCGCATACTATTCAAAAAGAGAGCAATTAATCGGTTTTGCTATTTTTCCTTTAGAGAGAATACACTAACCGATGCCGCTTTTGTCGTAATTTGACGCATAAAAAATGTAGGGATATCACTTACTTTGTAGGATAATAAAAAAAGAAAGGTTCATAGATTATTGCATGTCTTGACGGTCTGATTAAGCAGTTATTTTCCATTGTATACATAAATTGATGAGCAACAGTAGGAAGGAGTAAAAGAAGTGATTAACGTATTTTCTCATCTTCAAATCTTATTGTTAAATCTATTTTTTATTTTTCTTTTTTTCTTTGTATACCTTAAGTTTATTGAAAAGAAGATTCATCAATTAACAAACAAGCTGTTAATTTTCCTGGCCTCTGGAAGTGCTATTGTCTTATGTATGACGTTCTCTATCTCAATTGGTCCTGGCCAGTTGATCGATATGCGTTACGTCCCCTTTATAGTCGGTGCTTTTTATGGCGGTCGCAGAATTGCCTTTCTTTTGTTTTTCATTTTAATTACCTATCGTTTAGGCTTTGGTAGTTCCGGCTTCTACATCAATTTAGCTGGTAGCACGATCTTGTTTATTTCTCTTTGGTTTACGATTCCTTTTTTTGAAAGAGCCGTTAACTTAACAAAAAAAATGCGCTGCGTTATGGAAGTTGCTTTTCTTTCAGCGCTCTTTACAGGGACAACACTCAGTTTATTTGTTTCAAACATCATGAATACAAAAGATCTTCTGTCTTTTATCGTATTCCTATACCTTCAAATAGCTGGCGTTCTGTTATTTGTTAAATTTATCGAGAAAGCAAAAAATGATATAGCCCTCGCTGAAGAAATCAGAAAATTTGAAAAGTTAAAATCAGTGAGTGAAGTTGCTGCAAGCATTTCCCATGAAGTAAGAAACCCGCTTACAGCTACTAGAGGGTTTATTCAATTACTGAGTGATCAGAATCTTACCGCAGAAGAAAAAAATCTTTATATCTCCATCTCTCTTGAAGAATTAGACAAAGCAGCGTCTGTTATTACCGATTACCTTACATTTGCTACACCTTCATTAGAAAAAATAGAGATGTTGGAATTGAATAAAGAACTGGATACGGTCCTAAAAACCGTAACGCCTCTTGCTTTGGCAAACACCGTAGAGATTGATATCCAAAAAACAGAAGCGATCCATGTTGCCGGTGAACGTGAAAAATTCCATCAATGCCTGATCAACCTTATAAAAAACAGCATTGAGGCCATGCCTCATGGAGGAAAATTAATCATTAAGCTTCAGGAACTGAACGGGAAAATAGTCATGACAGTGGAAGATACAGGGGTTGGCATGACAAATGAACAAATTGAACGGCTGGGAACCCCTTACTTTTCCACAAAAGTAGACGGTACCGGGCTTGGCACAATGGTGGTTTTCAGTATTGTAAAAGCGATGATGGGTGAAATTAAAGTGGACAGTAAAATAGGCAAAGGCACTTGTTTTACGATCCTCTTTCCGGCAGTTGACCCTTCCCATTCTTCTACTGAGCAGCCTGCAGAGCAAGTCATCAGCCTGCCTGTCAGTAAAAAAGAAAATACAGCTCCTCTCCCTGCTTTTAAAGCAGGTAAGTAAAGGAGCGAACAATTATTGCTCTATAAGGACGTAAAAAGCTCATGATTATCAACCGGATAATCATGAGCTTTTTTCATACTTATTTAGCAGTTTGGACAAACTGTTGAATCGCAATTTAAGTTGTGCTGTTCTTACCGCCTAGTCTCTGCTAACTAATAGGGCCGGCATCAGAGTATGGAATCTACACCATCTGTTTGATGCGCCTGAATAAATGAAAATGAAAAAAGGATAATCAATGCCCGCTTCCTTCGGTGTACTGACCGGATCAATGTTCTTTCCAGCTGCCACTCCCTTATTCTTCCGTTAAGCAGCCTGCCTCTTTTAAAAAAGGAAATAACGCTTGTCTTCCTGCCGTCAAAGAGAGTGTATAACCTTTTCCATCGACAAAACGAACTTAAAGAGTGCACATACGTAACCATACATTTTTGCAAAAATAAATGGTGTACATTATTTTTGATTATTTTGGTTATGTTATAGGATCATCCACTTTGCTACTGGAATATATTCTTCTTTTATTAACCACCCTGGCTATCCGGTATACAAAAAATCCTTTCAAAAACCGACTTGACAAGTAGGGATAATATGAATTAAAATGTTTATATAATATAGAAAAACCGACTGGATCACCAGAGGCTCTTGTTTATAACAAGAGCCTTTTTATTTTCTGTAAAACGAATAAAAGGCAAGGAGGAATTGAGATGATTCTTCGGGAAGCAGTAGAAAATAGACGTACGGAATTAATTAACAAACTCATTGCTTTTGGTGTGTTTAAGATTAATGAAAAGCATCTTTTTGAAAACTCTTTAGGTGAATTAGAAGGTGAATATAATAAATTTGAGGGAACTGAGCATCCACATAGCCAACTTGGATCTATCCGCTGGTTCAATAAAAAAGCGAACAAAATGAATTGAGTTTTTTGTTCAGTGAATAGCTGAGCTTTCAGGATGATGAAAAGCCGTGGCCTTTACAATAGAGTCTTTTCGTTTATTTCTGTACTCGGCAATTGCTATATGAACCAAAATAGGATGGCTATACGCCATCCTATTTCTTTTTTTAAACGAACATATATGAATAACAACCATGCACCTTGTTATGCTTTTACTATTAAGCCCCTCAGTCAACGTTCTTTTCTGCTTAACTGTTGTTATTTTTAACCTGCCACGATGGTGCCTGCAGGCAGAACATGCCCAAACATCTCCTTATCAAAAACAAAGCTTTCTGAACTTCCCAGGGGTGATGCCTCCTGTTGATTGCGAAAATGCTTTAATAAAATGACCTATCCCATTAAACCCACATTCAATGCTGATCTGCTCGACGGTCAGGCTGGTTTCCACCAATAAATTTTTAGCCTGAATCAGCCTGTAATTTAAGAGATATTGATGAGGGCTGGTTCCTATATATTTTTTAAACGTACGACAAAAATGATACGTGCTTAAATTAGATATTTCACTCAACTGCTCGACCGTAATTTTAGATGAGAAATGTTCACCAATATACGCCAGTACAGCTTGAATTTCCGCTGGTATGTTTACAGCCTTCACGTCTCTTTTTTCAAACGTACTTCGGGTGCTTTCTAATAAATTGCCGAGCAGCTCATAAATTTGAAGAGAGATTTCAAAGTCTATTTCCTGGTTGGATGCGATAAGAGATAAAATATGAGGGATATTATTTTTTTCAGCAGGCAGTTTAAACACACATCCCTTTCTTTTATATAACTCGTTATACATATCCTGCGTATGCTTTCCGGTAAAGTGAATAAATTGGAAGGTTGTTTCTTCCGCTGCGTGATAGTGATTTTTTTCTTTACAGTCCAAAAGAACAATCTCACCTTTGGAGGCTGTAAATGATTGGCCTAAATAGTGAAAATGCATGGATCCCTTTTTGATATAAAAAAGGATAAAAGATTTCATGTAGTCGCGTGTAATGCTGTATGGAACATCTACTATATATTCACCGCCCCATAGAACATAATGATAGAGTTCTTTGGTTAAAGCGGAAGGCTCATAAAAATATAATCCCTTTTTTGTCTTGATGCCTGGTTCTACTTTTGGAATATAGAAATTCATTTTTTCACCTCTCACACATTGTCACCCTGATTGGACATCATTGTTTTTTCAGACGGGCTTAAAAGATAATGATACGGGAACCAGGTGAATAGTTTTATTTTAACACGGTACATTCACCTTAGGCACTTTTTAAAACGTTCTCATCCTTAGCTAAAAGGGATCCAGCAAATAAAAAAACAGCACCAAACCGCAATTTTTAAGCAAGATTTTGCAGAGTCGAAAAGGAACAGATGTATTAAACTAAAAGCGCATACAAAAATCAAAACACGTGAAGTGTTAATAAAAGAATAGATGAAATCTATTTCTTATCAGGAGGAATACCCATGAAATTAGCATTCAACGAAGGAACAACATTTGAAAGCGCTTCTCTACAACAAAACCTAGATTACTGTGAAAAACACGGTTACGATTTTATTGAAATTCGCTCAATCGACCAGCTGAAAGATTATTTAAAAGAGCATACATTAGAAGATTTAAAAGCATATTTTGACACCCATCATATTAAACCGCTTTCTTTAAATGCACTGTGCTTTTTCAATAACCGCACAAAAGAAGATGAAGAAGCCGTTATCGAAGAATTCAAAGAGTACTTAGAGATCTGTAAAAAAATCGATTGCTCATATATTTGTGTTGTGCCTTCTAATATTGATGTAACAGAAAAAGGAAAAACATTAACGGAAGAAGTAAACGAAAGCTGTATCCGTGTTTTAAGCCTTCTATCTGATTTAGCAGAGCCTTATGGAGTAAAGATTGCCCTTGAATTTATCGGAATTCCGGAAAATACAGTGAATACGTTCGCGCAAGCATACCAGATTGTAAAAGCGGTTGATAAAAACAATGTGGGTCTTGTATACGATACTTTCCAATTCACTGGAATGGGGTCAAGACTAGAAGATGTAACAGATGAAACAGCAGAAAAATTATTTATTTTCCATATTAACGATGTAGACGGTTTTCCAGTTGGCCAAATGCGCGATACAGACAGAGTATGGCCTGGACACGGTGTCATTGATTTAGAAGCACATTTGAAAAGATTAAAAGAACTAAATTATGATTTTGCAGTATCCGTTGAGCTGTTTAGACCAGAATATTATCAAATGGATCCAGAAGAAGTCATCAAAAAAGCAAAAGAAACCACTTTGGAAGTGTTGGAAAAGTACTATTCATACTCACGCTCTTAAAGACTCTTGGAATTAGAAATCGAGAATAATTATCTGATGTAACTGGTCTTGAAATAATCCAAAAACCAAAAGGGAATTTGGTATATTTTCTAAGGCCAATGTTCTAAAACCGGATATATTATACTTCTGGTTAAACAAAATAAAATAAAAGCAGCGGGTACAGCAGGTGTCTTTTTCCGCTTCTTGCTTCCCTCTGCTTTTATTTAAAGTAATGTTCATAATATGAAGCACGGCACGATGATGTTATTTCATCATCCTGTCTTTTTCTAAGCTGCTGCTTCTGCCATAAATTTCTTCATATAACTATCTGCGGTTGCTGCTAACGTTAAATAACATAAACAAGCTCCCTCTTATCAACAGGTCCGCCCCCTGTGTATGAGACAGGGGACAATACACCTTTCAAACAGCCTTATTTAGTCTCACTTGCTTCATTTAAATAGCCTCTCTTGTCCATAACCTTGAATAAAACAAAGAAGTGCCAGGCCTTAATAAATAAGGAATGGCACTTTTCTTTTTGGTAATTATAAATAATAGTTAAAATACCGTGTATCTCTTGCTAAAAATTATATTCCTCTATTATTTTCTTTGTAATCAGCTCATATCCTTTACTGTTCGGATGCAATTCATCACTAAAGTAATCGGTGCTCTTTTCCTTCAGCAATCCATTTGTTGCAATGAATTTGACGTGCGGATATTGGCTGACCACATCCTGACTCAGCTTGTTCCACTCTGTAATTACTGCTTCAATTTCTTCAGAATCAGGATACGGGTTATACAGACCCAGAAATAATACAGGTGCATCTGGATTTTCTTTTTGAATGATCGATAAAATGCGATGAAGATTATTCCGATAATCCTTTTCGGCCCACTGAATCCGGTCTTTATAAAGTGGATTCAGATCTCCGCCGTTGCTTTCAATTAAATCATTTGTTCCGATGAAAATCGTAAAATACTCAGCATTGGAAAGAGTCTTTCTCACATCCGCCTTCCTCAGCTGCTGCAGCAGTCCATCCGTTTGCTGACCGGGAATACCATAATTGTAGACCGTCAGAGGGACTTTATTCTGCTTATTCAGCACTTTTTCCAGCTTGTCTGTATAACCCTGTCCTGCCTGATCCCCAACACCATATGTCAGCGAATCACCGAGCGCCACCAGCTCTTCACCTGCTGAAGGACTCTCCGCCTTGTTCTCCTCTTCCCGGTGTAATAAAAAAACTCCTGCAACAGCAATAAGCACTGCAACAGCAACAGTTGTTATCTTTGCTCTTCTCATCAAAAGAACCCTCCTAAATTACATGGAATTCCCTTTATGTCAATGAAGTAAACTGATTAAATCTGGAAAAGCAAATGCCTTGCAGTTCATCCATGCTATCTTTCTAAGCTGCTTTTTCTAGCATAATTTCTTTAAAGAGCTGCAGTTGCTCATAATACTGAATCAAATAAAAAAGCCCCCTCCCTTACTAACCAAGGAACGGCGCTTGCCTTTTATTCAAGATCATAAAAAAAGAGAACAGCTCTCGCTGTCCTCACTGCTTGCCTGGCGGCGTCCTGCTCTCACAGGGGGAAACCCCCCAACTACCATCGGCGCTGAAGAGCTTAACGGCCGTGTTCGGGATGGGAACGGGTGTGACCTCTTCGCTATTGCCACCAGACTATATATGGAACAAAATTGTTCCTTCAAAACTGGATAATCTCTGTAAAGTAACGGCA
>NZ_JAMBOO010000043.1 GCF_023715895.1 Domibacillus indicus | reverse complement strand
TTTGCGGTGCCATATTGGTTTTGACCAGGCGCGCGCAGAGCTCGCAGCCATGTTTAAAACGACTGATTAAATGACAGTCTGCAAGAAAAGGGATTCGCCATTTACACAAAATTATTGACGGTCCCCATAAGTTTAAAGCTATATGTAAACCTAATCTAAAACTTGAACGCCAAGAAGAAGGGACAAAAGAAAATATAAACTCTGTTTTCCTAAAAAATAAAGTATAGGCAAACTTGACGATGAAGAAGAGCCGTATGCCCAACCACAAAAAAACCGCCTTAAGGCGGTTTTTGCTGCTTTAAGAATACACTTTTCAAAATCCTATTATTTCTTTATAAATTTGTCTTTCACTCTTTATGCTGCGCATCTGGGTAAAGCCGGCTAATGTATCTTTCAATATCGGTTTTATCTGGATTCCTGGGTAGACTGCCTGTACTATGGTTGCTTCCTCCTGCGCAGTGGAGATATATAGAATTAACTAAAGGATGGCTGTTTTTCACTTAAACCAAGCACCTGCGCTGTTGAAGCATGAATTTCATGCAGAAGCTCTGGGTTTTCCATTAAGGACACGCCATAAGAAGGAATCATTTCTTTAATTTTCGGTTCCCATTCTTTCATCTGTTCAGGGAAGCATTTTGTGATTACTTCAAGCATGACATGAACGGCGGTAGAAGCACCCGGAGAAGCGCCAAGCAGCGCTGCGATCGAGCCATCAGCCGCACTCACGACTTCCGTACCAAATTGCAGTGTCCCCTTGCCACCAGCCTCCGTATCTTTGATCACCTGCACCCGCTGTCCCGCTACGACTAAATCCCAATCCTCGCTTTTGGCATTCGGGATAAACTCGCGCAGTTCTTCCATGCGTTTTTCTTTTGACAGCATCACTTGTTGGACTAGGTAGTTTGTTAATGACATATTTTTAGCCCCTGCCGACAGCATGGTTAAGAGATTATCCGGTTTTACGGAAGTGACTAAATCAAGCATTGAACCGGTTTTTAAAAACTTCGGTGAAAAGCCGGCAAACGGCCCGAACAGCAGTGATTTTTGATTGTCGATAAACCGTGTGTCAAGATGCGGCACAGACATTGGAGGAGCGCCCACTTTTGCTTTTCCGTATACCTTTGCATGATGCTGCGCTACAACGTCCGGATTATTACACACCATAAAGATTCCGCTTACCGGGAATCCGCCAATATGTTTCCCTTCCGGAATACCGGATTTCTGCAGTAAATGTATGCTTCCTCCCCCGCCTCCGATAAAGACGAATTTCGCCGTATGAGATTCAACCGTACCGCTGTCGATATTCCGCACTTTCAATTCCCACGAGCCGTCGCTCGTACGTTTAATATCATTCACACTATGATTGTAGTGTAAATCGACGTTTTTGCTTTTCAAGTGATCAAACAGCATGCGTGTTAAAGCGCCAAAGTTGACATCTGTTCCAGAGTCAATTTTAGTTGCCGCTATCGGTTCATCCGCTGCGCGGTTCTGCATAATAAGCGGAATCCATTCCATCAGTTTTTTAGGATCCTCGGAAAACTCCATCCCCTGGAACAGTGGATTATTTGACAGCGCTTTAAAACGCTTTTTTAGAAACGTTACATTTTCTTCACCCTGCACTAAGCTCATATGAGGCAATGGCATGATAAAGTCCTCTGGATTATGTAGCAGCCCGCTCTTTACAAGGTAAGACCAAAACTGCATGGACACTTGAAATTGTTCATTAATGTTGATGGCTTTGCTGATATCTACAGAGCCGTCTGGTTTTTCGACCGTGTAGTTCAGCTCACACAGTGCCGCATGCCCCGTTCCTGCATTGTTCCATTCGTTAGAGCTTTCCTCTCCTGCTTTTGAGAGCTTCTCAAATACTTTGATGTTCCAGTCCGGTACTAATTCTTTCAGAATTGTTCCCAAAGTTGCACTCATGATTCCAGCACCAATTAAGATAACGTCTGTTTTTTTCTGTCTGCTGCTCATTATATCCTTCCTTATCCCCTAAGATTTGTAGAAATGATGCAGGCGCTCCTGCTTAGACGCCACAGCAAGCCAGAGCACAGCCTAGTCATTCTTCTTTTCCAGATCCATTACAAGCAAAAATAGAATATCACTATTCAATCATCACCCTAATTAGTATAACTTTATTTAATAATAAATATAAAATAGTATAACATTATTGTTTGTAGATTAAAATATTTATTTACTATTATTATCCTAGTTATAAGCTATTTAAAAGCTGATAAGAAGTGAGAGGTCCATCCACAATACCCTAACAACACAAAAAGCAAATCCTTAACTTACATTCTTCAAAGAGTTAAGGATTTGCTTTGTCATTACCAGTGAACGGCTGCCCTCTAGTTTTCTCCCTTACTTACAATATAGTTCACCTCCATTGTCTGTTGGCCAATCCGCCACCATTATAGACACTTGAGATGTTTTATGTTCGTTATTTATTCATTTTCTTTACTTTGGTTACAGCCCTGTGACCAACCCGTGAAGCATCTATATTTATCTGGGCAGGAAAGATAAGGTTATGTGCATTTCATCTAAAACAGATGAGCAGGTCTCACCTAGAATGGGAAAACAAAAAAAGCGTAAAGATTCTCTTTACGCCTTTTCATATGCTTCCTTATTGGCTGATCATTCTGCTAGCCAAATTTTTATATTTATTCCCTCCTGATGACGTTAGTTGTTTAATGTTGTCTTCCGTTTATTTATTGGCATTGATGGAAGCACCGGCCGCTTGTCCGATCAGTTCCTGTCCTTTTTCCATTAACGTTCTTAATGCTGCAAGACGGCCGGAATCCATATTCTTTGTCCAATTTAAATAAAGAACGATCAGCTGCTTTTAAACAGTTTGTTTTTAGGGATCATTTCTAGCTCGAACTGTTGCTTTTCATCGTTCGTTAATACCGGCTTAATTCCACTAAGAGCAAGCTCCATTCGTTCAATCATAAGAGCCAGCCATCCAACTTCATTTTTTATCGCCACTTCAGATGCATCCCAGTTAATTAACCTTTGGGATCGGCGCGCTCTTTTTTCAGCATTTTCCCAATCTGACAGGACCGCAGCATTGTCTTCTTCCTGGTCCAGTCTGTTTTTTAACAAATAAATATAATGAGCAACAGATTTTATTTCTCTGTGCCTTCTTTCATAGGATCCATGGATATCTAAAACTTTTTTCAATTCATTTGCATGATGAGCCGCTGCTTTGACGTAATGCATATTTACTTGCAACATGTTTAGCCCCCTTGATCGTTCTAGATTTAAGTTTTTATTTTGGTGCACGATAAACTGCTTATGTAGTCAAATAGGTCACTTTTTATCCAATAGAGCACAAAATGAAAGCGCTTTAATCAATCATAATCCCTCTCGCTTATTTCTTCAATACTTGAAGCGGGTTTTAAATAAAATTTTTATAGTCGTGTGCTAGCTTTTTGTTTTTCCTAGTCCGTTATAAGATTGATTCAGCGAAAAGAACTTGTTTAACGCTTTCAAAATTAATCCATTAAATCAGACCACTAATGCTGCAAAATCCTGTTACCAACACTATTCTCTTTCAATAAAAAATTCCTCATAAAAAAGACCATCTCTAAAGAGATAATCTTTTCCGTTAAATCCCCTCTCCATGAGAGTTTTAAAAGATGTGGCACTAAACGATTCCTACTGGGTTCAAACCGGCGGCCTCTATCCTGTCGATGTAACGTAGTCCATGTAATTATAACAATTTGGAGCAGAAAGGTATTATTAGTACAAGCTTCAAATTATAAGTTCACACGGACTTAAAGGAATTCAGCAATATCACTTTATTTTCCCAAAAAGACCTCTTCTTTTTTGTTCTGGCTGGTCAGATAAAGCTTTAAACAGCAGACTGCTTGTTCTTCGAACTTCGTATATGACCACATTAATATGATCCATATTACGCTTAAGTTCTTTTTTTAATTCTGCATTCTCTTTTTTGATAGCAGTAAATTCTTCCATTATAGCAGTCAATATTTCATTCGACGCGGCGTTGTTTTGTACTTCAATTTCAGCCGTTTCGCTTGGAAGCACAATAGGTGCAGCGCCCAGCATACCCGCTATATCGTTAATGGGTAATTTAGATGAGGCTCTCAATTCTTTCATTTGCGTTAAAGTTGCAACGTCCTGCTCAACAAACACACGAGATCTCTTTGGTTTCGCGATTACGTATCCATGTTTCTCAAGTGCGATACTATAATTTCGCACAGTACTCTGGGAGATACCTAATATCGCAGCCACTTCAGTTGTCGTATAGGCTTTCACGATTTCTTTATCCATAACACGAACTCCCTGAACATTTTTATTATTAACTGTCGAAATAAACTGTATAATTGCGGTAATTAAATGACCAAAAAAACAAAAAGAGCCCCCGCGTGTTACAGGATGGGGCTACCCATCCATCGTAACCGTCTATCACGCCTCAACCGTGACAAACACCTGCTCAAGCCCTTTGTACAAACTATTTTATGCGGATAATTTTATCGTATTTTAGCAGCTTTTTCAAGAAGTTTAATTCTTCCTTTACGTCTAAAAGCGCTGCCTGTCCTGTGCATTTGTTCAAACGAGCAAAGTTCCAATAACAGCAGGCTTTTTAAAAAGATA
Organism: Domibacillus indicus; assembly: GCF_023715895.1. Classification (GTDB taxonomy): domain Bacteria; phylum Bacillota; class Bacilli; order Bacillales; family Domibacillaceae; genus Domibacillus; species Domibacillus indicus_A. The sequence goes on along the minus strand of NZ_JAMBOO010000043.1, from coordinate 16,478 downwards.
CAGAGGGATCACTGAATTTCTGATTCCTAACGGGGTTGAACTAGCAACCTCTACCCCTATCTAGGCAGATAATTACGAAAACGGCTGACCATCTACGGGGGTGTAAATAGCCTGTAGAACCTGACAGCTTTTTTAGGAAAAGCTTCGCAACCCATTTAAGAACTGGTTTTCTTCATAAGGCTTTCCCATTCATTTCTCGCATGGTTCCATGTTCCATTCGGAAGGCGGTCTCTGTATAAATATTGCTCATAATGGGCGGTGAGACCGCTCATTGTGCTGCTGGAAAACTGAGTGTCGATTTCCTTCGCATAGCCGCTCAGCGTTTGGCCTTTTTTTCTCTTCAGTCCAGAGCGGTCCAGCTGGGCAAGAAGAACAAGATATGCTTGTGGGAAATGGTGATCCTCTTTCTTTTGTTTAAACATGAAAATGTAATAGAAAGGCAGCCATTTCCTCCGGTACCGGTAGCATAGCGCAGCAAGAATAAGCGCTGCTCCAGCCAGAAAAGCAATGGCTTTCCAATTCGTATTCAGGAATGATTCTGCATTTACCTCCGACGCTTCTCCGGAATCTTCATCAAGACCCTCTTCTGCCTGTGTCGGTTCTTCCACTGCAGGCTGTTCTGGCGTTTCGGCCGGTGTTTCAGTCGGTGTTTCTTCATTTACTGGTGTTTGAGATGTTGCCTCTAATTCTGGAACCGCTGCATTCGTAAACCCCTGTGTCGGTTCAAAAGGCACCCAGCCGATACCCGGAAAGAATACCTCGACCCATGAATGCGCATTTTCACCTGTCACCTGATACAGCTGATTTCCGGATTCTGTCGTTTCCAGGTAAGTTCCTTCTGTGTAGCCCTTTACCCAGCGGGCAGGGATGTCAATTGTTCTTAGCATAACAGCCATCGAGGTTGAGAAATTGTCACAGTAGCCGCGTCTCGTATCAAATAAAAACTGGGCCACGTAATCTTCATCTTCTGACGGAACAGGCACATCCACCTGCTCATACGTAAAGCCGCTGGAGCTGAAATAGGCTTCAATCGCTTTTGCTTTCTCAAACCACGTTTCATGCTCCTCTGTGATATCCAGCGCCAGTTCTCTTATCTGTGGCGGTATATTTTCGGGAAGCTGTGTGTACCTGTTGGCAATGGCTTGAAAAGAAGCGCCGGCTTCCTCCGATGAACTGTTTTGAAGCTCTTCTGCCCGGAAAGAAGGATGTTTATACTGAACGGAATACGATGCAGGCACTTCTTGTTCATCCCCGTTGATTGCCGTGATTTTATCGGTCCCCTCATTCAGCTCGTATCGGTAGGAGGATGCTGCTTCGATTCTCTCCAGGCCGTGCGGGTACGGGATATAGCCATAATCTTCTTCGTTATAGACAATGCTTGTCCTTTCCTCTGAAGGAACTTCCTCTGTAAAAGAGAAAAAGGACGGCGGTACCCTTCGCCTGAAAGTGAGCGGCTGCTCGTCTGGACTGGAAGAAATCCATCCTTTTCCGGTGTATTCATCTCTCGTATCGACCTTCCAGTAATGCTCTTCTTCTACTTCGGCTGTAAAGACCACTTCACTACTAGGCAGAAACGGACCGCCAAGCTCAGAATCATCAGAACGAAATCCGCCTCCTCCTGTTTCGTCTGTCGACGTATTGCCTGAACCGCCCAGGGACTTCACGAACGGAACGGGATTGGGCCAGACAGGGTCCGCTTTGGGAGCAGCAAAGGCAATAGCTGTACTCCCGGCAACGAAGACGGCCACCGAAACCATCCATTTCAGCTTCATCATACTTTGCGTTTTTGAGTCCGTCAGCCGCCGGAAAGCCAATATTCCCATCAGGACAAAACCAATCAAAACGGACCGGATGATCGCTGTTTGTGCTGAATAGGGAGAAAACGTATCTAAAACCGTAATAAACACAATTGTAGCGAAAAAAAAGAATAGAATATTACTGCGGATCATCAGCCAATAGTGAATTAAATACACAGTAATCCACAAAAGAGAAAAAAACAGCAGCGTTCGAATTGAATCGGACAGCTCTGTCCACTGGCCTTTTAATATCAGCCCGGTATTCTGAATCACATCGCTTAAAAACAAATTCATCATCGTGCCGAAGCTGCCATAATGAATAAATTGAATACAAAACAGAATATAGATCATTTTTAAAATAGCAGAGACTAGACGGGGCACTCCTAAAAAAGCCAGCAGCAGTGATCCAGCAATAAAGCCAACAAAAAAGCCGATCGGGTTTGTACCGGTTAACTGTTCGACTGGACGCAGCCACTCCCATAGAAGCAGAAAGCTGAGAACATGCAAAAGAAAAGAATCAATCGTCCACTTTGTACGCTGTTGATTCATGCCCTGCTCACCTCCGAAAAGGCCTTCGCAAATTGACCTTTATGTACCATACAAACTTTAATCCCGCGTTCCTGCTGAACCAGCTTGTGTTCCGAAGCAGTCTGGCTGCCGGCAGCCAAAAAGACGATTACGAACTGGCCCTGACTTGCATAATAACGGGCTCGTTCGATCATTTTCTCAGTCAGCTGCGCAGTCACAAGTAAAAGAGTACGGCTCTGCTGAATAAACGCTGTTTCATTTTCCAGGACTTTTGCAAAAGAAACAGTGCCTGCCTCTTTAATGGTCGCCAGGTGGTAAAAAAGCTGCTGCTCCTGTCCCTCGCCGCCGCGAATCGCAAAACTGCGGCCATTATCGCTTGCTGTCAGCAGCCCGACTTGTGTACCTGACCGGATGATGCCCTTAATAGCAGAAGCCGTAAACGAAACAACTGTTTCAAACTGCGCTGAAGGCGTGCAATCCATCACAATCATGACATCGTGAGACCGGTACTGTTCAAATTCCTTCGTCATTAAGCTGTTCCGTTTCGCCGTGGCTTTCCAGTTGATCAAGGATAGTCGGTCACCCGGCTGATAGCTGCGAATGCCGACAGACATGGAAGTGTCCTGATTTTGATACGCCCTTGCTGTCATCGCAGAGCCTTGACCAGCTGAACCAGAAATCGGCCGGTATTGAAGCTCTTCGAAAGAAGGATACACCACTATTTTATTTTCGATTGGAATCTGTTTTTCTTTTTCAATAAGACCGAATAAATCGCCTGTTTTCACACGAATTCCCGTGAAGTGGTGTTCTCCTCTCGGCATCTGGCTGATCTCATAGCCCAACACCAGCTTTTTTTTAAAGCCAGGAACCAGGACTTTCTTTATCTGCTGTTCAGAGAGTAAGGAGGAGCTGCTAATCATTTCTTCTGCGATGATATAAAAAAGCGGGAATCGGTTTTTTCTTGAAAGTGCGATTTGAACGCGGACCTGCTCTTGGAAAAGAAACTCTTGTTTAGAAAATGTTCTTTCACCTTTAAGGGACAAAGGATAAAAAAACAACATGAACGCATAAAAAGCGATGGGAAGAAAGCTGTAAAATAAGAACCAGCTGACAAATCCTCCTTGAAACATCGCATACGCAAAAGCAAGAACAGTCAGCCCCATTAAAAATAGGAATCGGCGGAATTCTTTTGCTTTCGAGAATGCCCTGCTCATTCGGCCACGTGCCTCTGAACCGGCACTGAAACCAGGTCTAACAATTGCTCAATTACATTTTCGACATCCACCCCTTCAAAACGAGATTCTGGTTTTAAAATAAGCCGGTGGGCAAAAACAAACGGAGAGAGATACTGTATATCATCAGGAAGCACGTAGTCTCTGTTATGCATAAAAGCCAGCGCTTGTGAGGCTTTCATGAGGGCAATGGAACCACGGGGGCTGACGCCTAGGAAAACACTTTTGTGAGAACGGGTGGCCGCAGAAAGTTCAGCAATATACCTTCTGACAGATTCATCTACATAAACGCCTTTAATATCGAGCTGCAGCTGCCGGAGTTCCGGAAGGCTGACAACCGGCTGAAGATCTTCAATAGGGGGCACATTTTGAGCTCTCTTTAAAACATCCATTTCTTCCTCTAAAGTAGGATAGCCCATTTTCATTTTTAACAAGAAGCGGTCAAGCTGGGCTTCTGGCAGAGGATAAGTGCCTTCATATTCGATCGGATTTTGTGTAGCCATGACAAAAAACGGCTTTTCAAGCACGTGTGTTATACCATCCACTGTAATGCTGTTTTCCTCCATGCTTTCGAGGAGCGCAGACTGGGTTTTAGGCGACGTCCGGTTAATTTCATCGGCTAGGATGATATTCCCCATAATCGGACCCGGGTAAAATTGAAAGTCCATATCGCGCGGGTTATAAATCGATACACCCATAATATCGGATGGAAGTAAATCTGGTGTAAACTGGATTCTTCGCAACTCTGCACTAATGGACTTCGCCAGTGCCCTGACCATCGTGGTTTTCCCGACACCGGGCACATCTTCAAGCAGCACATGGCCTTCGGCGAGAAGCGCCACCAGTGTTAGTTTAGCCACCTCCTGTTTGCCCGCTATCACTTGTTCAATATTTTGAAGAATTTTATCAATCTCAGGATGCAGCTGGTTCATCCGTTCCGTCCCTCCTGGCTTTATGACACAATCAACCCATCTGATAAAAATAGATTGATAAATGATCAGAAATTTCGATTTATTTTATCTGAATATAAGTTTAACGTATGTGCCTTGTATGGTGTCAAATTTTAACTATTAAATCAAAAGGATAATATCTTCAACCGAAACTTCCGTCACTAAATTTTGGATAAGGAATTCATTTCTTTTCGATTTTGGCATCGGCTCCTCACTCAATTACATTACTTCTGTGCCGCCAAATCAGCTGACAACAATGCGTTTGTTTGCTAACATTCCTATCCTGCATACCTTGATTTATTTGGGCAAAAAAGTGTGAATCCCGCATATCTTATCGGGATTCACACAGCGGTTCACTCAGTGCACCATTGGCGCGCAAAGCTCTCTATGATCTTCAACACAAGCTTTATTTTTTCTTCAGATTTTCTTTGAAGAAGGACTCGAGCTTGTCAAATGGGATTAAATTCACCCGGTCGTACAGATCCACATGACCTGCGCCCGGAACAATGTAGAGTTCCTTCGGTTCGCCTGCCAGCTTGTAGGCGTCTTCGCTGAACTCTCTGGAATGAGCGTTTTCACCCGTGATGAAAAGCATCGGACGAGGTGAAATCGTCTCTATGTCTTCGAACGGGTAAAAATTCATGAACTTGACGTTACTGGTCAGCGTCGGGTGTGTCGTGAGTTCAGGTGACGAGCCCTTGGGAGTGAATTCACCTCTTGGAGTGCGGTAGAAGTCATAAAACTCACGTTCAATGGCGGTAGAGTTTTCATTCAGTTCATGTACGGTCCCACTGGTGTATTTGGTTTCACCGCCTGTGAACTCCACATAGCGCTGCTCCGCTGCCTCTTCGAGAATCTTCTTTCTCTGCTCAAGAGTCTGCGAGTGTTTAAGCCCGTTACGGTTGGCGGCACCCATGTCGTACATACTGACTGTCGCAATGGCTTTCATGCGGGGGTCGATCTTGGCCGCGCTGATAGCAAAGCTTCCGCTGCCACAAATTCCGAGAACACCAATCCGCTCCCTGTCAACAAACGAACGGGTGCCTAGGAAATCCACCGCAGCACTGAAATCCTCGGCATAGATATCCGGCGAAACAGCGTTGCGAGGCTGACCCTCACTCTCTCCCCAGAAAGACAAATCCAATGACAAAGTAACAAATCCCTTTTCAGCCATTTTCTGGGCGTACAAATTCGAACTTTGTTCTTTTACTGCGCCCATAGGATGCCCGACAATGATCGCGGGATTTTTGGTGTTCTTCTTCAAGCCTTTGGGAATAAAAAGATTTCCTACAACATTCATGTTATATTGATTTTTAAATTCAACCTTCTTCATGGTTACCTTGTTGCTCTTGTAAAAGTTGTCTGCTCCATTGGACATGTCCGGCGTGTATGCAGCGCCAACACCGGTCTGGGATGCAACGATGGTCGCGGATAAAAGCAAGCCCAGTGCTATCACTGTGAGTACACGCGTGATAATAGATTTTTTTTTCATTTTAAGTCCCTCCAATGTTTTTCCTGTTGTTATTACTCTTCTGTTCACGTTCGCAAATTGTCCAAAATATATTCTGCTAGCGTGCTTTATTCCCCCCTCTCTAGACAAGTTAAAGTCAGGGTACAACTTTAAGTGAACTTTAAGTCAATAGATTCCATCAAAATTTCCCTTAAAAGATTAAAAAGACTTACTTTATTACATATTTAACCTTTTTTATATACCTTCCAACAGTACTTTCCCATACACCACAGAAGGGACGGTAGGAGGGATAACTAATAAACTATATTTCTATTTCCTCTTTTCTGTAAATTCTTTATACAATTCATGCTTTCAAATACTGCAATCCAACTTCTAAATAACCTCTCAGTGTATATAGAGCCAAAATGAACCTAAAGCTTTAATGTGATGGCTTGATGATCATTTTGGTGCAAGGCTTAATTAAACGAAAAACACCGTTTCTGTCCGGCTTAATTGGAAGTGCCCAAATTCCAAGACCAAACAGAGATGGTGTTTCGTTTTTCAGTATTTGAATGCTTTCTGAGTGAACCTCTCCACCTAAATCAAAGATTTTGATGGAGCATCCCTTATCTTGAATACGGTACAACATCAGCTGGTTAAGCTTCCTCCGGAAGCCCGAGTGCATAATGGAGACTAATGAACGAAGACAAGGTCTGCGATGTCCTTATTGCCAGCTCAGGAACTTTTGCCTGAAGTGACAACCATTTCGTTTCCGAAGTGGATTTTTGCAAAGTCCGAATGAAATAACGGGCTCCAATATTATAAGAAGCGGATAAATCCGCATGATAGACTTTGCCCGTTGAAAACGTGGCAAGGTCTTTTTTTGGATTCCGTTCCACTTTTCCAGATCCGTCGAACGCCAGGGAACTGGTGTTTCGCGGATTGATCCGGGAGATGCGCATGCCCAGGCAGTGCACCATTTCCTCCACTTTGTTCTGGATGCCTATTTTCCGCCACCCGTGAAGCTTGAAGCGAAGTTTTCTGGCTCCATAGAATCCCTTTGGAGTTTTCATTCTGCCCAGGTATTCGAATACGATGACGTCACAGCCATGCTTTGCCGCAAATTTTACAATTTCATGGCTTGTGTGGCAGACAATATGCTGCTGGTATCCATTGATCTGCCGCCAAAAATGTGGAGCATGAATACGGCCGCTTGCCCGCTGGGCTTTTCGCAGTTTATTTGTTAACGTCTGCAGACGGTCTTTTTCTTTAGGCTGGTTGATAAATATCCGGCCTAAGACAGTGCCTGTTGCATCGATAACGGAACAAACCGCAGAGTTCATCAGACCAAGATCTACCGCACACACTTTTTGTTCTTGAATAGGCGTTTTTGTTAAAGTAACTTTATTTTCATAGCTGATGGAGAGGAAGAATTTCTTTCCCCGCTTAATCAGCTTAGGATTGTTCTCTTTCCATTCCCAGACACCGCGTTTGTAGTGGTCCTGCCCCTTAAACTCGATATCTACCCATACCCAGTCATTCTGATGGAATACCTTGATTTGCGCAGTGGTAGCGGATGTTTTGTTGAACATATTCCCTTTATAAAAAACAGGAAATTCCTTATGTTCCGTCTGCAGGCGGGGAGGCTGTTTCCTGAATTTCTTCCCTTCGGAAAGAGCATACTTCTGCTCTTTTTCCCAGTTTTGATAGTTAGAGCGGAAGCTCTTTACCTTGCCCAAAGCGGAAGCAATGGCACTTCTGCGAAAATAGGATGGAAACTTGTAAAAACGCTCGTTAAACTCTTTGTATTTTGGAAAAGGGTTTGATTTGGTTGCGTGAATCAGTTTTTCTACTGCAGGCACAATTGATTTGTTTGTCAGGCCGTCGGTATTATCAAATTCTTTGTCGATAACCTGGATGATGAAGGACAGAGCCTCATTGTAAATATCCAGCGTATCATTGAAGATTTCGGTCTGGTTTGTAATTTTGTGCAGCAGCGACTTCGCAACTTTCATGGTCAAACCCTCCTTTCCATTTTTTAGATCTTATGATACGTTGATCGTATCAAAATGGAAATCACTTGTAAAACGAAAAGAGAATCAATAGGAGTGCTTATAAGTAAGAAGCAGCAAGCAATATAATAAAAAATATAGAGAAGAACAAAGAGAATAAAGACCTTAACGCCTAACCCCCACTAAATCAGAGATTTTGAAGGGGAATGCGGCGCTAATTTTTTGTTCAAAAAGTAATGTAGGTTTACCTATACATACCTGTTTTAACTGGCAAACTGTACTTTTGTTTCACCAAGAAATGAACTCTATATGCCGGAAAGCAGCTAATAATGAGGATTACTTCAGCATAGAGCCTTATTTTGCCCTGCTGCTTAAAACCTGATTTAATACTTCCTCAGCATTATCGGCTTCTTTTTTGCCTACTTCGTCTTCAAGGACTGACACCACACTCTTCATTTGATCCTCCGTCAGTCCGGTATTAAACCCAATATTAAAATGCGCCTGCAGCTGAGAATTGACACCTTCCATATTGGCCAGTGCCGCAATGGTTGCGAGCTCCCTGCTCTGGAAATCCAGATTGTCTCGTCCGAAGATATCTCCGAACAAGTGTCCTTTCAAAAACTCATCGATGGCTGGAGTGAATGTATAAATTGCTCCTGTAACCGGCGCTCCAACCAGGCTCGTTTGAATGTCCGTTCCAAGTTCAATGCTGCTTTTATCGGCCGGAAGCGGGCTTGCTTCAGGACCCATTTCATCCTTGATGCCTGCCGCTTCCCGTTCTTCTATAACAGCCATAAGGGTATTGATCCCGTTTAAACTGCGAGGGAATCCCGCATAGGCATACATCTGTACAAGGACTTCCTTGATCTCATTGACAGTTAAGCCCGCATCCAACCCTTCGTGCAGGGCGGTTTCTAATTGCGGCAAATCACCATCGGCGGTAAATGCCGCGATCGTCACGATGCTTTCTTGTCTTTCAGTTAAAGCTTGTATTTCCTCTTTCTCTTTTTTGATTTTCTCTTTTTTATTCTGCGCACCATATTGCTCGTCGCTAACCTTCTCCAGCCATTCCGCGTTTTTACCATCGAGCACTCCTGTAAGAGCCATGTGTGTCATGGCTTCCGTAGGTGAAGCTCCATGCCAATGTTTGACGCCAGGTGGAAACCAGACCACGTCACCTTCCCGGACCTCCTTAATCGGACCACCCCACTCTTGCACCCAGCCAACACCTTCTGTAATCATCAGTCTCTGCCCTGTCGGATGAGTGTGCCAGGCGGTTCTTGCTCCCAGCTGGAATGTCACATATGCGCCTGAATAAGGGGCTGATTCATTTTCAGCAAAAAGAGGATCAACGCGTACATTGCCGGTAAAATATTCGGCCGGCCCCTTATAAGAATCCTCCAGGCTGCCTTGAATAATGGTCATTGAATCAGCATTTTTTTCGGCGGCCACCGCCTGTCCTGCATCGGTACCTCCTGAAGCGAAGAAAGAAAGTGATAAAGTTAGCGCTGTAAGTTTTTTCATTGTTTTCTCCTTTCAATTCCAGTTCCAAAGCTAGTAAAAGAATACGAGCAGAATACTTTTTCAGAATGATGTATAACCTGCATAGCGAGAACTCGATTCAAACTTTTCACATTAGTTTTTTTGAAATAATAGAAAACTTAAAATCTCTTAATCTTATTCCGTATAACCATTTCATGATAGAGGTTCATCGTCGATTTGACCATTTATCCCAAAGGTATCTGCCTTATTAAGTCGAGAATTAAGTTTCATCGCTCTTTAGAAATTGTCAATCCTTATGCATGATTATTTTCCATCAAAGGTTAACATTTCATTTCCTCCTCTTTTTTAAGCAACAATCCGTCGTAATACTCAATTTTTTTGTCTAGTCTTTTGACTGTTTCTTCAACCTCTAGCAATTTCGCTGCCAACCGCTGTCTTTCTTCAACCAGAATATTTTTGCGGGCTTTTAGAGTCTTATCTCCCTCGGCAAACAAAGAGGTATATTCAATTAATGACTCAATACTCAAACCGGCATTTCGCATACATTTTGCAAACTCAATCCATTTAATGTCCTCTTCACTATAGTTACGAATGCCATTTTCTTTACGCTTTACAGGCGGGATCAAGCCTATACGTTCGTAATATCTGAGAGTGGCTGCTGTTAAATCAAACTGCTTTGCAACTTGTGCAATATTCATCCTCTTCACCCCAACTCTTTTATGTATGAAGATTCAATCGTTTAAAGTTAGCTTTAAGAACTGCTAACTACATACTCGCTTCCGGTCAACATATTAGTACAGTCAATTGATGAATCAATATCTGTCTATAATTTTTAAACAGAAGCACCGTGCTTACAATAGACAATCCAATCCTACTTGTTGATTAGTGAACAAATCAATCGAATTTGTTGATTATGTAAAGGTATTGAGCCAATCTTGATCAAGGTATCCAACCCACTACCTAGAATAATGCACGCATAAAAGTGTAGTTATACGAGTAGGTCAAGGAGCTTTGATTTAAACTAACCCTGCTCAGTATATAAGGATAAAACCTATTTAAAAACTTTGAGTTATAACTACTGATTTAATGAATAAACTTACCTGCATGTTGTCTATTTCGATTTAAAAAGGCATGTTTTGATACTTAATCAAAACATGCCCAGAACCTCAATTTTTGATTTTACATTAGTTACATCCAGGCAGCTAAGTTTTCTAACTGCTGGCACTGGCGTAATTCGCAAGTGCAAACTTGCAAAATCGGCATGCCAGCCAAGAGAAGATGACCGCTATAGTGATTAATGTAACCGTTGTCCGCCCATCTCACTGACCAATTAAGGAACTTGCCAGGGTAAACGCAAGAAATGCTGCTGATAAAACATACGTTAAAGCTACACGTAACCATCCTTATATAAATTAATAATGATTAAGAGGTTCATAGAGAATATGGAGTTTATTCCTTATCGAGAAAGTTGTTGTCTAGGAGTAAACATATAGTTTCTCAGTAAAATAGTTATCAAACCTAATATCAAGGATAGGATTCCCACGAATACAACGTATTGTGTACCCATTTCTGATATAAATATCCCACCTACAGTTGCACCTAATGTTGTTCCTACGTTACAGGATGATATAAATAATCCATTGGCAAAATCAGGCGCTTCGGGAGCTGAAGATGCAATCAAATATTGATTAATATTTGCCATTATTCCTCCAGCTAATATTCCCCAAATTAAAGTTATAATTGCCACAGGTACGGCAAACTGTCCTGCGAAAAATAAAATGATGTAAACAGCACTCAATAACAAAGGAAAAGATACTACAGATTTGGTGGCACTATGAGTAAGTAACTTTCCTGCGACAATGTTTCCAATAATATTGGCTCCACCGAAGATGAATAACGTTAAACTTATGGTATTCGGAGCCATATTCGTTACTGTTTTCAGATATTCAGCAAGATAACTATAAACCCCAAACACGGCTGAGTTTAATAAAATGACAGTCATGATGGAAAGCCATATAATAGGTTTTTTTAATACGGAAAGTTGTGTACCATAAGAAAGTCTTTCTTCAACAGGCATCGATGGCACAAAAATCAATGTAGCAATGAATACAATCGCATTAACAATAGCAAAGAATGCCATCGCCATTTCATACGAAACGGCACTTTCAATAAAACTTGCGATCGGTACACCGGCTACCATACCAGCAGATACTCCTATAAATACTTTAGAAACAGCTTTTGGAGCTTCTTCTTTACTTACTGAGGAAGCAGCTACTGTAAATGCCAAGGAACAATAAATTGGATGAAAAAAGGCTGGAATGATACGAGAGATTAATAGAATGGTGAAGTTAGTTGCAAATAAGGACACAATGTTCCCCAGAACGAAAATGCCAAGAACAAGTAACATGGCTTTCTTGCGATTCATACCCGAGAACAATAACGGCAAAATTGGGCCAGATACTGCAACACCAAGGGCAAAAATACTCACCAGCAGCCCTGCTTGAGATACACTGACATTAAAGTGGTCTGCAATGGAAGGCAATAACCCAATGACTCCCATTTCAGTATTTAAGATGCCGAAAACACCGACCGTTAATATAAATATAAGCAAATGGTTTTGTTTGACCAAAAGTAATATCCCTCCTCATTTCTCTTTTTAATTAATTTCTTCAATTTGAACTGTAAAATTACCCTGAATGCTTTCAAGCTTTTCTATTCCGGATTCAATCTTTCCTAATTTAATAAGTCCAGTTGAATACCCGAAATCCTTATAAAATATAGCTAAATTTCCCCAGGGAGCATAATAAGTGAAATCTCCGGCTGAAGGTTCACTGCCTGACGGAGCTTTTTCCGTAGTTAGCTTTTTTGATAAGTAACTAATTTTTTCGGTTTGGGCATAATCTTCTAACGTTATTGTTAATGGCAGTTGTGATAAAAAATCCCTGCTTGCTGGATTATCATACATATTCACAATTACTGCTTCATTGTTAAACGTCAATTTTACTTTAACGTCTTCCATAACAACTCCCCCCCACTATCAATTGTAGAATCTTTGCCATTCCGCGATATAGCTGCCAAGAAGGCACATGAATCGATAAAAGAAACGTCTATTGATATTTTAAAATCCCTGCCTCTTTCCGAAATTTGAGGCCAATTAATTTGATTCGGAGAGTGGTATTCTGTATAACTTATCGTCATTCTCCTGTGGAGCACCACGACCGTCTGTGTTATTGCTAATGAAATAAAGCGCGTCATCTTCGATCAGCACATCCCGAATTCTTCCAAGTCCCGTTATTACCTCTCATTGTTCACCTGTTTCAGGGTCAAATTCTAATACGGCCGTTCCTTTTAATGCTGCAACGTACAATTCGCCATCATAATAGCCCCTTCCTGGTGGCACCCAAGTTGCTTCATCCTCATCTCCGGAAGTGAACAGTGGTGACACCATCCCTTCTTGTTCTTCATGGCCTTCAATAATCGGCCAGCCATAATTTTGGCCGGCTTCTATTTGATTAACCTCATCATTCACATCGTTACCGTGCTCTTCTTTTTGGTCATGAAGACAATTCATTTTTGCAGCTAGAGTGGTGGACATTGACTTCGTCCAGAAAAGAAAATCATCATTGATTGATTAATCAACATATGTTTATAATTATAAAAAGAAGCAAGTTGCTTTCAATGGTTAAATGAACGTAATTCGTTGATTACTCAACAAATTCATAAAAATTGTTGATTATCTTTAGGAAAGTTTGGTGACTTCATAATGACTAAAGTGGATAGAAGAATAACCAAAAGCCAGGAAGCCATTAAAAAGGCTTTAATCGAACTGATGTCCGAAAAGGGTTTTGATGACATTACCATTCAGGATATTGCTGACAGGGCAAATGTTAACCGGGGAACGATCTATCTTCATTACTTGGATAAATTCGATTTACTGGATAAGATAATCGAGGAACATATAAACAACATGAGTGATTTTTGTGAATCGGCAACTGAAATGGATTGGATTGAATCGACTGTACACTGTATGGAGTATTTTGAAAGTAATTATTTATTCTTCTCAACGATGTTAGCAAGTGAAGGAGCCTCATATTTTCGTAATCGGTTCCTCAAATTTAATATCGAAGAATTCAAGAATGATGTGGATATAACAAAAGGGAAAAATCATGGTCAAAGTGAAGACGTAGTTGTTCAATTTGTTGCGAATGCTTACGTAGGAATAGTGGAATGGTGGTTAAAGAATGGAATGCCTTATCCGCCCCGTGTTATGGCAGAAAAAGTGGGGGATTTGTTAGAGAGGATTGTATAAACCTTCCTTACATTAGTGAAGAAAAAAGGATATCCATGAACTTCATGACATTCCTCGTTTAAAGTCACGTCAAAATAAGATTACTGTGTTAGATATAAAAAAGGGCTTGTGTCACATAACGATCCTGAAAACATAAAATGGCTCAACACGGTTATAACTTCTTATTCAACACCATAAAAATATGGCTCATAACGAATAAAAATAGAGGATACAGTATATTACTGCATCCTCTATTTTTTTGCATGATCCAATGCAGGTATCAAAATTACATAATATTGTTGGACAAAATTTGCTGTTCATACCATCATGGAAGGACTGCGCCAGGAAAAAAAGAAAATAACATTCGCTCAACCATTATTTCACCAGGAGCTGTTTTAACTGAGCTTTATAAAACGACTAATGACCCGGCATTTATTGAGATGGTAGAGAATATTCCTGCTGACACTGATTTTAGCCTTAAAGTCAAATGACATTGCAGATGCAGTAGCTTATGCCATTAGCATCCCTGAAACTGTTGCGGTAAGGGAAATCTTGATTCGTCCAACGAAACAAATAATTTGATGACATACGCGGTAGTAAATGATACAAACAAAAACCACCTGTATTTTATATACACTGTTATGAAACACAGGCGGCTTTTTGTTAATTAGTAATGAAACTCCCTATTTTATCGTTTTTATGGATATCTTCCGTTCCTGCATCCAATGCAGTTTTGTAATACATACATTTATGCTCGATGACTTCCATTGTTTTTCTTAGTTCATCCATCTGTGCTTCTACACTAGCTTTTCGTTCCATAAACATGTCATATCTTTGCTGCAAGGTGGAATCCCCTTCAGAACACCAATCAATGAAACTTTTAATTTCCTTAATAGGCATCCCGGTGGCTTTTAAACATTCAATTATTTTTAAAGCGCCGATATCGGATTCTTTAAACAATCGTGTTCCGCTCGGTGTCCGTTCTACAAAAGGCATAAGTCCCTCCTTGTCGTAATAACGCAAGGTATATACTGTGAGATTCAATTCTTTTGCAGCTTCGCTGATAGAATATGTTCTCATCATTTATCTCCTCTTTTCAAATATCTAAAGTTCGAGTTAACTCCATGTTTTTCAGAAATTTTACCACGGTATTTGCTGAGTGTCAAAATCAACTTATAGGGAAAGTAGAAATGGACTCTGTTTAACGGGGATATGCTTACTAAAAAAGAATGCAGCTAGCTATAGGGCTATACTGATAGATGATATGAAACCTGTATGGGCGGGAATCTTTTAAAAAAATATAAGCTATCCACTTGACCTAGAGTTAACTATAGGGATTAACATTGTTTTGCAAGAGAAAAAGCAGGGACGGAAATGAATGAAAAGATTTTTAACCTGATTTATTCATTTATACCTGATACAGGCGCATTCTCTTGAAAAATATACATTATAGGAGGATTTTTTATGGTAACTGCTAAAGCACGAGCTGTCGACGGTCCAGACAAACCGTTTCGAGCAGCCGAAATTAAACGACGCGATCTAGATTTGCATGATGTTTTGATTGAAATTAAGTATGCAGGCATATGCCATTCTGATATCCATACTGCTCATGGCGAATGGGGTCCCGTGAACTATCCTCTCGTACCTGGACACGAGATTGCGGGTATTGTCACAGATATAGGAGCCGAGGTCACAAAGTACAAGGTCGGTGACCGGGTAGGAGTCGGGTGTATGGTTGACTCCTGCGGCGAATGTGAGAACTGCCGTAAAGGAGAAGAACAATACTGTCTCAAAGGAAATGTTCCTACCTACGCTGGTGTTGACAAATACGGCGAGCCTACTCAAGGCGGCTATTCTACCCACATTGTCGTAACGGAGGATTTCGTAGTCAGAATTCCTGATAGCATTGAGCTTGACGTCGCAGCACCATTACTTTGTGCAGGCATTACAACATATTCGCCACTAAACCATTGGGGAGCTGGTCCAGGCAAAAAAGTAGCGGTTGTTGGTATGGGCGGTCTTGGTCACATGGCCGTTAAAATTGCACATGCGATGGGTGCGGAAGTCACTGTTCTGTCACAAACATTAAGTAAAAGAGAAGATGGCTTACAATTTGGTGCTGAAAATTACTATGCCACAAGCGACCCAGAAACATTCGTGAAACTTGCCGGAACCTTTGACTTAATTATTAACACGGTAAGTGCAAAAATCGACATTAATGCTTATTTCTCACTGTTAACGCTGGATGGTACTCTAGTAAACGTTGGTGCGCCTGCAGAGCCATTGTCAGTAAATGTGTTCTCTCTCATCGGTCACCGTCGTTCATTTGCAGGTTCAATGATTGGAGGCATCCGTGAGACTCAGGAAATGTTGGAATTCTGTGGAAAACATAATATTGTTCCTAAGATTGAAGTCATTTCAGCCGACCAAATTGATGAAGCCTACGAACGCGTATTAGCTTCAGATGTGAAGTATCGATTCGTGATTGACATTGACACAATGTAAGTTGCATAAATAATAAGTTCTAATGGTAATTTCGAGAGTGTCCCACAATTTAAATACAAAAACAAAAAACACCGCCTGGATTTTATTGAGGGCACTGAAAAACTTACGTTTTTAAATTCTTACTTGTTTCTCCAACAAAAATAGGCAGATTCCTGTTCAAAATTGAACAGGAATCTGCCTATTTCCTTTTAGGCTTTTTGTTCTTTTTCCTCTT
>NZ_JAMBOO010000042.1 GCF_023715895.1 Domibacillus indicus | reverse complement strand
TTGTTTTTTAAACTCGGGCGTGAATGTGCGGCGTTCTCGCTTTGTCATAATTGGAGCTCCTCATCTATTTTAGGTCAAGTGTACGTGACCTTAATTTTTCTGTCCAGATAAGTGTAGCCGCTCCAGTGGACGATATTATAAGTAGAGTTGTATAAAAAGCACCCAAACCGGTGCTATTTTTTATTTCCAAATATAAAGTGCGCCTACTATATTGAATAATCAGGAGATCACTTACCTTTGTCGAAATTTGATGAACGATTTTTATAGGATTTTATTGCTTCCTCTTGCAATATATAGGAGGGAGGAAGTGGTAAGATGAGTGAAAAACAAATAGAGTTGAAAAAATACGTTGAACAGATAGAGGAATTGAGCAGCATATCCCCGCATATTATGGCCGTGTCTAATTTGCTTAGTGAAAAAAATATCGTAACGGAAGAAGAATTTTACAAGGAAATAAAAAAATTTGTAAAAGAAAAAAGAGAAACAGTTACATCCAGATAAACGGTACTTTATAGAAAGAGGGAAATGAAAAGTGAGTTACAAAAAAACATTTATTGACCTCAGCAAAAAAGCCTTCAAAAATGAATTAGAAGAGAAGTTTTCTAAAAAAAGCGCCTATCACCTAATCTCCAATTATTTTAGTGATATTTCAGCCTCCTTGAAGAATGAGGCGGAGGTTGCTGGAAAGACATTAAAAATAAAAATAGAAGAGAAGTGCTGGAGTATTCAACTTAACCAACTGTCAGAACTCTCTATCCGTTTTTACAAGGATGAAATTATAGTCAAGGTAAAGCCAGGATTTCAATGGCGTGAAGAGATCTTGAAGTATGAGCAGGGAAGATTTTATGACCGTTCTAAAGATATAGAATTAAGCGAAGAATTGTTAGACATATATTTAAAAGAAGCATTCGAGTCTACCATCAACCAACTTGCAAGGTAACTGTTTACCAAAGTGTCTGCAAGGGTGTTTTTTCTTGTTTTATAATGAATCTCCTTTGCTTTCTGTTGTACTGTATCATGTATCAATTAATGAGAAAATTTGTAAGAGAAGGGGGCGGAATATTAATGAAAAAGGTACCTCGTATTATAGCTATGGCTGCACTTGCGGGAATGGTACTTGCTTCAACTAGTCCTTCAGCGGAGGCGGCAGACTTCATGCCGATTTATGCAAAACCTACATCTGAATTCCCGTTTACGGATGTTCCTCAAGAACGAATGGACATAGTTTCAGCCCTTTATCATAACAAGTATCTTAATGGTGTCAGTGCAGATAAATTTGGATGGGATCTGCCGATTAAGCGCGTGGATGCCGCCATGATTGCTGCACATGGTATGGGTTTTAGAAAAGAATACTTTCCTACACCTATAAGTGCTTTAACATTTAAGGACATTCCAGAACGGGCAAAAAGTGCGATTTCCTATCTTCAATATTACCGAGTGGTAAATGGAAAAACGGAAACCTTTTTCGGATCTAACGATACAATCACAAGAGGAGAAGCTGCTATCATTCTCGCAAGAGCATATAGAGATGTGCTGATAACACCTAACGAGCCAGTGCATCATTTTACAGATGCAACAGGACGGTACGCGGAAGCTATCAACAAACTGGTTGCTACAGGCATTGTAAATGGAATAACGCCTGAACGGTTTGGCGCAAATAACCCCATAAAACGAGGCGAATTTGCGATGATGGTAGCCCGGCTGAGTGATCCAGCTTTGTCTTCTCCATCTTCTTATGGCGAACTGCCTTCTTCACAAGGCGGACTAACCATGACAGCGGAGAAGGAAAGCTATAAATTGTCGTCTGATACATCTGTAAGTGTGACACTTGTTAATAAAGCAGATTTCGCTTATATATACAGTCGTATATATAAGTTGGAGAAAAAACAAGGAGATAAGTGGGTCTCAATAAAATACAATCCCTACCTAATGTTTCCGACTGATATGCCTGGCATAGAAGCTGACGAAACTCAAAAAAAGGGTTTTTGGTTTGGTGACTTTAAAACATTGATCACAGCGGGAGAATACAGAGTCAGTCATACATTTTATCCATCGATGAATGAAGGAGAAAAGGTGTCTGTAGCGGCATATTTCACAATTACTGAATAAGTTTTTGATTTATAATCTCCTTTATAAATATCCTAAAAAGAAAGGTGCACTTACTGATGCCAGTGGGTGTACCTTTCTTACGGTTACTATTTTTTAATTGAGCTCTTAAAATGAGCATTGCCGTAGTTATCACAATGGCCGCTTTTAGTATGAGGGTATTCACTGATATTGTACGTGATACTTAAATCAATTTCTTGCTCTGTTTCCACGATGTACACTCTTCCTTTTGAAGTCAATTGAATATGATAACAGATTTTATGTCGACTGGGGAGCAGGAAATTCAAAGCCTTTGTCAAAATATAAGGTAAAAGGGGAGTGGAAAAGTGCGATTTAAATATCAAATAAACTTTAATAACCAGGAAGTATTTTTACAAGAACTCAGAAGAAAATTTGAAGAGTTTCACCTGGAGTCAAAGAACTTTTCATTTGAAAAAAAAGAAAATAAAACCTGGGTTTTTCTAATGGATGTTCAGTTTAAAGAGTATGCAAAAGAATTAGAGAAGACGACCGGTATTCATAAAAATGTTATACCGATTATGCAAGAACTTGAAGATGAAGGCGTAGTATTAACACAAAAGCTTCTATTAAACTAAGTCGCCCAAGCAAAAAAGAGAAAAAGAAACAGTTGCATCCGTATAGCGGGTGCTTTTTTCTTTGCTTAAAAAAAATCTCGGAGATGGTGGTGATTGATGTGAAGTGGCGAAAGGGGATGATATCAGATCGGAATGGGAAACAGCCAAGATCACACTTGCTGTTTTGGTGGGAAATAATGGACCCTACTCCAATTTTAAACCGAATGAAACACAAGAAATTATCGATGCAATAACCGATCCTTCAGCAGCTGATTTAATGTGACAACCAATACAAATTCAGTTTGCCGCGATCCGGATATAATTTCTTCATCCACACCACTCCTTTTTATTGGAATGTACGTTCTTGTTTTATTCTTCAGTATAAACAACTGGAATTACATTGAAAAATAATATTTTGCATAACAAAAAACCCCGGTTTTGGCCGGGGGTATAGATGTATTTGACTTTGGAAGAAGAAAAACCAAAAGATTTAAAATTGAGTATGAAAAAATTACGTGAAAATCACATTTTAACCGGATAAATGCGGATGAACTGTGATTGATGGGCAGCCTATAGTTCAAGAAGAGCCAAGGTAAAACAGTTGATTCGGCTTGAACTGGATTAAATGTGAATCCGTGCCCGATATCTACTGAATATAGTCACGTTACACATTCAAACAGGAGCTAAAGTAAGAGTTTACAAAGAAGCTGGTTTCATTCTTACAGAAAAGCAGGACACTCAGTAGTATCCGCCGCCACCATATCCGTAGCTTCCTTTCACGTAAGAGGCACCAATGATAATAAGAAGAATAAATAAAACAACAACAAGCGCAAATCCAGACCCGTATCCACCGTTGTTTTCATATCCACCTTTGTTTTCGTAGCTCACAGCTATCACCTCCTGCTTCTATATAGTACGGAGAAGCTCAGGCAGGGATTGGATGAATGACCTTATCCAAATAAAAAATTTTACCTGTGAGGCAGATTGGTCAAGCCAATCAGGAGGCGGACCGTAAATTTTATTAAGTAGTTAACCAAAACTGTTAAGTAAAAAGCTTTTTCGGTAACCGGGTTAAAGAAAGGCTCGTCAAAGGATATTGTAGATTTTTACGTTAAACTGTCGGGCAGGTAAGTTGAACGAGAAGTAGTTAATACTAACTGCGACAAATTATAATTATGGGTGTGTTAGTAAGTGCTTTTGGAAGGAGAATAAAAAATGCCTGTTATTGAGCATCAGCAGTTTATTAAAGCACCTGCCGGAGTATGTTTTGACCTTGCAAGAAATGTGGATATCCATACTCAAACGACATCTAAAACAAAGGAAAGAGCCGTTGGTGGAGTGACAGAAGGGTTATTAGAACAGGGAGATTCTGTTACCTGGGAAGCCATTCACTTTGGTATTAAACAAAGACTGACAGCCAAAGTGACAGTAATGGAAAAGCCTCATAAGTTTGTAGATATTATGGTGAAGGGAGCTTTCCAATCTTTTGTTCATACCCATCAGTTTATTGAAGAAGCAGGCGGAACCATCATGATAGATACATTTCAATATAAGTCGCCATTTGGTCTAATTGGTGTTGCAGCCGATAAGTTGTTTTTGGAAAAGTATATGAGAGTATTTATTATTTCTCGTGCAAAAGAACTGAAAAAGATTGCCGAAAATATGGATTAATCTTCTGCAACCAGTCTTTAGTTGCAGAAGGAATAAAGCAACGCTGCTCTTAGGTTAAGCAGCAGTTGACCGAAACTGTTGGGGAAAGAAGACTATCGTTTTTCAGTCTTCTCTATGTCCTTTCGCAGCAAATCAAGTCTTTCATTAATTGCATTTAACTGGTCAATTACGTATAAGAGTAATCCGCCAATTAACCCAATTAACACACCAAGTGGACCACCAAATATGAAGCCAGGGATCATCCCGATAATTAAATAAAAAAGCACTCTCATTTATATCCCTCCATATACAATTTACCAATAATTAGAAGGGAAGCCAGTAAATGAATTTAATCAATAGTACGTCCAAAAAATAAAGCAATTTATTGTTCGCAAGCATGGGTATTTTTTTAAACACTTTAAGGAATGAAGAAATAAAACTACTACTTCTTTTAAGCAGGACGATAGTGCCTGTTTGTGCTTAAGCAATCTCTAAACAGTTAAAAATAACAAGCAGATTGCATGCCAGTTAACAACGTCAAGAAAAGAGTCGTTGTTCTCTTCATTTTCATAAATATTTTAAAGTTCACCAGAATATAAATGGAATACATAATTTTTAGGTGCTTTTGTATAAAAGGAGGTAGGAGCGGCCATCTTGTTGAAAGACAATTCGAATAAAAGGGGAGATAACCAATGAAAATGAGACAAGATGCCTGGTCAGAAGAAAATGATTTGCTCCTTGCAGAAACGGTATTACGTCATGTGCGTGAGGGAAGTACCCAGCTGAAAGCGTTTGAAGAAGTAGGAGATATACTTAACAGGACGGCAGCAGCCTGCGGGTTCCGCTGGAATGCTGTGATTCGGAAGCAGTATGAAAAAGCATTGGGCCTTGCGCGCAAACAAAGGAAACAATATTTTCGTAGCCTTCAAAAGAAAGAACGGGCTTCAAGCATGCAAGTCATTTCGGAAGATCACTTTGCAAGTGAAAACACAAATGCAGCTATAGGCTCTCCAGCCCTTACGATGAGAGAGATTATTGCTTTCCTGCAAAACATAAATACATCTGAAGCAGATTGCGAAATCCTTCAAAGAGAACTTGAAATGATCAAACGTGAGAAAGCGGCGATAGAAACAAAATATGAGGAGCTTGAAAAAAGAGCGCTCACGATGCAGCAAGACTATGAAGAATTAGTTAAAATCATGGATCGCGCGAGAAAAATGGTCGTGTTGGGTGATGAATCAGCCCAAAAATCCACCCTGCAGCTTGAAAACAACGATCATTTAGAGAAAATTGCAGAATAAAAAGCGCAGTGCATTCTGCGCTTTTTATTTGCTGCGGGTAGGACTGGTATGATTATCAGCTGTTATACTCTCTCTGTTTCCATCTGCCCCACTATAGAGATATTTTCTACATCCTTATCTCCGCCATCATAAGAAATCAAAAAATACTTCCTGCTTTTCTTTTAAAGATAGTTTACTTTACAATAATGCCAAAAAGACTGAAGGCCGAAAAGGAGGGATACACGTGAGGTGTGGATCAAAATGCTTCCTTGTTGAAATGGAAATAAAGGGAGAGAAGCAAATCAAGCCTGTCACTGCGAGAACACCCGCGAATGCGAGAAAAACCATTCGGTTAGAATACGGAGCAGAAGCTCGGGTTTTATCGGTTGTAGAAGAAAAAAAGAAATCATGATCCTGAACGATTTATAAGCGCTCTACAAAGCGAATATTTCTGTAAAAAAAGCACAGCAGAAGCGCTGTGCTTTTTTGAACGCACCTTTGTCAGTAAACGAAAGTGGTCCAGTTTCCGTTTTCTTTTAGGCGTTTACTTTTTGAAAGAATTGCGGAAGGTGCTCTTTGTGTGCTTCGAGCATTTCATCTACAATTTCTTTGGCAATGGTATCGGTAGGGGTTAATGGGTTAATTGCAAGCGCTAATATGGCTTTTTCGTAATCGCCTGTTACAGCAGCTTCTGCTGCCACACGTTCAAACGATTTAATTTGCTGCACCAAGCCGCGTACCGCAACTGGCAGTTCTCCCATGACGATCGGTCTTGGTCCATTTTTCGTAATCACGCAGCTTACTTCAACAGCCGAATCGTCTGGTATACCGGCAATGGCGCCGTTGTTGCGCGTGTTCACCGGCTGGATGTCTCCTTTATCCGTGTAAATAGAGGTGATCAAACGAACCGCTGCATCGGAATAGTACGCACCGCCGCGTTTTTCAAGCTGTGGCGGCTTGATATCGAGCTGTGGATCTTGATAAAGCTCAAATAATTCCTGTTCCAGTTTCTGCACAACTTCTGCCCGTGTACCTTCTTCTTGTGCGTTCTTTGCATCTTTTTCCAGCATGTCTTTTGTTTTGTAGTAATACATGTGGTAAGGGCAAGTTAAGACATTCAATGATCGGATAAATTCCGGCTCCCAGCCAAGACCTTCGATATTTTTCACAAAACTGCTGTTATTCGGGTCTGTTAAGAGCTCGATGACTTTGTCTTTGACACTTTCTCCATCTACAAACACATCAAGTCCATACACCATATGGTTTAAACCGGCAAAATCAATCCGAATACGTGAGTGGTCCACATCAAGCAGTTTGGCAATGCCCATTTCCATGCCGATCGGCACGTTGCATAACCCGACCACCTTTTGGATATTGGAATAACGCAGAACGGCTTCAGTTACCATGCCGGCTGGATTGGTAAAGTTAATAAGCCAGGCATTCGGGCAAAGCTCTTCCATGTCTTTGCAAATATCCAGAATAATTGGAATCGTACGCAATCCTTTGAATAAGCCGCCCGGTCCATTTGTTTCCTGCCCAAGCACGCCATATTTTAAAGGGATGCGTTCATCTTTTGCCCGTGCATCAAGAAGGCCGACACGGAACTGTGTTGTAACAAAGTCAGCATCTTTTAAAGCGGCCCGGCGATCGAGTGTTAAATGAACGTCAATGGGCAGCCCGGCTTTTTCGATCATTCGTTTGGCAAGAGTGCCGACGATTTCAAGCTTTTCTTTCCCGGCTTCAATATCCACAAGCCAGAGTTCGCGTACAGGCAGTTCCTCATACCGCTTAATAAATCCTTCAACCAGTTCAGGGGTGTAGCTCGATCCGCCGCCAATAGTGGCAATTTTAATTCCTTTTGTCATCTCTTGCACCTCCACTTTTGATATATTTATGGTAACGTGATCAAGATAAGGAGGGAAGGTATTCGGGCTATTGCGTTTTTTATTCCAGCAGAAGATGGCTGTTACAATTTAGTAACAATGTGTTACACACAATGCAAGAGCTGGTGAAAGGCCGCCATTGAAGGCTTCATCCTTTTTCGAAGTAAAGAATAATCAAACAAGGAAGAGCAGCAGCCTTATCCGTGTTATAATTTTTTTAAGATTGTGCGGTGGAGGGATCTGATTGTTTACTTATGAACACATTTTATCGTTTAATGAATTGGAAACGATTTTATACCAATATATTGCCTCTAATCGAGAGAAAGTTATCCATATGCGCGCCCGGGATCTGGCAGATGCCACACATGTTTCACCTTCGACTATTTCACGTTTCTGCCGGAAAGTAGATTGCGAAGGCTTCGCAGAATTAAAAGCGAAATTAAAAATAGACTTGGAAATGAATAAGAAAAAGAACATTAAAAGTTCGCATTATACCTTTGCGGAATTTGCAGAAAAAGCGTTTGAGGGGCGGTTTGAAGCGGACATTCAAGAAATCTCCAGGCTGGCTGCTGCCTCCAAAAGCGTGATTTTTGCAGGCAGCGGCAGCTCCGGTATTCTCGCTCAATATGGATCCCATTATTTTTCTGGATTAGGAAAATTTTCTACGTATATGAGCGATCCTTTTTTTCCGGTCTATGATGATTTGCGGGAGACGACAACGATTGCCCTGTCGATCAGCGGTGAACACAAGCACACGGTAGATTTAGCTGGAAAACTCAAAAAAGAGGGCAGCCGCATCGTCAGTATTACCAATAACAAAGACTGTGCGCTTGCTAAAATGTCTGAAATTAATATCGCTTATTACATTACGGAAGAACGTCATCATTATACAAACATTACCACACAGCTGCCTGTGCTTTATTTAATTGAATCTATTGCGAGGAACATGCATGCTCTTTTGCATTCCCGTTAAATGTAAGTCCTTTTTTTGCCACTGCCTATACAGAAAACCATCTAACAAAATCAAAGCCTAACTTAAATCAAAGGCACATAGCTGCTTGAAAAAGCACAGCTTATAAGCTGTGCTTTTTATCCTTCCTATAAGGGGGTTTTTGTATAATCTGATCCTTCTTCATTCCTATGATACTGCTCACTGTGGTATGGCCAATTTCCACTACAACAGAGGAGGCTGCTCCGGACTTTCGCCGGATTATCTATCCTCTCTCCATGGAAGTATTAAGCACTTGTAAGGAAATATTCAATTTTATGCATAATTAAACTAATCTCTGAGAGAGATAGTAATCAAAAAAATAGTGTTTGAAAAAGTCGGAAGTAAAATTTAGTTGCATTATAAGAGAAGAAAGAGTAGACTTTGAACCAAATAAAACCGTCGGGAGTCTGTGGAATCAGGCTGAGAGTACAACTAATCTGTTGTAGACCGTAATAACCTGTTGGGTAATGCCAGCGTAGGGAAAGTGGGAAGAATAATACCTATCGACACTTTGCCTGCGCAAAGTGTTTTTTTTATTTTATATTTATACAAAAAGGGTGAATGAAAGAATATGGACCAACAGCAAAACATGATAAAACATGTAATGGAATTTATGCAGGAAGATTCGTCTGAAGAGCAGGATTTTAATGAACTGGCGCTCCGTCTCTACACCTATCAATATCAAAACAATCTTCCATACCAGTCATTTTGCAGACAAAAAGGGAAAACACCACGAATGGTCAAGTCGTGGAAGGACATACCAGCTGTACCCATTACAGCGTTTAAAAATATTACGCTCAGCTGTATCGATCCTGAAAAAGCGGAAGCCGTTTTTATGACAAGCGGAACGACACAGGGTGTAAAAGGGAAGCATTTCCATCCGGATCTGCGTATTTACGATCAATCGATGACATTAAACTTTAAAAACCGCTTTATGCAGGGGGTAGACCGCATCCGTATGGGTATTCTTTTTCCGACGGAAGAGGAAATGCCCAATTCCTCGCTTGCTCATTATTTGGCATTGGCAGTCCAGGAATTCGGCACAGCCGAAAGCCATTATCTTTTGACGCAACAAGGAATTGATATAGACCGTCTTTTAAACGAGCTGCAACGTGCTCAGGAAACGGGCGAGCCTTATGCTCTTTTGGGCGCAAGCTACAGCTTTGTCCATTTGCTTGAAGAATTGACACGCCGAGGCAAAACTTTCGCTCTTCCTCCAGGAAGCAGAGTGCTTGATACCGGCGGTTTTAAAAATCAATCCAAAGAAATGGAGCTGTCAGAGTTTTATCGCCTGCTGTCAGCTGCTCTTGGAATTGAACGCTCAGCCTGTATCAATATGTACGGTATGACAGAACTTAGCACGCAGTTTTATGACAGCGGGAATGAAACTATACCTTCGGTCAAATCTGGCCCTCACTGGATCCGCACAAGAGTGATTAACCCTTTAACAGGAGAAGAAGTGCCTAAAGGTGAGCAGGGTGTTCTCGTCCACTGTGATTTGGGCAATTTCAATTCGGTTACGACCATTCTGACGGAAGATATGGGGATGGAAACAGAGAATGGCTTTTTGCTTTTGGGCCGCGTTCAAGGCACGGAAGCAAAAGGGTGCTCCATTGCGGCAGAAGAATTTATCAAAACGGCTTCAAAAGGTACATCAGAATGAGGGAAATTGCAGGATACCTGCCGGATATAGGCGAGACCACATTGGAAATGAAAGTGTTGACGTTCTCTAAAAAAGGAGAGACGGTTGAAGCGGAGATTCCTTTATTAACAAAGGAACAAATAAATAAAGTGATTGAGAAAGTTAAAAAAGCAAGCGAGGAAGTGCTGAAAAGCTTTTCCGTTTCAGATATGATCCGCATTATCGACAGGGCCATTGAGCAGCTGCTGGACCGCCAGTCACCTTACCGGCAAAAAGCAGAAAAATTGCTGCCTATTGTAACGGGCTATGATGAGGAAATCATCCGGCTTGGCCTGACATCTTATTTAAAAACATTCCGAAAAAAAGGGCTGCAGCGTTTTCTGGCTGAAGATTTCGGCAATCCGTTGTTATTGGATGATTTTCAGCCCCGTATCAAAGGAGGTTTTTCCAAAGCCATAGGCCCGAACTTGATCACTCATATTTGGGCGGGTAATGTTCCGGCTCTGCCTTTGTGGAGTTTTATTTCAGGATTGCTTGTGAAAGCAGGAATGATCGGTAAAGTGTCTAGTGCGGAACCGTTCTTTTCTGGATGGTTTGCTCATTTACTTGTAGAAATTGAACCCCGGCTTGCAGACTGTTTTGCGGTTGTGTGGTGGAAGGGCGGCGACGAAGAGAGGGAGCAGCAGCTCTTTGAGCAGTCAGAGGTAGTTATAGGCTATGGAGGCAATCAGTCACTGCAATCGTTGCAAAACCGGATGCCAGTGACAACGCGCTTTTTACCTTTTGGCCATAAAATCAGTTTTGGGGCTGTATCAAAATCAAGCCTTGATTCAAGAAAAGGGTGGACCACGGTCCATCAGGCAGCGCTTGATGTGATCCGGTATGATCAGCAGGGCTGCTATTCTCCTCACCTTTTTTATGTCCAAGAAGGCGGACATGTTTCGCCGCGTGATTTCGCGCGCTTTTTAGCAAATGAACTGGAGAACTTTCAAACAAGATATCCACGGCGAGAGCTTTCGATGGAGGAATCCGCAGCGGCGGCAGCATGGCGCCAAAGGGAGGAAATAGCGCTTTTTTCAAAACCTGGCCATGAAGTGCTGGGTAATGGAGCGAATGACTGGACCGTGGTTTATGAAGAAACCCCCTCTTCTTTTCTGCCAAGTGCGCTAAACCGGGTGGTAAAAGTCATTGCTTTCCGAGACTTTGAAGACATTCTTCCAACCATTGCGCCCCATCGTTCTTTTCTTCAGACGGTGGGAGTGGCTGCCAGTCCTGCTGAACTGTTTCGATGGGCTGAACAGCTTGCGAAAATCGGGGTTACACGTATTGCCGCTCTCGGATCCATGACATCACCAGAAGCTGGCTGGCACCACGATGGCCGATTTAATCTATTGGATTTAGTGTATATGGTCGACATAGAAGCAGCGGCAGAGGCATCAAGCGAGCGATTTGCCCCTTACGTCGACTAGATGAGGAGAACAAAAATGGGATTTTTAACGATAAAAAATGCAGACTTTACGTATCAAGGAAAGCAGGCTGTTATTTCGGACGTAAATTTGGATATTACAAAAGGGGAATTTCATTGTCTGCTGGGAAAAAGCGGCTGCGGGAAAACAACGCTGTTAAAGCTGGCTTCAGGACTGCTTCAGCCTGATAAAGGGATCATTCAGTTGGATGGAAAAGAACTTGACGGACCTTATCAGGAATGTGGCTTTATGTTCCAGTCTCCTACTTTACTTGAATGGAAAACGGTTATGGATAATGTTCTCCTTCCTATTTTCTTGAAGCGGAAGGTGACTGAAGAAGATCGGGAGCACGCAGCCGGTTTGCTGGATATGGTGGGCTTGTCTGAGCATCACAATCGCTACCCGGCACAGCTTTCGGGAGGACAGCAGAGCCGCGTATCCCTTGCGCGGGCACTGATTCAACATCCGTCCATGCTGTTTTTAGATGAGCCGTTCGCAGCACTTGATGCGATCACTAGAGAGGAATTACAAGAAGACTTGCTGAAAATTTGTCAGCTTCATCAAACGACAGTTTTGTTCATTACCCACGATATTTCCGAGGCGGTCTATTTGTCTGACCGTATTTCTGTTATGGACAGGGGACGCATTATCTATGAAGAGAAGGTCCTTTTAAAAAAGCCGCGGCTTATCAATATGCGATATGAACCGTATTTTAATCATTTTTGTTTAACGCTGCGACAAAAAATGAGCGAGGGACGCCCATGAAATATACTCAATTATACTCACTGCTCCTGTTTCTGATTTTGATCGTTGTATGGCAGCTGGCCGCAGGCAGTATGTCAGAACTGGTTCTGCCGGCTCCTTCTATTATTCTTCATACGTTAGTAGAAGGGCTTTTAAGCGGTTATTTCACAGATCATATTATCCAAACAATGCTGGAAATTTTGCTAGGCCTGCTCTTAGGCGGCTTTTTAGGATTTACAGCCGGCATTTTAATGGGGGAAAGCAAATTTTTGTACAAACTTTTTGCCCCGTATGTGATCGCCAGCCAGGCTGTACCGAAGCTGGCTCTTGCGCCCCTGTTTATTTTGTGGTTCGGCTTTGGGATGACGTCTAAAGTGATTATTACTGCCCTCATCTGCTTTTTTCCGCTATTGGAAAACACTGTGTCAGCTATTCAATATACAGATAAGCAGAAACTTGAATTGTTCCGCATGCTGAAAGCCAGCCGGTGGCAGACATTAATTTACTTGAAAATTCCATCAGGTCTTCCGAGTATTTTGGCCGGACTGCGTGTTGCGGTTATTCTCGCTGTGGTCGGCGCTGTTGTGGGCGAATTTATCGGAGGAAGTGAAGGCCTTGGAGCGCTGATTATTGCCTCACAGGGCATGATGGATACACCCTTAATGTTTGCATCCTTAATCATTCTGACCGTTATCGGCATGGTTTTATATCAGCTCGTACACCTGGCTGAAAAGCGATGGGCAAAATCATCTATGAAGGAGAATAAAAAATGAAAATGAAAAAACGATCCGCTTTATTTTTATCCGCGGCTTTATTCTTGGCGGCCTGTGGGGCAGAAGAAACGAAAAAAGAAACGGCTGAGGAGCCAGAAAAAGTTGCTGATATCAAGGTGGCAAGCTGGAGCCAGCCGATCACTGAACAGACCAACCTGCTTGTGGATGAGAAAAAAGGATTTTTTAAAGATAATGGTCTGAATGTAGAAGTGATTCCAGGGGCCGGCGGGGGAGATGCCATTAAAAATATCCTTTCTGGACAAGCGGACATTGCTTTTACTGATCCGGGCTCTCTTTATTTTGCTCTCGACAAAGGGGAAAAATTAAAAGTTTTGTATAATGTCTATCCGCAGAACGTTTTTAATATTGTGTCGCTAAAAGAAAAAAACATTACCAAGCCCGAAGATTTAAAAGGCAAAACCATTGGCGTTTACAGCCTGTCAAGCGGAACTCGTCAGAATCTGCTTGTTATGCTGAACCAGGTGGGTCTTTCTGAAAAAGATGTAAACATTGTTGAAACAGGTCTTTTAAACTTTGCTCCTCTTATGCAGGGGCAAGTGGATGCGACGGCAGCCACCGATACAGGACTTGTTATCGGCAAGCAAAAAGGGCTTGGTGATGTGAATGTCCTTGAAGTAAAAGACTATTTAAACGTTCCAAGCGACGTTTTTGTTGTAACAGAAAAAACATATGAAGAAAAACAGGATGAGCTGAAGAATTTCTTGAAAGCCTATCAGGCGAGTGCCCAGTGGATGATCGCCGATCCGGAAGAAGCCGCTTCATTAGCAGTTGACTATGCAATTGACGGAAAAAATGAAGAGCAAAATCTTGATATTATTAAGCTCCGCAACGCCTCAGCTGTTTCCAGCCTGACTGAAGAGAAAGGTCTCGGCGCTCTTGATACGGATATCCTGCAGCAGGGCGCTGATACGTATAAAGAATTAGGACTGGTGAAAAACCAGCTTAATATGGAAGATGCAGTAGAAGAAGAAATGGTACCGACCAAATAATGGAGGAGACAATGAAAAAATTTCAAGGAAAAGTGGTGCTTGTAACGGGGGCCAGCCGGGGAATCGGTTCCTCGATTGCTCGTGCTTTTGCCTCTGAGGGAGCCTTTGTCATTGTTAATTACCTGCAAAACAAAGAAGCTGCCGAACAGGTTGCGGCTTCCTGCCGGGAGTTAAGCGGTGATGGATGGGCGATTCAGGCAGATGTTACCTCGCAAAACGCTGTACAGGAAATGGTCGAGCAGATCGTGCTAGAAGCGGGGAAAATCGACGTGGTCGTTAACAACGCCTTTGCGCCATACACGTTTAACCCCGAAGAGCGAAAATTAGCATGGGAGCTGTCATGGGAAGATTACCAGCAGCAAATAGACGGCTCTCTCCGCGCTGCTCATTATATGTGCCAGGCAGTACTGCCCTTGATGAAAAAGCAGTCCGGAGGCAGTATTATTAATATGATTAGCAATTTGGTGGAAAGGCCTATTATTCCCTATCACGAATACAATACAGCCAAATCCGCCCTGCAGGGATATACCCGTAATTTAGCAGCTGAACTTGGCCCGTTCGGTATCCGGGTCAACTGTGTAGCGCCTGGCCTTGTATATCCTACAAGCTCCAGCAGGGATACAAAAGAAGAAGTCAAGAACATGATTATTGCCCAAACACCGCTTCGCAGGATCGCTCTTCCTGATGACATTGCCGGTCCGGTCTTGTTCCTTGCTTCTGATTGGAGCCGCTTTATGACCGGGCAGACATTATTTGTGGATGGCGGCTTCGTTAGTTGACATATATCAATGAGCCTGTAAACGGGTTTGAACAGGACGGTGCTCATAGGATCAGCCGGCTGGTTTGTACTATTTAACGTCTAGAATGCGGACTACATTCAAAAACCTTTTTAAAGACAAGCGCTACCCCCCTGATACATAAGGGATAGCGCTTGTTTTATTTTAGTTTTCTCTCTATCAGTACAGCATATCTAATTGGTTTTGAGGAGCAACCATCTTCTTACTTCCAGGAACATGAACTTAACGAGAACTATACTTGTTTGTGAAGCCCCTGTTTGTTTTAAACGGCAAAAAGAGTTACATTCACATAATAGGTATGCAGAATTGTAAACAAAGAAAGGAATAAGCATTTCAGATTTCTCCGGCGAATAAACACATAAGGTGTTACAGCTGTACTCAACAAAATTTTGTGAAGTACGTCGTTCCCGCTCGCTTTTATCTTAACCATATACTTCCACAATCTATCTTTCTGTGATTCGTTGACTCGAAAATGACGAACATGATTTAATTAATATCTAATTTAGAAGCTGCCGCCCGCTTATCTGATAGTTGAAGTGAGGATGTTCGCGCCGAAAATGATAAAATGTAAGAGTGCAAAAATATGAATCGGATGTGCGGATAAACAAGGTCAGCGAGAGCGTGGCAGCATGATTCGTCTAGTGACTGTTTTACGAAGAAACAGGGAACCAGACAATACGTTCATATAACTGAATTTGAAACACTTTACTTCATAGGAGATTCGTACGGGTGAACGTGTTGAAAGGAGTAGCCAGGTGAACAAAGAATTCAATAATGATTTTATCGATGCTTTAATCGTTTCTCTTCAAGACGAAAGAATCATTGAAAGAATAAAAAAAATTGCTGAAGCAGGTGTGTCTGAACCAATAAGGGAGTCAGAGGAACTGTTAAAAGAAAAGGAAAAAGAAATCGCCAGGCTTCGGCAGGAAATCGAATCCAAAAAACAGGAAATTCAAGAATACCAAGTAAAAATACATGATTTAAAGCAGAAAACGGATGCCTATTTGGATGAATTGCAAAAAAGAAGGGGGGATTATCGGGAGGCAGAAGAGCTTTATAGGGCTGTTCAGCAGTTATCCGAAACCACAAAGGAGTCTTTAAAAGGAATTTTCAAGGGACAAACCGTACAGGAATTTATCGTGTGTGGCGTGCAGTATGAAAACATCTCTTCGTTATGGGATTTTATCAAAAATGAGCTGATGGAGGGGCGGGAGCAGGAAAGAAACATTTTGCTCGCTCTGTTTCAGTTTTTCTTTCGAGAATACAGCAAAACATATGATACCCCTTTATATAAACTGCAGGAAGTAAAAATAAATGAAGTTTTCAGAGAAGACTTGTACATAAGAAGTGTCAACAGCCATATATCCGGGAACATATCAGAAATCCTGCTGCCAGGATATACAAGCATTAATGGTAAAATTATTAAAAAATCAATCGTGAGAGTATAGCAGGCGATTTAACAAAGGAGAAATAGACATGACATCGATTACGATTCCAGAGCTTGGAGAAGAGATTGAAAAAATCCTTCTGGTACAGTGGTATAAACAGCCCGGTGATTATGTGACGGTGGGCGATACGCTGGCCAAATTCAACAGTGATGGTATTGAATTTGACCTTTTTTCAGAAACAGAAGGTACGCTTAAAGAGTTATTTGTAACGGAAGACACGTTAGTCAAAATTGGTGATGTCATATGTGAGATGGACTCTGGCAGTTCACCGTCAGCAGAGCCGTCCGCAGAAGAGGAAGAACAAGAAGCTGCTGAAGACGAAAAGCCTTCCGAAAGTGTAACAATCCCAGAGCCAAACAGTGTGAAGGACAGCTCGATTCACTTAATGGACAAGAATG
Organism: Domibacillus indicus; assembly: GCF_023715895.1. GTDB lineage: Bacteria > Bacillota > Bacilli > Bacillales > Domibacillaceae > Domibacillus > Domibacillus indicus_A. The sequence continues at coordinate 4,699 of NZ_JAMBOO010000042.1, read as the reverse complement.
ATAAGCCGGTTTTATTTTCACCAGATGTACAAACGATTCCGGTTACGTCCATTTCCATGACATACAAGGAAGTAAAAACGCTAATCAGCCATTTGTATGAAAGAGCAGAAGCGGACTTTTTCAAGGAGGGAACAAGTTTCTTCCAAGATATTAAACAGATGCTTCGTTCCAGATGGGTATTCATGAATAACGTAAATGTTGTATACGATCACAATATTACAGCCCTATTTCCTTACAGAAAACATTATAAATTAGCGGATGAAGATTTTGACTATAAAAAGCATCTGGATGTGTCCGGTTTTAAAGGTGATGCGATGACTCAGGAAGAAACGGTTAAAAGCTTTGATACAACCAATCATCCTGTATTTCAAAAAATAGCCGCTTTAGATGATGGATCTACAAGTAAAAATCCGCCCGTTTCAAGGATATTTGCGAACACGGCCGCACATTCTTCTAAATCTATCGCCTTTAAATTTAATGAGTATAAGATGCAAAGCTTTGATGTGGTCAATCAAAAAACTGATTTGCAGGGGAAAGGCTTTTTCGTGCCGATCTTCCGTTTAAAAGGAGAGAATGCCTTCGGGACCGATGATCGGACCGCTCTTCATTTATGGCTCGAAAACGGATTGGTGCCAAGTGGATTAAGTGCAGAACGCCAGCACGAATATGAGTATTTGCTTGCGCTGCATCAATTAAAGGATTTAGACCATGAAAATTTTGAAAAAGAACTGCCGTCTATCGCGATTGATTCCAAGTCGCTGTTTGAGAAGCTGTTAAACTCTGAAAAAGTAAGAGCGGAAGTAGATACATATGATGAAAAGATGCTGACAGATCCGAATCGAGGCCATTGGGACCTGTGGCCGGTTCTTGATGAAGAAAAGCCTTTAACGATAAAACTGAATGCTGAAATCATGGCCCGAAACCCGAAAATGGATATTCGGGAAGACGGCGTAGTGGGAATCGATTTTGGTACGAAAAGCACTGTAGTCGTCCACCAGGAAAAAAGTGACTTTACGCTTCCGATGCGTGTGGGAGTTGGCTACTTTAACACAGAAGTGCAGGACTGGCATTACGAAAATCCAACCGTCATTGAATTTATTGATTTAGAACATTTCCTGGAGCTCTACCGAGAAAAAGAAGGCAGGCCGGATACGAAATGGCAGGATGTAACGGTTTCCCATACGGCTTTTAATAGTTTAATGAACGGAAAGAGTGACCATTACTACTCTATCTTGAATAATCTTAAGCAATGGGCTGGAGAAAAGAAAAAACATCTGCGTTTAAAAGACAAAAGGGGATATGATGTGGTTCTGCGTTCCTTCTCGGATTTAACAGAGCAGGAAATCAATCCAATTGAGTTATATGCGTACTACCTCGGTTTGTATATTAACAACCAGCATAATGGCATTTATCTGGACTACATCTTGTCTTTCCCGGTCACTTACGAAAAAGCGGTCAGAGAAAAAATTCTAAAGAGCTTCCAGCGCGGATTGAAAAAGACCCTTCCTGTTTCGATTCAGCAGGATGAAGAAGTGATGAAAAAATTCCGCGTGACAAGCGGCGCAAGTGAACCAGCCGCCTACGCCATTTGTGCCTTGCAGCAGTATGGGTTTGAACCGGAAGAGGATGAAAAAACGTATTACGGTGTGTTTGATTTTGGCGGGGGTACGACCGATTTTGACTTTGGTATTTGGCGCGAAGCAGGCCCGAAAGAAACGAGATATGACTATGTGATCGAACATTTTGCGGCGGGCGGGGACCGTTATTTAGGCGGTGAGAACCTGCTGGAGTTTTTAGCCTTCCAAGTGTTTAAAAACAACCAAAAAACGATGCGTGAACTGAATATCTCTTTTATCCTTCCGGCAGAATGTATGAGGTTCCCGGGAAGCGAGACGCTGATTAATGAGTCGCAGGAGTCCTATTTAAACATGAAGCAGCTGGTGGAAAAATTAAGACCTCTGTGGGAAAAACATGACCAGTATGAAGAGAAGTTCGAAAAAGGGATGATCCGGGCAGACCTGTTTGACAAAACCGGCCAGGCAAAATTGAATGTTGAACTTTTGGTTGATCAAAATGAACTCGAACAGCTTATTGAAGAAAGAATTGAAAAAGGCATTAAAAACTTCTTTGAGTCTTTACGGCGCGCTTTTGCCCGTCCGGAAATCGGCAAAATCGATAAGATCAATATTCTGCTTGCAGGAAACTCATGTAAATCGCCAGTGGTGATGAATCTATTTAACAAATGGATGGAAAAGGAACAACAGAACAGTCAAAACTGGGGCGAGACGTCTGACAATTTATTTGAGATTTTTCCGCCGCTCGGGACAGAGGCAGCCTATGCAAAACAGGAAGAAAAACATAGGGCAGTGAACCGGGATGTGTTAACCGCTCCGACTGGAAAAACAGGCGTGGCCTTTGGGCTTGTTCAAAGCAGAAAAGGCGGAAGCATCAAAGTAATTGATCGCAATATAATCAATGATGAATCAAAGTTCAAGTACTTTCTTGGCAGAGGAAAAAAAGGAAAGTTCAAAACGGTTATTGACCAGGAAGAAAAGTATAATACGTGGCATTTGTTTATTGATGCGTCAGAAGAAGATTTTGAAATATACTATACAAGCCTGCCGGAAGCCGGCACCAGCCAGCTCGATATTAAGCAGGCTCAGCGGAAAAAGTTTCGTATTGAGCATGTAGATGATTCCGCTTTTGTGTTCATTCGAACCATAAGCCCGACTGTCATTGAATATGTGGTCGCGCATGAAGATGGGATTTTAAATGGCATTTATTTAAGTGACATTACGAAAGTCGAATTAAGCTGATCGAATGGATCGTAACTAAAATGCAGAAAAAGCGCAGATATCCATCTGCGCTTTTTCTATATGTTTCGATTTATACATCCTTTTTGTAATAGGTATGCTCTAAATTGCTGTGTATTTTTACAATGCTGCTACAGCTGCGAAGCCCGCTGCCGGTAAAGAAAGCTTGCCAGGCTGTGAATGGATAGTCATTTTACGGGTCCCGTATAATCATGATTAGTACCAATATTAGTATTAATGTTTTGATCAAACTAAATAGGATGATTAGTTGCTTTTAAAATGATGTAAAGACAAATGTAACATGAAAAAGCAATTGAATGAAAAGGAGGAAATGATGAATAAAATGATATGGGCCAAGGATGAAGATGATTTAACCTTACAGCCATTAACAGAAGAAATGATCCGTTATGCAGAAAAAGAGCTTGATGTGACACTTCCGGAAGCGTATATAAACATGTTGAAAGAAAAAAACGGCGGTTATATGGAACCCGCTTCTTACCCTACAAAAGTGCCGACTTCATGGGCTGATGACCATATCCAGATCGACTATATGAAAGGGATTGGAGAAGCAGAAGGCATTCTCGAAAGCTTTTATTTGATTGAGGAATGGGATCTGCCGGACCGTGTTGTCCTTCTTTCGGGAGACGGGCATACGTGGATAGCACTGGATTACAGAAATACGGACCAAGAGCCGCCGGTTATATATATCGATACAGAAGACGAGCAGATTTTTCAGCTGGCACCGAACTTTGCGGCATTTGTAGATGGACTGAAGTGGTGATCACTTGCGAGAATATGACGAAACGGTCTTGGTATAGGCTGTTATGAGAATGGCTTTGGTTTAAAAGTAGTCGCGTACGAGGTGCTTCATCAGCTCGTTTGGCACGTTTTTGTAGAGCGGAAAGATCAGCTGCTGGCGGAAGCGGCCAAACGAACAGGCAAGACAATGCCGTTTGGGTATATTATTTTCTCCTTTGACGACGGATCAATAGATTCCAAGCAGCCTCAACAATGATTTAAGGATTGGTTAAGGATTCATCCTATTTTAGAAGAGAGCTCAACTGAATAACGGATCGAGTATGGCCTTCCATTAAGCCCCTATGTTATCCTAAATTTAGGAGGTCTTACTCATGAGAAAATATCAGCTTGCAGCTCTTTGTTTGATCATGTCCTTTCTTTTTTTAACAGCCTGTCAGTCCAACAACACTCAAGAAGCCGAAGAGTCAGACACCCGCCTGACAGAAGAAGCTCCTGTCCAAGAACGTCCAAGTTCGGAAGGCGGTATTACGTTATCAACCGAAAAAGCTCGGTATTCTTCATCAGTTGATACCATTGTAGTAGAAATCCAGAATGAGAGTAAGAAAGAATATATGACAGGCGCTCATGTTTTTCTTGAGAAAAAAGTGGAGGATACGTGGTATAAAGTTCCAATGAAGGCAGACGTTTTTACAGAAGAAGCAATCATTCATCCTCCGGGTGAAGAATCATCATTGGGCTTTCAAGTCAGTGACTTAAAGTACGAATTAACACCAGGCGAGTATCGGGCAACGATTAGCGGGCTTGCTGCGCCATTTAAAGTTGTAGAATAAAAGAAACGAAAACTGCTCGAGTGTAAACCCGTTAAACGGAATATTTACCAAGAACAGATGGGAATAAAAGTGTCTAGACTTTTAAAGTTGTGAGCTTATCAAGGAAGCAGAAGGACACTTGTATAACTATAAAAACAAGGCCTATGGATGTCAAAACCCATAGGCTTTTTGTGAACCTCTCCACCTAAATCAAAGATTTTGATGGAGCATCCCTTATCTTGAATACAGTACAGCATCAGCGGATTAAGCTTCCTCCGGAAGCCCGAGTGCATGATGGAGACTAATGAACGAAGACAA
>NZ_JAMBOO010000041.1 GCF_023715895.1 Domibacillus indicus | reverse complement strand
TTTGTTTTTTAAACTCGGGCGTGAATGTGCGGCGTTCTCGCTTTGTCATAATTGGAGCTCCTCATCTATTTTAGGTCAAGTGTACGTGACCTTAATTTTTCTGTCCAGATAAGTGTAGCCGCTCCAGTTTTGATCAAGATAGAGTGGATGATGGAGAACAGCCGAATTTGGCTTTTACGCCGTAACAGCAATGAGGCACAAATAAATAATATAAATGGAGCGGCTGATTCATTATCAGTCGTTCCTTTTTTATCGCATTACCGGCCAGAAGACTCCTTCAAATTGCGCAGCAATTAGTTGGAGAAGTTCACATAAGCTCTCTGTATGCAGAAAAAGAGCGGCCTATTGGCTGCCTTCCTATCCATCAAAATTTTTGATTTAGGTGGAGAGATTCACTAAGAAGGCTCTTTACCCTGAATTATCTACATCCCCAATTAGGAGGCGTGTTGTTAGCATATTCCTGAGATGTTCCAGTGGTTTATGAAAAATAATCATAAAAAACGGTTAAGAAGACGTACAAGCTTAGTAATAGATGAAGACTTTGAGTGGACTGTAAAAAAAGCAGGCCGCTCCGGTATTGATCTGCCCTCATTTAAGTAGGCAGACGCTCCTAAAGAGACCACATAATCTTTCCCCGTTAATATCGGATAAAGATTATGTAGTCTCTTTTGATATGTTAAGGTCTTATAGAGTCTTTAACAAGTTTTTAGGTCTTCGGGATTTCTCCTCTATTTTATCCAGGAGCACATCAGCTGCTTCTGCCGCTCCTCCTGCATTTCGAAAGGATTCTGACAGTTTCTGAGCCTTTTCAAGATAACTCGGATCTGCTAGTAATTCAGCTGCTGCTTTTCTAATATGTTTAGGCTTGCTTCCGTGTAGTTTGATTCCTGCTCCAAGCTCGGCTACTCGGTCAGCCACTACTCCTTGTTCGCTATGCAACGGATATAAAACTATAGGAACTCCGTAATATAGGCTTTCATTTACACTATTCATCCCGCAATGGGTAATAAATACATCTGCCTTCTGTAAAACGGCAATCTGATCTACATAGTTTTTCACTGTGAAATTGTCGGGTATGTGGCCCAGCGCAGCCACCTCTGTTTTTTCACCAATCGACATTACAATATCATAATCACAGTCCGCGAATGCCTGGATACAATTTTGGTAAAAATCTTTATTATGATTGAGTACTGTTCCCAGTGAAATATAAATGACTTTTCTGCCTTTTTTATTAACCAGCGCTTCAGGAGACTTTCGGATGGAAGGGCCAACAAAGGCATATCTGTCAGAAAAGGTTTCCGACAATGGCTGGAACTCTTTTGTAGTATACACAATGGTATCCGTTTCATTATCATTTTGAATAATTGATATAAAACTATCCGTTTTATACCCATAATCCTTCAGCAATTGCATTTTTTTATTAATGCGCCGCATGCCCATGATCATTCGAAACATTTCTCTTATGCCGCGTTTCATCAGTTTTGCCGTATGCTGATTAAATGCAAAGGATGTTGTTGAACAGACATACGGGATGCCTAATTTCTTGGCAAATAATTTCCCCCAAAAGCATAAGGAATCCGATACAATGCAATCCGGCTGAAATTCTCTTAATTCTGTACATACCTTTTCATCCAAAGCAATGGTCGTATCCACAACCATTTCAATCAACGCTGCAAAGTCTTTTCCAGCCTTTCGATTCAATTCCTCTTCTGATATCGAGGGCAAGAATTTATCACAAGAAATAAACTTGGCTCCGGTTTCTTCTATTTTTTTCTGGAATTCCGAAAATGAATAGTACCAAACTTCATGGCCTCTGTTTACTAACTCAGATACCACCGGAAGTGTCGGATTTGTATGACCATGTGCAGGGATCGAAAAGAAAACAATTTTACTCATTCTGACTCCTCTTCAATCGATTCCGCTTTACGAATCATGTCTGCAAACTCTAAAAAACGATCACTTTTTAAGACGGCAAGCCCTTTTGTAGCATCATCACCCAGCACAACAAGCTTTTCACCTGCATGAATCTGATACATTTCCCGCGCCTGTTTTGGGATGACAATTTGCCCCCGCTCGCCTACCTTCACAACACCAAAGAACTGTTTGCCCTTGGGACCAAGACGTTTTACATCTTCTGCACTCATATCATCGGATAATTGATCCAATGTTACCTGAAAGATATCAGCTAACATTCTACATTTATTTATATCAGGCAATGCCTCCTCGTTTTCCCATTTTGCAACGGTCTGACGAGATACGCTTACCCTCTCAGCTAATATTTCCTGGCTCATTTTGTGCTTTTTACGCAAAATACGAATATTCATACCAATCATATTTTCATCCCCTTATAGGATTAACTATACGGAAGACTTTCGATAAATTCTATCAATAATCGTTAACATTTTATGTTAAAAATCATAGCGCAAACATGGAGTCTTCATTCCAATAAATTATTTAATGTGATTAAGCAGACAGAGGGTTTCGAAGCAAGAGGGAGACGAAAATATTTGACCATAATCCAATTGAGTCCGCCCAGCAGATCGTGGGGAGATATACCGATTCACCCGTTATCCGTCATCAATCCGGGCGTGCTGTTTACTTTCCTGAATTTGATCGTGTCAGTGTACCGCCGTTGGAAGACTACCGGAGAGCAGAAGAGTTTTATTCGGTCCTGTTTCATGAATTCGTTCACAGCACAGGCCATAACAGCCGTCTTGCCCGCCAAGGGATTATAGAGAGCGGCGTGTCGTTTGGGGACGACATCTATTCTAAAGAAGAACTCATTGCGGAAATTGGTGCGGTTATGCTGTGCGGAGTGGCCAGGATTGAGAATACGACGATTGAAAAATGTGCCAGCTATATACAATCCTGGCTGCGGGTACTGAGGGAAGATTCTAAGCTGATCGTGTACGCGGCGGCGCCGGCTCAAAAAGCAGCTGATTATATTTATTTATCGGGACAATAGTAGCTTATTATTAATAGCTGTATTTAATAAAAGAGTCTTCTTAATTATAAGGTACTTAAATTAAGGAGACTCTTTACCCTTGATTATAAATATCCGCCATTGGGAGGCCTGTTGTTATCATATCCCTGATTAGGGTGCTGATCCTTGTTATTAGCATTATAATGTTATCTTTTGGCTAATCTATTCAGGAAAACAATCAGTCAGTGAGCGGAAGTATACCTAATCAAAGGTGTATCTAATCAAAAGTACACTTTTGCTAATACTTAATGAAATTCTCTTTATAGAAAATGTATTTGAAGAGGCAACAGACGCATCGAGAGCTGAATTAACTCGACAATGCCAGGAAATTTGACTGAATTAAGAATAACGATTCTCATTAAAACAGAAAGCTGTTTGATTGGTTACAGTATTGGGCTCATCTCTTTTTTATCTCCGCAATTCCTTCAGTATCAGTTCGAGATTGATTTTTGCTTCTTTAACAAAGCAGATCCTCACCTTTTTTTCTAAAAATTATGAAAAGAACAAAAAATAATATTGACATCAGTATCGGGAGATTATAAACTCTTCAATAAGGAAAGTACTTTCCTTAACTTAAAACTTTTTTAGCATCTTAAATATCTTTTGGATAATGATCTCTTTTATTTCAAGGTTCATCGCCTTTTTTTTATAATAATCAAGGAAAGTTATTTCCTTTATGGTTGATGGACAGAAAAGAGATACATGTCCCACCCTTTTTGAAAGCGCTACAAAAAATATCTGTAAAGATCTGATCTGGAGGTGGTATAAGAGCTTTCACTTCTGCGCAGAGGATAACTAATAAATAAGTGGATTTTGCGACACAGCGACCTTATTAGTTTAGATCCCTTTCTTTATTTATGAATTGAAAGCTAATCAACAGGAAGCCTCATAATCAGCTTTCTCAACCATAAATCGATATTTTTGACCTGTAACAAACTCAGGTTAGAGTAACGTTTATATTGTTGAGAGAACAGAAGGGGAAAAATGGATGAAATCAACAATATATGATGTAGCCGAAAAAGCAGGAGTCTCCATTTCCACCGTTTCTAAGGTACTGAATAACAAGGGGCACCTCGCAGAAAAAACCAGAAAAAAAGTGAAGGCAACCATGCTGGAATTAAATTATCAGCCTAGTGTTGTTGCATCTGTGAGAAAGCGTATTCAAACAATTGGACTTTTGATTCCCGATATTGCAAATCCGTTTATGGCGGAAATCGCACGTGTTATTGAAAACCATGTAAAACGGTATGGTTATAGCCTTATGATCTGCAGCACAGACAATGATTTGAAAAACGAGGTGGAATACGTTTCGATTCTGAAACAGAAATATACGGATGGCATCATTGTAGCAACGGGCCTCAAAAGAGAGGAGGCCGTTAAAGAGCTGATTAAAGCTGATATCCCCATTGCACTGCTTTCTAGGGATGTTCCTTCTTTGGCAGTAAATACTGTACTGGTGGATGATTATTTAGGCGGATATGAAGCGACAAACCATCTAATTAGTCTGGGTCATCAAAAGATTGCGATGATTACGGAAGACACGACCTTTTCTACCTTACAAGCGAGAGTAAATGGCTATAAAAAAGCGCTGGAAGAAGCCGGGCTGAGCTATGACAAAAATTTAGTCCTGACCAACAATACCTCTCTTGAGGAAGGAAAAAAATCGATGCTGAGCCTTTTAAAAAAGGTCAGCCCGCCAACAGCCGTTTTTGCTTCTACTGAATCTTTGGCGATCGGAGCCATGCAGGGTGCGCACGAATTAAACTTAAATGTGCCGGACGAAGTATCTATTATTGGATTTGACGATACGGTGCTGTCTACAATCTGCGAGCCGCCTCTAACAACAGTTGCGCAGCCAATTGAAGAGATGGGAGAAAAAGCAGTCGAATTATTAATCGAAGAAATTGAAAAAAAGAAGGCATCGAAACAGCGTGTGATGCTGTCCCCAAAATTGATTGTACGAAAATCCACAGCACCAAAAAGCAATGCCTAACATCTGACTTCCATAAACACAAATAAATAGCGGGAGCTGCTAATAAAGCTAGAATTAGACGGTATTTGATCAAAAATTAGCTCACTTATTTTTGAATGCTGTGCATTTTACTGGTCAGTTAGTTAAGCGCTTCCATTTAGTTCATGAGAACATGCAGCCAAGGAGAATTATTCCAAATAAAAGCGACCTATCATGTAGTGTATGATTCAATCAGTTCAACCAGTAAGTTCGTTTGTATTATTAGAGATTTAAAAATCTAAAAACAGGTTGGGGGAACAAAAATGAAAAAAATCAAAGTATTATCCGGTGCAGCTCTTTCATTAAGCCTTTTATTAGCTGGTTGCGGGGAAGAGAACAGCGCAACTTCTTCCCAAGGCAATGGCGGTAGTGGCGGCAGTGAAAAAATTTCCGTTATTTTAAAAGCTTCTAACGAGGAGTATTGGAAGATTGCAGAACGCGGTGCATTGGATGCTGGTGAAAAGTATGGAATCGATGTGAAAGTAATGGCTCCAGCAAGCGAAACACAGGTGGACCAGCAAATCTCAATGATTCAAGATCAGTTCACAAGCGGTACGAGTGCATTAGTGTTAGCACCGAGTCAGCCTACAACGGTGTTGAACGCCCTTCAGCAATATAAAGATAAAGGCACACCAGTGATTTTTCTAGACAGCGATGCCGAGTATGCAGATAAAGTGAGTTTTGTCGGAACGGAAAACTTCAATGCCGGAAAAATGGGCGGAGAATTCCTGGCGGATGAGCTTAGCAAAGGGGATAAAGTTGCAATTATCCGCGGACAGTTGGGAAGCACTACACATGACGAGCGGACAAATGGAGCCGAGGAAGCATTGGAAAAAGCCGGCCTTAAAGTAGCAACTGTACAGGCTGCAGACAGCGATAAAGATAAAGCTTTAACGGTTATGCAAAATATCCTTCAATCTAATCCTGATATTAAAGCTGTATTTGCTACTAGCGAACCGATGGCATTGGGTGCTTTACGGGCAGTTGAATCAAAAAATGATGATATTTTAGTTGTTGGTTTCGATGGTACAACTGAAGGTTTAGAGTCCATTCAGGCAGACGGACTGACTGCTGAAGTAGCGCAAGATCCATATCAGATGGGTTACTTGTCAGTTGAAGCGGCAGCCAAAAAACTGAACGGGGAAGAAGTAGAAAAACGGATTGATTCAGGTACAGAAATTGTTACAAAAGAAAATGTTGAGGAAGCGCTCTCGGAAATTAAAAAATATACAGGAAAGTAATTTCCGACAGACCAAACAAATTCATTACCAGGTTTTTTAGGGCTTGCTTTTAAGAGAATTAGGTTAATCCACATGCTCCTGTATCGTGAAAAAGATCGCTGGTTTAGAAATTCCAGGTGGTATGGCGATACCCACACAATCAGGTAATACCGAGGAGGACAGCTATGAAAGAGTTGCTCAGACTTAAAGATATTTGTAAAGGCTTTTCCGGTATTCCGGTCTTGAAGAATATTAATTTAGATGTCAAGGCTGGAGAGGTTCATGTGCTATTAGGAGAAAACGGCGCCGGAAAATCAACCATTATCAAAATCATGACAGGTGCTTATTCTAAAGACGAGGGTGAATTGTTTTGGGAAGGGCAGAAAGTGAATATTAAAACACCGTCAGACGCTATGGATCTAGGCATTGCAACGATTTATCAGGAGCTGAATCTTGTTCCTGAACTGCCGGTCTACGAAAATATTTTTTTAGGAAGAGAACTAAAGGTAAAAGGCAGGTTTTCCTTTTTAAACAGGAAGGAGATGATTAACCGGTCTAAAGAAATTCTAAAACGGCTTGGACAGAATATCGACCCAGAGGCGCTTGTTTCCACGCTCGGGATAGGCCAGCAGCAGCTTGTCGAAATTGCGAAGGCGCTGACAATTGATACAAAACTTATCATTTTGGATGAACCTACTTCCAGCTTAAGCGCATCAGAAGCGGAGCAGCTGCTGGAGACCATTATGGAGCTTAAAAGACAGGGAATTGCCATCGTATACATCTCGCATCGCCTGGAAGAACTAAAACAAATCGGGGATCGGATTACCATTCTGCGTGATGGGAAAGCAGTAGCTACCCGCCAGGTAAGTGAAACAAGTACAGATACCATGATTGAACTAATGGTCGGACGTGCGCTGGAGGATAAGTTTCCAAAAGGAAATTTCCGGCTGGGCAGCCCTGGACTGAAAGTTGAAAACTTGAGGCTGAAAGGATCAGACAAGACAATTAATTTTACCGCTTATGAAGGACAGATTTTAGGAATCGCAGGGCTCGTCGGTGCAGGACGGACAGAGCTGATCCGAGGCATTTTCGGGGCTGATCCAATTGACTCGGGAACGGTGCAGGTTTTTGGAAAACAAGTGAAAGTCAAGTCGCCTAAAGATGCGATTAATGCAGGTATGGCATTCATTACAGAAGACCGAAAAGGGGAAGGCCTTGTCCTGGACCAGTCTCTTCATTTTAATATGGCACTTGCAAGCTTGAAAAAGTTTAAAAAAGGGCTGTTTATTCAAAATGGTGAGGTCAATAAAAGATCTGATACGTATGTCCGTGAACTTCAAATTCGTCCAAATGACATCCAAAAGCACGCACGAAAGCTGAGCGGCGGGAACCAGCAGAAAGTCGTGATTGCAAAGTGGCTTTCTACAGAAGCGAAAGTTTTCTTTTTCGATGAGCCAACACGCGGAATTGACGTTGGAGCGAAAACAGAAGTATACCGCTTGATTAACTCTCTAGTGGCAGATGGCGCCATCGTAGTCATTGTTTCATCTGAACTGCCTGAAATACTAGGAGTGTGCAACCGCATTTTGGTCATGTGTGAAGGGGAAATCACGGCGGATCTTTTAAAAGAAGAAGCCAGCCAGGAACTGATTATGAAAGCGGCTACAGGGAAACTGACGGAAGAAGATCTTTGTGAAGGGGAACAGCCTGCATCACTTGAGAAAATGAGAGTAGGAGGGAAATAAACATGGCAGAATTGGTAGTAGAAAAAAAGAAACTTGAATCAAAAAAGATTTCTAAGGGACTCATGAGCAAGTTTGGATCCTTGATTGGGCTTGCACTGCTGGTCGTGATTTTATCAGCATTGAACAGTGACTTTTTGACGCTGAGTAACATTATGAATATTGCAGGTCAGTCTTCCATTAATGCACTATTGGCACTTGGATTGCTTTTGCCCATTTTAACAGCAGGTATTGATTTGTCAGTCGGCGCTATCCTGGCTATTTCAATTATGCTGATGGGCGTCGTTACGGTAAATATGGGGCTTCACCCAATTGTGGGAATACTGGTTTGTTTACTTGTAGGTGCGTTCTGCGGGTATTTAAATGGCATTATGTTAACGAAGCTGCGCCTGCCTCATCCATTTATTGCGACGCTTGGAACTATGAACATTGCACGCGGTATTGCTTTAATTATTACGGGGGCAGCACCCATTGCAGGCTTCCCATTCATGATTCAGTTTTTTGGCAGCCAGTCAATCGGTATTATTCCTTACAGCTTTATTCTTGTTATTATCATGTGCATTATTCTCCACTTGTTCTTAACGCGTACGATGACGGGCCGGTATATTTATGCAATTGGTGGAAATAAAGAAGCGACTCACTTATCAGGAATTAACGTTGACCGTGTATTGATTATTGTTTATGCGATCAGTGGTTTTATGGCAGGCTTAGCGGGATTAGTAATGGTAGGACGCGTTAACTCCGCTTTTCCTCTTGCTGGTCTTGGCTTTGAACTGGATGCGATCGCGGCTGTTATTATCGGCGGAGCCAGCTTCTTTGGCGGAGTAGGTACAGTCTGGGGCACATTGATTGGTGCTTTGATTATTGCGGTTCTTCGCAACGGACTCAACCTTATGAACGTCGCGGCAGATCTGCAAATGGCTTTTATCGGATTTGTTATCATCGCCGCTGTATATGTGGATGTTCTACGCCAGCGTAAAAACAAATAAGGTTCTTAAAAAGCATAGTCATAAACAAGAGTGAAAAATACTGAATGTTCTTATAATTTTATTGCAGGAAATGATTAATAAAAATTGCTTTCCTGCATTGAACGTACACATTATTTTTTTGTCACTTAAGGAAAGAACTTTCCTATTTAGGGACATAGAATAGCCAATAAAAGAGTTAGAACCAGTACTTTAACTAAAATCATATTTATTAAAGGAGGAGCAAAAATGAAAGAAATTAAAGTAGGACTTGTTGGGGCAGGACGTATGGGAAGTTTTCACGGTACTTCTATTGCGCGTAAAGTATATGGAGCATCGCTAGTGGCGATTGCTGACCCGGTTCCAGGGGCAGCCGAAAGACTGGCGTCTGAACTTGGCGCGGCCAAAACGTATACAAGCCCAGAGGAGATGTTTCATGATCCAGAAGTGGATGCAGTAGTTATTGCAGCACCTGCCCGCTCACATGCAAAACTGGTTATTGCCGCCGCTAAAGCAGGAAAAGCGGTGTTTTGTGAAAAACCGATGGCCGTTACCCTGGAAGAAGCAGATGCCGCAATTGCAGCAGCCGAAGAAGCCAATGTCGCCCTGCAAGTTGGATTTAACCGCCGATTTGCTTCAGGGTTTAAATCTGCTCATGACAATATCGCTGAAGGACGTATTGGTACACCGCAGCTGTTAAGATCTTTAACGCGTGACCCAGGACTGGGCGATCCTACGCCAATTCCAGAATGGACAATATTCTTAGAAACACTAATTCATGACTTTGATGCGCTTCTTTATTTAAATCCAGGCGCAAAACCGACTGAAGTGTATGCAGTGGCAGATGCGCTCGTCCGCCCGGATTTCAAAGACAAAGGGCTGCTTGACACAGCTGTAGTAACAATTAAATTCGACAACGGGGCTATTGCTACCGCAGAAGCAAATTTCCAGGCGGTGTACGGATATGATGTGCGCGGAGAAGTATTTGGTTCAGCCGGTATGGTGACAGCCGGAAGTGTCCAGCAAACAAATATGACTCGCTATACAGCAGACGGCATCAGCATGGACACATACAGAAAAGACACAGAATTATTGCATGACGCTTACGTCGCTGAGTTAACCTCTTTTGTTGATTGTGTACGTTCTGGAAACAAGCCGGATGTGACAGGAGAGGATGCTCGAAATGCATTGGCTATTGCGTTAGCTTGCATAAAATCCGTTCAAACACGCCAGCCGGTTAAACTTGAAGAAGTAGAAATGGCAAAAAGCGTCCAGTCATAAATTCTTCAATAGCTCAAAAAGTACTTCATGATAAGTGAAGCAAGAAAATGGATGAACAAGAAAGTTATATGAGGGACAGGATTTCTGGGACAGCCTGGTCTTATTCAAAATGCTCATACTAAAACAGCAGAAAGGAGAGGCGTTATGAAAGCAACGATTTACCATGTGGCAGAAGAAGCGGGTGTATCTACAGCGACCGTTTCAAAAGTGATCAATAATAAGGGATTAATCAGCTTGGATACGAAGCGTAGAGTGCTGGAAGCGACTAGAAAGTTGAATTATCGCCCTAATGAAATGGCAAAAGCTCTCACAGAGAAAAAGACTAAAATAATTGGTTTTCTCGTTTCAGATATTGCCTCTCCTTTTTTTGCTGAATTAACCAGGAGCATCAGCGAACAATGCCGGCTTCAAGGGTTTAATATTATGGTCTGCAGCACAGACGGCCAGCCGGATAAAGAGAAAAACGGCGTATCTGCACTTATTCGGCAGGGGGTAGATGGCTTTATTGTCGCTTCTGATCATTATCCCAAAATTATTGAAGATGAATTGAAAAAGCGCGGGCTGAAAGGGATCTTCCTTTCAACGGAACCAGAAAAACACGATTACGCAATGCCGCTTATTACAGTAGATAACTATGAAGGCGCCTGTCAGGCAGTCCGTCATTTGCTAGCGTCTAATCATAAAAAAGTCGCCATGATTGCAGAAAATACAGCGGCCGGGAAGATACGTCTTCGTGCTTTTCGCGACACAATGGAAGAAGCGCAGCTCCCTCTGGATAAGCAGTTTGTCATTAAAACAGCTTCATCTGTTGAAAATGGTTACGAGTGTGCAAAACGGCTGCTCGCTTTGAAAGAACGCCCTAGCGCTATTTTTGTATCCAGTGATGTGTTGTCAGGAGGTGTAATCAAAGCGGCCAGAGAAATGAATATCCGTATTCCCCAGGAACTCTCTATTATCGGCTTTGACAACCTTTCAATTTGTGAATTAACTTCTCCTCCGTTAACAACCATTGCCCAGCCTATACGCGTTATGGGGCGTCGGGCCGTCGAGCTTCTTATGAAGCAAATCGAGGGAGCAGAAACCCATACGAGAACACACATTATGGAAACTAGCCTAATGGTAAGAAACTCCACATCATTTCATCATGATATACAAGAGTGTCAAAGTGTGGGATCTTCGACGTAGTTTTTCCGAAATTAACCTATTGAAAAAAACACAATATTACACAAAAACCTCATCACAAAACAAAAGATGAGGTTTTTTATATGTTTAATATAGTACGTTTTTCTGTTACTTGGGAGAGTTTCTAAGTTAACGGAGATCGATAGCACAATAAACGAACAAAATCCGATTCTTCCTTGTTTAGCGTAGGAAAAATTGGATTTTCATTTCCGAAAAATGTATTAGTGTATGTTTTGTCAAAAATCTTGGTACTACCCCTAAGAAGCGGCAAGCGATGTAACGAAAAAATATATAGAAGAACAGGTAAAATAAAGACCTTAGCGCCTAATCCCCACTAAATCGAAGATTTTGAAGGGAAATACTGCGCTAATTTTTTGTTCTAATTGATCCTGAATATATGCTTAAGAGTCCAAGGGAAAGACAATCAAAAAGTTATTAAGTATAGGTGTACTTAATCAAAAGTGTATATAAGACATCTGCACTCAAAAGACTTTTCATGTTAAAGTTCTGATAGATTGCTACAGATGCTATATTGCAGTCCATTAGTTTAAGGATAAAAGATGTTTCCGTGGTTTATTAAAGGCATGTGTTTCAGCTGGTTATTCAGCAGAAAGCTGCAAGGTCGGAATGTGGAAAAACTGTTTAATGCCAAGTGCACATGCTCCCAATACACAGGCCTGTTTGCCGAGCTTTGATATATACAAATACCGGTAGTGGTTAATGCTGGATACCAGATTGTCTTCGATTTTCTTAATCGCTTCTGGGTACAGATGCAAAAGCTCACTATTTAGTACAACAACATTCGGATTGTATAAGTTAATCATATTATTTAAACCGATGCTCAAATAAAAAATAAATTCATCCATCATTTCGATAACAGTCTCGTCTTTCAACTGAATCCCTTCTTGTACATCTTGATAAGAAAAAGTTTCTTTTCCTTTTTTCATTGCAAGAGCATGTAAAAAAGCAGCCTCGGATCCATATTGCTCCCAGCAGCCTTTGTTACCACAGCTGCACGCTTTTCCATTCGGAACAATAATCATGTGACCAGCTTCTCCGGCAAAGCCGTTTTCACCTTTGAAAAAAGCTTCATTCATTATAATACCAACACCAATACCTGAAGAAAGGCTGACACCCAGCAAATTTTTTGCTTCATAGTGTTCGTACACTCGTTCAGCAAATGCACAAAGATTCGCGTTATTCTCAAGCATCACGGAAAGACCTGTTGTGCGTTCCAAGTCTTCTTTTAAGAACACATTGTTCCAGCCAAGGCGCGGAACAAAATGAACATGTTCATCAAGCGTCACAAGACCGTGAACACCGATAATAACGTTAACCAGACCGTAGCGGCTGTTCTCACATTGCGTTTGAAAACGATGAATATGTTTGGCAGCTGACTGAACAACATGATTGTAATCAGTCGACTCAAGGGGAATGGTTTTTAAAGCCACGAGTTTTCCAAGTAAATCTGATAAAGCAAACGTCATCGCCCCGTAATCTAAATCAATCCCAAGCACGAAACCGGCCTGGCGGTTAATAGACAACATAATAGGGCGTCTGCCGACGGAGTGGTGCTCAAGTTGAGTTTCAATCACCAGTTCTTCATCAAGCAGATCCGCCGCCTGAACGGAAATCGTTGCCCTTGTCAGATTGGTTAGTTTTGAAAGTTCAGCCCGGGAAATCATTTTTTCTTCAATAATTTTTTGTAAAATCAATGAGCGGTTAATTTGTTTTATATAAGCGGCATCGCCGGTTGCAGCCATCATACATCCTCCTTCGTTCATGATCATATTATACAGTTTTATCGAGCAATAAAAAGACACGCGTTGACGGATAAAAAGATTGGTGCTAAGCTTATCACAATTAATTAGTTTGGTAAACAAATTAATTATAGTGAACTTTAATTAATAAAGAAAAGGCTTTCATTAAGGGTGCTCAAAAGGAGGAAATGAACTTGGTATCATTTTTAGCGGATCATTTTTTACTTTCCAGTCAAACGGCCATTTCACTTTATGATAAGGCCGCAAAAGACCTTCCGATTTTTGATTTTCACTGCCATCTTGATCCAAAAGAGATATGGGAAAACAAGCCGTACAAAAATATAACGCAGCTTTGGCTGGGTGGAAATCACTACAAATGGCGGCTGATGCGGATGCATGGAATGGATGAAGAGCGAATTACTGGAAGCGCGAGCGACTGGGAGAAATTTAGCGCATGGGCTGAAACAGTGCCGCATTTAATTGGCAATCCTCTTTATCATTGGTCGCATATGGAACTAAAAATGTATTTTGACATTGATAAACCGTTATCACCAGCCACGGCAGAAGAAATATGGAAAGAGTGTAATGAAAAACTGCAGCAGCCGGGCTGTTATCCGCGTGATTTTATTCAAAAATCCAAGGTAATGTTTGTTGGCACAACGGATGATCCAGTATCAGATTTACGCTATCACCAATTGCTTGCTGAAGACGAAACATTTCAGACAACTGTCGTGCCAACATTCCGGCCGGATGGTGCTTTATTTATTGAACGTCCGGCGTTTAGCACCTGGATCACAAAGCTTTCTGATGTATCTGCGATCAAGATTACATCTTTTACTGACTTTTTAGCAGGGTTACGGCAGCGTATCAACTTCTTCCATGAGCAGGGCGGCCGGGCATCTGACCATGATGTGCAAAAAATGGTGTACCTTGAAACAACAAAAGAAGAAGCGGAAGCCATATTTACAAAACGAATGAACGATGAAGCATTAACTGAGCAGGACATTCTCCGCTACCGCTCATTCCTGTTAAAAGAGCTCGGCAAAATGTACGCTGAAAAAGAATGGGTCATGCAGCTTCACATAGGCGCGATGCGCAACAACAATACGCCAATGAAAGAAAAAATCGGTCCGGATGCCGGCTTTGATTCGCCCGGAGACGGCGATATAGCAGAAGGGCTGTCACGATTCCTTGATGCATTGGAAACAGAAGAAAGCCTGCCAAGAACAGTCCTATTTAATTTAAACCCAAAAGACAATCCTGTGCTTGCGGGCATGACCGGCAACTTTTCTGAAGCGGGTGTGCCGGGGAAAATTCAATTTGGTTCCGCCTGGTGGTTTAACGATCATATAGACGGGATGGAGCAGCAGATGAAAACTCTTGCGAATGTCGGCATGCTCAGTCATTTTATCGGGATGCTGACGGATTCACGCAGCTTTATTTCCTATGTGCGCCACGATTATTTCCGCCGGATTGTATGCAGCATTTTAGGGGAATGGGTGGAACAAGGGAAAGCGGTAAATGATTTGGATTTTCTGTCGCAAATGGTACGCAATATCGGGTATGAAAATGCGAAAAGATTCTTTTTAGACCGAAAAGGAGGCAATAAAAATGGGCATTCTGCAGGAACTTCTCAAGGACATTCCAATACCACAAATGATGAGAGTGAGACAGCGGTTCGATAAGGAACAGATTGACGACTTAACGAAGGCGTTAAACGAAAAGCTTCATCAAGAAAAAATTACATCACTCGTAAAGCCGGGGATGTCAATCGCTGTTGCGGTCGGCAGCCGCGGGGTTGACCGCATCGTTGAAATCACAGCCGCGACCGTTGCTTTTTTAAAGGAACTTGGAGCGGATCCGTTTATTGTACCAAGCATGGGCAGCCACGGAGGAGCAACTGCAGAAGGGCAGACCGATGTTTTACGGCACCTTGGCGTTACAGAAGAAAGCACAGGTGCACCGATTCGTTCCACCATGGAAGTCGTCAAGCTTGGCGAGCTGGAAAATGGATTGCCGGTTTATGTGGACAAGTATGCCTCCAAAGCAGACGGCCTCGTTGTCATTAACCGGATTAAACCGCATACAGCTTTTCGCGGACCGGTAGAGAGCGGCATGATGAAAATGATCAGTATTGGCCTTGGCAAGCAAAAGGGAGCAGAAGCATGCCACCAGATGGGCTTTAAATATATGGCGGAGAACGTACCGGCAATGGCGAAAATTATCATGAATGAGAGGCGGTTCCTTTTCGGGGTAGCGACGGTTGAAAACGCTTTTGATAAAGCGGCAATCGTGGATGTCATGACGAAGCAGGATATTATTGACCATGAAAAAGAGTTGCAGGTAAAAGCGAAAGAAATGCTGCCAAAGCTATTTTTCGACCAACTCGATGTCTTAGTGATCGATGAAATCGGCAAAAACATTAGCGGTGACGGCATGGATCCGAACATTACCGGCCGGTTTCCAACGCCTTATGCAACAGGTGGGCCGGATGTGAATAAAATGGTCGTGCTTGATTTAACACATGAAACAGAAGGAAATGCAAATGGCGTTGGCACAGCAGACTTTACGACACAGCGTCTTGTAGACCAAATGGACTGCGAAGCTACTTACGCAAACGGCCTGACTTCAACGGTCTGTGCGCCGACGAAAATTGCGACAACTCTTGCTAACGATCAAGAAGCGATCAAAGCCGCTATTAAAACGTGCAATATTTTAGACTTCACCAAAGTGAAAATGGTCCGTATTAAAAATACGCTTGAAATCGGTGAAATTGAAGTGTCGGAGGCATTGCATGATTATGTAAAAAACCATCCGCAGCTTGAAGTTCTAACCGAACCGGCGGAATGGACATTTGACAAAGATGGCAATTTAACGAAGTGACGGAGGGAAAAAAGTGAATACACTATTTAATTTGAGCGGGAAAACAGTGGTTGCAATTGGCGGGAACAGTGTACTCGGCGCTTCTATGGCAAAAGGACTGGCAGCCCATGGAGCCAGGGTGGCGATCGTGGGCCGAAACCTTGAAAAAGCAAACCAGGTTGTTGAAGAAATTGAGGAAAGTGGCGGCGAAGCGAAGGCATTTCAAGCCGATGTCATATCCAGAGAAGCACTCGAACAAGCGGCTGCCGATATTGAAGCATGGAGCGGAGGCTGGGATATTCTATTGAATGCACCTGGGAAAAACAGTACCACACCATTTTTTGAACTGGAGATGGATGAGTGGGATGATATTATGGATGTGAATTTAAAAGGAATTGTCATCACGTGCCAAATTTTTGCGAAGAAAATGATTGAGCAGAAACGGACAGGCAGCATTATTAACATTTCGTCTGTTTCCTCGACAACGCCGCTGTCTAAAGTGTTTACCTATTCCGTTTCAAAAGCGGGACTAAACAGTGCCACTCAATTTTTGGCGCGTGAATTTGCCCAAGACGGCATACGTGTAAACGCTATCATACCGGGCTTTTTCCCGGCAGAACAAAACCGGAAAATTCTAAGTGAAGAACGGACAGCATCAATTATGAACCATACACCAATGAAGCGTTTTGGCGATCCGGATGAATTACAGGGAGCAGCTGTCTTCTTAGCATCCGATAAAGCATCCAGCTTTGTGACAGGAACAACAATCCGTGTAGATGGCGGATTTGGCAGCATGACGATTTAACAGGAAGGATGAACAGCATGGCAGAGGAAAAATACGGGAAACTGCAGAAAATTCTTCGGGATATGGAATCGGTGGTTGTCGCCTTTTCCGGGGGTGTAGACAGTACGTTTTTATTAAGAGCAGCGATTGACACGCTTGGCGAAAAGAATGTTCTTGCGGTAACGGCAGACTCAGAAACGTACCCATCAAGTGAACTGCAGGAAGCGAAGGCACTCGCGGAGCATATCGGCGCGCCTCATCTAGTTATTGAAACATCGGAGCTTGCGATTCCAGGCTATACGGAAAACGACCAGAACCGCTGCTATTTCTGTAAAAGCAGTTTGTTTGACCATCTTATTCCAGTGCTTGAGAAGCAGGGCTTTCAAAACATCGTGTATGGCGTTATTACTGACGATATGAACGAATTCCGACCCGGAATGAAAGCCGCAAAAGAAAAGGGCATTCGCGGTCCGCTTCAGGAAGCCGGTCTTTTTAAAGAAGAAATTCGCGTGCTTTCCCGTGAGCTTGGCCTGCCAACGTGGGACAAGCCGTCCTTTGCCTGCTTGTCGTCACGTATTGCTTACGGAGAAACGATTACGAAGGAAAAGCTGACGAAAGTAGAAAAAGCGGAAGCCTACTTGAAGTCCCTATCAATCCGGCAGGTGCGTGTCCGTACACACGGTGAGACAGCAAGGATTGAAGTAGAACCCGGCGATATGCCGCTTGTACTTCAGTATCATACAGCGATCGATAAACGGCTCAAGCAGTTTGGCTATAAATATGTGTCGCTCGATCTTGCCGGCTACAAAAGCGGCAGCATGAACAAATCGCTGAAAAAGGAAGAGACGGAATGGCTAAAAAGTATATAATCGGACTTGATATTGGCACCACCAGCGTTAAAGCATTGGTCTTTGACCGCAATGGAAAAGTCATCGCGGAAACAGAACAATTAAATACATCATTTTATCCTGAGCCTGGCTTTGTCGAGCAGGATCCAGATGTTATTGTATCGGCTTCTGTGTTTGTGTTAAAAGCGGTGATGGAGCAGGCAGATATCATAGCGAATGAGCTTATTTCTGTCGGCTTCTCCTGTGCGATGCATTCGCTTATATGTGTCGATGAAAATGGTCATGCGCTCTCCCGGGCTATGACATGGGCTGATGGACGAAGCAGCGAACAGGCAGAACGGTTGTTAAAAGAGAAGGGCTTGTCGTTTTACGAAAAAACGGGTACACCGATTCATCCGATGTCGCCGCTGACGAAATTTATCTGGATGAAAGAAACGGGATTTGCCCCGTTTGAAAAAGCGGCTTACTTTATGTCGCTGAAAGAGTATCTTGTATTTCACTGGTTTAATGAGCGTGTCGTCGATTATTCTATGGCCTCGGCCAGCGGCATGTTTAACGGAGCGCTGCTTGATTGGGATGAAGAGATTCTGGCACACGTTGGTGTGGTCAAAAAGCAGCTGGCCACCCCTGTGGCGCCA
Source organism: Domibacillus indicus (assembly GCF_023715895.1). Lineage (GTDB taxonomy): Bacteria > Bacillota > Bacilli > Bacillales > Domibacillaceae > Domibacillus > Domibacillus indicus_A. The sequence continues at coordinate 6,031 of NZ_JAMBOO010000041.1, read as the reverse complement.
ACACATATCTTAAAAGGGCTAGACCCGATTGTGGCAAAATACATTGGCCTGCCGGAGGATCTTCCATTTGTGATCGGTGCAGCGGATGGACAGCTGGCCAATCTCGGCAGCGGTGCCATTTTGCCAGGGGAAGTAGCGATCACAGCCGGTACTAGCGGGGCGGTCCGCCAATGGACCACATCCTTCCGTCCTAATGAAAAGCACGAAACTTTCTGCTATATGTTTACCGGCGATACAGCAATTATCGGCGGCCCGACGAACAACGGCGGTATTGCGCTGGATTGGCTGAAGAAAACATTGAACTATTCCGGCACGCATGCTGAATTTACAGAAGAAGCAGCGCAGGTGGAATTAGGCGCAGACGGTTTATTTTTTCTGCCGTATATTAACGGCGAACGTGCTCCACTCTGGAATCAAAAAGCCCGCGGAACATTTTTTGGCCTGTCCATTACGCATGAACATCCGCATTTTGTCCGTGCTGTGCTCGAAGGCATTACCTTTAATCTCTATCAAATCGCCGAAACGCTTGAGCGGCTGGCAGGAGCGTCGGAAAAGATTTACGTCAATGGCGGGCTGGCTCGTTCACCGATTTGGATTCAAATGCTGGCGGATGTGTTTGGAAAGAAGATTTATATGTCTGAAAGCCACCATAGTGCCGCCTGGGGTGCCGCCTGGACCGCGCTTGTGGCACTCGGAGAAGTGTCTTCGTTTGCAGATATTAAAGAAAATGTGCCGCCTGGTGAAGTAGTTGAACCGGACATGGCCCGTCATGTGCATTACCAGAAGCTTTATAAAAAATATGCAGCACTAGCAGCGAACATCGCAAAACATTTTGATTAATCCTGTTTGACCGACGACGGTGCACTTTTACCCGTTTTCGGCGTGATTCCGTATATGTGAAGCATGATTTGTCATTTGTAGAAGGTATTGCACCTTCCGTCCGCAAAATCATGCTGGAAAGTAATGAAGAGCTTTAGATTAGTACTAGTACATAATCATCCTATTTATATAAAAAGAATGCAGGTGACTTATATGATTGAAGACATTCTAGCCCGTGTAGAAAAAGGGGAATTAACTGCAGCTGAAGCAAAGGAGCAGCTCGCTTCATATGAGGATCTCGGTTTTGTAAAAATCGATCATCACCGCCGCCAGCGGCAGGGTGTGCCGGAAATTATTTTCGGTGAAGGAAAAACGGCCGAGCAGATCTTAGCGATTATCCGGTCACTGAAAGAACGTGGCCATGAAGTGCTGGCCACTCGTATTTCCCGAGAAAAAGCGGACCTTATTTTAGCAGATGTGCCAGATTTGTCTTATAACGAAACAGCCCGGACACTTTCTTTTGTAGCTAACAAACCGGCAGAGGCAGGCTACATTGCGATTGTATGTGCCGGCACATCCGATTTGCCGGTGGCTGAAGAAGCAGCCGTGACGGCCGAAACACTAGGGGTGCCAGTCCGTCGTTTTTATGATGTGGGTGTAGCTGGTCTGCACCGTCTGCTGGACCATATTGATGAGATTCGCAGAGCAGACGTCTCTGTGTGCGTGGCCGGAATGGAAGGAGCCCTGCCAAGTGTGCTTGGCGGGCTCGTGGAAAATCCTATTATTGCTGTACCGACAAGTATTGGTTACGGCGCAAACTTTAACGGCTTATCTGCACTGCTGTCTATGCTGAATTCCTGCGCATCCGGTGTTAGTGTTGTCAACATTGATAATGGATTTGGCGCAGCGTACAATGCCGTGCTGATTCACCGGCTTGCTCATAAAGGAGGTACACAATGACTACGTTATACTTAGACTGTTTTTCAGGCATAAACGGCGATATGGTCATCGGAGCGTTGCTAGATGCAGGAGCCGATCTAACCCAGATGGAAGAAGAGCTGAAAAAGTTGAATATCGAAAGTGAATATACGCTTTCACAAAAAAACGTAAATAAAAACGGTATTACGGCAGTGAAATTCGATGTAAACCTTCTTGGTGAAAAAGGGCATAACCATGCTCATTCACATGGTCACGACCACGACCATGATCACCACCACCATGATCATCGTGCGTACAAACAAATTACGGAAATGATCCAGATGGCTGAATTCAATGAAGCGGTAACTTCTATGTTCCTTGCAATTTTTAAGGAAATTGGCGAAGCAGAAGGGAAGATTCATGGACTGCCGCTTGAACGCGTGCATTTTCACGAAGTCGGCGCTGTTGATTCAATTGTAGATATTGTAGGTGCAGCAATTTTACTCGATCAGCTTGGCATTACCAATGTCTGCTGCTCTCCTATTCCAACAGGGAGCGGTCATATCCATATCGATCACGGCACGTATCCGGTTCCGGCACCAGCGACGTTTGAAATTTTAAAAGGTGTGCCGATTGCTAGAACATCGATTAAAGGCGAGCTTGCTACACCGACAGGCGCAGCGATTGCGGCTGTTTTAGCAGACTCTTTTGGCACAATGCCATCGATGACAGTCGAAAAAATCGGCTACGGGTCTGGAACGAAAACATTTAAAGACCATCCAAACGTTCTTCGCGTAGTGATTGGAAAGGAGTAGAGCACGATGAAGCCGCCGAATGTAGAACACATTGACCGCGACATGATTAAAATGGAAGTCAACTTGGATGACATATCGGGGGAGTGGCTCGGCTATGTGATGGATTGTTTATTTGATGCAGGCGCCAATGATGTTTTTTATACCCCCATTTATATGAAGAAAAATCGACCGGGCGTGCTTCTTCAGCTTCTTTGTTCGATCGCCGCTGCACCTGAAATGGAGCGAATCTTATTCCGTGAAACAACTACACTCGGCGTCCGTTATTACCCGTTAACGGTTCACCGTCTTGAGCGCGAGTTTAAGCAGGTGGAAACGCCGTGGGGGCCGGTTACGGTAAAATACGGACTGTTCGAAGATGAAGTCGTTCAGCGGGCACCAGAATATGAAGAATGCAGAACCATTGCAGAGAAATTCGCTGTGCCATTGAAAGGGGTATATGAAAAAGTATGGAAAAGCTGGCCTTAATTTTTCTAGGGCCAGCTTTTTCTAATTTTAGACGAGTGTTATTCCACTCGGAAAAATAGTGGAATAAAAGTGGACTTTCGATCCCATTATGAAAAGGAATTATGAGAAGGAAAAGATCTTCCAAAAGGAAGATCTTTCAGTCTGTAGATTCTTTTATGATTTATGGACTTCTTCATTGTTTTACGCAACCAGACCGTCATTCTTCGGTAACTAAATATACCTCGATACTGAGAAAAGACCTCCATAATCTTTTCTTGATCCGAAGGATTTTGAGGTTTCCTTCCGGCCAAAGCCCCTCGCTTCTCTTTTAAGCCATCAATTCCTTTTTCTGGTTGATTGAGAGTATAAGAAAATTTTGAAGAAGAAGAGCCTAATTTCTTATTGTCTTTCATAAGAAGTTGTTTTCATACAAAAACCAAGGCTTCCGCCATAGAACTTGGTGATAAGCCACATTTTTTAATTAGTTTTCTTAAATTAAAAACACTTTAAAAAGTTAAATATGCTATGAAACTCTCTAAAAAACACTATAATTTTGGTGAAGAAGGAGAATGAAAAAATAATTAAATATTAAGTAAATAGAAAGCGCTTTTTTATCCTAATTTGTATTCTAAAAAGACAATACATTTAGTATGATCTGTGCTTTATATAGAAAGTAACATATAAATCACCTATTCAATCAGTTATAAAAATTCAACAAAGGCAGGGAGATTCCGTTATGTCAACATTACAAGAAGAAGCATTGAAGATGCATCAAGAAAATCAAGGTAAACTTAGTGTTAGTTCTAAAGTTAAAGTACGTGATGCAAAAGATTTAAGTCTTGCATATTCACCAGGTGTAGCTGAGCCATGTTTAGCTATTCATGAGAATGAAGATAAAGTATATGATTACACAATGAAAGGAAATCTGGTTGCTGTCGTTTCAAATGGAACTGCTGTCCTGGGGCTTGGAAATATCGGGCCAAAAGCAGCTATGCCGGTTATGGAAGGAAAGGCATTGTTATTTAAAGAATTTGCAAATGTTGATGCTTTTCCTTTATGCATAGATTCAACTGATACGGATAAAATTGTCGAGCACGTTAAAATGTTAGAGCCTACCTTTGGCGGAGTAAACTTAGAAGATATTGCTGCACCACAATGCTTTGAAATTGAAGCGCGTTTACGTGAAGAGTGTGATATTCCTATTTTTCATGATGACCAACATGGAACGGCTATCGTAACCGCAGCTGGATTAATAAATGCTCTTAAACTAGCAAACAAAAATATTGAGGATATTAGCGTCGTAGCAAATGGAGCTGGGGCTGCGGGCGTGGCTATTGTTAAGCTATTGCTGAGTATGGGTGTGAAAGATGTTATTTTATGTGATACAAAAGGAATCATTTATAAAGGCCGTCCGGTTGGCATGAATAAATTTAAAGAAGAAATGGCAATTATTACAAATAAAGAGCAAAAGCAAGGGTCATTAGTAGATGCATTGCAAGGTGCTGATGTGTTTGTTGGGGTTTCTGCTGCAGGAGCAGTTACAAAAGAGATGGTTCGCACAATGAATGAGAATCCGATTATTTTTGCAATGGCTAATCCGGTACCAGAAATTATGCCGGATGAGGCAAAAGAAGCAGGAGCACTAGTAGTTGGAACAGGGCGCTCTGATTTCCCGAATCAGGTTAATAATGTCCTTGCATTTCCAGGAATTTTCCGTGGTGCTTTAGATGTTCGCGCAAAAGAAATAAATGAAGAAATGAAAGTTGCTGCCGTTTATGCCATTTCTGGACTCATTAACAGTGATGAATTGCACGCTGATTATGTCATTCCGGATCCATTTGATACAAGAGTAGCGAAGCATGTAGCAGATGCTGTTGCAGCTGCGGCAATAAAAACAGGGGTTGCCCGAAAAAAAATTGATTGCGCGACTACCTAATGCTTTGTTTTGCTTGTATTAAGGAAATTGCTTTATCATAAATCTTCCAGATCAAGTTAAGATAAAAATTTACTTTTATAGCCTTCCTAAAGATCTTTTTAGGTAAGGCTTTTATTTTGCAATAGCTTAGTTAAAGCTTTATTAAGGGTGTTTTGTATCCAGCATCGGCAGCTACAGCATCAGGCTTTGTGACTTTTTCCATCACTTTATCGAGAACCTCTGTAAACACGCGGCTGTCATGAACATTGGCACCCGTGACACGAAAGGCAAGGACAAATCCATTGGCATCACTGGCTGTATGAAAGGAGTAGGCACAACTTTTCTCCCTTTCATCTTTCACATAGTAGCCACTGTCTGGATCAGTCGTGCTCGCCCTGATTTCCTTCGTCTCTTCCTTTTCCTGTGGGGGAAACGGCTTTTTTTCATGTTCCTCACGATCTATATTGATCTCTTCCTCAAGCTGTGCCTGATAGCCGCGTACTTCAACGCGCACCACTTTCTTATTGAATTTCTTCTTATTGGCACTCGCTTTGACATGCGTTGAGTCGATAAAAGCAACGGATGGATCGACGAATCCTTTCGCCATCGCTTCTTTCAGAATCCGGTAAAAGATCTGTTCAAACAGGTCGGTGTCTTTAAAACGGCGGACATAATTTTTACCGAAGGTAGAGAAATGAGGAATTTTCTCCGAAAATTCATACCCAAGAAACCAGCAGTACGCCGCGTTGGTTTCAATCTCCTTAATCGTCTGGCGCATGGAGCGGATGCCAAACAGGTACTGAACCAGCACCATTTTAATCAATGCGACAGGGTCAACACTCGGCCGGCCGTTGTCAGCTGAATACATGCCTTCCACCAATGGATAAATAAAGTCAAAGTCGATCGCCGCCTCGATTTTGCGGACCAGGTGGTCAGCCGGCACAAGCTGATCGAGCGCGACAACCTCCATTGGGTTCCGTCTGTTTTCCGGATGTTTTGATAACATACAAATTCCCCCACAAGATTTTGATAGGTTCATTATACAAAACATACTAAGATTAGCAGTGCAGACCAAGGCATTGGTTTGCACTGCTATTTTTTATATAGTAGAAGTGAAGCT
>NZ_JAMBOO010000040.1 GCF_023715895.1 Domibacillus indicus | reverse complement strand
TATATCAATTACTATAATCACAAACGAATCAAGACAAAATTAAAGGGCATGAGCCCGGTGGAATACCGAACGCATGCCCTAGAGGCTGCTTAATAAATTATGTGTCTAACTTTTTGGGTTCACTTCATTATGGGGCTTTTTTTGTAGAAGAACGGCGGATAAACAAGAGTCGGTACCTATTCATCACGATAACCGGGCACTCACCACCCTTTCTTTTGCTGCATACACTACAAGCGAAAGGAGCGATGAAGATGAGTCCGTTCAACGTACGCCCGCCTTATTATTATCCGTATCCGCCATACCCGCCGTATTATCAGCCTCCTTATTACTATGGCGGCTATCAGAATCCATTTTTAGGTGGATTTTTCGGCGGTTTAACAGGAAGCTTATTGACGCCGTTTTTCTACGGCCGTCCGCCCTTCAGACGTTATTATTGAAAAAACGGCCTGCGCTGGTTGAGCGCGGGCCTTTTTTCTTTTACAATAAAAGAGAAATAAGGATCAAAGGCGGGAGGTGCGGTGCCTTGCCGTACTTCTTTCGGACAGGCCTTGGAAGGATGTGCACGGACGGTGAACCATAAATGGACAGCTGCTCTTTTTTTAACCGGTGTACTGCTCGCAGGATGCGGCGAGAAAAACGACCAGGCCGCTCACTCAGCAGAGGACGGTGAATCAAGCCGCGCCGAGCAGGAAACACACGGAACGGCCGAAACAGGAGAAAGTAACACAGCACGGGCGCCTATTGAAGAAGCAAAAAATATCCCTCCCGAGGAAAGGACCGCTATTTTGGCTGCGCTGAACCAGCAAATCCAGTCATTCAATAAAAAAGATCTTGATGGCTATATGGAGACTATTTCCGAAAATCCGAAGTCATTTGATTATGATGAAGAAAAAGCGTATGTACAAAAGGTATTTCAAACATTTGATGCTGTAATGGAGCCGGCAAATATAACGATTATCCAGTATGATCAAACGGCCCAAACCGCCAACGTTTTCATGAATATGAAATCGACGTCGAAGGATATCAAAACAGGCAAAGAAGTCAGCCAGACCACCCGGCAGATGATGGTATTTCAAAAAGAAGAGGGCAGCTGGAAGCAAGTTTCCCTTTTTGCGATGCAATGATATAGTAAAAAGAAAAGAGGTTTTTTAAACATGACAAAAGAAATGAACGTAGAAAGCTTTAATTTAGACCATACAAAAGTAAAAGCGCCTTATGTCCGCCTTGCCGGCGTAAAAGAAGGCCAAAACGGGGACAAAATTTTAAAATATGATATTCGTTTCTGCCAGCCGAACAAAGAGCATATGGAAATGCCGGCTCTTCATTCATTGGAGCACATGATGGCGGAATTCAGCCGTAACCATTCGGATAAAATTGTCGACATCAGCCCAATGGGATGCCAGACAGGCTACTACATCGCGGTAATCAATCACGAAGATTACGATGACATTTTAAACATCCTTGAAAAAACATTACAAGACGTGCTGGAAGCGACAGAAGTGCCTGCCTGCAACGAAGTGCAGTGCGGCTGGGCAGCAAGCCACAGCCTGGAAGGCGCAAAAGAAATCGCGCGCAATATGCTTGCTAAACGTCAAGAATGGACAGAAGTATTTGCCGGGTAAGCCGTGTGCTGACAAGCGGATAAAAGGAATCGCCTTTTATCCGCTTTTTTGTTTTGCAGTGGGGAGCGTATGAAGAACCGGAAGGAAAGGCTTTTGGGCGGAGGCAGGCATGTTTCATTTTCAAAACGGGGAGGTTTTTCAATGACCAATGAAACAGTAAATCGGAATGTATGGCAGCGCTTCGTGAGAGAAGGAGTGCTCGATACGGCACGTCTGCAAAAACGGATTGAAGAGTCCTGGTATCTATGCCAGAAAAGCGGGGTCAATCCATACGACGGCAAAGGAAGCGACATTTTAACACCGGATCAGCTTCGCACGCGGCTGGAGAAAAATGACCGGCTTGCTTCGATTGCAGCTCCCATTATGGAGAAAATGATCACTTCGATCCGCCAGGCAAACACGATCATCCTGCTTATCGATAAGGACGGCTACATTTTAGCAGCGCGCGGTCCGGACCCTGCTTTAAAGCAGGCCTCTAAAATCAATTTTATAGAAGGCTCCAGATGGACAGAAGACGTTGTTGGCACGAACGCAGTTGGAACCGCTCTCAGAACAGGAGAAGCCATCACAGTGGTCGGTACAGAGCATTATTCCGTCGCCTCCCAGCACTTTTCCTGCTCAGCGGCTCCCATCCACGCGCCGGACGGTACGCTTTTAGGTGTATTGGACATCACAAGCCCCGTGGAAGATTCCCGTCATGAACATATGCTGGCAGCTGTGTGTGCCGCCTCTTTTGCGGTCGAGCAGCAGTGGGCAGCGATGGAGAAAATGGACGAACAGTCGCTCATTATGACGGCTTCTTTTTATCGCCAGCACCCCGCTCCGATTGCGGCGGTTTCTGCATCCGGTTTGGTTGTATGGATGAACGACACGATGAAAGAGAAGTGTCAAATGACCGTGCCGTTTCCGCTTGAGGATCTGCCAGACAGGGCATGGATACAGGATGTAATGCGGGATGTATTCGATGAACCGCGCTCCTATCAAATCGGCCGCCTCGTTCAGTTTTCAGCTGCAAAGAAAGCACCGGCTGCGCCCGGCTGGATCAATACCTTTCATTACAATGGGGTCATTGGTACAGCAGAACCATTCCAGCATGTGCTTTGGCAGGCAGAACGCGTCGCCAAAACAGACGCAGCCGTGCACATTCACGGTGAAACCGGCACAGGTAAAGAAATTTTGGCGCGGGCTATTCACGAAAACAGCAGCCGCCAAAATGGGCCGTTTATTGCCGTAAACTGTGGTGCCATCCCGCCTTCATTGATGGAAAGCGAGCTGTTCGGCTACGAAGGAGGCTCTTTTACAGGCGCAAGCAGAAGCGGCCGCCGGGGGAAAATCCGCGATGCGGACGGAGGCACGCTGTTTCTAGATGAAATTGGCGATATATCAGAGCAAATGCAGATTTCACTGCTGCGTGTTTTGCAGGAGCAGGAGGTCATGCCGGTCGGTGCCTCCAAGCCCATCCCCGTTAATATCCGGATTATTACCGCTACCCACCGGAACTTAATTGACCTTGTAAAGAAAGGACAGCTGCGTGAGGATCTTTTTTACCGGATTTATGTGTTTCCATTGAGCCTGCCGCCGCTCCGCCAACGGCTTTGCGATCTTGAATGGTTTATCCAGGACTACCAGAAACGGACACATTGGAAAGGAACGGTTCCAGCATCTCTCCTGCATGTTCTGAAGCAGCACGCATTCCCGGGAAACTTCCGTGAGCTGTTTAATATTTTGGATCGTATTCGTATTTTGTATGGCGATGATGTACCAGCGAATTTATCGCCGACGGACTGCATGATCTCATTTGAGACAGAGGATGAGAAACAATGGACGAGCCGCCAGGAAATCGAACGGGAAGAATTTATGCGGGTATTAAAAGAAGCAAAAGGCCATGCTCCTACTGCAGCAAAACAGCTTGGAATGCCCCGCAGCACTTTTTACCGGAAGCTGAAACAATATGAGATGAATTGAGACATGGTGGGACAGCGGCGGGAAAAATGATGTTTTGGGCTGGGATATTCCTTTATTCGGGTGCTTTCTCGAATTGGCACGATGTTTGCATTAAGTATACTGAAAGCGTTTTCTATTTCATTTATCAATGAAAGGGAGAGGGTACCAGTGTCACAAACGCAAACAAACCAGCCGACTATTTCGAAAGAAGAAGCCACATGGATGTTTCAAAAAATGCTTGAAATACGCCACTTTGAAGACCGGGTTCACGATATTTTTGGAACGGGAATTCTGCCTGGCTTTGTTCATTTGTATGCAGGGGAAGAAGCGATTGCAGTCGGCCTTTGCTCTCATCTCGACGATAAGGACTACATTACAAGCACCCATCGCGGCCATGGCCACTGTATTGCCAAAGGCTGTGATTTAGATGGCATGATGGCAGAGATTTACGGAAGAGCGACCGGGCTCTGCAAAGGCAAAGGCGGCTCGATGCATATTGCTGACGTGGAAAAAGGAATGCTCGGAGCCAATGGCATTGTGGGCGGAGGATTTCCGCTGGCTGTCGGGGCCGGCTTGACGCATAAATTGAAAAAAACAGGCGGCGTGGCGGTTTGCTTTTTCGGGGATGGCGCCAATAACCACGGAACGTTCCATGAAGGCATTAACATGGCAGCGATCTGGAACTTACCGGTTATTTTTGTCGCGGAAAACAATGGATTTGCAGAAGCGACGCCTTTCCATTATGCCTCCAGCTGTAAGTCGATTGCCGACCGGGCCATCGGATACGGCATTCCAGGCGAAACAGTAGATGGAAAAGATGTGGTGGCCGTGCGGGAAGCAGCGCAGCGGGCAGTAGAGCGGGCACGTAACGGTGAAGGACCGACATTAATCGAATGTATCACGTACCGGAACTACGGCCATTTTGAAGGGGATGCCCAGACATATAAAGGCGAAGAGAAAGTCAAGCATCTGGATGACCTCGATGCCATTAAAAAGTTTTACACATACTTAACCGAGCAGGGGATTATGACCGAAGCGGAGCTCGACCAAATGGATGACGATGTGCGGAGAGCGGTGGATCGTGCCGTCGAGTTTGCGGAAAAAAGCCCATATCCGCTTCCAGAGCAGCTGATGGAAGATGTGTATGTATCGTATAAAACAGATGGAGGTGCTGCACGATGACACGTCAAATCACTTTTTCACAGGCCGTAAACGAAGCGATGGCTCTTTCAATGAGAGAAGATCAGGATGTGATTCTGCTCGGTGAAGATGTAGCGGGCGGCGCAGCGGTAGACCACCTGCAGGATGAAGAAGCCTGGGGCGGCGTAATGGGGGTTACAAAAGGGCTTGTACAGGAATTTGGCCGGGAGCGGGTTATTGATACACCGATAGCGGAAGCGGGCTACGTCGGTGCAGCGGTGACCGCGGCTGCTACCGGAATGCGCCCGATTGCTGAACTGATGTTTAACGACTTTATCGGCAGCTGTCTGGATGAAGTGATGAACCAGGGAGCTAAACTGCGCTACATGTTTGGCGGAAAAGCGAAGGTGCCGCTCACCATTCGGACGATGCATGGTGCAGGCTTCCGTGCCGCAGCCCAGCACTCTCAAAGCTTGTATTCCTTTTTTACGCACATTCCAGGCCTTAAAGTCGTCATTCCATCCACTCCGTATGATGCAAAAGGGCTTCTTCTCGAATCTATTTTTGATGATGATTTGGTCGTCTTTTTCGAAGACAAAACGCTGTATACGATGAAAGGCGAGGTGCCGGAAGGGTCCTACCGCATCCCATTTGGAAAAGCCGATATTAAGCGGAAAGGGGAAGACGTGACCATTGTGGCGATCGGCAAAATGGTGCACACCGCTATCAAAGCAGCGGCTGAGCTGTCCAAAAATGGGGTGGAAGCCGAAATTATCGATCCGCGCACTCTGTCGCCGCTTGATGAGGATACGATTTTATCATCGGTTGAAAAAACAGGGCGGCTTATTGTCGTCGATGAAGCCAACCCGCGCTGCAGTGCGGCAACTGACATCGCTGCCCTTGTGGCCGACAAAGGATTTGACTATCTGGATGCGCCGATCAAAATGGTCACCGCGCCGCATACACCGGTTCCATTTGCTCCATCTTTGGAAGACATTTATTTGCCAACACCAGATAAAATCATCAAAGCCGTTCAGGAAATGACCGGCAACGAATTGGTGATATAAAGGGGGATTAGCGATGGCTGTAAAGTTGATTATGCCGAAGCTCGGTATGGGGATGGAAGAAGGAACGATCGTTGAATGGCTAAAGCAGGAGGGCGATGAAGTAAAAAAAGGGGATTCAGTCGCCGTGATCAGCTCAGATAAAATTGAGAAAGATATAGAAGCGCCGGCAGACGGGATTTTGCTGAAAATCGAGGCGTCTCCAGATGAAGTGGTAAAAGTCGGCGAAGCGATCGGATTTGTTGGTGCAGCAGGGGAAGAAACGGAAGCGGCAAATGCACCTCAAGCCGAGCTTCATCAGGAAGCGCCGGATATGCCGGAGGAAATACCGGCTTCGATTGAACAGACACCAGAGCCGGCCGCCGCAAAAGCACAAAGAAATGGCGGCAGAACCCGCGTTTCACCGGCTGCCCGCAAGCTTGCCAGGGAACATGATCTGGATATAACCGGCATTCCGGGAACAGGGCCGAATGGACGGATTACCCGGTCTGACGTGGAACGCCATTTAAACCATAATATACAGCCGGCCGCCGCAGCCGTTCAGCCGGCGCCGGAAGCAGACGTAGAACCGATGTCTTCCCGCTCTTCTGCATCAGGTAAACCGCTTGCCGGTATGCGCAAGGTGATTGCGGAGCGCATGTTTGACAGCCTGCAGACAACCGCACAGCTGACCATTACGATGAGGGCAGATGTAACGGATTTAATGACGATTCGCAAGCAGATGAATGAGTCGCTGGCAGAAAGCGGCGTGAAGCTTACGCTGACTGACTTTGTCGCTAAAGCGGTCATTGCTTCGCTGAAAAAGCACCCGGAAATGAATGCGACCCTTGAGAACGGCCAGCTTGCCCTGCATGACCGCGTCCATCTCGGAATCGCAGTAGCGCTGGATGGCGGCTTGATGGTGCCGGTGATCAATGATGCGTGCCGTCTGTCGCTGAGAGACTTATCCAGCCGGATCCGTTCCAACGCGGACGACGTTAGAGGCGGCCGCATCCAGGCGGAAACATTAAAAGGCTCAACGTTTACGATTACCAATCTTGGAAACTACGAGGTGGAGTTTTTTACACCTGTTTTGAACCCGCCGGAGATCGGTATTCTTGGCCTCGGCCGCGCGATGCCGGAAGCGGTCTTTGTGGGAGATGAACTGCAAAAGCGGCATATTCAGCCGCTCAGCCTGACATTCGACCACCGTGCGATTGACGGCTCCCCGGCGGCCGCTTTCCTGCAGACGCTAAAAGGGATGCTCGAACAGCCGTATCGCATGCTGGCGGAATAATCCGAAGCAGCCGAAAAAAGAACATGATAGTCGAATCGGACAATCTCATCGGTACTTTTCAACAAGAAGCGCTGTTGAATGGATAGGTGAGGATGGAGAAAGGGTGTCTCTAAGCGAAAAATCGGCTTATGAGACACCCTTTTTGTGCAGCGAGGCTTTCAAAATAAGCAGCTCGAAAAAAGAGAATTACAGTGTTTTTCGGTCCTCATTCCGATTTTCCGGGCTGAAAAACAGGCGTTGGGACTTCGCTTTTCCTGCCGGGCGCCGCTCTATCGTAAACAGGACGGCTGCTAGAATACAAAGAATGCCGCCCGCCTGCCAGATCGTCAGCTTGTCTCCAAAAAGAAGAATGCCGATCCAAATGGCTACCACGGGTTCGGCGACTGCTAAAATAGCTGCGCGTCCGGATTCCATTTGGGAAAGACCGGCTGTGTAGAAGCTATAAGCAAAAACCGTTGATAACACGACCAGACCAAACGTATTCCAAAGAACCGCCGGCTCCAGCAATTGCGCTTGTTTTGCCACAAGCCCCGACATCGGTACGACGCAAAGGGAGGCCGTAAGCATCGCGTAAGCCGTGATGGTAACAGAATGATAGCGATGGGCGACAAATTTGCCGAAAATCGAATACAAGGCATAAAAAAAGCCGGATAAAAGCCCGATGAAAATGGTGCCGGCAGACATGTCCGCATCACCGGACGGCACAAGCCCTACGGCAAGCATACAGCCGAGCACGGTTAACAAAAGCGCAATCGCTTTGCCGCCCGTCATCGGCTCTTTGAAAAAAAGGCGCGACAGCAGCACAACAAAAACCGGTCCGGTATACAAAAGCACAACAGCCAGAGAGTTGGAAGAGCGTTCCATTACGGTAAAAAAGCATAAATTAAAAAAGACGATGCTGACAATGCCGCAGCCGGCGAAAAAAAATAAATCCCGCAGTTGAATGTGAAGCAGGTTACGCTTAAAAAGGAGCAGAAAAAGAAAGAGCACCAAAGCAGAGCCTAGCACCCGCAATGCCACCACATCGATAGGCGAGAAACCGTATGTATAAAGTCCTTGCACAAACAAACCAATCGTGCCCCACAGTGTGGCACCCGTCAAAACAAGCCATGCAGATTTCATGATCATCCCTCCTCCTCTTTATCTTACCGGAAAAGGGGTGCAAAACAACCTCTATTGGGCTAAAATGTAAGGGATATGAAAAAATGAAAAAGGCAGGTATAAGCAGATGAAGACGGCCATTTTGACCGACAGCACCGCTTATCTTCCAAAAGCGCTGCGCGAGGAGCTTAATATTTTTATGATTCCGCTCAGCGTTATTTTTGGTGAGGATGTATATCGTGAAGAGCTCGATATCACGATGGAAGAGTTTTACGGAAAAGTGAATGAAGGAGGCAGGCTGCCTACCACGTCCCAGCCGGTGATCGGCCACTTTGTTGAGCTGTATGAACAAATTGCCAAGGAATACGATGCAGTCATTGGCATTTACTTATCAAGTGAACTGAGCGGCACCTACCAGTCATCCATTACAGCCGCAGACATGGCAGAAGAATTGGATGTGTATTCATTTGATTCGGAAATCAGCTGTGCACCCCAGGCTTTTTACGTGCTGCGGGCGGCAGAACTGGTCAAAGAAGGAAAAATGCCGGATGCCATTTTGGCTGAGCTGACCGAGATGAAAAAATGGACGAAAGCGTACTTTATGGTAGATGATTTAAACCATTTAAAGCGGGGCGGACGCTTAAGCGGGGCACAGGCGCTGATTGGCGGCCTGCTTCAAGTAAAACCGATTCTCCATGTGGAAGACAAGCGGCTCGCGCCATTTGAAAAAATTCGAACAAGCAAAAAAGCGCTTAAACGCATTGGCGATTTGTTCGGAGAAGATTACGAGGACGGAGACAAGCTGCAGGCATCTGTGATTCATGCGAACCGGGAGGACGAAGCCCGGAAATGGACAGCGGAATTAAAGCAGCGGTTCCCGAACGCTGAAATCAGCATTTCAAGCTTCGGCCCAGTCATTGCCACACACTTAGGAGAAGGCGCCTTGGCGCTCGGTTGGACGAAAAAAAGAACGTCCGAGCGATAAGTAGTCATCAAATAAAAAGAAAAAGCGCTCCAGCTTGAAGCTGGAACGCTTTTTTTATTTTGGAACGGAATTTAGTACATCTGTGATCATTTGCATTTCTTCTCTGTCGATCCGTTCTGTGCTTGCCGCACGTGTACCGCTGATCAAGTCGCCGAAGCCCTGCTCATTCAGCTTCTTCACCACTTCATCGATAAATGGACGGTTGTTTTCGACAAGATAGGTTGTTTTTGACCGGATCATTTGATCAAACACAGCGCTGCGCGGCATACCGATTCGCTCTAACGCTTCCTGGTTCAACAAAAGATCCAAAAGCGTTAAAAGCTCATAGTCATTGCCGGCAAAGGTTAAATCAGGATT
This sequence comes from Domibacillus indicus, assembly GCF_023715895.1. GTDB lineage: Bacteria > Bacillota > Bacilli > Bacillales > Domibacillaceae > Domibacillus > Domibacillus indicus_A. Next base: position 18,412 of record NZ_JAMBOO010000040.1, on the reverse strand, counting down.
GACCTGATACCAGAAGTCGCCTTTTCGGCCGTTGTCGGTACGAATCCATTTTGGATATAAATTCTCAATACCGGCTTTGAATTCGCGCATTGGTTTCAAATACTTTTCATCACGGGTCTGCTCATAGGCGACGATCAAGAAACGCATGCCGCCGAGTGCATGGTTAAGCGACGAATGTGTCTGCTTGGAACCAGGTTTATAGTAATCTGAAATCATATAGCTTGATGAGGTTACCGGAATGATATTGCCAAATGATTTTTGGTTTACAAGGAAGTTCGCATACGTTAAGTTATCATCCTTTAACGCTTCAATGCCGAGTGCTTCGCCTGTGTTTTTCAAAAACATCGCTGCATTTTCATTTAAACGTGTATCTACATATGGCGCTGTCGTGCCGTATGATTTTTTCAGCCACGTACTTGTGTATTCCGTATAAAAAAGCGGCTGGGTTCCTTTCGTTACTTCACCACCGGAGAACACATCAAGGTCCGCTACTCCATTTAACACAAGGTCATATAAATAACGGTCATTATGTTCCTGGTAAGCTGTCAAATAAATACCAGCCTGCATCCGGTTGATACTGCGGCCGTAGCCCATTTGGTAGCCTGGTTCAATAGACCAAGGAAGCTTCGTATAGGCACCGTCTGCTGTGAGCCAGTTATTGATCGAGATATACTCAGCAATTGTGCGTTTAAACCATTCATCGCGTGTAGATGAGCTCTGGAACAAGGACTTGTCCGATACAAGCGCCCATGAATCTGAAATGGCGTTGCCTTTTATCGTCATGTTCATATTTGCCGTAACGGTATTGTCAGCCTGCTGAACGTCATAATCTGCATACTCTTGATCAAGCACACGAATGCGGGAAACGGTGCCGTCTGCATATTTCTGCTCTTTCGGAACGGCTACATAGTTTTTGCCCATCATGACTTCGCCTGTGATTGCCGACCCTTTTTTAGCAGAAAGCACGCCGATTGGGTGGCTCGTTTCATCAATGCCAAATACGTCATGGTGTTCACGAACAACGGTCCCCTGATCGCTGTATTTAGCGAGTGAATAGTTATCAGACTGTGAAAACGGCAGGGAAACAGTAGCGGAATATGTATTGTCCGCATTGTGAGTAAATTTCGTGAAGACGAATGTATCTCCGTTTGTCAGCTTGCGAAGGGTTACACGAAGAGATCCGAGTGGTTTAGAAGCATAACCCATATGATAATAATAGTGATAGTCTGTTGATTCAATATGCTTGTCCGTTTCCTGGCGGTCATATTCCAGCGGTACGCCGCGTGAGTTCATACGAACCTTTACATATTGATAGTCGTTAATCGGAATAATCACTTCCTGATTATCAGCCGGTTTTGGCACTTCAATCGGCTCTTTAATCGTGCCAAGAAGTCCAAGTTTTGTCATCATCCGGTGAATAAATACAGCTGATTCGCCGCGTGTCGCTACTTTCTTCGGCAGGAACTTACTATTTTCCGTTCCGTAAATCAGTCCGTAATGCGTCATTCGTTCAACCGATGCATACGCATAAGCGCCAATTTCTTTCGCATCTGTGAAGGTTAGTGGTGTACGCTCCATGTAATCGCCTTTATACTGCATGGCGCGATCCAGCATAACCGCTACATCAGAGCGGGTAATGGCTTCGTTCGGGAGCGCTTTTCCTTCGGTTGTCCCCTGGATGATGCCGGCTTTTTTCGCAGCGGCAATTTCAGGGTAAAGGGTACTGCCAGGACCGACATCCACAAAAGCAGAATCGCCGGCAGGCAAATCAAGCGCCCGGGCAAGATACGCCAAAAACTGGCCTCTTGTTACACTTGCATAAGGACGAAAGGTTCCATCCTCATAACCTGCAATGACACCATCTGCCACAAGATCCTCGATCTCGTCTTTTGCCCAGTGGCTTGAAATATCGCTGAAGCTCTGTGCTGACACGTTAACCGCGAATAGGATCACGAGTAAAAGTGCCGTCAGGCTTCCTCCAATTTTTCGCATAAAATCCCCTTTCTTTTTTGTTTCAATGTTACAAAGAAAAGTATAACATACCGGAAAAATGACCCAATGTTAAATTATGATGACATTCTGATAACGATTGTAATATTTATCCAGAGGAAGTATACTGAATTCGAAAGGATGTGACCTATGAAACAAGCTCTCTTTTTTTCAGGTCGTGAATTAACAGATGAAGAAATTCCGTTACTCTCCGATGTTCATTCTCTCGCTGTCCGCCCCGGCTTGTCCCACCCGCTTCTTTGCCATCGCTGCGGAAATACTTCTAACTTCTCATTCCATCCATGTGCCCGGTGCGGCAACGACTGCGCCTACTGTCGAAACTGCATTCAAATGGGCAAAATCTCATCCTGTACAACCCTTTACCGCTGGATCGGCCCCGAGCCATTGCATCCGAAGCAGGCCGGAGAAATGCACTGGTCCGGCACACTGTCAGCCGGACAGCAGGCAGCTTCCCAGCATGTTCGGCTTGCGATTGAAAATGATCGTGAACATACCGTCTGGGCCGTTGCGGGGGCCGGGAAAACAGAAGTGTTATTTGGAGGCATCGCTGAAGCTCTTCAAAATGGGAAGCGTGTCTGTATTGCGGCACCAAGAGCAGACGTAGTCCGGGAGCTAGCTCCACGCCTTCAAAACGTGTTTCCCGATACGCCGCCTGCTGTACTGTATGGTGGCAGCCCAGACCGGCATACGTACAGTCCGCTTGTGATCTCTACTACCCACCAGCTACTCCGCTTTTTTGAAGCGTTTGACGTCATGATCGTCGATGAAGTGGATGCTTTTCCGTACACGTTTGATGCTTCACTTCAATTTGCCGTTCAAAAAGCACGCAAAAAAACATCCTCTCTTATTTATTTAACAGCTACGCCCGAACCATCCTGGCAGGAAGACATCCACTCCGGCAGGCGGGAAGCGACCCTGATTCCAGCCCGCTACCACCGCCATCCGCTGCCTGTACCGGAAATGAAGTGGTGTGGAAATTGGAAAAAATCGATTGTCCCCGCATCTGTTTTGGATTGGCTGAAAGGAAAGGAGAAAGCACTTCTTTTTTATCCTCATATTGAAACGATGGACAAGGCCCTTTTGACATTAAAAGAAATAGATGCACGTATCCAAAGTGTGCATGCCGAGGACCCTCTCCGCAAAGAAAAAGTCGAAGCGATGCGCAGAGGAGAAATTCCGGTTTTGCTTACCACAACGATTTTAGAGCGGGGAGTGACATTCCCCGGTGTGGATGTGGCAGTAGTCGGTGCGGAAGACCGGATTTTTACGGAAAGCGCCCTTGTGCAAATAGCTGGGCGCGCCGGACGAAGCGCCGACTGTCCAACCGGCATTGTAACCTTTTTTCATTACGGGAAAACAAATGCTATGGTGCGGGCCATCAGCCAGATTAATAGGATGAACAAGCTTGGAGAGGAAAGGGGGCTGTTGGATATATGAGCCGGTGCCTGCTTTGTGAAAGTGAAACAGCGATTCAGTCATGGGCTGCTTTTTTCGGTGCAAGGGATCCGCTCTTGTGTGAAAATTGTTCCGCACCACTCAAAAAACTAACAGGGCCTTTTTGTAAAATCTGCTGCCGGGAAATGAAAGAAGCAGGAATCTGTCCGGATTGCGCTGCATGGGAGGGGGGCATTTTTCATTCCAATCATTCTTTCTATCAGTACAATGACGCCATGAAGGAACTGATCGCCCGCTTTAAGTACCGGGGAGATTATGCATTGGCGGACCTTTTTGCACAAGATATCAGGAGGATAGCGAAGCGACTGGAGTATGACATCATCTGCCCGGTCCCCCTGTCTCTTTCGCGTCTTGCAGAGCGGCGCTTTAACCAGTCAGAGGCGCTTATTGAGCGGGCGGGACTGCCGCAAACCGTGCTTCTTGGGCGGCGGGAATCCGACAAGCAGTCTAAAAAAACACGTGCCGAGCGAATAAAAGCTAAGCAAACGTTTTACCCAATTGGGGATGCAGCAGGGAAAACCATTCTTGTAATTGATGATATTTATACGACTGGCGCAACCATGCACCTTGTAGCTAAAGCACTACAAAAAGCTGGTGCCATATCCGTAAAAAGTATCACGGTTGCTCGCAGCGGCTCTTGACAATTGACCATTCCGCCATGAAAATAGAACCAACGAATGACAACATGAGGTGAATGGGATGAACGAGATCGTTGACTGCCCGCGATGCGGCGCATTGTATGCTAAAAATGCCTTTCGTGATGTATGTCCAAAATGTTCCCGATCAGAAGAAGAGCTTTATCAAGCTGCTTATACATTTTTAAGAAAAAGAGAAAACCGCGCCGCAACAATGGAGCGTATTGTCGAGGTAACCGGTGCGACCGAAGAAATGATTTATAAATGGGTAAAAAAAGGACGCCTTCAAGCGGCGCAGTTTCCGAACCTCGGTTATCCGTGTGACCGCTGCGGGGCTATTATCCAGCGGGGCAAGCTGTGCAATAAATGCGTTGATGAAATCGAGTCTGACCTGAAGCAGCATGACCGCGAGCAGCAATTTGCGAGTGAGCGCCGGGGGAGCCAGCAAACCTATTTGGGCAGACAAAATCATTAAACCCGTTTTCAGGCTGTTGGCAAACGCCCGCTTTCGGCGTCACTTGCCGGCTGTGAATGCTCATGACCCCAAAAAGGTCACTCCGCTTCCCAGCCGGCGGCGTTCGGGGAAAGTCAGACGTTTTCAATCAGCCTGCTTTCTTACTTTGTCTGCACTCTTAAACCCGCCTTTTGGCGGGGTTTTTTTATTCGAAAATTACGCCAAATTCCTCACTAAACATTTCCACCGTCTTGACGATATAATAAGCACAAGTACAAAAAGAAAGCGAGGATACGGAGATGAAAATTAACCATACACCTGGAGTAAATGGAATCAATCCGTATCAGAAGCAGCTAAAAAAAGTAGATGCGGCTAAATCAGCCAGCCCGGCAGCCGGCGATAAACTTGAAATTTCAAGCGCCGCCAAAGAGATGCAAGACTCATCCAGAATACTAGCTGAACGCCGCGAAAAAATCGCGCTTCTGAAGGAAAAGATCGCGGATGGCACATACAAGCCGGATGCAGATGCAACCGCCAAAGCCATGCTCGACTTTTACGGAAAGCTGTAACTGTCACCGGATCGCCCACAAACTATTGTTGGGCGATCTTTCTTTATGTATAGACCAAGGAAAGGAGACCGACTGATGAAGATTCAGCCACAAATGGCACCCTCACCAAGTCAAACAGCGCCCGCAGCCGTTCAAGGAGAAACGAAAGCAGCGCCAACGTTAACCACAGCCCCCGCCGCATCCGCACCGAGTACGGACAAGCAGCCTGCGGAACTTGCGGTATTTACCCAAAAAGGAGTTACCCTTACAAAAGAAGCCGCACAGGCTGTTCAAACGTTTATGGAAACAGCACCGGGAACGGAAGCAGACAAGCTTGCGACAGTCAAAGCTCTAGCGGACAAGGGAATCATGCCGTCTGAGGCATCGCTCAAAGCGGTTCATGCTGCACTGACGGGTACGCCGTTTGGCAGACAGGCAGCCGAGTGGCTGGCGCAGTCGGGCATCGAATTTCCGGAAAATATCCGCGCGGCAATCGATAAAGCACTGCAGCTTGGGCGGACGCACGAAGCCATCACTGCGATAAAATCTTCGCCGCTTCCTGAGCAGGTTGTGAAGCAAATTGAAGTATTGGTGAAACAAACAAGCTCGCCTGCCCAGCTGGTCCAGGCATTAAAAACCTTGGCGGTTGAGCAGAATATTCCGGCTGCCCAGCTTATTGAGCGGGCAGGCGCTATTCAAGCAGAAACCATTCAAAACACGGCTAAGCAAAAGCTTGGAGAAGCACTGAACGCACTGTTAAAGCAGCAGCCTGCTGATACCCTCCTTCAAGCGCTCGCCCAAAAGCTCGATCAAAATGGCTCTCTGGAGGAAATTGTCCAGGCCCTGCGCACCTCTTTTACCGGAAACCGTACCGCCGTTTTGAAACCCGTCGCAGAAGCCCTGCAGCTGGCCGATCTGGCAAAGGAGCGAGTAGCAGGAACTTTGCAGCCGTCAGGTATTGTCCTTCCGGAAACAGATGAAACGGAGCCGCCCCTGCCGCAAAGAGCAGCGGCTGTGATCCAAAAAGAACCATCTTTTGAGCGGGTCGCTGCTTTTGTAAGAGACGCTCTGCCGGAATTAAGGGAAACCGTTGAGCGGGCAGAGACACTGGCTGCATCAGGAAAAGAGCTCGCCGCACGCGGTGAATTGATGAAAGCTGTTGAACCGCTTATCCCGCCTTCCGCTGCAAGCGAGAGAGCCAGTCTGCCGGAAGATTTATTTGCTCATGTTCCGCCTGCTTCCAAAACGGTCGTGATGACGACAATTACCGAAAAAATGTCACAGTCGGCGATTGATTTTAAACAATTCAAACGGGATATTGTACGCAATCTGCAGACGGCCGAACTGCTCGTTAAAACACCGCAGCAGGCGAAGCCAGTCGTGGAAACCGCCATTAAAACATTAGATAACGCCATTTTAAAGGGCAATTTTATGCTTTTTACCGATATGAAAACAGAAAAAGAGCTGATGCAGGCATCCCAGCAGCTCGCAGATGCACGCAAGCTGCTTGCTAAAGGTGATACGCAGGCGGCCGCTCGGATTGTATCAGAGGTAAAGACGCTGATCGATAAAGTAGCCTTTAAACCATCTGATGCCCGGGTTGTTCACATGGCCACGCAGGAGCTGGCCGATACGCCGCAGCGCCACTTGGCCGGCGCGATGGCCGGTCTTTACGATACGCCGGGCGCCCGCAGCGCTTTTGAACTGGTCCGCGCCGCTGGATTGAACTATGAGCATGAGCAGTCCGCCGCTCTGTTAAAAGGAAAAGCGGAAGTACCGAATGCCGTGAAGCAGGCACTGCTTGCCACGATGGGCAGCCAGTCCGGCGATCAGGCCGCTTCCACTTTAACCGGCCAACAGCTGTTAAGCAAACCGGAAACCGGTCTGCAGTCGATGATGATGTCCCTGCCGTTTTTACTCGGCGGTCAGGCGGATAACGTCAATGTCTTTATCCGCTCAAAAAATGGCGGCCAGCAGGTGGACTGGGAAAACTGCTCGCTTCACTTCTTGTTTGAAACAAAAAAACTGGGACCGGTCGGCATGACCATCACAGCTGCTGACCGCAACCTTTCTTTAAAAATACAAAACGACCAGGAAGGCTTTGAGCAAAAAATGGCGCCGCTTGCCGCCGTGCTCAAAAACCGGCTTTCCGGTATCGGCTACCGGGTTGGAGCGGTTCAGTTCGGTCCGTTTGCTCACGAAGAAAAGAGCGGGACAGCCGTGAAGCAGGGAGCCACCGTTGCTTCCACGAAAGGGTTTGATTTGACGATATGAGTTATTACAATCAAATAAAGCGCCGGAAAGTAAATGGTCCGTCTGCCGCCGTGATCCGTTATGAAGAAGGAAGTGCGCCAACGGTCGTCGCACAGGGAAAAGGCGCGCTCGCTTCAAAAATTTTGGAACTCGCCAGTCAGCATGGCATTCCGATGGAGCAGGACTCGTCACTCCTGTCAGAGCTGATCGATATTGACCTTGGTGATTCCATCCCGCCTCAATTGTATTCAGTTATTGCTGAAATGCTCATTTTAATCGAAGAAATGGAATCTGCGTATTAAAATTCGGCAAATGTTGCCGATACACTCACATGAGGTGACAAATGTGATCACAAAAGAAATGATTTATCAAAAAACACCACAGCAAATTACGGCCCTTTTATATGAAGCAGGACTGACGCAATTTGACCATGCGATCGCTTTTTTAGCAGAAAAACAATATGCAGAAGCCAACAAGGCGATGCAGAAAATTAACGATATTACGGAGCGGCTCGGCGCAGGCTTGAACTATGAAGCCGGCATTATCGCCGACCAGCTCGATCATGTGTATAACTTTATTGCCGACACCGTCGTTCAAGCCAATTTGTACAAAGACGCCGAACGGCTCCAGCAGGCGCGCCAGCTTTTCGAAATGATTGCGGAGGCGTGGAACGAAGCATTAAAAGCAGCACCGGCCAAGCGGGCTGCACGCAAAAAAAATGCGTACGAACAAAACATCTTTGTCGAAGCCAGACCGGCCAATACATTTGAAACGGGGAACTGATCAATGAGAATTAACCATAACATTCAAGCATTGAATGCGTACCGTAACCTGGGAAACACAAACAATGCCACATCGAAAAGCCTTGAAAAGCTGTCATCCGGACTTCGTATTAACCGGGCAGCGGACGATGCAGCAGGCCTTGCCATTTCGGAAAAAATGCGCTCACAGGTACGTGGTTTAGATATGGCCGAGCGCAACTCGCTCGATGCGATTTCACTTATTCAAACTGCTGAGGGAGCACTTGCTTCTACGCATGATATTCTGCAGCGGATGCGCGAGCTTGCAGTACAAGCTTCAAATGATACATTGGAGGATACAGACCGCCAGGCGATTCAGGATGAAGTAACAGCTCTGACAGCTGAAATTAATCGTATTGCTGAAACAACAGAGTTTAACCAGAAAAAATTGTTGAATGGTGAGTTACAAGAGGCGACTTTCCAAATAGGTGCCAATGCTGATCAGACACTGTCACTTTCTATTGGCAATATGGACGCTGACACGATTGGAGCAGGCTCGTTAGATTTTTCTACAAATACTGGAGCGCAGGCAGGCATTAGCGCAATTGATGGAGCCATCGCAAAAGTTTCAGAGCAGCGAAGCAAGCTCGGTGCCGTTCAAAACCGTTTAGAGCATACCATTACAAACTTGCAGACAGCGAATGAAAACTTAACAGCGGCAGAATCACGCATTCGTGATCTGGATATGGCAGAGGAAATGACGCAGTTTACGAGAAACAACATTTTGAACCAGGCAGGACAAGCGATGCTTGCACAGGCGAATCAGCTTCCACAAGGTATCCTGCAGCTTCTTCAATAATCGAACGGAGTGAATGATGATGGAAATCCAGCGCGTAAATAGAGTTTCCGCGTCCCGGGCCGAAAGAAAAGAAGAAACAGCAAAAGCATCTGTGACATTCACGGATGTGATCGCAAACAAACGCCAAAATGCCGTACTTGAAAAAATGAACGGCATGATGAAAGAGATTGAGGCGCAGGGAGAAAAGCTTTCCGAGCACCGGACCATTGATGACCTGCGCAAATACAAAAAAATGGTCAAAGAATTTATGCAGCAAGCGGTAGACAGCGGTCTGCAGCTGGAAGAGCAGCGGGGCTTTAACCGCCGTGGCCGGACGAAGGTTTATAAAATTGTGAAAGAAGTAGACGGCCGTCTGACTCAGCTTGCTAATGACGTCATTAATAAAGAAAAATCACAGCTTGATATTTTAAGCAAGGTTGGCGAAATTCAAGGATTGTTAGTTAATATTTACACATAAAAAGGGGGAGCGTCATGCTCATCGAAACGCTCGAAAAACAGCTGGCGCTTCATAAAAGCCTGCTTGCGCTAGCACAGGCGAAAACAGAAGCGGTCAAGCAAAACAAAATGGACGAATTGAACCGGATTGTCCGGGATGAACAAAAACATGTCAGTGCCATCACGATACTGGAAAAGAAACGAACGGAGCAAACAGGCCAAACGTTAAACGAGCTTTTGCCATCTCTTTCAGCAGAAGAACAGCGAAAAGCGGAAGAACTCCGCGGCCAATTGGTGGATGTACTTGGAGAGCTACAGCACACGAACCGGCTCAATGAAGAGCTCCTGGACCAGTCGCTTCAATTCGTTCACCTGCAGCTTGACCTGCTTGCCCCGGCGGAAGCAGGGAATTACGCAGCGGATGGGGAGTCGAACCAGCCGCCGTCAACAGGACCCATTTTTGACTCGAAAGCATAGGAGAGAAAAACATGAGATCAACCTTTATGGGGCTGGAAACCGCCAAGCGCGGCATGTTTACCCAGCAGAGTGCCCTTTATACAACGGGGCATAACATTTCAAATGCCAATACACCTGGCTACTCGCGCCAGCGTGTAAACTTTCAAACGACAACTCCTTACCCGGCTGTCGGCTTAAATCGTCCAAATATTCCCGGCCAGATGGGAACAGGGGTAGAGGCGGGCTCCGTGCAGCGTATTCGGGACGCTTTTGTTGACGTGCAATACCGCAATGAAAATAACAAGCTTGGCTACTGGAGCGAGCGGGCAGATGCACTTACAAAAGTCGAAGATATCATCAATGAACCATCCGAGCAAGGACTTGCCAAAACCTTTAACGAATTGTGGGATTCCCTGCAGACGCTTGGCGGCTCGCCGACAAATGATGGGGCCCGCAGTGTCGTCATCGAACGGCTGCAGTCTGTAACGGAAACGTTCAACTATATGTATGACTCACTGAAGGCAATGAAAGATGACTACGGCAATCAGCTGGATGTGACCGAAAAAGCAGTCAATTCCATTCTGTCGCAAATTAATGATGTCAATCAGCAAATCAAAGAAACCGAGCCGAACGGCTACCTGCCAAATGATTTGTACGACAAGCGGGATGCACTTGTGGATGAGCTGTCCCAGTATGTAAATATTTCAGTTGAACGTGTTCCGAACGGCGGCAATTCCCTGCCTATCGCGGAAGGAACGTATAAAATCTTTTTAGCAGATGAGAATGGCACAGCAACAACAAATGAACTGGTGAATGGAGAAGGCTACACGCAGCTCGATATTCAAACAGACGGTGACAAAGTTACGCAAATTGTATTTGCCAGCTATACAAAAGACGGAGCGGCTGGCGGAAATGCGTATAGCGGAACGGCCGCTATCTCCGGAACAAAAGACGCGGTTACCTTTTCCAGAGGGGAAATCCGTGCATTAATTGAAGCATATGGCTACAGTGACGGAACCAAAACGGTTGGGATGTACTCGAATATGCTTTCCGATTTAAACACACTCGCTGAAGCTTTTGTATCAGAATTTAATGAAGTAAACAGCGCAGGCAAACGGATAGATGGTACCACACCAGGAGCTATTTTAGAAATCACAGATACAGCAAATGCGGCCGGCAGTATTCAGCTTGTAGCAGGTATAACCGGCAAAGATATCGGCGCTTCCTCAAACGGCGAAGCAGGGGACGGGACCAATGCTTATAACCTGGCAAACATTTTTACGGATAAAAGTTTAATTGTAACAGACAGTACGACTACGCCGGTTACGACTACATCAATCAATGAATTTTTCGAATCGGTCATCGGCCGCCTTGGTGTAGATTCCCAGCAGGCCAGCCGCACCGCAACTAATGTAGAAGTGCTGCGTACATCTGCGGAAACAAACCGCAATTCTATTTCAGCGGTATCCCTGGATGAGGAAATGACCAACTTGATTCAATTCCAGCATGCTTATAATGGCGCAGCCCGCATGATTACAGTAGTAGATGAAATGCTTGATAAAATTATTAACGGCATGGGCACAGGCGGCCGTTAATAGAGGAGTGAAGAGATAATGCGTGTAACACAATCGATGTTGTCCGGTAATTCTTTAAAAAGCCTGCAGACGAGCCTGGCTCGTCTGGATCAATTAAATACACAAGTATCCACACAAAAGAAAATTACCAAACCTTCTGATGATCCCGTAACGGCGATGAAAGGAATTGTATATCGCCGCAGTTTATCGGAGGTTGAGCAATACCAGCGCAATTTCAGCGAAGCCTACAACTGGGTGGAAACGTCGGATTCTGCTTTAGACAAAGCCAAGCTTGCACTGGACCGGATTCGCGAATTAACGGTTGAAGTGTCAAACGATACGTATGATGCACAGCAGCGCCAGGCGGCCAGCGCAGAGATCAAGCAGCTGAAAGATCACTTGGTCGAAATTGCCAATACAAAGTTTAACGACCAATATTTATTTAACGGTACGAAAACAACGACACAGCCGTTTAACGATGATGGAACGGTCAGTGCAGATGGACTGAGCACTGGAAAAGTAGAATTAGAGCTGTCAAAAGGGGTTATGATTCAAGTTAATATCGATGTAAGCAGTGTATTTGGGTCTGCTAACAGTTCGGGAGAGTCTGTGTTTGATACGATTGATCAACTTATTACACAGCTTGATACAGATACAACAACAGGAGAAGACTTAACCGGGTTTTTAAGCACGCTTGATACCCATATTTCTTCTAATACAACGGCCCGTGCTGAAATTGGGGCACGGTATAACCGCATCGAACTGATGGAAGCGCGCATGGCTGAGCAGCAGGTCGTCGCGTCACGAATTATGTCTGAAAATGAAGACGTAGACTTTGAGAAAGTAGTGACAGAGTTAACGACTCAGGAAACGGTTCATAAAGCGGCACTCTCTGTTGCATCACGAATTATTCAGCCGACATTGATGGATTATCTCCGTTAATAGGGGGAGCGAGCGATGCGGATTACAACGCTTGATTATACGATTACGAATGCCAAGCTGGGTATTCAAACAACTCCGGCGAAGCAGTCGATTCAGCAGCCGGGTGCCACGCTCGATATTCGCCAGCCGAAAGCGGAGATGACGATCGAAACAACTCCGGGCCAGCTTTGGATTGATCAGTCACAGGCATTTGCCGAAGCTGGACGGAAAGATGTTTTTCAATTAACACGCGAGGCAGCCGCAAAAGCACGCCAGCAGGCACTAGAAGGCACAGGCCGCCGTGCGATGGAAGGCAGAGAGCTTGCTGATATTCATACAGGAGCAAACGCCATCCAGCAGCAGGCCCAGCGTGCATCCACCCGCAGTTTTGAAACTGGGATTGCCTGGATTCCTTCCTATGGCAGCGTGAAGATTGACTATCAGGTAGGGGACGTTACAATTAATGTACAGACGCACCAGGTTGAAAACAATACCCGGGCCAACAAGCCGATTATTCACTATCAGCCAGGCGAGGTCCGCTTCCAGGTGAACCAATATCCGTCTGTCCACTTTCAGGCGGTCAATAAAACGATTTAAAGGATGATCAACGTGAAGATCGAAACAAAATACCACGGTGAAAAAGAAATTGCAAAGGAAGATATTATTACTTTTTCAAGCGGCATTCCGGGGTTTGAATCGGAAAAGGAATTTGCTCTTTTGACCTTTCCAGATAACGATGTTTTCTATGCCCTTCAATCGATTTCTACACCAAGCTTAAGCTTTGTCGTCACAGATCCATTTTCCTTTTTTATTGACTACAACGTACAAATTGATGACGCAACCATTGAAGCTTTGTCGATTGAGAAGGAAGAAGACGTCACGCTCTTAAACATTTTAACGGTACGTGACCCATTTGAAGAAACAACGGCCAACCTGCAGGCTCCGCTAGTCATTAACAAAAAAATAAACAGCGGACGCCAACTTATTTTAACCGGCACACCGTATGAAACACGCCACAGCTTGTTCCAGGCAAAGGAGGCGTAAGCCATGCTCGTTTTAACAAGAAAGTCCGGTGAATCGCTGATGATCGGTGATGATATTGAAATCACCGTTATCTCCGTTTCCGGCGATCAAGTAAAAATAGGTATTAACGCACCAAAGCATATCGATATCCACCGGAAAGAAATTTACGTACAGATCGGCAATGAAAACAAATCCGCTTCTGCCGGCGTAACCGACTTGTCCGACCTGTTTAAACTCCCTCCATTAAAATAATGGACGGGAGTTTTTATTAAAAACGTCTTTTATCTCAGAAATCATCTCTTTCTACCTAATTAAGTAAGAGAGCAGCAACTCCTATACCATCTCCATCAGTACTTTTCCTTCCCATTCCTTATAATTCATCTTTCCTTTTTGTTTTATTATTGCCGGAGAAATAAACAATAAGATAAAGTTACAAGTTTTTGTTTTTTAAATAAATTCGTTTATACAATTCTATTTATTAGACTAGGCTTAAATAAAAAATAGGGCTTCACAAATTTTCCAAAAAAATAATAAAAACAATTAAAATTCTATTAAACATTTTTGAAAGGCGTCGATAATAGTAGTGTAAGCAAAAAGGAACGGGGCGGCCGACCTGGAACAGATTGCTGAACAAAACAAATGAAAAACTGTTCACACGGATGTGAACAGCCATACTCAAGGAGGAAAATAAAATGATTATCAACCATAACCTTGCAGCACTTAATACACATCGTCAATTATCAAGCGCTTCTAATGCACAAGCTAAAAACATGGAGAAATTATCTTCTGGTCTTCGTATCAACCGTGCTGGAGATGACGCAGCAGGTCTTGCTATCTCTGAAAAAATGCGCGCTCAAGTTCGCGGTTTAGATCAAGCGTCTCGTAACTCTCAAGATGGTATTTCTATGATTCAAACAGCTGAAGGTGCATTGAACGAAACTCACTCAATCCTTCAACGTATGCGTGAACTTGCTGTACAATCAGGTAACGATACAAACACTGCAGACGACAGAGCAGAGATTCAACTCGAGATTGATGATTTGATCGATGAAGTAGATCGTATTGCTACGACTACTCAATTCAATGGTCAAAACCTATTAGATCAAACCGGTGGTGCTACTGGCACATTTACATTCCAAATTGGTGCTAATTCAGCTCAAACTTTGGATGTAACGTTTGCTAAAATGGATGCTACAAGTCTTACGGTAAATGCACTTGACCTTAGTGACAGTGCCGCAACTTCTTCTAGTGCAATTGCTACTGTCGATGCTGCAATTAAATTAGTATCAGACGAACGTGCTCAGCTTGGTGCGAAACAAAACCGTCTTGAGCATACCATCAACAACTTGAATACATCTTCTGAAAACTTGACAGCTGCTGAGTCTCGTATCCGTGACGTAGACATGGCGAAAGAAATGATGAGCCAAACAAAAAACTCTATCCTTTCTCAAGCAGCTCAAGCTATGCTTTCTCAAGCAAATCAAGCACCACAAGGTGTATTACAGCTTCTTCGTTAATCAATAAAAATTTCCGATTTTCGGGATTAATAGACTCCGGTGATTCCGGGGTCTATTTTTCATACCTACTTAGTGGTAAAATAGTATTAAGACGTTAAAACTACGAAGAGGAGTTAAAGAATGAAAAAGGTACTATTTCGAAGAATGATGCATTTGGTGATCGTCTGTCTTGTCATGTTTACGCAATCAGTTGCTTATGCAGTAGAAGTAATTATTGAAGATCCTACTCCAGATATGGAGGCACCGATTTTAAATAGTATCAGTGTAACGAGTAATGCTTTGTCACCCACTACACCAGTGAAAGTGATAGCAGATATATCGGATCAACTTTCAGGTTTTAAGAGCGGCTATATTATATATACAAAGCCGAATGGTCAAAACAAAACAGTTTCGTTTATTTTCAATTCCACAACAAAAATGTATGAAGCAACTATTACTGTACCTGAGGTAGATGTAGCAGGAGAATGGAAAGCAACAACTGTTTACCTTCAAGATAATAAAGAAAATACCGTCTATTTAAGTCATTTGAGTACTCAAGCAAATGGTGAAAAAATAGATTTTTCAAATCTTACTTTAAATGTAGCAGTAGCCGAACCAACAGATAAAGAAGCACCGTTATTACGTACTATTTCTGTTGTCTCTCAACAAGTAAAAGTAAATGAAAAGATTGAGGTAGTAGCAGATGCAACTGATAATGAATCAGGTGTTTCAAGCATTCGGGCCATATACAAAAAACCTAGTGGGAGCTCAGCTTCTATTAGTTTAATCCAAAACACAGCAGGCCAGTTTATTGGTTCATTTACGATTGGTAAATACGAAGAAAGTGGCGAATGGGTTTTATCCTCTATTTATCTTGTAGACAAAGATGGAAATTCAAGAACGGTTACAAGCTATATAGATGCCGAAAACGTCCAGAAAACCTTTAGTCATTGTAAGGTTACGGTAAGTGGAACAACAGTAGATAAAGAAGCACCGGTATTACACGGGATTTCGGTAGCTTCTGAACAAGTAAAAGCAAACGGAAAGATCGAAATAACGGCTGAAGTAACAGATAATGAATCGGGTGTTTCATTCGTAACTGTTTATTACAGAAAGCCTGATGGAACTACTCAGTCAGCCTATCTTTACAAAAACACAACGGGACAATTTATCGGTTCAATTTCAATTGGACAATTTGAAGAAAGAGGTAAATGGCTCCTTACTTCGGTTTATTTAAGAGATGTAGTTGGAAACAGTAAGACTGTTACCAACTATTTAGGAGTAGATAATACTGTACAGGATTTTACTAATTGTACAGTAGATATTATCGACACTACTCCAGACCGGGAAGGTCCAGAAATTTACCACCGTGATATCAGTGTTCAGCAAATTTCTGCCAGTCAAGCAGCAGTAAAGCTTGTAGTTGAAGCAAGAGATAGTTTATCAGGTATTGCTAACAGTCCTCTTTCAGGAGTTTACCGTAAACCAAGTGGGAAGCTTTTAAACTTGAGTTTTCAAAAACAAAACAATCAATATATTGCTGTCATACCAATTGATAAATACGATGAGTTAGGAACATGGACTCTACAGAGCTTGTCTATACGTGATGCAGTTGGCAATTATAATTCTCCATTAAACAGAACCACCGATAGCACTATTACGACCTTTGATATAAATGTATGGGGGAAAATCACAGTAGATTCTGGAACCCCTGAAAGCATTAGAGTCGAGGCGCCAACAGTATTAAGCAGCGGACAAACATACCAGTTGCACCCATTCTTAAGATATAGTAATCCTGGTGTAGAAGATGAAGACATTACGAGTGATTCTAAGACAACGTATTCAACTTCTGATCCGACATTATTAACTATCAATTCAACTGGACAAATGATTGTCCCAAGCGGAGCAGGTTCGGGAATTGTTTATGTAGGAATTGGATATGGAGACATAGAAGAACAAGTAGAGATAAAAATAAATAATGGAACGATTGATCCTGTTTTGCAGGTTAATCCATTATTCACTACTTTACATGCAGGGCAGTCCGAACAAATGAAAGTAGTAGAAATTAGTGACAGAGTAAGAACAGATATTACTAACTCTTCTAGTGGTATTGTCTATACAAGCAGCAACCCTTCTTTAGTAACGGTTACAAAGGATGGCTTCATTCAAGCTGTTACAGGAGAAGTTCAAGGGTTGGCAGTTATAAAAGCAACATATAATAATTTAGAAAGCCAAACAACAGTTAAAGTAACAAAACCCGCTGTAGAGTCTTTAGTTATCTCACCTACTGAAGAAAGTCTCTCATTAACAAGTAATAAACTGCAATTAATCTTAAATGCTTTTATGACAGATGGTACAGCACAAAATGTTACTCAGGGTGTAACAGGGACAAAATATACGTCCTCTAATCAACTAATTGCTCAAGTTGGTCCGGATGGAATGGTCACGATACCTTCGAATGCTAAAAGTGGTGATGTAACGATTAGTGCTACTAATGGCGGTCGCACAGCAAAAGCCATATTGCATGTGACAGGAGTACCGGAAGTGGTAGAAATAAACTCAGGAACAACTGAGTTACAACTTACACAAGGGTCAGAGCATCAGTTAAAAGTAATAGGGAAACTTTCAGACGGCACAGATAAAGATATCACAGGTGAAAATACAGGTACTGTTTATACAAGCGTAAATACAACAATTGCAGAAGTTGATGCAAATGGTTCAATAAAAATTCCTTCAAACGCACCTTTAGGTTATTCTTCCCAGGTTAAAATCGAGAATAACGGATTGTATAGTTATGTTAGTGTGAAAGTTATTGATCCGAGTGAAGCAGACAAACCTAAAGAAATATATTTAAATACGGAAAGTATTGAACTGGCGAGAGGGGAAGAGTATCAGCTTTCAGTTACGGCTGATACTGCAAATGGAACAAGAGATGTGACAGCTAGCAGTGAAGGAACAGTATACAGTTCTACATTTGCCGCTGCAGCAAATGTAGATTCTGAAGGCTTAATAACTGTTCCTGCAAATGCGCCAGTTGGATATTCAACTAATATACGCGTGGTTAATAATGGAATTTCTAAGTACGTGACAGTAAAAATAATAGATAAACTGTCAGGAGATGATCCGACAAGTCTGAGTGTGCCGTCTGACCTGGTAGAGCTGAAGCGGAGTGAAACATACCAGCTGGCGGTAAGTGCAGAAACAGCGAATGGGACACGCGACGTAACAGCGAGCAGCACAGGGACAAAGTACAGCAGTACGAATACATCGATTGCGCAGGTAAGCGCGGAAGGGCTGGTTACGGTTTCAGCAAGCGCAGCGATCGGCTACACAGCGGACATCCGCATTACAAACAACGGAATTACGAAGGTTGTAAAAGTAAAAGTGATTGACGTATCAGCAGGAGACAAGCCGACAAGCCTGAGCGTGCCGTCTGACCTGGTAGAGCTGAAGCGGAGTGAAACATACCAGCTGGCAGTGAGTGCAGAAACAGCGAATGGGACACGCGATGTAACAGCAAGCAGCACAGGGACAAAGTACAGCAGCACAAATA
>NZ_JAMBOO010000003.1 GCF_023715895.1 Domibacillus indicus | reverse complement strand
CCAACACGGGCATCCGTGTCTGATGAATAGTGAAGCTGCTCTTGATAATCGCCTGTCACTTCCTTCAGGACGTTCAGTTTTTCTTTGACAACTGGAAGGTGCGCAATCTGCGGCTCTTTTTCGATTGCCTCAATGACTGCTTCGCAGTAGGCTAGTTCATCTTGTACTTCGTTAGAAGTGGGCTTCGGCGGGAATTTTTCTTTTATGGATTCATCAAACTGATACACCGCTTTTCGAACGTTTCTTGATTTTTCCTGCAGAAATTCCTTAGGTGATTTTTGATTGTAGCGTGCTTTCGTATGGGTAGCGTCTACAATAACCGTATGGTTTTTGATAATTTCTTTTTCAAGGGCAATCTCAACGGTCTTTCCAATAAGCATATCTAATAAGCCCGCGTCTTGAAGCCGAAGCTTGCGGAACTTTGTGAGCAGGCTTGCGTCAATCACGGGATCTTCCGGTGCCATGCTTAAAAAATATTTAAAGGACATGTCATATTTTGAGCGTTCAACGACATCCACATCGGACAAATCGAAAATGGCTTTTAGCAGTAAATATTTAAACATGCGGACCGGCGGGACCGCCCTCCGTCCATTGTTCAGGCAATATTTTTCCTTAAGTTCTTCTAGAATAAAAGAAAAGTCTACCAGCTCATTTATTTGGCGAAGCATATTTTCTTTTGGCACAACGATATCGTAAATCGCCGCAAACGGGCTTAGTATAAGTGTTTCTTGATTTGAAATCATTGGAAGCACCACCTGTATGTATTGAATTTATTATAAATGAAAAAAACCAGGTATTCGACGATTCAATCGTCGAATACCTGGTTTGGTTAAAACTATCTAGACTTTTTCAGTGCCCTCCTCTAGAGAGGCTGGTGTTTTTGTTTGCCTGTACACCGGCATATTATGTTTTGCTTCTTTCAATTTTTTCGTATATACCGGCCAATGTCTTTTCGAATTTTCCGGTTGCCTTCGGTTCAAAATAACGTTTATGCTTTAAGGTATCCGGCAGATAAGACTGTGCGATCCATCCGCCGTCAAAATCATGCGGGTACTGATAGCCGACTCCATGGCCCAGTTTAGCCGCACTTTTATAATGAGCGTCTTTTAAATGGTCAGGCACTGCACCTGACCGCCCGGCCCGCACATCGGCCAGTGCCGCATCAATCGCTTTATAAGCGGAATTGGATTTCGGCGATAAGCAAAGCTCTACTACTGCATTGGCAAGGGGGATACGTGCTTCCGGGAATCCGAGCCGTTCGGCCGCTTCGACAGCGGCCAGTGTACGTTCACCAGCCTGCGGGCTTGCAAGACCGATATCCTCGTACGCAATCACAACAAGACGCCGGGCGATGCTGACAAGGTCGCCGGCTTCAATCAAGCGGGCCAGATAATGAAGTGCAGCATTCACATCACTGCCGCGAATCGATTTTTGAAAAGCGCTCAAAACATCATAATGAGCATCGCCATCCTTATCATGGGCAAAACTTTTTTGCTGAAGACATTCTTCGGCTGTTTCGAGCGAGATACGAATGATCCCGTCTGCATCCGGTTTAGTGGACGACACAGCCAGTTCAAGCGCGTTTAATGAGCTGCGTACATCACCGCCGGAACCTTGGGCAAAATGAGTAAGTGCTTCGTCCGTGATCTCCGTTTTGAACATGCCAACCCCGCGCTCTTCGTCGCGCAGCGCTTCCGTTAACAGCCGCTTTACCGAATCGGGCCGGAGCGGCTTTACTTCGAAAATTTGGCAGCGGCTTCGGATCGCCGGATTTATCGCATGATATGGATTACTTGTTGTTGCGCCAATTAAAATAATCATGCCGTTTTCAAGAAAAGGCAGCAAATAATCCTGCTTGGCTTTATCAAGGCGGTGAACCTCGTCTAAAAGCAAAATGACGGTCCCGGACATTTTAGCTTCCGCAGCAACAATTTCCATATCTTTTTTGTTACTGGTAACAGCATTAAGCATGCGAAACGCATACCGTGTTGTGCCCGCAATGGCACTGGCAATCGATGTTTTGCCGGTACCAGGGGGACCGTATAAAATCATAGAAGATAATTTTTTGGCTTCAGTCATCCGCCTGATGATCTTGCCTTCACCTGTTAAGTGTTCCTGTCCGGCTACCTCATCAATGGTGCGTGGTCTCATTCGGTAGGCGAGCGGCTTCATATGAATCCCTCTTTCTCATTTGGTAGATTCACTGTACCATATCCCGAGTATTCCGGCATGTTTTTTGTACCTATAAAATGATATACTATAGGGATCATTGCATTAAAAAAGAAATGAGGCACAAATAAATGAGAATCTCAACTAAAGGAAGATACGGACTGACCATTATGATTGAACTGGCTAAACGCCACGGTGATGGGCCAACTTCTCTTCGTGTAATTGCTGGAGCCCATGATTTGTCGGAACACTACCTTGAGCAGCTGATTGCGCCGCTCCGCAATGCCGGGTTTGTCCGCAGTATTCGTGGCGCCTATGGCGGCTATGTGCTTGGACACGAGCCGCAGGACATTACAGCAGGCGATATTATCCGGGTGCTCGAAGGTCCAATCACACTTGTGGAGGGAATTGAAGACGAAGAGCCGGCGAAACGGGAGCTATGGATCCGGATTAGCGAAGCGATCAAGGGCGTTTTGGAAAATACAACACTCGATGACCTGGCGAATCACACCGTAACCGGTGAATCTGACGCATATATGTTTTATATTTAACGAGGTGTCAATATGGAACGAATTTATTTAGACCACGCAGCCACGTCGCCTGTTCATCCAGAAGCGGCCGCAGCGATGGCAGAAGTTTTAACCGAAACTTATGGAAACCCATCAAGCATTCATTCGTTTGGACGGGAATCGCGCCGGATTGTCGATGAAGCAAGAACCGTGATTGCTGCTACGATAAACGCCGGCTTTAACGATATCATTTTTACGGGGAGCGGTACAGAAGCAGACAATCTGGCCATTTTGGGTACCGCGCGTTCAAAAGGGTCGGGTCATATTATTACTACCACCATTGAACATCACGCGGTTTTGCATGCATGTGAAGCACTTGAGAGGGAAGGATTTGAAGTAACGTATCTGCCTGTCAATGAAGAAGGAATTGTATCCCTTTCAGCAGTAGAAGATGCGCTGCGGGAGGATACCATCCTTGTTTCTATCATGTATGGCAACAACGAAACGGGTGCTCTTCAGCCAATCGAAGCTATCGGACAGCTGCTTTCGGGCCATTCCGCTCTTTTTCACACGGATGCTGTCCAGGCATATGGTATCCTGCCAATTGATGTGAAAAAATTGAACGTCGACTTTCTTTCCGTCTCAGGACATAAAATTAACGGCCCAAAAGGTATTGGCGCTCTTTATGTTAAACCGGGAACAGCGCTTGCGCCGCTTTTATACGGAGGAGAACAGGAGCGTAAACGCCGTGCAGGAACGGAAAATACAGCGGCCATTGCCGGTATGGCGCAAGCCGCCAAAATCGCGGAACAAACACAGGAAGAACGAGCTGCCCGTTATATGGAAATGAAAAAGCTTTTTATCGATACACTTTCCGAGCAGAGCGCTTCGTTTTCAGTAAACGGCAAAGTTGAACATTCCCTGCCGCATGTGCTAAACTTGTTTTTTCCCGAAACAGATGTAGAAGCTTTTTTGGTGAACCTGGATATGGCTGGTATCGCCGCATCAAGCGGGTCGGCTTGTACAGCTGGTTCCATTGAGCCGTCGCATGTTTTAACGGCGATGTTTGGGGAGAATTCACCTAAACTTCGGTCGTCAATCCGCTTTAGCTTTGGGTTTAATAATACAACGAAACAAATTGAACAAGCCGCTCTTGAAACAGCGAAAATCGCGAAGCGGCTTCAATAGAAAGAGGATGAAGCAATGAAAGCACCGAAAGACACCCGTGTTGTCGTCGGTATGTCAGGAGGCGTTGATTCTTCGGTAGCGGCGCTTTTATTAAAAGAACAAGGGTATGATGTAGTCGGCATTTTTATGAAAAACTGGGATGATACAGACGAATTTGGTGTCTGCACGGCGACTGAAGACTATGAGGACGTTATTCGCGTCTGCAACCAAATTGGTATTCCGTATTACGCGGTTAACTTTGAAAAACAGTACTGGGATAAAGTATTTACCTACTTTTTAGATGAATATAAAGCGGGCCGGACCCCTAATCCGGACGTGATGTGCAACAAAGAAATAAAATTTAAAGCTTTTCTTGATCATGCGATGAAGCTGGGCGCTGATTACTTGGCAACTGGCCACTACGCGCGTATTGACCGTTCCGGCGGTGAAGTGAAAATGCTGCGCGGTGTGGATGATAACAAGGATCAGACCTACTTTTTAAACCAGTTGTCTCAAAGCCAGCTGGAAAAAGTAATGTTCCCTATCGGAGAGCTTGAGAAAAAACGAGTGCGGGAGCTGGCAGCAGAAGCCGGACTCGCGACTGCGACGAAAAAAGACTCGACTGGTATTTGTTTTATCGGCGAGCGCAATTTCAAAGAGTTTTTAGGCCAGTATTTTCCTGCTCAGCCGGGTGATATGGTTACATTCGATGGCCGTAAAATGGGCCGTCATGACGGACTCATGTACTATACAATCGGACAGCGGCACGGTCTTGGGATCGGCGGAAGCGGTGAGCCATGGTTTGTTGGCGGGAAAAATTTAAAAACAAACGAACTGTATGTTGTACAAGGCTTCCATCATGAATCACTGTACTCCGATTCGCTTGACGCTGTGCAAGTTGGCTTTACAACAAATGAACCAATGCCGGAGACGTTCCATTGTACAGCGAAATTCCGTTACCGCCAGGCAGATACCGGCGTGACGGTAACACAAACCGGAGACGGAACAGCGCGGGTCGTTTTTGATGAACCGGTTCGTGCGATTACCCCGGGTCAGGCGGTTGTACTGTATGATGGAGATGTTTGCCTTGGCGGCGGAACAATCGATAAAGTATATAAAGAAAACAAACAGCTCGATTATGTCGGCTGAATGCAGTCCGCTCCTCTCTACGTGGAGCGGTTTTCTTTGTTATAATAAAGAAAAATTGGGAGGCTTCACATGGATAAAAATCAGCAGGGTATTGAATTGTTACAAGAAGGAAAATGGGAAGAAGCACTTAAGCTTTTCACCGAGCAAATTGAAGAAAAGCCGGAAGAACCAGCTGCATATATTAATTTTGGCCATGTACTGGCTGAGATGAATGATGGGGAACGGGCATTAAGATTTTATCAAAAAGCGGTTGAGGTCGCCCCTGACTCGAGTTCAGCCCAATACGCGCTTGGCTCTTTTTATTTTACGAATGAGCGTTTTGAAGAAGCCGCGCAGCGCTTTGAAAGAGCCATCCGGAGCGGAATGGAAGAAGCGGATGCTTACTTTATGCTGGGGCTGTCTTTTTTATATTTGGATCAAACTGTGATGGCGCTGCCGTATTTAATGCGTGCGGTGGAATTGGATGAAGACGATGTGGAAGCGCGCTTTCAATATGCGCTTGCTCTGGCAAAAACAGAGCAGTATGAAGAAGCAGAGAAAAACATGCAAAAAGTCGTCGAGCAGGATCCTGAGCACGCCGATGCTTTTTATAACCTCGGTGTTTTATATGCCGGCCATTACGAACAAGCTGACAAAGCAGCTCAATTTTTTGATCGGGCGTTAGAGATTCAGCCGGACCATATGCTGGCAGGGTACGGCAAAAAAATGCTGGAAAAAGCAGAATAAAAAGAGGTGGTCAGCACCGTGCAGGAAAAACGGGATTTATTCACAGAAGGAGAGCAGTTTTTAAAAGGACGGCATATTGTCACGATTTTCCGGAACGATGAAAACTTTTATACCGTTCTGCGTGTCCGTGTGACCGAAACGGATGGAACGTATGGTGAAAAAGAAGCGGTGGTAACCGGGTATTTCCCTGCTGTCCATGAGCATGAAATGTATGAGTTTCGCGGTCATTTCAAAGATCATCCAAGGTTTGGGCGGCAGTTTATTGCCCGCACGGCTCAAAAAGAAATGCCGCAGACGAAGCAGGGGCTTGTGGCTTATTTATCCGGGGACTTATTTAAAGGCATCGGCAAAAAAACGGCTGAATCGATTGTAGAGATCCTCGGCGAGCAGGCGATCTCCAAAATTATTGCGGATAAAAGCTGCCTGCAAAACGTACCGCGCCTCCCGGCTGAAAAAGCGGATGTGCTGTACGATACGCTGATGAAGCACCAAGGGCTTGAGCAGATTATGGTGGCTCTGAATGAATTTGGCTTCGGGCCGCAGCTGTCTATGAAAATTTATCAAATGTATTACGAAGAGTCATTGAACGTCATTCAAGAAAACCCATACCGGCTTGTGGAAAACATCGAAGGAATCGGTTTTGTACGGGCTGATGAAATCGGTGCTCAAATTGGCATTAGCGGAGGGCATCCCGATCGCCTGAAAGCTGCGATTTTATATTCTCTTGAACAGCAGTGCCTTCAAGATGGCCACTGCTATATAGAAGCAGAAGAACTGCTGAAAAACGTAAAGGAGCTGCTCGATAAAAGCGCGAATGGCACAGCGGAATTCGAGGCGATCGCCAAACGGCTGATTGAGCTGGAGGAAGAAGGGAAAGTAGCCGGAGAAGAGCAGCGGGTTTATATGCCGTCTCTTTATTTTTCGGAAAAAGGGCTCGTCACCAACGTGCAGCGTGTCATGGAGCAGGAGCCTCATTCGTTTCCGGAGTCGGAGTTTTTGCTTGCGCTCGGTGAGCTCGAAGACCGTACCGGCATTTCTTATGCGCCTTCCCAGAAGGAAGCCATTCAAACCGCGCTTACTTCACCGGTGATGATTTTAACGGGAGGGCCTGGAACGGGGAAAACAACTGTTATAAAAGGGATTGTTGAATTGTACGGTGAACTTCATGGCTTATCGCTCGACCCGAAAAAATATGACAAAGACGAGCCTTTTCCAATCAAGCTATGCGCGCCGACGGGCCGCGCAGCAAAGCGGATGATGGAGTCAACCGGGCTTCCTGCTGTGACCATCCATCGGCTTCTTGGATTCAACGGACAGGAAGATCCGGAGGAAGAAGGCAATGCAGTTGGAGGACGGCTGTTGATTGTCGATGAAACGTCGATGGTAGATATATGGCTTGCCCATCAGCTGTTTAAAGCGATACCGGACGATATGCAGGTCATACTAGTGGGAGATGAAGACCAGCTTCCATCGGTTGGACCGGGGCAGGTATTAAAAGATATGCTTGCCTCAGGCGTCATTCCGTCCGTGCGGCTGACGGATATTTACCGCCAGGAAGAAGGCTCTTCCATTATCAGTCTGGCCCATAACATCAAAGACGGCGTGGTTCCGGAAACACTCACGGCTCCCCAGAAAGACCGTTCTTTTCTCCGGTGCGGAACCGGACAAATTGCGGATGTCATCGAAAAAGTCGTGAAAAATGCTGCGGGGAAAGGATATGAGCCGCGGGACATTCAAGTGCTCGCCCCCATGTATAAAGGACCGGCAGGCATCGATAAGCTCAACGAGGTGCTGCAGCAGGTGCTCAACCCAAACGAAGACGGCCAGCGAAAAGAAATTGCGTTTGGCCCGGTTAAATATCGAATTGGCGACAAGGTGCTGCAGCTTGTAAATCAGCCGGAGCAAAATGTATTTAATGGAGATATCGGAGAGATTGTCGCCATTTTTTATGCAAAAGAAAACACAGAAAAAGAAGACATGGTCATTGTTTCATACGAAGGCAATGAAGTAACCTATACACGCAATGACTTAAACCAAATTACACATGCGTTTTGCTGCTCAATTCATAAGTCGCAGGGAAGTGAATTTCCGATCGTGATTTTGCCGGTCGTTAAAAGCTATTACCGCATGCTGAGGCGGAATCTTCTGTATACAGCCATTACGAGAAGCCGGCAGTTTTTAATCCTGTGCGGCGAAGAAGAAGCGTTTCGAATCGGCATTGCCCGCAACGATGACCTGGTACGAAAAACAGGCCTTGCGGACCGGCTCTCCGGTCAAAAAGCCCCCGAAAAAGAAGCAGAAGCACTGACAGAAGAAACATGGATGTCGATCGATCCAATGATCGGCATGGAAGGTATTACGCCTTTCGATTTTATGGTGGTATAAGAGGGAGCCGTTTCGGACATACTGATGGCAAAAACAGGAGGGATCATCGTGCAATCATGTCCGAACTGTGGAAGCCGGGAAGTAGGTCGTATCGGCTCCGACCATTATTACTGTCATGACTGCTGTGTGGAAATGTCCGAGCTTGAAGGCGGCCTTGTGATTCACCAAGTAGAAGAAGACGGGACACTTGTTCAGATTGATGAGTGGTCTTGAGTCATTGACAAACGTCCCATTCCTTTTTATAATTCGGGTATATGAATTGTGACAAATCGAAGAAGGACAGGAGTACATCATAGCCCATTCAAAGAGAGAAATATTCATGGCTGAGAAATATTTCGGATGAAGAATGATGGAAAGCTGGGTCCTGAGTGCAGCAAACACTGCCGTCTGCCGCGTTAAGGCATTTGAGAGGCGAATTCCAGTGAAGGAATTGGCAATCAGGGTGGTACCGCGAACAAGCTTCGTCCCTGTTAGGGGATGGGGCTTTTTTTGTTGTCTTTTTTCGGTTGTGTACATACGATAAGGAGGATTTTGATCATGAAAACATTAACAGGTGCGGAGATCCGCCGCCTTTATCTAGACTTTTTCCAGGAAAAAGGACACCGTGTTGAACCGAGCGCGCCGCTTGTACCGATTGACGATCCAAGTCTGCTCTGGATTAACAGCGGGGTGGCAACACTAAAAAAATATTTTGACGGGCGTATTATTCCGGACAATCCGCGTATCACAAACGCGCAAAAGTCGATCCGGACGAATGATATTGAAAATGTCGGTAAAACGGCGCGTCATCATACATTTTTTGAGATGCTTGGCAACTTTTCGATCGGTGAATATTTTAAAACGGAAGCGATTCACTGGGCATGGGAGTTTTTAACAGACGAAAAATGGATCGGTTTTGATCCGGAGAAACTGTCTGTTACGATTCATCCAGAAGATGAAGAAGCGTATCTTATTTGGAAAAACGAAGTGGGTGTGCCGGACGAACGGATTATTCGTTTGGAAGGAAACTTCTGGGATATTGGTGAAGGCCCATCTGGTCCGAACACGGAAATCTTTTATGACCGCGGCGCCGAATATGGAGATGACGAAAACGATCCCGAGTTATATCCCGGCGGCGAAAATGAACGTTATTTAGAAGTATGGAATCTTGTATTCTCTGAATTTAACCATAATCCAGACGGTACTTACACACCGCTTCCAAAGAAAAATATTGATACAGGTATGGGTCTTGAGCGCATGGCTTCTGTTGTGCAAAACGTGCCGACCAACTTCGATACCGATCTTTTTATGCCGATTATTCGTGAAACAGAGCGGGTTTCGGGTGAACAATACGGGGTGGATCCGGAGAAAGACACAGCATTTAAAGTGATTGCCGACCATATCCGTACGGTTGCATTTGCGATTGGTGATGGTGCGCTGCCATCAAACGAAGGCCGCGGCTACGTGCTTCGCCGTCTTCTTCGCCGTGCTGTACGTTATGCAAAGCAAATTGGCATTAACCGTCCATTTATGTATGAACTTGTACCGGTTGTCGGTGAAGTGATGAATGATTATTATCCGGAAGTATCAGAAAAATCGGCGTTCATTCAAAAAGTCATCAAAAATGAAGAAGAACGTTTCCATGAAACGCTTAACGAAGGGCTTGCCATTCTTTCAGCTGTCATCAAAAAAGCGAAAGCGGCCGGTTCGAATACCATTGAAGGCGCGGATGTTTTCCGTTTATACGACACGTATGGCTTCCCGGTTGAATTGACGGAAGAATATGCGGAAGAAGAAGGCATGAAAGCGGACCACGCCGGTTTTGAACGTGAGATGCAGCAGCAGCGTGAGCGTGCACGTGCCGCTCGTCAGGATACCGAGTCCATGCAGGTGCAGGGCGGTGTGCTGTCCTCTGTGAAAGAAGAAAGCACCTTTACGTATGACCGATTGACAGTCGATACAACTGTAGCGGTTTTAATCAAAGACGGTGTTCTTGTTGAGGAAGCGCACGAAGGGGAAGAAATTCAATTTATTCTAAAAGAAACGCCATTTTACGCAGAGAGCGGCGGTCAAATTGCCGATAAAGGAACTGTAGAATCGGAAACAGCCCGTGTTGTGGTAAAAGATGTGCAAAAAGCACCAAACGGCCAAAACGTTCACAATGCGGTCGTGGAAAGCGGAACATTGTCAGCGGGAAGTGCGGTTACAGCAAAAGTAGATGTACTGTCGCGCGGCAAAATTATTAAAAACCACACAGCTACACACTTAATGCACCAAGCATTAAAAGATGTACTTGGCACACACGTAAACCAAGCGGGATCTCTCGTTGAACCAGACCGCCTTCGCTTTGACTTTTCGCATTTCGGCCAGGTAACAGCAGATGAGATTGCCCAGGTAGAAGCGATTGTTAACGAAAAGATCTGGCAAGGGATCGCGGTGGAAACAGCGTTTAAGCCAATCGCGGAAGCAAAAGCGATGGGAGCGATGGCCCTGTTCGGCGAGAAATACGGCGATATTGTCCGGGTCGTTTCAGTTGGCGATTACAGCCTTGAGCTTTGCGGTGGCTGCCACGTAGTGAACACAGCGGAAATCGGCTTGTTTAAGGTTTTGTCTGAAAGCGGCATTGGTGCAGGGACACGCCGGATCGAAGCGGTAACAGGCGAAGGCGCATTCCGCTATTTGAATGAGCAGGCAGCTGTATTAAAAGAAGCAGCGTCAAAACTAAAATCCAATCCGAAAGATATTTTAACGAAATTGGACAGCCTGCAGACAGAAATGCGTGAACTGCAGCGTGAAAATGAATCACTTTCAAAGAAATTGTCAAACATAGAAGCAGGCAGCCTTACCGATAACATCGAAACAGTGAATGATGTACAGCTTCTCGCGGCAAAAGTGCAGGCAGCTGATATGAATGCTCTTCGGACAATGGCGGATGAGTTAAAGCAAAAAGTCACACCAGGTGTCATTGTGCTGGTTGCTGAAGCAGATGGCAAAGTAAACGTCGTCACAGCGGTGACAGGCGATTTAACCGAAAAAGGCTTCCATGCTGGAAAACTAGTGAAGGAAGTGGCTGGATGCCTTGGCGGAGGCGGTGGAGGCCGTCCAGATATGGCACAGGCAGGTGGAAAAGACCCATCGAAAATTGACGAAGCACTGCAAATTGCCATTGAATGGGTGAAATCCATTTGAATATGTTGTCATTTGTTGTACAATGAAACATATCGTACAGAAGCGGGCATGTAAAATCCGCCTGAAGTGAGGTGCTGACAGTGAGTTCTTTTGACAAGACGATGCGGTTTAACTTTCCAGAAGAGCCGTATGAAGAAAATGTAAAAGAAGTGCTGCTAAAGGTTCATGGCGCACTGGAGGAAAAAGGGTACAATCCGATCAATCAAATTGTCGGCTATTTGCTTTCCGGAGATCCGGCTTACATTCCGCGTCACAATGACGCCCGGAATTTAATCCGCCGGCTTGAGCGGGATGAAATTATTGAGGAGCTTGTCAAAACGTACCTGAAAGAACAGCAGGAGGAACCTACATCATGAGAACTATGGGCCTTGACGCCGGCACAAAAACAATCGGCATTGCCGTCAGCGACGCACTTGGCTGGACAGCACAAGGCATTGAAACGATAAAGATCGATGAGGCGGCAGGCGAATTTGGTCTTGATCGGATCGGCGAGCTTGTGCGGGAGCACGAAGTGAGCAAATTTGTTGTCGGCTTTCCGAAAAACATGAATAATACAGTAGGGCCGAGAGGAGAAGCTGCAAAGATGTTTGCAGGTCTTCTTGAGGAATCCTTTAACCTTCCGGCTGTACTGTGGGATGAGCGGCTGACAACAATGGCAGCAGAACGAATGCTTATTGACGCAGATGTAAGCCGGAAAAAAAGAAAAAAAGTAATTGATAAAATGGCTGCGGTGATGATTCTGCAAGGATATCTCGACAGCCAAAAATGATGAGGTGACCATTGATGGAACATGGTGAAAAGCAAATCACAGTAATTGACGACAACGGTAATGAACAGCTTTGTGAAGTTTTATTTACTTTCCACAACGATGAATTTGACAAGTCCTACGTGCTTTACTTCCCAGTAGGCGCAGAAGAAGATGATAACGAGGAAATTGAAATTCATGCTTCTTCTTTTACGCCGGGTGACGAAGGAGAAGACGGAGAGCTTCAGCCGATCGAGTCGGATGAAGAGTGGAACATGATCGAAGAAATGCTTAACACATTTCTTGATGACGAAGAACAAGAATAATCAGCAGGAACAGGCGCTAAAATAAGCGCCTGTTCTTTTTCTTTTGGGCATCATTCTTGTATACTATAAAAAGAAAATGGTGTCGAAAGGAGATTTTTATGTCGAATGATATTTTTCTGCCGCCTTCAGGGCGTAAAAGGCGGTTGAAAAGAGCAGTTTTAATCGTGTTTTTTTTACTACTTCTGCTGGCAGCAGCGCTTGCGGCGGGAGCTTATTACGTTTGGAAAAGCGCATCAGGCCCTGCAGATGCAGGAAATGATAAACAAGTGAATGTTTCCATTCCGCTTGGTTCAAGCCTGTCTTCCATTTCACAAACGCTTGAAGACAAAGGCATTGTAAAAAATGCAATGCTGTTTAAATATTACGTAAAGTATAAAGGCGAAGGTGATTTTCAGGCGGGAGAATATGTGTTGTCTCCTTCCATGACCCCTGACGCCATTATGGCTTCCTTAAAAGAAGGGAAAGTACTGGGAGACGGCAGCTTAGCCATTCCGGAAGGCTATCAGCTGGCTCAGATTGCGGAGCTGATCGCTGCGCAAACGAACCGGGAAGCAGAAGACGTGCTGGCTGTGCTGAACAGCGAAGCATTTATTCAAAAAATGATGACAAACCACCCTGCGCTTGTCACAAACGCAGTGATGAATGAAAATATTCGCTATCCGCTCGAAGGCTATTTGTATCCGGCGACTTATGATATAGAAAATCCGGAAAAGCCGGTTGAAGAGATCGCAGAAGAAATGATTGCCAAAATGGATGAAATCGTACAAGGCTATTCTGCTCAAATTAAAGCATCCGGCATGACAGTTCACGAATTTTTAACATTTGCTTCACTCGTCGAGGAGGAAGCAACCGGTAAAACAGATCGCAAAAAAATTGCCAGCGTCTTTTATAATCGAATGAAAGCAAACATGCCGCTGCAAACAGATCCAACAGTGCTTTACGCGAAAGGAGAGCATAAAGATCGAGTTCTATACGAAGACCTCGAGGTGGATTCTCCTTATAATACGTACAAAGTCAAAGGCTTAACGCCAGGACCGATCGGCAACAGCGGCATTGATTCGATGGAAGCCGTGCTGTCACCTGAGCAAACAGATTTCCTTTACTTCCTTGCTTCACCGGCAGGAGATGTTTACTACTCAAAAACACTCGAGGAACACAATAAATTAAAAGCAAAATATATCACAAACGCCGAGTAAAAAAGCGCACATAGATTTTCCGCGCTTTCTATGATAAAATAGTTCGGGCGCAAAAAGACACGGGAAAGCTTTCATAGCTTTCTCTTTTTCTTAGAAAAGAGGGTATTATTACCATGAACGACAATATACATGGCTACATTGAGTCATTGCTTCAGCCGCGGACGGGTTTGCTCGCAGAAATGGAGCAATATGCGGCCGAGCACCGCGTTCCGATTATGGAACCGGTCGGCATGGACACACTGCTGGCTGTCATGAAGCTTCAAAAGCCTGAGCGTCTGCTTGAGATCGGGACGGCGATCGGGTATTCGGCTCTTCGGATGGCAGAAGCGGTTCCGGGGCTGCACATTACAACGCTTGAGCGTGACGAGGACCGATTTAACAAAGCTACTCAATACATCAGCCAGTCAGGCGAGCAAAACCGGATCCGAATCCTGTTAGGCGATGCGCTTGAACTAGCGGAACAGGCAGCGGAAGACGGACCGTTTGACGCCATCTTTATTGATGCGGCAAAAGGACAATATCGCCGCTTTTTTGAATTATACGAACCGATGTTAAAGCCGGGCGGCGTTATTTATTCAGATAATGTGTTGTTTAAAGGGTACGCTGCTGGAACAGATGCACCGTCGAAACGTCTTGAGAAAATGGCACAAAAAATTATGGATTACAATCAATGGCTGATGACGCATCCTGGCTATGATACATCTATTATCCCAGCCGGTGATGGCATTGCCATCAGCACAAAACGGAGTGAAGAAAAATGAAAAAACCAGAATTGCTTGTGACACCGGGCAGTGTTGATGAACTGATTAAACAAATAGAAGCAGGTGCTGACGCTTTTCTTATTGGAGAGCAGCGGTATGGTCTGCGCCTTGCGGGTGAGTTTACCCGTGAAGAGGTAAAGGAAGCCATTTGCATTGCGCATGAGCATGGCAAAAAAGTATATGTGGCAGTTAATGCCCTTTTTCATAACAATATCGCGAACGAACTTGATGAATACGTAACGTTTGTTGAACAAGCAGGTGCTGATGCTATCGTATTTGGTGATCCGGCTGTTATTATGGCCGTTCGGGAAACAGGCGCGGCGATTCCACTGCATTGGAATCCGGAAACAACGGCGACCAATTACTACACAGCGAACTACTGGGGCAAACGCGGAGCTGTTCGTGCCGTACTTGCCCGGGAACTCAGCATGGATGCGGTTATTGAAACGAAAGAACAGGCGAATGTTCAAATTGAAGTGCAGGTTCATGGGATGACATGCATGTTCCAGTCAAAGCGTCCTCTTCTAGGTCATTACTTTGAATACATGGGCAAAAATATGGAAATCGAAAAGCGGCAGGGTGCGAAAAACATGCTGCTTCACGATCCAGAACGCAGCAACAAATACCCTATTTATGAAGATGCAAATGGCACTCATATTATGAGCCCGAATGATATGTGCATTATTGATGAACTGCAGGAACTTGTAGAAGCAGGTATCGATTCATTTAAAATTGACGGTGTGCTGCAAACAGAAGAATATCGTCTTGAAACAACGAAATTGTATCGGAAAGCGATTGATCTTTGCGTAGGTCAGCCGGATCAATATGAAGATGAAAAAGAGGACTTGCTTGAAGCTGCGGAAGCACTTCAGCCTGAGCACCGTCCGCTTGATTCAGGCTTTTTCTTTAAAGAAACGGTTTATTAATAAAGGAGGAAACGGAAATGAACGGATTGATAAACGATGCGATCTCCGAGATCGTCGACGGCAAACGGGTCATTGTGAAAAAGCCGGAGCTTTTGGCGCCGGCCGGAACACTTGAAAAGCTGAAAATCGCCGTCCGTTACGGAGCGGATGCGGTATATATTGGCGGTCAGGAGTATGGCCTCCGCTCAAATGCCGGCAACTTTACATTTGAAGAAATGAAAGAAGGCGTTGAGTTTGCTAAAGCCTACGGAGCAAAAGTGTATGTAACGACCAACATTTTTGCGCATAATGAAAACATCGACGGCCTCGAAGACTACTTGCGTGGAGTGGGTGAAGCTGGTGTTACGGGTATTATCGTAGCGGATCCGCTTATTATTGAAACATGCCGCCGTGTAGCGCCGAACGTGGAAGTTCACTTGAGCACACAGCAGTCTCTTTCAAACTGGCGTGCAGTGAAATACTGGAAAGATGAAGGTCTTGACCGTGTTGTTCTTGCCCGTGAAACAACTGGGGAAGAAATGCGCTTAATGAAAGAAAAAGTCGATATTGAAATTGAAACGTTTATTCACGGAGCGATGTGTATTGCTTATTCAGGCCGCTGCGTACTGAGTAACCATATGACTGCGCGCGACTCCAACCGTGGCGGCTGCTGTCAATCATGCCGCTGGGATTATAACCTGGTAGAGATGGAAGACGGTGTTGAAACAGCAATCACGCAGGAAGGCGATTCACCGTTTGCGATGAGTCCAAAAGATTTGCGTCTGCTGCAGTCTATTCCGGGACTGATTGAACTGGGCATTGACAGCTTAAAAATTGAAGGCCGCATGAAATCGATTCACTATGTAGCAACAGTAGTCGGTGTATATCGGAAAGTAATCGACGCATACTGTGCAGACCCTGAAAACTTCACCATCAAAGATGAGTGGCTTGAAGAACTGGAGAAGTGTGCTAACCGACCGGCAGCACCAGCATTCTTTGCAGGAACACCAGGAGCTGACGAACAGCTTTTCGGCGTTCATGGCAAGAAAGCGTCCCACGATTTTACAGGTCTTGTTGTAGATTACGATGAAGAAACACAAATCGTTACACTGCAGCAGCGTAATTTCTTCCGTCCAGGCGATACAGTGGAGTTTTTCGGGCCAAAGATGGAAACCTTCCAGCAAGTAATCGGTACGGTTGTGGACGAAGACGGAAATGAACTGGATGCAGCGCGCCACCCGCTTCAAATTGTCCGTTTCAAAGTAGACCGTCCTGTTTCAAAAGATGATATGATGCGGAAAGGGCTGTGACATTGATGAGTAAAAAGCCGATTGTCATCGGCGTCGCGGGCGGATCAGGCTCTGGTAAAACCAGCGTTGCCCGTGCGATACATGATTATTTTCAAGATGGTTCGATTATGATGATCGAGCAGGATTACTATTATAAAGACCAATCACATCTAACGTTTGAAGAGCGGTTACAAACAAATTACGACCATCCGCTTGCATTTGATAATGACCTGCTGATTGAACAGGTAAATGAGCTGATCAATGGCCGGCCTGTTCAAAAGCCGGTCTATGATTATGCACAGCACACGCGCTCTGAAGAAACAATTCCACTCGAGCCGAATGACGTGATTATTTTAGAAGGCATTCTAGTACTTGAGGATGAGCGCCTGCGTGATTTAATGGACATAAAACTGTTTGTAGACACGGACGCGGATTTGCGGTTTATCCGTCGCCTGACGCGCGATATAAAAGAGCGGGGTCGTTCGCTGGATTCCGTGATCGAACAGTATACAGAAGTTGTGCGGCCGATGCACAACCAGTTTATCGAGCCGACGAAGCGATATGCGGATGTGATTATCCCAATCGGCGGAGAAAACAAGGTAGCCATTGATTTATTAATTGCAAAAATACAAACAATTCTTGAACAAAAAGACATTTTATAGTATGTTTTTAGAAAACAGGCATACAATGGGAAAAACGCGCGCCTTCTCTAAAGCAGAAGGGGCGCGCTCATATTTAAGTGCTTTTTTTGGTGAACATTAAAGGAGTGGAAGAAGTTGTCGAACGAAAAAGTATACCCGATGACACGAGAAGGTAAAGAAAAACTGGAACAAGAGCTTGAACATTTAAAAACGGTTAAGCGTAAAGAAGTAGTGGAGCGCATTAAAATTGCCCGCAGCTTCGGCGACCTGTCAGAGAACTCTGAGTATGACTCAGCAAAAGAAGAGCAGGCGTTTGTAGAAGGCCGGATCGGCACAATTGAGACGATGATCCGCAATGCAAAAATTATTGAAGACAGTGCAATGAATGCAGACGAAGTATCGCTTGGCAGAACGGTTACATTCATTGAACTTCCTGATGGCGAAGAAGAAAGTTATACAATTGTTGGAAGCGCGGAAGCGGATCCATTTGAAGGGAAAATTTCAAATGACTCTCCTATTGCCAAAAGCATGATCGGCAAACGCGTGGGTGACAAAGTGATTGTTCAAACACCTGCTGGTGAAATGAACGTAAAAATCGTTTCCATTGATTAACATAAAAAAGCGCAAAAGGCGCAGGCCTTTTGCGCTTTTTTGTGTAAAAACATTTATCCGTTAAACGAGACATGTTAAAATGAAAGCGGAATGAGGAGGAGAAGCAAATGGAACAATCGTCGCGTGCTCAGCGCAAAACGAAGCGGAGAAAAACAAACCGCATTTTAAATACAGCCATTGCGGTTGTGGTACTGCTTATTGTAATCGTTGGATTTACCATCTTTGCCGGTGGAAATGACGAAGAAACAGCAGCGCCGGAAAAAGCGCAGGAAACAAAGCAGGAACAAACCACTGCCGTATCTGATGAAGAAACAGAAAAAGAACAGGCTGCTGAAACGACAGAGGAACCGGCTGAAACAGACGAGCAGACTGAAGAAGAGAAAGCAGCAGAAAAGACGGAAGAGCAAACTGAAGACAAAACAGAAGATAAAGAAGAAGTAGTGGTTTCAGAAGGCACAGAACCGAATGTGGAACAAGATATCGTCGATCCAAACTGGGAAGGAGTAGGTACGGCTCAATCAGGAGAACATACCTCTTCATTCGAAACGGATTCAACTGACTGGCAGGAAAAGGAGCAAGCCTTATCTTATGCAACAGGAATTCCACAAGAAAACATGACCGTTTGGTATATTAGCGGAAATGGACCTCAAGCAGCGATCGGAACCGTTTCTCCCAAGTCAAACCAGGATGAAGCGTACCGCGTGTACATTGAATGGGTAGACGGCGAGGGATGGAAGCCGACAAAAGTACAAAAGCTTGAAGAAAATGATAAAGGCCGCTAAAAACCCGCTTTGCCGGCGGGTTTTTTTGCGGAATTAAAAAAGGAGTGCAGCAAATGAAAGCAGCGATTATTGGTGCAATGGAAGAAGAAGTAACCATTTTACGTGGTGAAATGAAAAACAAGGAAGTGAAAATCATTGGCGGCAGCGAGTTTACAATCGGCGAGCTGCGCGGTGTTGAAACGGTTTTGCTTCGCTCAGGGATCGGTAAAGTAAATGCGGCGATGACAACAGCTGTTTTGATTCATGAATTCAAGCCGGATGTGTTGATTAATACGGGTTCCGCCGGCGGTTTGTCTCCCGAACTGCAGGTAGGAGATGTAGTCATTTCAACTGAAGTCCGCCACCATGATGTCGACGTAACGGCTTTTGGCTATGAATACGGACAGGTGCCGCAGCTTCCAGCCGCTTTTACAGCTGATGAGAAACTGATTAATATCGCGTTTCAAGCATCCGAAGAGGATACGGAGCTGAAAACGGTAAAAGGATTGATTGCGACAGGGGATTCGTTTATGAATGATCCGGCACGTGTACAGGCAATTGCCGATACCTTCCCTGGCCTTCAGGCAGTTGAAATGGAAGCGGCCGCCATTGCACAGGTGGCTCACCAGTTTGGCGTGCCGTTTGTGGTCATCCGGGCACTTTCTGATATTGCAGGAAAAGAATCGAATATTTCGTTTGAACAATTTTTGCCGAAAGCCGGGCTTCACTCCGCTAACCTTGTGATGAAAATAGTCGAGCAGCTTCAAGAGGAGAAGTAATCCAATACAAAAAGCATCTTTTATGATAAAGTATTCGTAAGAAACAAGGCGGATGAAAAGGGAGAGATGTCACAAAATGATTATGATGATTATGGGGCTTCTTTTAGCTACAGTGACAGGTGTTATGATCTCTGTTTCAATCGATTGAGGAAAAGTGATTTGAAGGGTGCTCCAGATCTTTTGGAGCCCTTTTTTGTTTTGCTTGAAGCCGCTTAAATTCCTGCATCATTTTAGCAAGGGCTCTTTTTTCAATTCGGGAAACATAACTTCTGGAAATGTTCATTTTGGCCGCAATTTCACGCTGCGTTTCATCTTGATCATTTGTTAAGCCATAGCGGGCAGCGATTACGGACAGTTCTCGTTCATCAAGAACGGAGAGGCACTTTTTCATTTGTTCAATATCCATTTGAAGGGAGAGGCGGCCTGCGACGTCTTCGTCTTCTGTTTTAAGTAAATCAAGAAGGCTGATTTCATTTCCTTCTTTGTCGCGGCCGACTGGATCATAAAGTGATACGTCCTTCTTTGTTTTTTTTAAGGAGCGGAAGTGCATCAGAATCTCATTTTCTATACATCTTGCCGCATAAGTGGCAAGCTTAGTTCCTTTTTTTCCGGAATAGCTTTCGATGCCTTTGATCAGGCCGATGGTCCCGATAGAAATCAAGTCTTCTGTATCGTGATGGGTTTTCTCGAATTTTTTCACAATATGGGCTACTAAACGGAGATTATGCTCGATCAGCTTGGCCCGGGCATTGCGGTCTCCCTGTTCATGAAGCGCCAGGTACTTTCGTTCATCTTCCGCACTCAGCGGCTGAGGAAACGCATTATGTTTTACATAAGAGACGAAAAAAACCGCTTCCTTCAACAAAAAAGAGAGAGCGGCTGCTAGTTCAATCATGATGATCCCTCCTTTATAGGCATCATATTCGGAGGGGGAGACGGCTATTCCTTTTTCGCTTTTTTTTGCGATTGGATTTCCCGCCGCTTCATTTCTTTTTCTATCAGAGCTAGAAAGTCATCATTTAATTTTAGTTTTGTTGCTTTTTTATAAGAAGAAAGAAGTAGGTGATCGGATAATGAGTGCAAGGTCTGTCATCTCCAATATCATTAATTAATTATTTTTTTCAGTTTAACAAAAAAAACCATTAAGAACAATTGTTCTTTTTTCCACAGGATCCAGTGGATAAGTGAGGATAATGAATAGAATAACTAGATTAAACCCTTGAAACAGCTGTGTTAATTTGTGAATAAGGTTATCCACAGAGTAGGATAATGAGAAATATGTCGAAAAGTTTTCGTTCTTAATATTACTTTGTCACATATGGAAAAATCGGCTATGATAGGAGAAGCAAACGAATAGTAGAGGTGTACATTGTGCTGAAATTATTTTTGCCGAATGAGCAGGTAAGAAGTGTGCTTGAAATCCAGCCAGAGCGCTTGAAACAAAAAGGAATTAAAGCGATCATAACCGATCTTGATAATACACTCGTCGCCTGGGACAGACCAGATGCAACACCAGAGCTTTTAATTTGGTTTCAAAAAATGCGGGAAGCGGGCATTAAAGTACTGATTGTATCAAACAATAATCAAAAGCGGGTCAGCACGTTTTCAACGCCGCTTGATCTGCCGTTTATTTTTGAAGCGAGAAAGCCGATGGGGCGTGCTTTCAGAAAAGCCATCAAGCTTTTAAGCGTACGAAAAGAAGAAACTGTCGTAATCGGGGACCAGCTGCTGACAGATGTATTTGGCGGGAACCGAAGCGGGATTTATACAATTTTGGTCATTCCCATTGCAGCGACCGATGGATTTTGGACGCGCATTAATCGGAAAATAGAAAGAAGAATTATGACTTTTTTCCAACGTAAAGGAATGATTCAATGGGAGGAACGAAATCAATGAACGAAGTAATTACGTGTGATGGCTGCGGAGTCATCATTCAAACAGCAGACCCGGCTGCGCTCGGTTACGCACCGGCTGCTGCATTGGAGAAAGAAACCGTTGTCTGCAAGCGGTGCTTTCGCTTAAAGCATTATAATGAGGTACAGGACGTGGAACTGACCGACGATGACTTTTTAAAAATCTTGAATACCATTGGTGAGACAGATTCATTAATCGTCAAAATCGTCGATATCTTCGATTTTAATGGGAGCTGGCTTCCGGGCTTGCATCGCTTTGCCGGTAAAAACCCTGTGCTGCTTATTGGGAATAAATCGGATTTGCTGCCGAAATCTGTGAAAAAGGAACGGGTTATTCATTGGATGCGCCACGAAGCAAGCCAGCTTGGGTTAAAACCGATTGATGTGCTTTTAACAAGTGCTTCAGAAGGAAAAGCGATCCGCGATGCGGTGGATGCCATTGAGCATTATCGAAACGGAAAAGATGTATATGTAGTCGGCTGTACAAATGTCGGGAAGTCTACATTTATTAACCGAATCATTCAGGAAATTACAGGAGAAGGAGATATTATTACGACGTCTCATTTCCCAGGTACGACATTGGATATGATTGAAATTCCGCTTTCTGACGGCCATGCGCTTGTAGACACGCCGGGGATTATCAATCGTCATCAAATGGCGCACTTTGTTGATAAAGAAAACTTAAAGTTTTTACTGCCAAAAAAAGAAATTAAACCAAAAGTCTTTCAGTTGAATGAAGAGCAAACACTATTCTTTGGTGGATTAGCCCGCTTTGACTATCTTTCAGGCGGCCGGCGCTCTTTTATATGCCATCTTTCTAATGAAATCGACATTCACCGTACGAAGCTTGAAAAAGCAGATGCTTTGTACGAAAACCATGCCGGGGAGCTGCTGAAGCCAGCGGGGCATGGCGGAGCGCCGCTTGATCTTGTTCGTCAGGAATGGACAATTAAAGAAGCGAAAACAGATATTGTTTTCTCAGGGCTCGGCTGGATTACCGTTAACGAGCCAGGTGCAAAAGTAGCAGCTTACGTACCAAAAGGGGCTGCTGTAACACTGCGCAAGTCGTTAATTTAAAAAGTGGGGGTTGTCGCGTGAAAAAGCTATACGGGGTTATAGGCGATCCAATTGGCCATTCTATGTCGCCTGATATGCATAACGATGCGTTTGGGGCGCTTCATATGGAGGCATACTATCATCCTTTTCATATTAAAAGTGAAGAGCTGAAAACAGCGGTAGCAGGAATGAAGGCCATTGGCCTTTCAGGCTTTA
The DNA here is from genome assembly GCF_023715895.1 of Domibacillus indicus. Taxonomy (GTDB): domain Bacteria; phylum Bacillota; class Bacilli; order Bacillales; family Domibacillaceae; genus Domibacillus; species Domibacillus indicus_A. The sequence continues at coordinate 473,681 of NZ_JAMBOO010000003.1, read as the reverse complement.
ACGTCACTGTACCTCATAAAACAGCCATTATGCCGCTATTAGATGAAATAGATCCGCTTGCTGAAGCGATCGGTGCAGTAAACACAGTTGTGCGAGATGAGAACCGCTTCATTGGGTATAATACAGATGGAGAAGGATTTGTGCGCGGACTGAATGAGGAATATGGAAGTTCCGTGCTCGATAAAAAGATCATGATTATTGGAGCGGGCGGCGCAGCAAGAGCAATTTACTACACGCTTAGCCAGCAGGGAGCCGAACGGGTAGACATTGCCAATCGAACACCGGCAAAAGCCGAAGAGCTGAAAAGCCGGTGTCCATATCCCGTTGAAACGGCTCTTTTATCTCTTAAGCAGGCGGAAGAGCAGCTCGGTAATTACGATATTATCATTCAAACGACATCCATTGGGATGTCACCGAAAGTAAATGAAACACCTATTCATGTAAAGAATATCCGTCCAGATGCGTTTGTATCGGATATCATTTACAATCCAGCGGAAACAATGATCATGAAAGAAGCTAAAAAACAGGGCGCACGTGTGCAAAACGGTTTGAAAATGTTTGCTTATCAGGGTGCGCTTGCTTTTGAAAAATGGACAGGCGTCCTGCCTGACACGAAACGTATGCAAAAAATAGTACAGAATAAACTTGGAGGAACATCATGCTGACAGGAAAACAAAAACGATTTTTACGAGCAGAGGCTCATCACCTAGACCCAATTTTTCAAGTAGGTAAAGGCGGCGTTAATGAAAATATGACAACGCAAATTGCTGAAGCACTTGAAGTGCGCGAGTTAATCAAGGTGAGTATTTTACAAAACAATGAAGATGATAAACATGAGGTGGCAGAAGCACTGGCCAAGGGGGCAAAAGCAGAGCTTGTTCAGTTGATTGGCCACACAGTGGTATTATATAAAGAATCAAAAGAAAACAAAAAAATCGTTCTGCCGCGATGAAAAAAGTGGGTATTTTAGGCGGAACCTTTAACCCGCCGCATGTTGGCCATTTAATTGCAGCCAATGAGGCTCTGCATGCGCTTGATTTGGATGAAATCCGTTTTATGCCCAATTCACTTCCGCCGCATAAAAAGCTTGCTGGCCATGTGGACGATGAACACCGTCTTCGTATGACAGAGCTTGCCATTGAAGGAAACGACTGCTTTCGGATTGAAACGATTGAAATCCAGCGTGCAGGGGTATCGTATACGATTGATACAATGCGGGAATTGATAAAGCGAGAACCTGAAAAATCATTTTATTTTATAATTGGCGCGGACATGATTGAATATTTGCCTAAATGGCGTGACATTGATGAATTAAGCCGTCTTGTCACCTTTGTCGGAGTCAAGCGGCCAGGCTATTCAACAGAAACGCCTTACCCGGTGTTATTAATTGATACGCCGGAAATTCATTTGTCATCAACGGTTCTCCGGGAAAAAGCAGCGTCAAACAAAACGCTTCATTATCTTATGCCGGAAACGGTCATTCGGTATATAAAGGAGAACGGCTTATATGGAGCGTAGCAGAGCACTGGAGATTGTTGAAAAACAATTAACGGAAAAGCGGTACACGCATACTCTAGGGGTATCAGAAGCAGCTGTTGAGCTGGCAGGCCGCTATGGAGCAGATGTCTACAAAGCGGAACTGGCCGCTATTTTCCACGATTATGCAAAGTTTCGTCCGAAAGAAGAAATGAAGCAGATTTTAATAGACGAGAGAGAAGACGAGCGGCTTCTTGTGTTTCACCACGAGCTTTGGCATGCGCCGGCGGGGGCTGTGCTGGTGCGCAGAGAAGCAGGAATTGAAGACGAAGACATACTCTCTGCTATCCGCTGGCATACAACCGGGAAGCCTGGCATGACCTTGCTTGAAAAAATCATCTATCTGGCAGATTATATCGAGCCAGGCCGGGCATTTCCAGGTGTGGAGGAAGTACGGGCGATTGCAAAGCAGAGTTTGAATGCAGCTGTTTTAGCGGCTGTAAAAAATTCAATTCTCTTTTTAATGAGTAAAAAACAGCCGGTTTTCCCGGTTACGATGGATACGTATAATAATCTTATTCAGAATGGAGACGATGTTTAATTGACAGAACAACAGCAATTACTGCAAGCAGTAACAAAAGCAGCAGATGATAAGCGGGCAGAAAATATTACAGCCCTTAATATGGAAGGTATTTCACCGGTCGCTGATTACTTTGTGATCTGCCATGGGAATTCAGATAAACAAGTACAGGCAATTGCCCGTGAAGTAAAAGAGAAAGCAGAAGAACTTGGCTTTGATATTCGCCGGATGGAAGGGTTTGACGAAGCACGCTGGGTACTGATTGATATCGGCGATGTAGTCGTTCACGTTTTTCATCGTGAGGAGCGGGTTTACTACAACCTTGAACGCCTATGGGGCGACGCGCCGCACGTTGATGTGCTGATGTCATGAGTTATAACCGGTTTGCTTCGGTGTACGATGCGCTTATGCAGGATGCACCGTACGATGAATGGGAAGCATATTTGCAAAGAGAAGTAAAAGGGGGATCCCTGCTTGATATCGGCTGCGGGACAGGAGAACTGGCCGTTCGTTTTGCACGAGCCGGATTTCAAGTAACAGGGATTGACCTTTCCGATGATATGCTTGCCATTGCCCGTGAAAAAGCGGAAGCAAATGGAATGAACATCCCGCTTTTTCAGCAGGATATGCGTGAGCTTGATGGAATCGGTCAATTTGACACGGTTGTTATTTTTTGCGACTCGCTTAACTATTTACAGTCAGAAGAAGATGTGAAGCAAACGTTTCAATCGGTGTTCAGCCAGTTAAAAGAAGACGGTTTGTTTCTATTCGATGTCCATTCCTCTTTTAAAATGAATCATGTTTTTGTAGAGCAGACGTTTGCGGATGCCGCCGAAGATATTTCATTTATATGGAATGCATTTCCGGGAGAACATCCGGACAGTGTCGAACATGAATTAACGTTCTTCGTTCAAACAGAGAACGGCGAATATGAACGATTTGATGAATTGCATTATCAACGCACTTTTGAGCCTAAAGTATATGACCAGTGGCTTAAAGAAGCGGGCTTCTATGTTGAAGCGATCACGGCCGATTTCACAAATGGTGCCCCAGCACCAGAGTCAGAACGGATCTTTTTCAAAGCAAGAAAGAGCAGCTGATCAGCTGCTCTTTTTTGTTAAGATTTTGTAAAGAAGAAAGGAAAACGAAAAGGAGCGCCGAATTTAGTCAATAATGCCAAATGCGGCAGATGCCTCTTTTCTGTCTTCAGCAGCTTTTTGCTGTGTCATTCTGCAAAGCGATGCAAACAATTCGCCTGCCTCAGATTCAATAACCGTAAGACCTCTTCCTGTTACGCCGCCTTTTGCAGCGGTGCGTTCCGTCAGCATCTCCAATGTCCAATCCTTTTGTTTCAGCAATTCTCCCAGGCCAATCATCATATGGAACGCCAGCGTTTCTGCCTGGCTTTTTGTTAATCCATATGTGACAGCTTCATCTGCATACATGACTGCCATTTTGGAAAAGAAAGCGGGCCCGCATCCAGTTAAATCTGAGGCAGCCCGGATAATGTTATCATCTGTTTCGAGCGCGACGCTGGCAATTTGATTGAGCAGTCCTGTTACTTTTTGCTGCCAGTCATTTTCGCAGGAATCCCCAAAAGAGTATAAAATACCGCCAGAAGCTACTGTATTGGTGACAGAAGGGATGACTTTTCCGCAGGAGCAGGAAATAATCGATTCCATTTGCTTCGTTGACACCGCACTTGCAGTAGCCAGCACACAGTGTTCCTGCGTTAAAAAAGGCGCGATCGATTCAAGAAGAGGCTTTAAATCGGGCTGTCGGACGCATACAAAAATCAACTGGGTTTTTTTAACAAGATCTTTAGTGGTTTGGCACACATGTATACCGGGAAACAAGGCTTTTAAATGCAAGGCTTTTTCCCGTGTGCGATTGTGCAGGACAATATTTTCTGGCTCAACAGCAGCAGCAAACATGAGCGCTTCTGTTAAAACGGTGCCAATGCTTCCTGTACCAATTATCCCAATGTTCATGCTTGCATTCACCCTTTCCTATTCATCTAAACACTGTATGCATATTATTTGTAAATATGATCGTAAATGAAAGGAGAAGAGAAGAAATGAACAAACAAGAAATGCTTAAAAAATACAAAGTTCCAGCAGCTGCCGGAGCTGTTTTAGCTGCCGTCTGGCTGTACGGTTTAACAAAAGAAGAACCGCAAGCTTTGCCGCCGGAGCCGGCTCTTTTAGAAGCCCCTAAAGGTGAACCGGCTGCCGAGGAAGCAGACCCGGTGCAAAATCAGCCTAGTGAAGTAGCCATTGATGTGAAAGGAGCTGTTTCAATGCCGGGCATTTACGTGCTGTCAAATGATCAGCGGGTGAATGATGCAATCAATAAAGCGGGGGGACTTACTGAAAAAGCAGATGCGGCTGCCATTAATTTAGCACAAAAAGTACAGGATGAAATGGTCATCTATGTGCCGGCAGAGGGAGAAGAAATGCCGGATGTAGAGCAAGCAACTGCATCATCTTCAGCTGCAGCCGGCAGTGATGCGGCTGCCGAATCTGCTTCGATCAATATCAATACAGCAGACTCGTCATTATTGCAGGAGCTTCCGGGTGTTGGTGAGTCGAAAGCCCAGGCGATTATTGATTTCCGGGAAACGGAAGGAGCTTTTACAGCAGTAGAGGATTTGAAAAACGTGGCAGGAATTGGTGATAAAGTATTTGAAAAGCTCGCTCCTCTCGTGACTATTCAATAAAGGGTTTGACGGATGGAAGAACCTCTCGATAAACTGAAAGAATAAACCGGCCGCAGACCGGAAGAAACAGAAAAGAGGTTTTGAGAATGGAACGAAAAAGCTGGGATGATTATTTTTTAAATATTGCGGAGGTGGTGGCTACTCGTTCAACCTGCAATCGGCTTCATGTTGGCTGTGTGATTGTAAAAGACAAGCATATTGTGTCTACAGGCTATAACGGTTCTATTCATGGGCATGAACATTGCCAGGACGCAGGCTGCTTATTATCGGATCAAGGCCGTTGTATCCGGTGCCTGCATGCAGAATTAAATGCAGTGCTTCATGCAGAGCGTGATAAGTTAAAAGGGGCATCTGCTTACGTTACCCACGAGCCATGTGAAAACTGTGCAAAAACGCTTGCCCAGGCCGGTGTAGGGCGGATTATCTATCGTAATGCCTATCCAAACAAATGGAACAGCCACTTTTTAAAAGATATTGAGGTCATCCACGTTCCCGCTGAATAAAGGATGGTGATGTATGCCGCTTCTTCAAATGAGCATGGCGGCCCTTGCAGCCATTTTATTCGCAGTGCAGGCGCCATGGCAGGCTGCTTTGCTGGCTGCTGCGATAGGAGGATTATTATGTTGGAAGGTGGACAGGCGTACACGCTTTTGGATAATCGGGACATTTATGCTGTTTTTGAGCGTGGTGCCAATTCAGGAAGCGCGCAGCCAGTCTGCTTTTACGGGAAAAGAAACAAAATGGATCGTTTCATTTACAGATGATATCCAAATCGAAGGGAACAGGTTAAGAGCAGGTGTAGAAGAAACACAATTTCATGAAAGACTCAGCTTGGTCTACCGAATGAACTCGAAAGAAGAAAAAGAGCTTTTACAAGAGGGGCTCACTCCAGGATTAACCTGCCGCGTTCAAGGGAAAGCGTCTCTTCCGAACGAAGCCAGAAATCCAGGTGAATTCGATTACCGGTCCTATTTAGCCGCGAGCGGAACCTTCTTTGTTCTCACACCTGAACATATTTCTCTCGATCAGTGTGTATTAAACCAGTCACTTCGTTATGTACCCGCTGCTTGGCGGATGGCCGCCATTAAGCGTATTCAAGAACGTTTTCCAGCACCTCTTGCCCATACAGCGGCTGCGCTTCTGGTTGGCGATCGGTCATCCGGTCCCGAAGAAACAGAAGGAGACTACGAGCGGCTTGGCATCGTGCATATTCTGTCGATCTCAGGATTGCATGTAACGCTCTTGACAGGACTTCTTTTTTATCTGCTGCTCCGTGCAGGAATGACACGTGAGTGGGCACGTCTGCTTTTATTAACAGCGCTGCCTCTTTATGCCTTGTTGGCGGGAGGGTCTCCGCCGGTTGTTCGCTCCTGTTTAATGACAGGTGCAATTTTGCTTGCTGCTTTTAACAGCAGAAAATTATCAGCTGCTGGAGCACTTGGAGCTTCTTTTTTAATCATGACTCTTTGGAACCCATTTTTGATCTTTCAAGCTGGTTTTCAGCTTTCCTTCCTCGTTACGTTCGCCCTCGTTTTATCAACCGGTGTAATTTTAAAAAAAGCGCAGCATGCAGTCGAGCTTTCTTTATTTGTTTCGGTTTTATCTCAGCTTGCCGCCCTGCCGGTATTGCTTTTCCATTTCGCAGAACTCTCCGTTATTTCACCGCTGGCCAACCTTCTTTTTGTCCCATTTTATTCATTTTTTATGATGCCGGCCGTTCTTCTTTTGTTTTGCTTATCTTTTTTGACGCCTATTTCTTTTTTCGCTTCATTTGTCAATGAATGTTTGATCAAAATGGATCAATTGGCTGCGCTGCTGGCGAATCTGCCATTTGCGGTTTTTGTAACAGGACAGCCAGGCATGGAAGCAGCTGCTCTTTTGACTGTCACTTCTCTGGCTTCTCTTTTATTGTGGGAATTGAGAAAAAACATGAAACTAAGCCTCGCGATATGCAGTTTTGCCCTGGCTGTTTTTGTCCTGGCCGGCCGCTTCTCCCCAGAAGGGAAAATCACCTTTCTAGATGTTGGTCAGGGAGACAGCATTTTGATTCAATTGCCCCGCAATGAAGGAAACTATTTAATTGATACAGGCGGGCAGGTGCCGTTTGAGCAGGAAGCCTGGAAGGAACGGAATGGCGGGTTTTCAGTAGGGAAAGACACAGTCGTTCCTTTTTTGAAAAGAGAAGGGATCGCCAAGCTGGATAAGTTGATTATCACCCACGCAGATTTTGATCACGCCGGTGCAGCCGCAGAAGTGCTCCAATCTATTTCGGCAAAAGAAATCATTATTTCACCAGGATCAGGAGAAGAACCGGTCATAGCCGACATGATCAAAACCGGCCTGAAGATACGGGAAGGCGGAGAAGGGGAAAGCTGGAGGACAAAAAGCGCAGTTTTTCAGTTTTTAGCGCCGGATGACCGGGATTATGAAGGGAACAATGACTCGCTTGTGCTTTTTGCCAGAATCGGCGGGAAAACATGGCTGTTCACAGGTGATCTTGAAAAAGAGGGAGAAGCCGAATTGATCGAGAAGTACAGCTTCCATGCAGACTGGTTAAAAGTAGGCCATCATGGCAGCAAAACCTCTTCCTCGCCATCGTTTATTCAAGCCCTTCAGCCACAGTTTGCCGTGATATCTGCTGGACTTAACAATCGTTATGGGCATCCGCATAAAGAAGTGACCGATACGCTGGAAAAAGAAGGAGTCCGCATATACCGTACAGACAAACATGGTGCCATTACGTATACATTTAAAGGAGAGAATGGGAAAATCGAAACTGTACTTCTATCTCCATAAAAAACCCCGTCCTATTAAAGGGCGGGGTTTTGGTGATTCAACCGACCAGTTGAATCACCGTGGCAAGAATGAACATGGTAGCAAAGAAACCGAATGAAACGATAAAACCTACAGCGGAGTCTACAGCATCATTACGCTTAGATTGAACATTTTTTTCGAAATCGTTCACAGCCATCCCTCCCATTTTCTTTAAGTATAGACAATGAAAAAGGAAAAATCTATACGAGACAACTTCTTTTCATTTAAAAAGCGGATAAGTTTGTAGATGGAAAAGATGGAGTCTATCTTGCGTATCGGGATGGTTTTTCCTACAATGAAAACAGAAACAGAATGGAGTCGAGTAAATGGATGTATTAAAAGAGTTAAAGAGCGGCCGGTTTCGTTCCGTTTATTTGCTGTACGGGCCGGAGCAGTATTTTATAGAAGAAGCACGACAGCTGCTTTTAAAAGGAGCACTGGATGGGGAAGATACGGATTTAAACGTCATTTCCTTTGATATGACAGAAGCGCCGGTAGAAGCGGCCATTGAAGAAGCGGAAACCCTGCCGTTTCTTGGAGACAGGAAGCTTGTGTTTGTTCAGAACCCGATTTTTTTCACAGCTGAAAAATCAAAAATAGAGCATGATACAAAAAGGCTTGAACAATACCTGCAGGACCCCGCTCCATTTACAATTCTTGTTTTTCAAGGAAGGTTTGAAAAGCTTGATGAACGAAAAAAATTAACAAAGCTCATTAAAAAGCAGGCAGGCGTTTTGGAAGCAAAACGTCCAGCTGAACGGGAGCTGTCCGGCTGGATTAAGGGCAGAGCCGCAGAAGAAGGAGTGGTAATAGAAGATGCAGCCATCCATCAGCTCCTCGCTATTGCCGGATTTAACTTGTCTGTCCTGTCGATGGAGATTATGAAGCTTGCTCTTCATGCCGGGCAGGGAAACGAGATTACCGAAGAAAATGTAACAGCACTGACGGCGCGGACGCTCGAAAGTGATATTTTTCGACTGGTAGACCGTATCGTCACAGGGCATTTGTCTGAAGCACTACGCATTTATTATGATTTAATCCGCCTGAATGAAGAGCCGTTAAAAATTCTTGCCGTTATAGCGGGACAGTTCCGGCTGATCTATCAAGTAAAAGAGCTGTTGAAAAAAGGATACGGCCAGCAGCAAATAGCCGGACAGCTGAAAGTGCATCCGTTTCGTGTAAAAATAGCGGGGGGACAGGCACGGGCTTTTTCGGAAGCACAGCTTGCCGCAGTGATACAAATGCTTGCAGAAAGCGATTATGAGATGAAAAGCAGTGCTATGGATAAAAAAATGATTATGGAGTTATTTTTCTTCCGGCTGCAGACGATGATGCAGACAAAATAAAAAAAGTGTCCAATTTGGACACTTTTTTTATTAGTTAGCCAGCTTTTTCATAAGACGGCTTTTTTGACGGTTCGCAGCGTTTTTGTGGATAAGGCCTTTTGCTGCAGCTTTATCTAGTTTGCTAACTGCTTGTACAAGCAATTCTTTTGCGTTTTCGTCATTATTAGCAGCTGCTGTTTCGAACTTTTTCACCGCGCTACGCATAGCTGATTTCGCTTGCGTGTTGCGTGCTGAACGAATTTGAGCAGTTTTTGTGCGTTTGATGGCAGATTTAATATTTGGCATTTACTGTCACCTCCTAAAATGGATCGAACTTTTATTCGTACCCGATTATCAATCATTATTGAATTAAACAACAAGAAGTATTTTAGCAAAGGAATAAAAGAAATGCAATAGGAATCCGGTGTAAAGGAATAAACTTTTACACACAGGGGCAAACTGTGAAAAAAATGGAGGGTGAATTAAATGGAAAAATGGTCTCCACGCACAGATTTAGCCTTGGAATCTGCTTTAATTGCCGAGCAGCAAACAGGAAGTAAAGTCCCTGGAATTGAAATGAAGGAAGAAGAAAAAGAAGGCACGAAGGTGACAACGGTCGAAATTACAAAGGAAGCTGAGCAGATAACCGGAAGAAAAGCTGGCCATTATGTTACCGTTGAATCAGCGGACTTGCGCCACTCCGATTCTGCCCGCCATGCTGCCATCAGCCGGGTAGTAGCAGAAGAAATTCGTTTATTTATAAAGGGAGCGGGTATTAAGCAAGACGCCTCTTGTTTAATTGCCGGTCTTGGAAATGAACTCGTTACGCCCGATTCTCTTGGGCCGCGTGTAACGGACCGTCTTATCGTGACCAATCACTTATTCAAGCTGCATCCTGAACACGTTCAGCCCGGCTATCGCCCGGTCAGCGCCATTTCTCCCGGTGTTATGGGCATGACGGGAATTGAAACAGGAGATATTCTGCTTGGTTTAATTGAGCGTGAGAAGCCGGATTTTTTAATTGTCATTGACGCGCTCGCTGCTCGTTCGATTGAAAGACTGAATGCGACGATTCAAATGACGGATACAGGTATTCAGCCGGGAGCCGGGATCGGGAACCGCCGAAAAGAAATCAGTCGTGAAACAGCAGGTATCCCGGTGATCGCCATTGGCATTCCGACTGTGATTGACGCTGCTACCGTCACGCGTGACGCAGTGGAAATGGTCATGGAGAATCTGCAAGAAAAAAGCGGACGCGGAGATGAAGAATGGAAGCGGTCGTTTTTAGGAAATATCGGTCTGCTGGATGAAAACGAAAAACATCAATTAATTCATGAAGTGCTGACCCCGGCAGGTTTAAATATGATTGTAACACCAAAAGAAGCGGACATGTTTATTCAAGGAGCGGCAGCGGTCGTTTCCAGTGCATTGAATGAATCTCTTCATGACCGTCCACCGGAAGAAACACGATCTTTTTTTGCAGGCTGATTCATGGTCTGCTTTTTTTATTTGCTGCATAAGGTAAAGGGATAAGAGCTGAAAAGGGGATGGCGACAATCCTTTTGCGCAAAAAAAAGTATATACCATACTGGCTTGTTCCCGTATACGCCTGCCTAGTGGTCATGCCGTTTTGGATGGCGGGGTTTTTAACGGTCATGCCGTTTTCGTACCATTTTACCTCCCAATCTATGAGCCGGGCGGCAGCAGAAATTCCGGCCGCTTCTTTTTATCAGCTTCTGCGTTTAGAAAATCATGCTTTCCAGTCAAATGAAAAAGTGGGACAAGGTACAATCGGGTGGGTGGACGCTGCCTTTCAATCGGCTGCCGGAATTAGTTTGCGCGATCCGCGGACCTTTCTGGGAAAAGAACTTCCGGGCTTTTCTATTTATGACAGCCAAATTTTAATTGCCGGGGAAGGAACGGATTATACGAATTTACCGGTTGAATCCAAAAAGCCGGATGATCTTCCGGTGCCGAAAGAATCAGAACCGGATGAGCCAAAAGAAAATACGCCTCCAGCCGGGGAAGAAAAAGTGCTTCTTTACTTTACGCATACGTCCGAATCATTCACTCCTAAAAATGGACAAGCCCCAATGAACATTACAGAAGTGGGAACAATGATTGGAAAAAGTTTGGAAGAAAAGGGAATCGGGGTATCTGTCAATAAAACGGATATAGGGGCGCTGTTAAAGAAAAAAGGGAAAAAATACAGTGCTTCCTATGAAGAATCACGGACTGTCGTTGCGGCTGTTCAAAAAGAAGAGCCGTCGTTGTCTTATTTAATTGATATTCATCGCGATTCACAGGACAAATCGATCACAACAGCCCGTGTAAACGGGCAGGATATGGCAAAAACCGTATTTGTCGTCGGCGGAGAGCATCCAGGGTATGAAGAAAATGCCCGTTTTGCTTCATCACTTCATAAACTTTTCGAACAGTATTATCCCGGTCTTTCGCGCGGTGTAATCGTAAAATCGGGCAGCCAGACAAACGGAAAATTCAACCAGGATCTTTCAAACCGGGCGATTTTGATTGAAATGGGCGGTGTGGATAACACCCGTGAAGAATTGGAAAGAAGTGCGGCTGCCGTCGCTGATATTTTGGCCCGTTTTATTAAAGCGGAACAAAATGAATAGCCCGTTCGTTTTAATGTTCGTTGTCAATTGCATAACGCGCTGATATAATCACAATAGTATCTATGTGCCGATAAACAGGAGTGAACATTGAAATGAACAACAACGAACGACTAGAACGGCAGGAGCGTATTCGGAATTTCTCGATCATTGCCCATATTGACCATGGGAAATCAACGCTTGCTGACCGTATTTTAGAAAAAACAAAAGCGTTAACAGCGCGTGAAATGAAAAGCCAGCTTCTTGATTCAATGGATCTTGAACGGGAACGCGGTATTACGATTAAACTAAATGCAGTACAGCTGAACTATACGGCTAAAGACGGACAGGACTATATCTTTCACTTGATTGATACGCCGGGACACGTCGATTTTACGTACGAAGTATCAAGAAGTCTTGCAGCCTGCGAAGGCGCCATCCTTGTGGTGGATGCGGCGCAGGGCATTGAAGCACAAACGCTCGCTAACGTTTATTTAGCCCTGGACAATGACCTTGAAATTTTGCCGGTTATTAATAAAATTGATCTTCCGGCTGCAGAACCAGAGCGTGTGCGCCAGGAAGTAGAAGATGTGATCGGCCTGGATGCCTCAGAAGCGGTTCTAGCGTCAGCGAAAGCCGGCATTGGTATCGAGGAAATTTTAGAACAGGTGGTTGAAAAAGTGCCGGCGCCAACCGGGGATCCGGAAGCACCGCTTAAAGCCCTTATTTTTGACTCTCTTTACGATGCATACCGCGGGGTTATTGCTTATATCCGGGTTGTAGATGGCACGGTGAAGGTCGGCGACAAAATTAAAATGATGGCGACCGGAAAAGAGTTTGAAGTAACTGAAATCGGTGTTTTTACCCCAAAAACGACACAGCGAAAAGAGCTGACGGTTGGAGATGTTGGCTACCTTGCTGCCGCTATTAAAAATGTCGGAGATACGCAGGTCGGGGATACAATCACATCGGCGAAAAACAGTGCGACAGAACCGCTTGCCGGCTATCGAAAACTGAATCCAATGGTGTATTGCGGTCTTTACCCGATCGATTCGTCAAAATACAATGACTTGCGTGAAGCGCTTGAAAAGCTTGAGTTGAATGACTCCGCTCTTCAATATGAGCCGGAAACATCCCAGGCACTCGGCTTTGGTTTCCGCTGCGGCTTCCTTGGCCTGCTTCATATGGAGATTATTCAGGAACGGATTGAACGCGAGTTTAAAATTGACTTGATTACAACAGCACCAAGCGTTATTTACCAGGTAACGATGACAGATGGTGAAGAGGTTCGGATCGATAATCCATCGGATATGCCGGATCCACAAAAAATTGCCCACGTTGAAGAACCGTATGTAAAAGCATCGATCATCGTGCCGAATGACTATGTCGGAGCAGTGATGGAGCTTGCCCAGGGTAAACGCGGCAATTTTATTGATATGCAGTATCTTGATACAAACCGCGTCAGCGTTGTTTATGAAATGCCGCTGTCTGAAATTGTGTATGACTTCTTTGATCAGCTGAAGTCGAGTACGAAAGGCTATGCCTCATTCGACTACGAACTCATTGGCTACAAACAATCCAAGCTGGTGAAGATGGATATTCTTCTCAACGCAGAAACGGTCGATGCACTCAGCTTTATTGTTCACCGTGACTTTGCGTATGACCGCGGCAAGATTATCGTTGAAAAGCTGAAAGAACTCATTCCGCGCCAGCAGTTTGAGGTGCCTATACAGGCGGCGATCGGCAACAAAATTGTGGCCCGGTCCACCATTAAAGCGATGCGTAAAAACGTTCTGGCCAAGTGTTACGGCGGAGATATTTCCCGGAAACGGAAACTGCTTGAGAAGCAGAAGGAAGGGAAAAAGCGCATGAAGCAGGTTGGATCGGTTGAAGTCCCGCAGGAAGCGTTTATGGCTGTCTTAAAAATGGATGATCCACAAAAATAACAAGAAGGTGCCTGGATTACGGGTATCTCAGAGCGTAGACACAGGAAGAGAGCAGGCTGATTCAAAACGTCTGCCTTTCCAGGAACGAAGCCGTTCGGGAAGCGGAGTGACCTTTTCGGGTCATGAGCATTCACACACGGCAAGTGACGCCGAAAGCGGGCGTTTGTCAGCAGCCTGAGGTGCCCGTATGATGGGCACCTTCCTTTATGTATAGAAGGGCGTGAACAAAATGACAAAAGCAGCTTATCTTCATATTCCGTTTTGCCATCATATTTGTCATTATTGTGATTTTAATAAAGTATTTATGAAAAACCAGCCAGTGGAAGAGTATTTAAATGCGCTTGATAAAGAAATGGCGATGGCCGGCGTCAAGCAGGGACTACAGTCGATTTTTGTAGGAGGCGGAACACCGACCTCCCTAAATGAGGCACAGCTTCTACAGCTGGTCGAGTCAATTGAACAGCGGCTTCCTTTGCAGCCGGGTGCCGAGTATACATTCGAAGCCAATCCGGGCGACTTAACACCTGAAAAACTGCGCATTTTAAAAGAAGGCGGCGTAAACCGGCTGAGCATTGGAGTTCAGTCCTTTAATGATGCTCATTTAAAACGCATCGGGCGCACGCATACGAAAGAAGATGTTCTGCGCACGGTCAGGGATGCTGAACGGGCAGGCTTTGATCATTTAAGCATCGATTTAATTTATGGACTGCCGGAGCAGACGGTTGATGATGCAGTGGATACAGCAAAGCAGGCATTGGCACTGGGCCTTCCGCATTACTCCGCGTATTCACTGATCATCGAACCGAAAACGGTTTTTTATAATTTAATGGCCAAAGGCCGCCTCCCGCTTCCAAAGGAAGAAGCGGAAGCGGATATGTACGAAGCCGTCATGAGAGAAATGGAAGCACACGGGCTTCATCAATATGAAATCAGCAATTTTGCCCGTCCGGGATTTGAAAGTATTCATAACATTACGTATTGGAACAATGAAGAATATTATGGATTCGGTGCCGGTGCGCACGGGTATGTAGATGGAGAGCGATACGCAAATTTTGGCCCGCTTAAAAAATACATGCAGCCCATTGAGCGTAATGAACAGCCGCGTATATCTTCCCAAAGGGTAACGAAGCCGGAACAAATGGAAGAAGAAATGTTTCTCGGATTGCGAAAAATGGAGGGTGTGTCTATCGCAGCATTCGAAAAACAATACGGAGAAAGCCCGGTCCGGCTGTTCCAAAAAGCTATCCAGGAAATGACGAGCCGTGGACTGCTTGAGGTGGAAGAAGGTTTTATCCGCCTTACCCACCGTGGAAAGTTTCTCGGAAATGAAGTGTTTCAATCTTTTTTAATTGGCGCACAAATGTGAGCGTACTCGTTGACAGACAAAAAGGATTTTGATAATTTAAATGTAGATTTAGCACTCGAATACAAAGAGTGCTAACAGAGGTGATATACGTGCTGACAGACCGCCAACTTTTCATCTTGCAGATTATCATTGACGACTTTATTCGTTCGGCGCAGCCAGTCGGTTCACGCAATCTTGCCAAGAAAGAGGAAATTTCCTTTAGTCCGGCCACTATTCGTAATGAAATGGCGGATTTGGAGGAAATGGGGTTTTTGGAAAAAACGCATACCTCATCCGGCCGTGTTCCGTCGGAAAAAGGGTACCGGTACTACGTAGATCACTTACTGTCACCGGGATCCTTACGGCGCAGCGAACGGACAGCGATTCATTCTATTTTTGCCGACAGGCAGGAAGGGCTTGAAAAAGCCGTTCAAAATGCAGCGACGATTTTGTCAGAATTGACAAATTATACATCGATCGTTCTTGGGCCGAAATTTAACGACCACCGGGTTAAACGCCTGCAAATTATTCCTATTGATACCCAGTCTGCTGTTGCCATTATCGTAACTGACACGGGACATGTGGAAAATAGAATTTTCTCTCTGCCGGAAGGAATAGAGCCGTCAGATATTGAAAAAATGGTCAATATTTTAAATGATCGGCTGACCGGTGTGCCATTGGCAGAGCTTCGCCGAAAAATTTACAAAGAAACAGCGGAATTAATGAGACGGCATCTTCACAATTACGAAGCTGTACTGCACATGTTTGCGGAAGCTTCCGGCGGCCCGCCAATCGGCAAGCTGTTTATCGGGGGCAAAACAAATATTTTCAATCAGCCGGAATTTCGTGATGTGGAAAAAGTCCGCCTTGTGATGGACATGATGGAGAAAGAACAAGATATGTATGAGTTAATCCGTCCGACAGAAACCGGTGTACAGGTGAGAATCGGAACGGAAAACGCGGAGCAGGCAATGGAGGACTGCAGTTTAATTACGGCGTCTTATTCCGTTGGGGATGAGCCGGTTGGCACCATTGCCATTCTTGGTCCGAAACGGATGGAGTATTCGCGTGTGATTACACTTGTGGATTTTTTAAGTCATGACATGACAAAGGTGCTGACGCGCCTTTACAATACGCGAACATAAATTGATGATAAATGTTGGAGGTGACATCAGTGGCAGAAGAACAAAAGCCATTGACGGAAGAAAAACCAGCCGATGAGGCGGTTTCTTCTACAGAAGAGCAAGGTACGGTTGAAGTAGAGGTGGATCAAACAATCATTGAAGAGGTAGAAGAAGAATCAAAAGAAGAGCAGCTTCAAAAACAGCTTGATGAAGCAGAGGAGCGTTATCTGCGGCTGCGGGCAGATTTCGATAATTTCCGTCGCCGGGCAAACCTGGACCGGGAAGCACAGGAAAAATACCGCGCGCAAAAGCTTGTAACGGAGCTGCTGCCAGTGCTTGATAATTTCGAGCGGGCGCTGCAGATCACTCCAGAACATGAAGAAACAAAATCTGTTCTTCAAGGAATGGAGATGGTTTATAAAACATTTGTTACGGCGCTTGAGAGCGAAGGTGTCAAGCCAATCGAAACAGTCGGAAAGCCATTTGATCCGAATGTACATCAAGCAGTCATGACAGACAGCGATGAATCAGCAGAACCAAATTCAGTTTTAGCTGAGCTGCAAAAAGGCTATACATTAAAAGATCGGGTTATTCGCCCGTCAATGGTAAAAGTAAATCAATAAATTTATTTTGATAAGCAATGATTTCAGGAGGGAACTTTAAAAATGAGTAAAATTATCGGTATTGACCTTGGAACAACAAACTCTTGCGTAGCAGTCCTTGAAGGCGGCGAAGCAAAAGTAATCCCAAATCCAGAAGGCAATCGTACAACACCATCTGTTGTAGCATTTAAAAATGACGAGCGCCAGGTAGGGGAAGTGGCAAAACGCCAGGCGATTACAAACCCGAATACCATTATTTCGATTAAGCGCCATATGGGTACAACCCATAAAGAAACGATTGATGGAAAAGAGTATTCACCACAAGAGATTTCCGCAATGATTTTACAACATTTAAAAGCTTATGCAGAAGATTACCTTGGTGAAAAAGTAGACAAAGCCGTTATTACGGTACCGGCTTACTTCAATGATGCTGAACGCCAGGCTACAAAAGATGCCGGTAAAATTGCTGGTCTTGAAGTAGAGCGTATTATCAATGAGCCGACAGCTGCTGCGCTTGCATACGGCATGGATAAAACAGACCAGGACCAAACGATCCTTGTATATGACCTTGGCGGCGGTACATTTGACGTTTCGATCCTTGAGCTGGGCGACGGTGTATTTGAAGTACTTTCAACTGCCGGCGACAACCGTCTGGGCGGCGACGACTTTGATGAAGTCATCATTGACTATCTTGTAAATGAATTCAAGAAAGAAAACGGCATCGATTTGTCAAAAGACAAAATGGCAATGCAGCGTTTAAAAGATGCTGCTGAAAAAGCGAAAAAAGATTTGTCTGGTGTTACATCTACACAAATCTCTCTTCCATTTATCACAGCAGGAGAAGCTGGACCGCTTCACCTTGAAACAACACTTACACGTGCGAAATTTGATGAGCTGTCATCAAACCTTGTAGAGCGTACGATGGGCCCTGTTCGTCAGGCACTTCAAGATGCAGGCAAAACAAATGCGGATATCGATAAAGTAATCCTTGTCGGTGGTTCAACTCGTATTCCAGCTGTACAGGAAGCGATCAAAAAGCAAACAGGCAAAGAGCCGCATAAAGGCGTTAACCCGGACGAAGTAGTTGCAATGGGTGCAGCGATCCAGGGCGGCGTACTTACAGGTGACGTAAAAGACGTTGTCCTTCTTGATGTTACACCGCTTTCGCTTGGTATTGAAACAATGGGCGGCGTATTTACAAAGCTGATCGATCGTAACACAACAATCCCAACATCAAAATCACAAGTATTCTCGACGGCAGCAGATAACCAGCCGGCTGTTGATATTCATGTGCTTCAAGGTGAGCGTCCAATGTCAGCTGACAACAAAACGCTTGGCCGCTTCCAGTTGACAGACATTCCGCCGGCACCGCGCGGTGTACCGCAAATTGAAGTAACATTTGATATCGATAAAAACGGTATCGTAAATGTAAAAGCAAAAGATCTTGGCACACAAAAAGAACAGGCGATTACGATTCAATCTTCATCCGGCCTTTCTGATGAAGAAATCGAACGCATGGTAAAAGAAGCGGAAGAAAACGCGGATGCTGACAAACAGCGTAAAGAAGAAGTAGAACTTCGCAACGAAGCAGACCAGCTTGTGTTTACAACAGAAAAAACGGTAAAAGAGCTTGAAGGCAAAGTGGACGAAGCAGAACTTCAAAAAGCAACGGAAGCAAAAGATGCGCTGAAAGAAGCTATTGAAAAAGGCGATCTTGAAGAAATCCGCACAAAACGTGATGCATTAAATGAAATTGTGCAGGCATTGTCTATGAAGCTGTATGAAGAAGCAGCAAAAGCGGCTCAAGCACAGCAAGGGGCTGAAGGCGCCGCAAAAGATGACGGTGTCGTGGATGCCGAATTTGAAGAAGTAGACGATTCAAAAGATAAAAACTAAGCAAAGTCACACGAAAAAGTCAAAGTCAGCGGTTTTCCGGCTTTGGCTTTTTTCGTGAAGCAATTTAATTTACCAATGAAGAGCAGATGTATGTTAAAATAGCGGTTATGTGAATAAAACGGGAGTGAAAACGGTGAGTAAACGGGATTATTATGACGTATTAGGCGTCGGTAAAACGGCTTCAAAAGACGAAATTAAAAAAGCATACCGAAAGCTGTCTAAAAAATATCATCCGGATATCAATAAAGAAGCGGGCGCGGATGAAAAGTTTAAAGAAATTTCGGAAGCTTATGAAGTGCTGAGTGATGATTCAAAAAGAGCCCAGTACGACCAATTTGGCCACGCAGGCCCGCAGCAGGGCGGATTCGGCGGTGGCGGATTCTCCGGCTTTGGCGGCGGTTTTGATGATATTTTCAGTACCTTTTTCGGCGGTGGGGGCCGCAGACGCGATCCGAATGCGCCCCGTCAGGGAGACGACCTTCAATATACAATGACTTTGACATTTGAAGAAGCGGTTTTCGGTGTGGAAAAAGATATTACCATTCCGAAAGAAGAAGAGTGCGGAACGTGCCATGGAAGCGGTGCGAAGCCGGGCACATCTCCTGAAACGTGCTCACACTGTGGCGGAGCCGGCCAGGTAAATGTGGAGCAAAACACACCATTTGGCCGTGTAGCAACGCGCCGTACTTGTCATCATTGCAGCGGTACAGGCAAAATGATTAAAGATAAATGTTCTACATGTGGTGGAGACGGCCGCGTAACGAAAAACAAAAAAATCAATGTGAAAGTGCCTGCTGGTATTGATGAAGGCCAGCAAATCCGTTTATCCGGGCAGGGAGAAGCCGGTATTAACGGGGGACCTCCAGGCGATTTGTATGTTGTATTCCGGGTGCGCGAACATGAATTATTCGAACGGGACGGCGATGATATTTACTGTGAAATGCCGATCACATTCGTACAGGCTGCTCTTGGTGATGAAATCGAAGTGCCGACGGTTCACGGTAAAGTGAAGCTGAAGATTCCGGCTGGCACACAAAGCGGCACCAGATTCCGTCTGCGCGGCAAGGGTGTAGCCAATGTAAGAGGTTTTGGCACAGGCGATCAGCATGTTTTAGTAAAAGTAATTACACCGGTAAAACTAAATGAGAAGCAAAAACAGCTGCTGCGGGAGTTTGCAGAGGTAAGCGGCGAGCAGCCGAGCGAAGAAGATGGCTTTTTTGATAAAGTAAAACGCGCACTCAAGCGTGATTAAATGGCATGATGGGAGCGGACATATATGAAGTGGTCAGAAATTTGCATTGAAACCGTAAACGATGCAGTTGAACCGATTTCGAATATTTTACATGAGGCAGGGGCGAGCGGTGTTGTCATTGAAGACCGTGCCGAGCTTGATAAGAAGCGGGAAGGCGGCCTTTTCGGTGAATTGTACGAGCTGAACCCAAACGACTACCCGGATGAGGGAGTGGCTGTAAAAGCGTACCTGCCGGTAAACAGTTTTCTGCAGGAAACGGTTGATGATATTACAGCTGCTGTTAAAAATTTGTCTGCTTATCAAATTGATACTGGAAAGCTGCACGTATCTGTCAGCGAAGTACATGAAGAAGACTGGGCAACAGCATGGAAACAATACTATAATCCGGTAAAAATCTCTGAAAAATTTACGATTGTTCCTACATGGGAAGAGTATGAGCCATTTTCAACCGATGAACTCATCATTGAGCTGGACCCGGGCATGGCATTTGGTACAGGAACGCATCCAACAACCGTGATGTGCCTTCAGGCGCTGGAACGGTTTGTGAAACCAAACCACCATGTGGTGGATGTAGGAACAGGATCAGGGGTGCTGGCTATTGGGGCCGCTCTGCTGGGAGCTTCTCGTGTTACGGCGCTTGATTTAGATGAAGTGGCCGTATCAGCAGCGCGCCAGAATGTGGCATTGAACCATGCGGAACACATTGTTACAGTTTCTAAAAACAATTTAATTGACGGAATTGACGACCAGCCCGATGTAGTTGTATCCAATATTTTAGCGGAAGTAATTATTTCCTTTACCGATGACGTAGCGTCAATCCTGCGCCCGGGCGGATTCTTTATTGCATCCGGTATTATCGGGCAGAAAAAAGACGAGGTGCGCAAAGCGATGACGGATGCTGGTTTATTTATCGAAGAAACCGTCGTCATGGAAGACTGGGTCTGCATCGTCGGCAAAAAAGCGGAATGATAGAGGTGCAAGTATGCAGCGATATTTCTTAACGAGCGGGCAGAATGCAGAAAACATTCACTTTTCAAAAGAAGATGCGCATCACATCCGCCGGGTTATGCGGATGGAAGAAGGAGACCGTGTTTATGCCGTCTTCCCGGAAGGCAAAGCAGGGGTGGCTGTCCTAACGTCTGTAACAGACACCTCTGTTGAAGCAAGAATAGAGGAATGGCTTGAGCAGTCAACGGAAATGCCGGCTGAGGTTGTGGTTGCCTGCGGTCTTGTGAAAGGCGATAAATTCGATTATATTATACAGAAAGGAACAGAACTCGGCGCTGCCGGGTTTGTTCCATTTGAAGCGGAGCGCTCAATCGTAAAGTGGGATCCGAAAAAAGGAGCCAAAAAAACAGAGCGCTGGCAGAAAATTGCTAAAGAAGCGGCGGAACAGTCACACCGAAACCGAATTCCAGACGTAGCAGAACCTGCGTCTATGAAGCAGATGGTTGAGCAGTCAAGCACGTTTGATGTGAAAATCTTTGCTTATGAAGAAACAGCTAAATCTGGAGAAATGACGGCATTTTATGAGGCTGTTCATTCATTGAAGCCAGGCGGGCGAATGCTGGTCGTCACCGGCCCGGAAGGTGGGTTTTCTGAAAAAGAAGCGGCTCAGCTGCAGAATTCAGACTTTATTCCCTGTGCCCTTGGCCCAAGAATTCTTCGGGCGGAAACAGCGCCTTTGTATGTGCTGTCGGCGGTTTCGTTTTATTTAGAATTGAAGAGGTGATCAACATGCCAACAGTGGCATTTCATACATTAGGCTGCAAAGTAAACCATTATGAAACAGAAGCAATCTGGCAGCTGTTTGAGCAGCAAGGCTATGAACGTACAGATTTTGAAAAAACGTCTGACGTTTATGTAATTAATACGTGTACTGTTACCAATACAGGTGACAAAAAAAGCCGGCAGGTGATCCGGCGCGCTGTGCGCAAAAATCCGGATGCGGTTATTTGTGTAACTGGCTGCTATGCGCAGACATCGCCGGCTGAAATTATGGCCATTCCGGGAGTAGATATCGTTGTAGGGACACAGGATCGTGTCAAGATGCTTGATTATATCGAGCAATTTAAAGCAGAGCGCCAGCCGATCAATGCGGTAGGCAATATTATGAAGAATCGCGTGTATGAAGAACTGGATGTGCCGGCATTTACGGACCGGACTCGTGCTTCTTTGAAAATTCAAGAAGGCTGCAATAACTTCTGCACGTTTTGTATTATCCCATGGGCACGCGGCTTAATGCGTTCGCGTGACCCGGAAGAAGTCATTCGTCAGGCAAAACAGCTTGTCGAGTCCGGCTATCAGGAAATCGTTTTAACGGGTATTCATACCGGCGGTTACGGGTCTGATTTTAAGGATTATAATCTGGCAATGCTTCTTCGTGATCTTGAAGTAAAGGTGCCTGGATTAAAACGAATCCGTATTTCTTCAATTGAAGCAAGTCAGTTAACCGATGAAGTGATCGATGTGATTGACCAGTCAAATATTGTGGTCCGTCACCTGCACATTCCGCTTCAGTCCGGTTCGGACACAGTGTTAAAGCGGATGCGCCGCAAGTATACAATGGCCGCTTTTGCAGACCGCTTAAACCGGCTGAAAAAAGCACTTCCAGGACTTGCTGTAACGTCTGACGTTATTGTAGGCTTCCCGGGCGAAACAGAAGAAGAATTTATGGAGACGTACAACTTCATTCAAGAACATGGCTTCTCCGAGCTGCACGTATTCCCTTATTCAAAACGGACGGGTACGCCGGCAGCCCGAATGGAAGATCAAGTAGATGAAGAAGTGAAAAATGAGCGTGTTCATAAATTGATCGCCCTGTCCGACCAGCTTGCGAAAGAATACGCAGCCCGTTTTGAAAACGAAGTGCTTGAAGTAATTCCGGAAGAACCGTTTGGAGAAGGCGGAGAAGGACTGTACAGCGGTTATACTGACAATTACTTAAAAGTAGTTTTCCCGGCTACAGAAGATATGGTAGGGAAAATTGTAAAAGTGAAGATTACAAAAGCTGGCTACCCATACAACGAAGGACAATTTGTCCGCGTTCTTGAACCAGCTCATGCATAATCAAAAGCCGGCCGCTGCGCCGGCTTTTTTTGCTGCTGTTTCTCGCAAGCTGCCCAGAATAATGATAAACTAAAGAGGTACGGACAACTAACCGAAAGGGGATCATGAAGATGATTACCGATACATTTGGAAATATTGCTAAAACGATTGACCATACGCTGTTAAAAGCAGATGCCACAAAGGAAGAAATTGCGAAGCTTTGTGAGGAAGCAAACCGGCACGGCTTTGCATCGGTCTGCGTGAATCCAGCGCGAGTCAAGCAGGCGGCCGAACTTCTGCGGGGATCAGAAGTAAAGGTTTGTACAGTGATCGGTTTCCCGCTTGGCGCTACACTGACGGAAGTAAAAGCGTTTGAAACAAAAGCAGCGATTGAGCACGGAACGACAGAAGTCGATATGGTGATTAATATTGGCGCTTTAAAAGACGGCGACACCGAAACCGTTCAAAAAGATATCAAAGCGGTCGTGGCTTCCGCGCAGGGAAAAGCGCTTGTAAAAGTCATTATTGAAACAAGCCTGTTAACGCAAAAAGAAAAGAAAACAGCATGCGAGCTCGCAGTGGCTGCAGGAGCGGATTATGTTAAAACATCAACCGGCTTTTCAGCAGGCGGAGCAACGGAAGAAGATATACGCTTAATGCGTGAAACGGTCGGGCCTAAAGTAGGCGTAAAAGCTTCAGGAGGCGTTCGTACCCAGCAGGATGCTATGACGATGGTGAAAGCAGGAGCGACCCGAATCGGCGCAAGCTCAGGGATCGCCATTGTAACCGGAGTCGAGGGAGAAGCTGGATATTAATTATGAATCTTTTGTAAAGAAAGTTTCTTGACCGAATACTATGCATGTATTATAATAGTGCAGTACATGGAATTTCCATCGTAATGTGTTCGGAGGGAGGGAAAAAGAAATGTCAAAAACTGTTGTTCGCAAAAACGAATCGCTTGAAGATGCTCTTCGCCGTTTCAAGAAAACTGTTTCTAAAACTGGCACCCTGCAGGAGTACAGAAAGCGCGAATTTTATGAAAAACCAAGCGTGAAACGCAAAAAGAAATCAGAAGCAGCTCGTAAACGTAAGTTCTAAGAGGAGGTTTTTATATGAGTCTTCTCGGACGTCTTAATGATGAGATGAAGCAAGCGATGAAGAACAAAGAGAAAGAAAAGCTGACAGTCATCCGCATGCTCAAAGCTGCATTGCAAAATGAAAGTATTAAAGCAGGCGGCCGCGACCTGACAGAAGAGGAAGAACTGACAGTCCTTTCTCGCGAAGTGAAACAGCGCAAAGACTCCCTCCACGAGTTTGAAAAAGCCGGCCGTGAGGATCTTGTGGCCAAAATTCAGACTGAACTGACTTACGTGAACGAATATATGCCGAAACAGCTTTCAGAAGAAGAAGTATCAGCTATTGTGGAAGAAACAATCGCTGAAACAGGCGCTTCTGCAAAATCAGACATGGGGAAAGTGATGGCTGCGCTTATGCCAAAAGTAAAAGGCAAAGCAGATGGATCACTTGTCAACCGTCTTGTTCAGCAAAAGCTTTCCTAAAAAGCTGCCGTCCTTAATTGGGCGGCAGTTTTTTTATTTTATTTTATGAAACTTTTTTCCTGTTTATTCCGTATAAATAAGAAACAACCTATAGAAAGGCGGTGAAATCGAGTGACATGAGAAACTGGACAGGGCTGCTTGCAGGTTTTCCAGTTTTAACGGCCTTTAACTGGAGTGACCGGTTTATTGAGTTTGCTACACACCCCATTACGGTCATGATTTTGTTATCCGTTATGCTGGCAGGTTTTATTTTGGAATTGTTTACACCAGGCTTCGGACTGCCCGGGATGGCTGCCACCCTTGCATTAATCATCTTTATAGCAGGACATGTGATGTCAGGTGATGCTGGGATATCAACAGTTCTGCTTATCATTGTTGGTGTTCTTTTTATTCTGGCCGAAGTCATTTTACCAGGCGGGGTTATCGGTTTTTTAGGCTTTCTCCTCTTTGCCGCAGGAGTGCTTTTTGCCGGTGCAAGCATGCTATGGATGGCCGTTTCCCTATTGATCGCCTTTTTAGTAGCAACTGCAGTACTGATTTTGATGGTAAAGGTGTTGGGAAAAGAAATGAAATTTTTTAAAAAGTTTATTTTAAGTGATTCGACGGATACTGAACACGGCTATGTATCGAATGTGACGCGCACAGACTTAATCGGGAAAACAGGTAAAACGAAAACACCTCTGCGTCCATCAGGGACGGTTGTGATTGACGGAGAGCGCATTGATGCGGTGGCAGAAGGCGTTTTCATTCCCGCAGGCGTAGAGGTAGCCGTCGTAAAAACAGAAGGTGTCCGGGTTGTTGTCAGAGAAATGGAGTCTTAAAGGAGGAAGGATCGTATGGTTGTAGGAAATACCGTTCTTTTAATTGCTGTTGTGATTGGAGTCATTATTTTACTCAGTATTTTGTTAACACTTGTGCCGGTCGCGCTTTGGATTTCTGCCCTGGCAGCCGGTGTGAAAATTAGTATCTTTACATTGGTTGGTATGCGGCTGCGCCGGGTTATACCAAGCCGTGTGGTGAATCCGCTTATTAAAGCATCCAAAGCGGGCCTTGGCTTAACCATTAATCAGCTTGAGAGCCATTATTTAGCCGGGGGCAACGTTGACCGTGTGGTAAATGCGCTGATTGCCGCTCATCGTGCCAATATCGACCTGACGTTTGAACGGGCGGCTGCGATTGACCTCGCTGGCCGTGACGTACTGGAAGCCGTTCAAATGAGTGTTAATCCGAAAGTGATTGAAACACCTTTTATTGCTGGGGTTGCCATGAATGGAATCGAAGTAAAAGCAAAAGCGCGTATTACAGTTCGGGCCAATATTGACCGCCTTGTCGGAGGAGCCGGGGAAGAAACCATTGTGGCACGCGTGGGTGAAGGGATCGTTTCGACTATTGGTTCAAGCGATCATCATAAAAAAGTGCTGGAAAACCCGGATATGATTTCACAGACGGTGTTAAATAAAGGGCTGGATTCCGGCACTGCATTTGAAATTTTGTCTATTGATATTGCAGATGTGGATATCGGCAAAAATATCGGTGCCGAACTGCAGACAGAACAGGCAGAAGCCGATAAAAATATTGCTCAGGCAAAAGCAGAAGAACGCCGTGCAATGGCGGTAGCGAAAGAGCAGGAAATGAAAGCGCGCGTAGAAGAAATGCGGGCAAAAGTTGTAGAAGCAGAGGCAGATGTACCTCGTGCGATGGGAGAAGCATTGCGTGCCGGTAATATTGGCGTAATGGACTATTTAAATATCCAAAATCTTTCTGCGGACACAGATATGCGTGATGCAATCAGCGGTCTTGGAGAAAAGAAAAAAGATCATAATCAAGATTAATCCAATGTAAAAGGGGGTCATCGCAATAGAAGCACTCATTATTGCCGTTATTGCCGGTTTGATCTCAATGCTTTTTAATAAAAAAGAAAAGCAGGAAACGCCTAAATCTTATAAACAAAAAGCCGAACGGAAAGTAAAGGATTTAGCCGGCCGTCTAGAAGATCAACGTGCAAACGTGAAGGCAGCAATGCCGGTCGAATTAAAACAGCCGAATACGCAGCCGGTACTAAAAGAGGAAAAAAGCGAGTCACGCCCTGCTCGGGTAAACCGAGCAAAAAAACAAGAGTCGATCTCGGTCATTGATACATGGACGGGAGAAGACATGATAAAAGGGATTATCTTGTCTGAAGTTCTTGGCCCGCCAAAGTCGAAGCGTAAAAAGTGATGAGTGCCCCTTTTTTTTCATAGATATATGAAAAAGAAAGGGGCGCTTTTAATGAAATGGATGGGGAAAATGGCCGGGCTGCCGGAAGATGCTATCGGCCGCATTCCGAGAGTAGTGGTCATTGGCATGAATAAAGTAGCGGTTTACAATGCCGAAAAGCTTGAGCAATTTACTGACCGGACTGTGCGCATCCAGCTGTCGGATGCTGTGCTTGAAATACAGGGGAAATCACTTGAGGTCCTGGAACTCATGCCCTCTGAAGTGGTCATTGAAGGAACCATGACAAGCGTTTGCTTAAAGGAAAAACGATTTGGCTGACTTTTTTGTAAAAGGCGCTGTAACCGTGCTGGTCAGAGGAGAAGAGGCCCCTTTATTTCCTGGCAGACTGCACCAGCGCGGCGTCACCTTAAAAAATATTCAGTACAGCCGCCAAAATGAAGTTCAATTCACCCTGTGCCTTGAAGACATAAGCAAGCTCCGGCAGGAAGCAAGACGCTTTTCAGGCACCGTTCGGTTCAAGGAACGGACTGGCCTTCCTTTTTTGAAAAAACGGGTCATCCGCTATGCGCCATTCCTCATTGCCAGCCTTTGCTTTTTTCTGGTGATGGTTTTGCTGTCTGCGATGATTATTCGAATCGATATACAGGGGGCGAATGATGAACTGGAAAGAGACGTCCGGGCTTTTTTGAAAAAAGAAGGAATCCGTGAAGGAGCGATTCGCCTGAACGATGTAGATACCGAAGCGATATCCAGGCGTGCCGTGCAGGATATACCCGGTGTAGTGCGTTTTCTAATTCAAAAAAAAGGAGTCGTGTACGTAGTGGATGTTTCCTCGGAACATCCGCCTCCGCGCGATACGGCTAAAACACGGCATGTAAGGGCTGTAAAATCGGGTGTTATTCAGGATATGTTTATTAAGTATGGCGTGTCGGAAGTGCAGCGCGGTGATTTTGTAGAAGCAGGAGACCGGCTGATTAAGGGAACGAAAAAAAAGCCGGCTTCCGGGACCGTTACGGCAGAAACATGGTATAAAGCAACCGTTACGCTTGGAGGCGGCGCATTAAAAACGAGAAATGGGGAAAATAGAAAACATATCTTCTTTTCAATTGGTGAAAAAGAGTATGCCTTATGGAAGCCTTCGTCTTTGAAAGGGTCTGTTCAGAGGGAGGAAAACCGCTATTCTTTTCACTTTTTTTCTTATCAGCTTCCTTTTTCTGTGCGGACTGAAACAGAGTATGCATTAAAGCCGGCTGGAACAGTAGAAACGGAAGCGGAACAAGAAGAAAGAGCCGTTCAGGCAGCGAAAGCGACATTGATGGCTAAACTTCCTAAAGAAGCAGAAGTGGTAGGCGAAAACGTTTTACAGAAGCGGTCTGAAAGTGGTAAAGTAAAGGTGATTATACACTTCCAAGTACTTGAAAATATTGCAATTAACTAACGTGGCAGCTAAGGAGAATGATTGAATGCAGGAAGAATTGAAGTCAGCAGCCGTCGCTCTCGGCGACCAAAACGAAGCCGTCCTATTATTCGGCGTTTCTGATCGTCATTTAACGATCATGGAAGAAGAATTCCACGTATCAATGGTAACACGGGGAGAAGCGGTTCATTTATCTGGAACCGCGGAAAACGTTGAAAAAGCACGGATAGTGGTGGAGCAGCTGCTTGCTGTCATTCGCAAGCAAATCAATATAAGTGAACGCGATGTCATTAATGCTGTTCAAATGGCTAAAAATGGCACAATTGAATATTTAGATGAACTGTATGAAGAAGAAATCACAAAGAATGCGAAAGGAAAGTCTATTCGCATTAAAACGCTGGGCCAGCGGGATTACATCGAAGCCATTCGCAGCAGGGACATTGTTTTTGGCATCGGGCCCGCTGGAACCGGTAAAACATATCTTGCCGTTGTAATGGCTGTGCGTGCATTGAAAAACGGCCAGGTGAAACGAATTATTTTAACACGCCCGGCCGTTGAGGCAGGCGAAAGCCTGGGCTTTCTGCCAGGAGACTTAAAGGAAAAAGTCGATCCGTACCTGCGTCCGTTATATGATGCGCTTCATGATGTTCTTGGTGCAGAACATACCGAGCGTATGATTGAACGGGGAACGATCGAAGTGGCGCCGCTTGCTTATATGCGGGGCCGTACGCTTGATGATGCTTTTGTTATTTTAGATGAAGCGCAAAATACAACGAATGCACAAATGAAGATGTTTTTAACGCGTCTCGGTTTCGGCTCTAAAATGGTCATCACAGGTGACCGCACACAAATTGACCTGCCAAAAGGCGCTGCTTCAGGTCTTGTGTCAGCAGAACAGGTACTTGGAAACACTTCTGGCATTTCGTTTATTCATTTAACAGGGACGGATGTTGTGCGTCATCCACTTGTGGCAAAAGTCATTACAGCATATGAAAAAGCGGAAAAAGGAGATGGCCAGCATGGCACTCGTCGTTGATTTTTTGGACGAAACGAACAAGCTTGGAGAAGGAGTGGAAGAGCTTGCTGAAGAACTGCTTCAGCTGGCGGCTGAGAAAGAAGCTGTGCCAGACGGCAGTGAAGTTTCTGTCACGTTTGTAACGAACGAGCGGATTCAGGAAATTAACCGTGATTATCGGGACAAGGATGCCCCGACTGACGTGATTTCATTTGCTCTTGAAGAAATGGGCGAAGATGAAGTGACGATCACTGGAACAGATATGCCCCGTATATTAGGCGATATCATTATTTCCATTGACCGGGCAAAGGAGCAGGCGGAAGAATACGGCCACTCCTTTGAACGAGAGCTTGGCTTTTTAACGGTCCACGGTTTTTTGCATCTTCTTGGGTATGACCACATGAATGAACAAGACGAAAAAGAGATGATCAGCCGCCAAAAAGATATTTTGGATGCGTATGGACTTGAAAGATAAACGGTCTTTTCACATAAAAAGACTTTTTTCTTCGTTCCGCTTCGCTGGAAATGGGCTGAAGCTCGCTTTGTCTGAACCGAATATGCGTGTGCATATTGCTGCAGGTATATTGATATCTGCAGCCGGTTTTATTTTTGAGCTTACCCGAACGGAATGGTGTGTACTGCTTTTAACGATAGCAGGTGTTATGTCACTTGAAATGGTGAATACAGCCATTGAAAAAACAGTGGATCTTGTCACGGAAGAATACAGGCCGCTCGCAAAAATGGCGAAAGACCTGGCAGCGGGAGCCGTTCTGCTTTTTGCCATTGCAGCGGTGATCATTGGCTGCCTTTTATTTATTCCGAAACTTTAATGAGGTGAATGAACATGAATCAACAACAGCTTATGGAAGCGGCAAAGCAGGCGCGTGAACGAGCGTACGTTCCTTACTCGAATTTTAAAGTAGGTGCTGCACTGCTGACAAAAGATGGGCAGATATTTGGCGGATGCAATATTGAAAATGCCGCATATGGCGTTGTGAACTGTGCTGAACGTACCGCTATTTTTAAAGCTTGGTCTGAAGGAGCAAGCGAGTATGCAGCCATTGCTGTTGTAGCAGACACGAACCGGCCTGTGCCGCCGTGCGGAGCGTGCCGGCAGGTGATTGCGGAGCTTTGCCCGCCGGACATGCCGGTTATTTTAACAAATTTGAAAGGCGACGTGCAGACACTGACCGTAGCAGAGCTTTTGCCGGGCGCTTTTTCACCGGAGGATTTAAATGGAGAATAACACACACAAATCAGGATTTATTGCTATTATCGGCCGCCCGAATGTCGGTAAGTCAACTTTTTTAAATCGGGTAATCGGCCAGAAAATCGCCATTATGAGCGACAAGCCCCAGACAACCCGTAACAAAGTGCAGGGCGTTTTAACAACAGAGAACGCTCAAATGGTGTTTATCGATACGCCGGGGATTCATAAGCCGAAGCATAAGCTTGGGGATTTTATGATGAAAACCGCGGTCAATACGTTAAAGGAAGTCGATCTCATTCTTTTTATGATCAATGCAGAAGAAGGATTTGGCGGAGGCGATGAATTTATTATCGACAAGCTAAAAGACGTGAAAACACCTATTTTTCTTGTCATTAATAAAATTGACCGTATTCATCCGGACAAATTGATGGAATTAATCGTGCAATACAAAGAATTTCTTCCGTTTGCTGAGATTGTGCCGATTTCAGCGCTTGAAGGAAATAATGTAGACCGTTTGCTTGAGCAAGTGGAGAAAATGCTGCCGGAAGGCCCGCAGTACTATCCGGCTGATCAAGTAACCGATCACCCTGAGCGCTTTATTGTTTCAGAATTAATTCGTGAAAAAGTGCTGCATTTAACTCGTGAAGAAGTGCCGCACTCGATTGCGGTTGTGATTGATAAAATCTCCAAGCGTGATGGCAAAGATATGATCGATGTGATGGCGACCATTATTGTGGAACGGGATTCACAAAAAGGAATTGTCATCGGCAAGCAAGGAGCGCTTTTAAAAGAAATCGGCAAGCGTTCACGCCGGGATATTGAGCATTTGCTCGGTTCAAAAGTATTTTTAGAGCTCTGGGTAAAAGTACAAAAAGACTGGCGCAACAAAGCGGCAAATTTACGCGACTTCGGTTTTAAAGAAGACGAATATTAAGGACTTGAGAAGGAGTGGGCAGCATGCTTGAAAAGTGGGAAGGCATCGTGCTCCGGACCAATGATTATGGAGAAACAAATAAAATTGTCACCATGCTGACACGTGAAAAAGGAAAAAGAGGGGCAGTGGCGCGGGGAGCCAAAAAAACAAACAGCCGGCTTTCCGGTGTTACCCAGCCGTTTACACATGGATATTTTCTTGTGCAGGGCGGCCGCGGGCTTGGCACCATGCAGCAGGGAGAAACGCTTGATTCCATGCGCCATATTCGGGAAGACTTGGTAAAAACAGCTTATGCGGCCTACATTGTTGAGATGACCGACCGAACGACCGAGGATGGTGAAGGGGGCGCACCGCTGTTTGAGCTCGTTCGTAAAAGTCTGGTGTATATCAACGAAGGGATGGACCCGGCTATTGTGACCAATATTTTCGAAATGAAAATGCTGGCCCATGTCGGGCTCCGGCCTGAGCTTTCTTCCTGTGCCGTATGCGGTGAAACAGAAGGGCGTTTTGGCTTCTCTATTCGGGAAAACGGCTTAATCTGCCACCGCTGTTTTGACAAAGATCCTTACTATCTTCCGCTTTCCCCAGCCGCGATCCGTCTGCTGAGGCTTTTTTACTTTTTCGACCTGGACCGCCTTGGCTCTATTGATGTGAAAGAATCAACGAAAAAAGAGCTGCGGTCGGCTATTTCCATGTATTATGACGAGTATGCCGGCTTATTTTTAAAATCGCGCCGCTTCTTGGAACAAATGGAACGGTTTGAAAATGTCTTTAAAAAAGATGAAGCGGATGATTGACAAAAAGATCGTTATGCATTACCGTTTAATAGACAAAAGCAAATAATCAAGTGCAGTGAAGGAAACAAGTAAGCGTGATTTTTCTTTTCAAGCGAGCCTGGGGCGGTGCGAGCCAGGTAAAGAAACAGGCTGAAGGGGCACTCTGGAGCACGTTTTAAAGAAAGCGGCCATTTGGCAAATAGGGTGGAACCGCGGGCAAAAGCCCGTCCCTATGTACACAATTTTGTGCTACATAGGGACGGGCTTTTTGCTGTTAAAATAACTTTTTCTTTAAACGATTTTCCAGCTTTCGAAACGATCAGGTCGAGAGACGTCCTGCGCTTTATTAATAAAAAGGAGGAAGTAAAGTGAATATTCAAGAGATGATTTTAACGCTCCAGAAGCATTGGTCAGATCAAGGCTGCATTTTAATGCAGGCGTACGATGTGGAAAAAGGAGCAGGTACGATGAGCCCTTATACATTTTTGCGGGCTATTGGGCCAGAGCCGTGGAATGTAGCTTATGTGGAGCCGTCCCGCCGTCCGGCAGATGGGCGTTATGGAGACAATCCAAACCGTTTGTATCAGCACCATCAGTTTCAAGTTATTATGAAGCCGTCTCCAGACAATATTCAGGAATTGTATTTGGATTCATTAAAAGCGCTTGGTATTGATCCGCTTGAACATGATATCCGTTTTGTAGAAGATAACTGGGAAAATCCGTCGCTTGGCTGCGCGGGCCTTGGCTGGGAAGTATGGCTTGATGGAATGGAAATCACTCAATTTACGTATTTCCAGCAGGTTGGAGGACTTGAGTGCAAGCCGGTGTCCGTTGAAATTACGTATGGTATCGAACGTCTGGCTTCTTATATTCAAGACAAAGAAAATGTTTTTGAACTGGAATGGACAAACGGATTTACCGTGCATGACATTTTTTATCAGCCGGAATTTGAGCATTCAAAATATACATTTGAAACGTCTGATCCAGATATGCTCTTTAACTTGTTCAGCGTATACGAAAAAGAAGCAAAACGCCAAATGGACGAGGGGCTTGTTCATCCGGCATACGATTATGTGTTGAAATGTTCGCACGTTTTTAACGTACTTGATGCCCGGGGAGCCATTTCGGTTACGGAACGGACAGCTTACATTGGACGGATGCGGAATCTTGCCCGTCAAGTAGCGAAAACATTTTATGAAGAGCGGGAAAAATTAGGCTTCCCGATTTTAAACCGGAAAGGGGACGCGGCTCATGAGTAAAGATCTTTTATTGGAAATCGGCCTGGAGGAAATGCCGGCCCGTTTTGTAACGCAGTCCATGAAGCAGCTGGGCGATAAAACAGCCGCTTTTTTAACAGAGCTAAACATCAGCTTTGGAGATGTTCAAACATACTCGACGCCAAGACGTCTTGCTGTCCTTGTGAAAAATGTCTCGGAAGCACAGGAAGATATTAATGAAGAAGCAAAAGGCCCGGCTAAAAAGATTGCACAGACAGAAGATGGCGAATGGTCAAAAGCGGCTATCGGCTTTGCAAAAGGCCAGGGTATGACAACAGATGATATTTACTTTAAAGAAATAAAGGGTGTTGAATACGCGCATGTGAAAAAGTTCGTCAAAGGGCAGGAAACAGCCGCGCTTCTTTCAGGACTTGAAGATGTTGTGCTTTCTTTAACATTCGGCAAAAACATGCGGTGGGGCTCCAATGACATTCGCTACGTGCGTCCGATTAAATGGGTAGCAGCCCTGTTTGGACAGAACGTCATTTCATTCAAGGTAGCAAATGTTGAAGCCGGAAATCAAACGGCGGGGCACCGGTTCCTGGGCACGTCAGCTCTTATTTCAGAGCCAGCAGCATATGTGGATACGTTAAAAGGCGAATTTGTCGTTGCAGATCCTGACGAACGCCGTAGCATGATCCTGGCCCAATTAAAAGAGCTGGAAAATCAAAATAACTGGTCCATTCCTGTAGATGAATCGCTTTTAGAGGAAGTAAATAACCTCGTTGAATATCCTACGGCGCTTTCCGGTTCATTCAATGAAGCGTTTCTGGATCTGCCGGAAGAAGTGCTGATTACGTCTATGAAAGAGCACCAGCGTTACTTCCCGGTTAAAGATGCAGACGGTACGCTGCTGCCTCATTTTATTACCGTCCGCAACGGTAACACTCATGCGATTGAGAAAGTCGCTCGCGGCAACGAGAAAGTCTTGCGTGCCCGTTTAGCAGATGCCGACTTCTTTTACAAAGAAGATCAGAAAACACCGATTGCAGATTCTCTTCAAAAGCTGGAAAGAATTGTGTATCACGAAAAAATTGGCACACTGTCAGAAAAAGTGTCCCGGATTCGCCGTATTACAGCAAGTCTCGCCCAGTTAATCGGTGCAACAGACGAAGTAAAAGCGTTGGCAGACCGCGCAGCAGAAATTTGTAAGTTTGACCTTGTCACACAAATGGTGTATGAATTTCCAGAGCTGCAAGGCGTGATGGGCGAAAAATATGCCCGTCAAAAAGGTGAAAAAGAAGAAGTAGCTGTGGCGGTTAATGAGCACTATATGCCGCGTTCAGCAGATGATGCCGTCCCGGCAACGAAAACAGGCGCCCTTGTCAGCATCGCAGATAAGCTTGATACAATTACGGCCTGCTTCGCAGTTGGAATTATCCCGACCGGCTCTCAAGATCCGTACGCCCTTCGCCGTCAGGCAGCAGGTATTGTACAGACGATGCTGGAGCAGAACTGGAATGTACCGCTTGAAGACGTGATTGCTGCTGCAATTAAAGAAGTGCTTGCAGACCATGTGGGCGATAAAACAGCCGAAACGCTTCAAGAGGAAATCAGCTCTTTCTTCTCGCTTCGTGTCAAGCACATTCTTCAGGAAAAAGGTATTCGATATGATATTATTGATGCTGTTTTAACAAAAGCAGGAACGCTGAAGAGCATGGAAGAAACAGCTGCGGTGTTAATGGCCCATAAAGAAGATGATGATTTCAAAGAAACGATGGAAGCACTGAGCCGCATTGTGAATATTTCAAGAAAAGCAGCCGGCGAACATACGGTAAATCCATCATTGTTTGAAAACGACCAGGAAGCAGCATTGTATAAAGGATATGAGACGTTACAAAGTGAATGGAACCAGACGGCGTCAGCGGAAGCCCGTTACAGCCTTCTTGCTTCCTTAAAGCCGGCTATTGAAGATTATTTTGATTATACAATGGTTATGGCAGAAGACGAGGCACTTAAACAAAACCGCTTAGCGATGATGACGCATCTGGCCCGCTTTATTCTTGACTTCGCAGAAGTGCCGGCTGTTCTTGTAAAATAAACCGGTCCATCCTGCGGTGCCCGCTGTTGAATCAGGAAAAATAAGTTATAATAAGAAGATGACATAAAACAACGGGATTTATATTGACGGGATGGTGAGGACGATGGAACTAAATAAACGGCAGGAAAAAATTCTTGAAATTGTAAAAGAAAACGGTCCGATTACAGGAGAAAGTATAGCGGACCAGCTTAACCTGACCCGTGCTACACTGCGTCCGGACCTGGCTATTTTAACAATGGCCGGGTTCTTGGATGCGCGTCCGCGTGTCGGTTATTTTTACACAGGAAAGTCCGGTCCGCAGCTTATGACAGAGAGTTTAATGAAACTGTATGTGCGCGATTTCCAAGCGGTGCCCATCGTAGTCAAGGAACAGTCAACCGTCTATGATGCGATCGTTACCATGTTTCTTGAAGACGTCGGCACCTTGTTTGTGGTGGATGAATCTTTTTGCTTATCAGGTGTCCTATCAAGAAAAGATTTGCTTCGAGCCAGTATCGGTAAGCAGGATTTAAACTCTCTTCCCGTCAATATTATTATGACGCGGATGCCTAATATTGCGGTTTGTAAGCGGGATGATTTGCTTCTGGATGTGGCAAAAACGCTGCTTGAGAAACAAATCGACTGCGTGCCTGTTGTGAAAAAAACTGACAAAGGGCAGGAAGTAACCGGCCGGGTCACCAAAACAACGATTACCCGGGCTCTTGTATCCCTGACAGATGATCATTAAAAGAAAGGCGGCTACCATGCATGACTGATCCGATCATTTATATTGTATCCGATTCCGTCGGTGAAACAGCAGAACTTGTCACAAAAGCAGCTTTAAGCCAGTTCAGCGGCCCTCACGCCGTCATTAAACGATTTCCTTACGTAGAGGACCCGTCCCATATTGATGAGGTCATTAACCTGGCCAGGGAAGATGGCGGGATTATTGTATACACGCTTGTAAAACCGGATATTCGTGCATACATGATTAAATCTGCGGATGTGAATAATATAGAGGTCATTGACTTAATTGGCCCGCTTATGGACCAGCTTGAATCAATGTATACCATGCAGCCATTATTCGAACCGGGGCTTGTACGGCGCCTGGATGAGGATTATTTCAAAAAGGTGGATGCGATTGAATTCGCGGTAAAGTACGATGATGGACGCGATCCACGTGGGTTGTTAAAAGCCGATATTATCTTAATCGGTGTATCACGCACATCCAAAACGCCGCTTTCACAATTTTTAGCTCATAAACGGGTAAAAGTAGCAAATGTGCCGATTGTGCCGGAAGTGGACCCGCCGCAGGAATTATTCACGA
Source organism: Domibacillus indicus (assembly GCF_023715895.1). Lineage (GTDB taxonomy): Bacteria > Bacillota > Bacilli > Bacillales > Domibacillaceae > Domibacillus > Domibacillus indicus_A. Next base: position 437,190 of record NZ_JAMBOO010000003.1, on the reverse strand, counting down.
TTCCAAAAGAAAAGTGCATTGGCTTGAAGATCAGTCCAGAAAAGCTGAATTCGATTCGTCGTGAGCGGCTGATTTCTTTAGGACTGGACGACAGCGCCAGCTATGCGGATGTAGAACGTATTAAAAAAGAATTAACGTATTTCGAGGAGATTACGGCGAGAATTGGCTGCGACGTCATCGATGTAACCAACAAAGCGGTGGAAGAAACAGCGAATATTATTATGAGCCTTTATCGAAGCCGAAAAAGTACATAATCAGTCGATTATGTACTTTTCATTTTCATGGAAATGTTCTATAATAAAAAATTGTGATAAAAATGTTCAAAAAGGTTTAGACCTGCCTTGAAAAGAATAAACTATCTATGTAACCCTTCAGGTGGCAGTCTTTACCCAGCAGAAAGTTCTTTTCGACGAACTTTTGTGCGAAAAGAAGGATTCTACTCACGTTTGTAGAATAAATAACAAAATACGATTTTACAGCTGGTGATGTCATTTGTCCAGAAGAATACCTGAAGAAACCATTCAGCAAATTAAACAGGGTGTTGAGATCGCTGATGTAATCGGAGAGTATATTCAATTGAAAAAGCAGGGTCGGAATTACTTCGGTTTATGCCCATTTCATGGTGAAAACTCACCGTCTTTCTCAGTGTCGCCCGAGAAACAGATTTATCATTGTTTCGGCTGCGGCGCTGGAGGGAACGCGTTTACCTTTTTAATGGAAATCGACCAGATTCCGTTTCAGGAAGCGGCGGCAAGACTTGCTGACCGTGCAGGGATCACACTGGATATTTCCCCATCAGAAAGCGAAGAAACGACAAAAACAGATGAGAATGCCGATCTGTATGAAGCGCATGAACTGATGGCGAAATTTTACCGGCACCTGCTTCTGAATACAGAAGAAGGAAGTGAGGCGCTTTTTTATTTGCGCAAGCGCGGATTTACAGACGAAGACATTGACCGCTTTCAAATCGGCTGGGCACTGCCGCAGCCTGAATTTGCGTTAAACATTCTTACAAAACGCGGTTTTTCTGTTGAACGAATGGAACAGGCTGGCCTGCTGGTTAAAAACGAAGAAACCGGCCGTTACTTTGATCGGTTTCGCGGCAGGATTATGTTTCCCCTTCATGATCAAAAGGGGCGTGTGTCCGGATTTTCCGGCCGCAACCTTGGAGAAGGGCAGCCAAAATATTTAAATTCACCCGAGACACCCATTTTTCATAAGAGCAGCCTTTTGTACCACTTTCATGCAGCAAGAACAGCAATCAAAAAGCAAAAACAATTTATCCTTTTTGAAGGTTTTGCCGATGTTATTGCAGCGGTGAGAGCCGGTTTTCATCAATCGGTAGCCGTTATGGGTACCGCCCTTACGGAAGAGCACATCAGGCAGTTAAAGCGCACTTGTGATCAAGCGGTCATTTGTTATGACGGGGACAAAGCTGGCTTAAATGCTGCTTACAAAGCGGCCAATATGCTTGACAGTCACGATATCGGCGTCAAAGTCACGATTCTTCCCGAGCAGCTTGATCCTGATGAGTTTATCAGGCAAAAAGGTACAGATGCTTTTTCTGCTTATATAAAGGATTCTTCGCTTACACTGATGGCGTTTAAAATGGAGTTTTTAAAGCGCGGAAAAAATATGCGGGATGATGAACAAAAGTTCCGCTATATTGAAGAAGTGCTGACAGAAATCTCTAGATTAAAAAAAGCAGTAGAGCGGGATCATTACTTACGCCGGCTGGCTGATGAATTTTCACTGTCTCTGCAGGCACTGCAGGAACAGGAAAAAGCATTATTCCTAAAAAAACGTCCGGTGCGGCCGGCCCTGCCTCAAAAAGAGGAACTTTCCGGAAATATTCCACAGCGGGAACGGGTGATCCGGCAGTATCCGCGTCATGAAACAGCTGAAAGAAGACTGTTGGCTCATATGATGGCTAATCCTGAGCTCGCAGAACGAATCCGGAGGATGCTTCAAGGAGATGCGTTTTCCATAGATGAGCACCAGGCACTGTTTACGTATTTGCTTGGATATTATGAACAAACAACAGAACCGGATATGGCATCTTTTTTGTCTGTACTGCAGGACAGCCAGCTCAGGCGTCTCGCTGTTGACATCAGTTTAACAACAGTCAGCGGCGAGCCTGGCGAGGAAGAGCTTTCCGATTATGTAAAAGAAATTCAAAAACAGCATCGCCGTTTGGAAATCGAAGAGAAAAAAAGAGAGCGGATTGAGGCAGAAAAACGTCATGATTATGTAGGAGCTGCCCGAATTTTGCATGAAATCATTTCGCTTGAAAAACAACTCGCCCGCTAAGATTGTCCAGGAAGTTGGAAGGAGGGGGACTAATGGCTGAAAAGTCAACACGTTCCAAAGAAGCTGAATTAACACTTGAAAAAGCAAAAGAACTTATTATCGAGACAGGTAAACAAAGAGGAGAATTAACATACAATTACGTAGCGGACAAATTAGCCTCGTTTGAAGTGGATTCCGGTCAGATTGATGAGTTTTACGAATCCCTTACAGAGCAGGGAGTAGAACTCGTTGATGAAGAAGAAAGCAACGATGACGGCGATCCGAACATCCAGGAGCTTGAAAAAGAAAATGAGGAGTTTGATTTAAACGACTTAAGTGTTCCTCCTGGAGTGAAAATCAACGACCCCGTTCGTATGTACTTAAAAGAAATTGGCCGTGTTGATCTTTTGTCTGCCCAGGAAGAAATTGAACTGGCTCACCGGATTGAAGAGGGAGACGAAGAAGCAAAACGACGTTTAGCAGAAGCAAACCTGCGTCTTGTTGTCAGCATTGCCAAACGTTATGTAGGCCGTGGCATGCTATTCCTTGATTTGATTCAAGAAGGAAATATGGGCTTAATCAAAGCGGTTGAAAAGTTCGACTACCGTAAAGGGTTTAAATTCAGTACGTATGCCACATGGTGGATTCGCCAGGCGATTACCCGTGCCATTGCCGACCAGGCCCGTACCATTCGGATCCCAGTTCATATGGTTGAAACGATTAATAAATTAATTCGTGTACAGCGCCAGCTTCTTCAGGATCTCGGCCGCGAACCGGCACCGGAAGAAATTGCAGAAGAAATGGATTTAACACCTGAAAAAGTACGTGAAATTTTAAAGATCGCGCAAGAGCCTGTTTCACTTGAAACACCTATTGGGGAAGAAGATGATTCACATCTTGGCGACTTTATTGAAGACCAGGAAGCGACTTCTCCGTCTGAACACGCTGCTTATGAATTGTTGAAAGAGCAGCTTGAAGACGTGCTCGATACCTTAACGGACCGGGAAGAAAATGTTCTTCGCCTTCGTTTCGGCCTTGATGATGGACGGACACGGACACTTGAAGAAGTAGGTAAAGTATTTGGTGTAACGCGTGAGCGTATCCGCCAAATTGAAGCAAAAGCCCTTCGTAAGCTCCGCCATCCAAGCCGCAGCAAACGTTTGAAGGATTTCTTAGAATAAGTTAAATTCAAGGCCGGGTTTTCCCGGCTTTTTTCGTGCAAAAAAGCAGGATAATCCTTGCCGGTCACGAATAGTATTGTGTATTGGGGTGTAAAGCAGGGTGAAACAAACGAAAAAAGACATTATTATTCAGGAAATACTTCTCTGGAAAGACAATCAAATGCTGCCTCCACATTATTGTGATTATTTACTAGCGCTTTATACACAAGGAACAGAATTTACAGAAGCAGGAAGACGCGCCCGATTGAAGCGAATTCACATGTCAACTGCACTGCTTGCACTGCTTTTATTGCCAGTTGCTGTATGTATTCTCTATTTTACGGAATTGTCTTTTCTTTTGCAAACAGTGATTTTGACAAGTTTTGTCGGAAGCCTGCTGCTGCTGGCCATTTATTTTTCGCGCCAAAAAGTGCTGGCGCCTATGCTTTTTTTAGGTGCTGCTCTCCTTGGAATTAAATACCCGGATTTTTCATGATCATCCTTATACTTTATATGGGCTTCTTGCTGTGAATTGTCTGCTTTGGATTTTTACCGGTGTAAAGCTCAAGTTGTTTTACTTTTCTATTTCCGGTGGTTTGGGCCTTATCGTGCTTCTCTTTTTCTGGCTGCAATATCAAAAGGGCAGCTGAACTGTCTGCCGCAAGGGGAAAAACTTTAAAGTAAGCCTTTTCGTAACCTTTATTTTCAAGTAAAATAATAAGTGTTTGTACTTTTCAGTTTTCTTTTTACATAAAAAGAGAGGGGGAAACAGCATGAATCGTAATCCGTTAATTCCATTTTTATTAATTGCGGTATTCGGACTCGGATTGATGTTCTTTTTGTCGTTGGATGGAATTGATAACGCAAAAGAAAGAGCCGAGGAAGAAAAGGCAGCAGAAGAAGGCGGCGGCGAAACAGCGGCAGGGGGAGAATTTGATCCGGAGGCTCATTATAAGTCCTCTTGCATCAGCTGTCATGGCAGCAACTATGAAGGCGGTGCAGGCCCGTCGCTCGTTGGAGTAGGAGAAAAGCTTTCCCAGGAAGAAATTCAAGATATTGTAGTAAACGGTAAAGGCGGTATGCCGCCAGGTCTTGTTCCCCAGGAAAACGCTGAGGCGATGGCAGCCTGGGTGGCTGAAATTAAATAATAATATTCCACAAAGGCCTTTCTATATGCAAAGGCCTTTTTTCTTTTGAAATGTGATAAGATAGGAAAGAATTTTAATAAAAAGCGGTGAACATATATGAATAGCAATCAGTTATCAAAAAGACTCGAAACGGTTGTTTCGTTTATTGCACCAGCCAGAACAATCGCGGATATTGGCTCAGATCATGCTTATCTGCCCTGTTATGCGGTGAAAAAAAATCTGGTAGACCGGGCTGTGGCAGGAGAAGTAGTAGAAGGCCCTTTTCAGTCTGCGAGACGGCAGGTATTGTCAGAAGGGTTGTCAGAGAAAGTTGATGTGCGTAAAGGAAACGGACTCGCCGTGCTGGAAGCGGGAGAAGTGGAGTGCATCACGATTGCAGGAATGGGAGGTCCACTGATCGCATCGATTTTAGAAGAAGGAAAGAGCAAGCTTGCCGGCGTTGCAAAGCTCGTTCTGCAGCCGAATATTGCCGGCCATGCAGTTCGGGAATGGCTTGATGCAAATGGCTGGATCATCGAACAAGAAGCCATTTTAGAAGAAGATGGCCAATTGTATGAGGTGATCAGCGCTACAGCCGGCTCGTCACGTGCTTTATCGCCGAAGGAATTGCTCTTTGGACCGTTCTTGATGAAGCAGAAAAACAACGCATTCCGGCTGAAATGGCAGCGGGAACTTGACCAAATTAACCATGTTCTCAGCCGTTTAACAGATGCCCAGCATACAGAGGGCACCGAAAAGAAGAAAAGCGAGTTAAAACAAAAAAAACAGTGGATTGAGGAAGTGATCGCCGATGAAAACGCCTAACGGACATGAGATTATTGGGTTGTTTGAACGATTTTCACCGAAATCTTATGCAATGGAAGGAGACAAAGTCGGATTGCAGATCGGCCGCTTAAACAAGCCGTGCAAAAAAGTTATGATTGCACTGGATGTTCTTGAAAGCGTGGTGGATGAAGCGATCGAAGAAAACATTGATTTGATTATAGCCCATCATCCGCTTATTTACCGGCCGCTTGGTGCCATTCAAACGGACCAGACAGCAGGAAGAGTCATTGAAAAGCTGATTAAGCATGATATTGCGGTATACACTGCTCATACGAATTTGGATGTAGCGAAAGGCGGAGTAAATGACCTGCTGGCTTCCGCTCTTCACTTAACGAATACAGAAGTGCTCGTGCCGACCATAGCTGAAGAGTTGAGAAAGCTGGCCGTTTTTGTGCCGCTCGATCAGGCAGAAGCCGTAAGAGAGGCGCTCGGTAAAGCAGGCGCTGGAGCGCTTGGAAATTATCAAAACTGTTCTTTTTCTCAACAAGGAGAAGGGCGTTTTCAGCCTGGTGAAGAAGCCGGGCCTTTTATCGGCCAAGCCGGCGGCCGCTTAGAAACAGTACAGGAAGAAAAAATCGAAGTGATTTATCCTGCTCACATAGAAAAGAAAGTGCTCAGTGCCATGCTTAAAGCCCATCCATATGAAGAGGCAGCTTATGATATTTATCCTCTTCAAAACAAAGGAGAACAGCTTGGACTTGGCCGTATCGGCCTGCTTCCGCAGGAAGTGACACTAGAGGAGTTTGCTGTGCATGTGAAAGAGTCATTACAATCTGGAGGCGTAAGAGTAGTCGGTGATAAAGCACGTCTTGTCCGTAAAGTAGCCGTATTGGGCGGAGACGGCAACAAATACTGGCAGACGGCGCTGCGTAAAGGAGCAGACGTGTATGTAACAGGTGATTTTTATTATCACACTGCGCATGATGCCGATGCTGAAGGCCTCGCTATTGTCGATCCGGGGCATAACGTAGAGAAAGTAATGAAAAAAGGCGTAGCAGCCATTCTTCACGAGCAGGCCTCCAAACAAAAATGGACTGTTGAATTTGTGGCTTCTGCCGTTGAAACAGACCCTTTTCAATTTATGTAAATGAAAAAGCAGCTCCTTAAACGGAGCTGCTTTTTCAACGTGAGGTTAACGTTGATTTCTTTACTTTAGGTAAAATTTTCTCAAGCGGCACTTTTCGCTCGCGTACCCAGGTTGATTCATCTTCAGGGTCAAATGCTTCTAAAAACTGAATCACCTCTTTTACGATAGGTGTTGGTGTAGAAGCGCCGGCGGTGACAGCCACTGTTTCGGCATCTTTAAGCCAGTCAATATTAATTTCAGAAACATCAGACACCCGGTATGCAGTGGTGCCGGCAATTTCAATAGACACCTGCGCAAGTCGATTGGAGTTATTGCTTTTCGGATCTCCCACGACAATCAGTACATCTGCTTCACCGGCTTGTTCAGCCACTGCTTCCTGCCGCACTTGCGTCGCAAGGCAGATTTCTTTATGCATTTCTGCATGTGGATACTTTTCTTTGATCGCATCCATAATATCAATAACATCCCATTGGCTCATGGTTGTTTGGTTTGTAACGATAATTTTATCATTTTTCATGTCCAGCGCCTTAACATCGTCAGCATTTTCCACAAGGTGAACAATTTCCGGTGCCACACCAACGGCGCCTTCCGGTTCCGGATGCCCTTTTTTGCCGATGTAAATGACATGATAGCCTTCTGCTTTTTTAGCCCGGATTAAATCATGGGTAACGGTAACATCCGGACAGGTTGCATCGATTGTCGTTAAGTTCTTTTGGCGGGCAATTTCCCGCACTTCCGGCGACACACCGTGAGCCGTGAAAATGATTGTGCCTTCCGATACCTGCTCAATAATGTCTTTTCGGTTTTTTCCGTCAAGGGTAATGATGCCTTCCGCTTCAAAAGCATCTGTAACATGTTTGTTGTGTACAATCATGCCTAAAATATAGATCGGACGCGGCAATGTTTTATCAAGAGCGGCGTTACGGGCAATAACCATTGCATCAACAACACCGTAACAGTAACCGCGTGGTGAAATTTTTATTATTTTCATACAGCATCCTCCTCCAGCTTCTCACTTTATTATAAAGGAGAAAGCAGGGAAAACAAAGCGATCAATCAAGCCGGCCCGGAAACCAGGGCACAGACTCAGCTGTCCGCTTTTTTTCACGCTGTGGAGGCGGAGTGCTTGCCGCTTCTTTTACTTCTTGCTGTGGATCGCTTTCAGGGTCCGGCATGGATTGTACGGTCCGGTAAAGCCTCCACATAGCCGGAAGGTTTTTAACAAGCGGGCCGTACTGTTCAATCAACGGCCTCATCTGTTCAGCAGTCACCATGACCTGTCTGGCTTGTTCCAGCCATCGTCCCGATTTTGCGGCTGTACCGAAGAACGGAGGCATTGGCGGCTGAACAGGCGGGTGGGTAGGGGGAGGAGTATAAAAAAATCCACGTCTGGCATTCGGTGCATATCGAGGCAGCAACGTAGTCACCCTTTCCTTTTTCTCTATCGTATTCATATTGGAAAGATCATGTGCGTAAACCTTCTTTTGCTTTCTTGACGCTTTTAGTATATTATCGTAACGTGCATAAACTTTGAACGTGAAAGGAATTTGATGCCATATGGCAAACTATACATTTGAACAATACGGTCTAAAGCCGTTTATTTATAAAGGAATCGAAGCGCTTCGCTTCAAAGAGCCTACACCAATTCAACGTAATATGATTCCGCTTATCCTAAAAGGGGAAAGCGCAATTGGACAATCCCAAACGGGCACAGGAAAAACACATTCTTATGTTCTGCCTATCCTAAACCGGATTCAAGCAGATAAAAAAGAGGTACAGGCTGTGGTAACCGCGCCGACACGGGAGCTGGCAACCCAGATTTATCAAGCCTTTCAAAAAGTAGCAAAAGAATCGGAAGAAGAAATTGCAGTACGCCACTTTGTTGGCGGCACGGATAAAAAGCGGGATGTAGAGCGATTAAAAAGCCCGCCTCATATTATGGTCGGGACACCCGGAAGAATTGCAGACCTGATTGGTGACAATGCCGTTTCTGTTCATAAAGCGGAGATGCTGGTTGTCGATGAAGCAGATTTGATGCTTGATATGGGTTTTATTAATGATGTAGACCGGATCGCTTCCGGCATGCCTGAACAGCTCGGCATGTTCGTTTTTTCTGCTACGATCCCTCAAAAACTAAAACCGTTTTTGAAAAAGTATATGGAAAACCCGGAATACGTACACATTGAGCCGAAGCGGGCGTCCGCGGCCAATATTGAACATTTGCTTGTACCGGCAAAAAGCCGTGATAAAGTAGACGTTGTGTATGATTTGTTAAATGTGTTTAATCCGTACCTGGCTGTTGTATTCACCAACACAAAGCAAAAAGCGGATGAAGTAGCGGATAAGCTGGCGGCAAAAGGCTTGAAAACCGGTCGTATCCACGGTGACCTGCCGCCTCGTGAACGAAAAAAAATGATGAAGCAGGTTCATGACCTTGAGTACCGTTATATTGTCGCAACAGACCTTGCTGCCCGCGGTATTGATATCGAAGGCGTTAGTCATGTAATCAATTATGAGCTGCCAGCAGATCTTGACTTTTACATTCACCGGGCAGGCCGTACAGCCCGTGCCGGTGCATCCGGCATTTGTGCAACAGTTTATCTTCCGGCTGATGAAGATGCGATCGCAAAACTGGAAAAACGCGATATTACGTTTTCGAATGGTGATATCAAAGGTGGAGAAATCATTGAAACAGCCGATCGTAATCGCCGTAAAAAACGGGAGAAAAAAGAAGATACGATCAACCCGAAAGTCAGAGCGGTCACAAGCCGCCCGCAAAAAGTGAAGCCGGGCTATAAAAAGAAACGGAAAATGGAAGTAGCAAAAATTGAAAAACGCCAGCGCCGTATTGACGCCCGCAATAAAAAGTAACAGGGAGTTTAAGGATGTTAAAAATTGGATCACATGTTTCGATGAGCGGTAAAAAAATGCTGCTTGGCGCTAGTGAAGAAGCTATTTCTTACGGCGCATCTACCTTTATGGTTTATACAGGCGCCCCTCAGAACACACGCCGAAAGCCGATTGAGGACTTGAACATCGAGGCCGGGCGCCGCCATATGGAGCAAAACGGCATCAGCGAAATTGTCGTTCATGCTCCCTATATCATTAACCTTGGCAATACCATCAAGCCGGAAACATTCGAGCTGGGAGTAGATTTTCTTCATATGGAAATCGAACGGTCAACAGCAATTGGTGCGAGCCAGATTGTGCTTCATCCAGGCGCCCATGTCGGTGCAGGAGCGGAAGCTGGGCTGAAAAAAATTGCGGAAGGTTTGAACGAAGTGCTTCAGCAAAACCAGTCCGTGCAAATTGCACTGGAGACGATGGCTGGAAAAGGAACGGAATGCGGCCGCCAATTTGAAGAAATCGCGATGATTATGGATATGGTCCATCATAACGAAAAATTATCGGTCTGCTTTGATACGTGCCATACACATGATGCGGGTTATCCAATTCGAGAGGACTTTGACGGAGTTTTAGATCAATTTGATCGAATTATCGGTGTGGACCGCCTTAAAGTGCTGCACATCAATGACAGCAAAAATGAGCGCGGCGCCGGTAAAGACCGGCACGAAAATATCGGCTTTGGCTATATTGGCTTTGATGCGCTGTCTTATATTGTGCATCATCCTCAATTGACCGATGTCCCTAAAATCTTGGAAACACCTTATATAGGAGAAGATAAAAATACAAAAAAACCCCCATACCTTCAGGAGATTGCCATGCTTCGAGGCAAGCAATTTGATGAAGGCATAAGGGGAAAAATTGCAGCAGGTGTTATAACTTAAGGAAGTGCATATATGGACGGAGCATTTTTTCAAGCGCTGCGGCTTCTCGTTTGCCGAGAATCCTTTCAGCTGCTTGAAAAAGCTCGGTCCTTTTTGTTTCGGAAAACAAATCAACTTCGTGGCGGGCGAGCCAGTCGATAAACTGATCCGCCTGCTTTTCGTTCAAGGAAACTTGGAATTTTCTTGCTTGCTCCATCAGCTCAGCTTTTGTGATGGTTTGAACACGGCGATTGATCATTTGATGAAGAGGCTGCATACCGGGCTCCTTTCCTAAGGTCACTTCATTTACTTGAGAGCGGCCATCCTGTATACTGGATAGTGTTTAAATCGTAATCATTCTTACCTTAAAGGAGTTCTATATATGAAGGAAAAACCGCCTGTCATTGATATACGCGACGTGAACTTTCGTTATGACCGCGAAAATGTTCTCGAGCGGATCAATCTGTCGATTCCAAAAGGTTCCTTCGTCGGCCTGGTCGGCCCAAACGGATCTGGGAAATCAACATTATTAAAAATTATATTAGGCTTATTAAAAGCCAAAGAGGGGTACGTAGAACTTTTTGGTGTCCCGCAAGATAAATTTAAGGAATGGGACCGGATCGGTTTTGTTTCGCAAAAAGCGAATTCTTTTAATACCGGTTTTCCGGCAACTGTTTTTGAAGTCGTCATGGGCGGACTCGTTAAAAAAATGGGATTGTTCCGTCGTCCGGGCTCTAAAGAAAAGGAAGCAGTAGAACAGGCTGTTCGCGCTGTTGGAATGGAGTCTTTTTTAACACGCAATATCGGTGATTTATCCGGCGGCCAGCAGCAGCGTGTATTCATTGCCCGGGCTATCGTATCCAATCCATCTGTTTTAATTTTGGACGAGCCAACGGTTGGGGTAGACAGCCAAAATGTCGAATCATTTTACCATATGCTGACGCATTTGAATCAAGACCTGGGGATGACGCTGCTGCTTGTCACGCATGACATTGGCGCCATTACCGACAAAGTGACACATGTAGCCTGCTTAAATAAGTATCTGCATTTTCACGGCAGTATGCAGCAATTTGTAGAACTGGATGAGCAAGAACTGTCCGATTTATATGGACACGGCATCCGCCTGCTTGATCATCATCACGATCACTGAAGGGAAGACCATTATGATAGAAGCTATTTTCACCTATGAGTTTTTGCAGAATGCGTTTTTATCCGGCGCGATTATTGGTATTATCGCGCCGCTGCTCGGCGCATTTATAGTAGTACGCCGTTTGTCTCTCATTGCAGATGCGCTAAGCCACGTTACACTGTCAGGCATTGCGGCAGGCCTGCTTCTTGGACAAACCTTTCCGGCGCTTTCCGCTGTAAACCCGCTTTATTTTGGAATGGTATTTTCCGTTGGGGGCTCCCTGCTGGTGGAACGGCTGCGAAACGTATATAAACATTATCAAGAGCTGGCCATCCCGATTATGATGTCCGGGGGAATTGGACTTGGCGTTATTCTGATTTCCATTGCAAACGGGTTTAATACAGATTTGTTCAGCTATTTATTCGGCAGTGTCAGCGCGGTGAGCCGAAATGATTTATATGCTGTTATCGGAATCAGCATCATTGTTCTCGTTACAGTGTACTTACTGTATAAGGAATTGTTTGTTTTATCGTTCGATGAAGAGTATGCAAAAGCCTCAGGCATCCCATCTAAGGCCGTACATCTCGCATTTATTATTTTAACAGCTCTTGTGATTGCCGTTTCAATGAGAATCGTCGGTGTTTTGCTTGTGTCGGCTTTAATGACACTTCCTGTTGCGGCTGCTATGCGGATTGCGAAAGGATTTAAGCAAACCATCTGGCTGTCTGTTTTATTTGGAGAAGTTTCCGTGATTGCCGGCTTGATCAGTGCTTTTTATCTTGACCTGGCACCGGGCGGTACGATCGTTGTAACGTCTATTATTATTTTGTTAGGCGTCATTTTGTGGAAAAAAGAGAAAAACTAGTAAAGAGGGGTCCATCATGAATTTAACAAAAGCGATGGAAATCATGAAAGAAAAAGGCTATAAGCAGACAGGAAAGCGGGAGGAAATGCTGGCACTGTTTGCAAGGCAGGATAAATACTTAACGGCAAAAGATGTTCTCGAAGAAATGAAGCATGACTATCCGGGCCTGAGTTTTGATACGATTTACCGTAATTTGGCTCTTTTTGCTGAAATGAATATATTGGAAGAAACCGAGCTGTCGGGCGAGCGCCATTTCCGCTTTGCCTGTTCTCACAATCATCACCATCACCACTTTATTTGCATGGAATGCGGAAAAACAAAAGAAATAGATATGTGTCCCATGAACGAAGTGAGGGAGCTCGCAGGCTGCGAGATCACCGGACACAAGTTTGAAGTATACGGCAAGTGTGAAAAATGCATGAAAAAAGCGTGACCAAAAGAATTTCTTCTGGTCACGCTTTTTTATGTGTGTATAAGCGGACGGATTTCGCCTTGCTCAAGCCACTGTTGCACCCATAAATCCGCTTCATGCCAATTATTCACGCGAACGACATGATCAGGAACGGGATCTTGATTATAAGGTGTGTTAAATAAAACAACGGGAATGTGCAGCTCTTCCGCCAGCGTAACGGCATTGTCGTGTTTATCTTCAAAGAAAATATCCACCTTGTGCCGTTTTGCTGCTTCCACTTTATTGTGAGAGCCGATTAATTCAATATGATCATAATAAATTTGCTTATCTTGAAACCACTGCTCAGTGACATCAAAAAGATGCTGGCGTCTTGCGCTTATAAAAAGCAGGTGAAACTGTTTCTGCCATTTCGCTAAAATGCTGTCCGCTCCCTCTGCCAAAGGGGAAGCGGCATAAATAGCAGGCTCTGTTTGATCAAACCAATCCCGCATTTTGTCTGGCGGAATGTTCAAAGCAGCCGATAAATCATACTGTTTGATATCCTCAAGAGTAATATTAAGCGAGAAAGCTTCGTTAATAAAAGGAACGAGGCTTGCTGGACAAGTGACTGTACCGTCAATATCTATACCGAACCGTTTTTGTGACATTGCAATCACTGCTCGACCGCAAGCGCTTGTTTCCGGTGATACTCTTCCGCAATCAAATCGATCTCTTTTTTCAATTCTTCAACCATTGTTTCTTCCGGTACTTTTCGAACTGTTTTACCGTGGCGGAACAGGAGGCCTTCACCGCGGGCGCCCGCAATACCGATGTCCGCTTCGCGTGCCTCACCTGGACCATTTACTGCACAGCCAAGTACCGCTACTTTAATAGGTGCTTTAATCTTGGAAATATATTCTTCTACTTCATTTGCAATCGAAATCAAGTCGATTTCAATTCGGCCGCATGTTGGACATGAAATAAGTGTAGCCGCATTGGCAGCCAGGCCAAATGATTTCAGCAGTTCGCGTGCTACTTTCACTTCTTCAACCGGATCGGCACTTAGTGAGATACGGAGCGTGTTCCCGATTCCTTTGCTTAAGATGGCACCAAGGCCCGCCGCACTTTTTACAGTTCCTGCAAAAAGAGTGCCGGATTCTGTGATCCCCAGGTGCAGCGGGTAATCAAATGCTTTTGCTGCTTTTTCATATGCTTCGATAGCTAAATTTACATCCGATGCTTTCATGGAAACAATGATGTCATGAAAATCAAGATCTTCTAAAATTTTAATGTGATGAAGCGCACTTTCAACCATACCGTCTGCTGTCGGATAGCCGTACTTTTCAAGAATTTTACGCTCTAAGCTTCCCGCGTTAACGCCAATTCGAATAGGCACACCTTTCGCTTTTGCTGCGTTTACAACAGCTTCCACTTTCTCACGGCGTCCGATATTGCCCGGGTTGATACGGATTTTATCAACGCCTGCTTCAATCGCCTTAAGCGCTAATTTATAATCAAAATGAATATCAGCAACGAGAGGAATGTTAATTTGGCTCTTGATCGCCGCAAGCGCATCGGCAGCGCGCTCGTCCGGAACGGCAACGCGTACAACTTGGCAGCCCGCTTCTTCAAGGCGGTTTATTTCAGCAACTGTTGCTTCAACATCGTGTGTTTTTGTTGTGGTCATACTTTGAATAACAACCTGGTCGTTTCCGCCAATCGTTAAATTGCCAACTTTCACTGGACGGGTTTTCGTGCGGTGGGTGATTTCACTCAATGGTGATTCGCTCCTTTAAAAGTTAATCTGACTATCATATCTGTTTCATTCTATCAGAGGAACGGCTGTTCAGACAACAATTCCGTTTACCTTGTTGCGTGGGGCAGCCAGCGGATAGAAAGATACAGCATAATCGTTACAATGAGCCAGTCTGCTGCGTATGCATAAGAAAAAGTCCAATTCGCCCATTCCATTAGCACAGTGACAAAAACAGACAGTGTAAGCGCGTGGGTGCTCAGTCGAAATAAATGCCGGTATTCGCCGCGTTTACTGCGAATGAAGACTAAAAAAAGCCCAATACCGGCAAAAACCGCTGCTTTTAAAAACAGCCCAAACGACAGCAGAATATAATAGAAAAGGAGAACAACTGGTATATAAATAAAGATCGTTTGGCGTGTGAATTCTTCGTTTGCTGCCAAAGTAGGCAGGATACTTTCAATCGCTTTTGCAGGAGAAGAGCCAGCTGTAAGATGGGTGAAAACGGACAAGCAGGAAGGAAGGCACAAAATAAAAGACAGGATAAAAAGATATTGAATCGTTGTGCCGATCCCCAGCAGGCGGGAAGCAGCAATATATTTCGGCGAGTAAAGACTTTTAAATAATCTCTTATATAGCGGCATAAACCAAAATCCTCTCATTTAATGGAATCCCTTTCATTATATAGCAGGAGAAAGAGCGAAAGCCATCCCGGTTTCAAAGCAAAATGGCCGTTTGGACCCTCTATCCTTCTGCGGGCATAATCATTGCGCCGTGTTCACAATTTTGTTAATCTTAGTTATGTTAGGTAAATCACTTTATTTTGGGAGGAATTAAACAATGGCTTTTGAATTACCACAGCTACCTTATGCGTATGACGCACTAGAACCCCACATCGATAAAGAAACAATGAACATCCATCACACAAAACATCACAACACGTACGTTACAAACTTAAACGCAGCCCTAGAAGGAAATGAAGAGCTTCTTTCTAAATCAGTAGAAGAAGTGATTGCAAACTTAGATGCAGTTCCTGAATCTGCACGTACTGCGGTTCGCAACAACGGCGGCGGCCATGCAAACCATTCTCTTTTCTGGCAGCTTCTTTCGCCAAACGGCGGCGGCGCGCCAACTGGAAAGCTTGCGGAAGCAATCGATGCAAAATTCGGAAGCTTTGACGCGTTCAAAGAAGAATTTGCAAAAGCGGGAGCTACACGCTTTGGTTCAGGCTGGGCATGGCTTTCTGTTGCAAATGGCCAACTTGACCTTTCAAGCACACCAAACCAGGACTCTCCAATTATGGAAGGCAAAACGCCAATCCTTGGTCTTGACGTTTGGGAGCATGCCTACTACTTAAATTACCAAAACCGTCGCCCGGACTACATAGCAGCATTCTGGAATGTAGTAAATTGGGATGAAGTTTCAAAACGCTACGAAGCAGCTCTTTAATATAAGTGCTCATAAAAGCCGGTCCGATTATCGGGCCGGTTTTTTGGTGGAAAAAACCCGTTGATTTCGATACAATGAACAATAGAGTAAATGAAACGAAGAAAGGGTTAGGCGGTTGAAAAAAGCGAATAAGAAGAAAAAAACGCATGTACCGTTTCGGATGAACATGCTGTTTTTTGTGGTTTTCCTATTGTTTTCGGCTCTGATATTCCGGCTTGGTATTGTCCAAATTGTACAGGGAGAAGATTATCAGCGCAAAATTGAGCGGACAGAAGATGTAACAGTGAACACAAGCGTGCCGCGCGGGAAAATTTATGACCGGTACGGGACAGTCGTAGTAGATAACAAGCCGCAAAATGCAATTACGTATACACGTTCTTCCAATGCGGATCCAGAAGAAATGATGAAAACAGCAGAAAAGCTTGCCCAGTTAATTGAAAAAGAGACGGATCAAGTGACGGAGCGTGACAAAAAAGATTTTTGGATCACGAAACACCCGAAAAAAGCAGAAGCAAAAATTACCGATGCAGAATGGGCTGCTTACAAAGAGGACAAGCTTACAGAAGATGAAATTTATGACATGCAGCTGGATCGGATTACAGAAACAGATTTAAGTGAGCTGACCGGGGCGGAACTTGAAGTATTAGCCATTTACAGGGAGTTTACAGCCGGTTACGCGCAAACCCCGCAAATTGTTAAAAATGAAAATGTGACGGATGTAGAATACGCTGTAGTGAGTGAGAACTTATCATCACTGCCAGGTGTGAATACGACCACCGACTGGGAACGTTCGTATGCATATGACGGTACGTTAAAAACGGTGCTTGGCAATATTTCTTCTTCTAAAGAAGGACTGCCAAGGGAAATGGCGGACTACTATCTGGCACGTGGTTACAGCCGCAACGACCGGGTAGGGAAAAGTTATCTGGAATACCAGTATGAAGATATTTTGCGCGGCCAGAAAACGAAGATGAAAAATGTGACCGATAAATCAGGAAATGTGCTTGATTCGGAAATTATTACGGAAGGCCAGCGTGGAAATGATCTTGTTTTAACCATTGATATGGATCTTCAAACAGCCGTAGAAAAGATCATTGAAGAAGAGCTGACAAAAGCAAAATCAAGTTATCATCCATTTTTAGACCGGGCATTCGTTACCATGATGGATCCAAACACGGGTGAAATTCTTGCCATGGCAGGGAAACAATATACGACTTCTGATGGGAAACCTAAAATTGTCGATTTTGCGCTCGGTAACATGACCACATCTTATGCAATGGGCTCGGCTGTAAAAGGAGCGACTGTTTTAACAGGATACATGACCGGGGTCAATGAACCGGGTGAACGCATCGTTGATGAGCCGCTTTATTTTGGCAGCTCGGCCAAATCAAAAAGTTCGTGGTTTAACCGAAGTGGCGCTATGAGTATTAGTGATACCTATGCACTGATGCGTTCTTCCAATGTATACATGTTTAAAACCGCTATGGAAATTGGTGGTTCCCATTACGTACGAAACGGCGGCTTGGGAATCAATACAGATGAGGCTTTTCCGATCATGCGGCAATATTTCGGCCAATTTGGCCTCGGCGTCAAAACCGGCATTGATTTGCCGAATGAACAGGCCGGCTATAAAGGATTTGTTGACCAGCCCGGTAAGCTTCTGGACTTCTCCATTGGCCAGTTTGATACGTATACGCCGCTTCAGCTTGCACAGTACGTATCGACCATTGCAAACGGCGGCTACCGCATGCAGCCGCATATTGTAAAAGAAATCAGGGAGCCGATTTCTTCAACCAATAAAATTGGTCCGATCGCGGAAGAAATTGAGCCTAACGTATTAAATACGCTGGAGCTTGAGCCTGGATGGATCGAACAAGTGCAGGAAGGCTTCCGCCTTGTTGTTCACGGATCCGAAGGAACAGCGGCAAGCTATTTTGGGGATGCCCCGTATAAAATGGCGGCCAAAACAGGAACAGCTGAAGGTGTATATGACGGTCCTTTAAAAGAAAAAGGTGAAAACCAAATGACCTGGAATGTGACCCTTGTTGGATACGCTCCTTATGACAACCCGGAAGTAGCGATGGCCGTTGTCGTTCCGTGGGCATATGAGGACAGCTCAAGTTCGATTCCGATCAACCATTATATCGGCCGCCGGGCAATGGATAAGTATTTTGAGCTGAAAGAACAAAGAGCCAGTGAGAAACCAGCCCAGGCCGTGATTGATCAGGATATTGTGCCAAAAACAGGCACAGAAACATCTGATGCAGATGAATCTGAAACAGAGGAATCTGAAGACGAATAAAAAACAGCCTTTCCGCTTACTTTAACGGAAAGGCTGTTTTTTGTTGAAAAGATTATACCTGTTTTGATGGGTTCAACGAATGTATAAAAACGATAAGAAGGGATGTCGGAAAATTTTAAAAATAATTATTTTTTATAGTAATCGCTTTCAATGATAAAAATCAACATTTATTTCTTAAAATCGTCTTCGATTTACAAAACCTTAACATTTCATTAAAACCTTATTAATACTCATCCTTTATTGTATTCAATGTAGCAGATAACAAAAAAACAAACTCGCAGGGGGAAATCAAGAATGAAACCAGTTAAAGTTCTCACACTATCAGCACTAGTAGGATCAGCGCTTGTAATGGGTGCATGCGGCAATAACAATGCTGATAATGGAGCAGGAGGAAATGGCGAAGAAGGACAGGATGCACAGCTTCAAGGCCAAATCTCAATCGATGGTTCATCAACAGTTTATCCGATTGCTGAAGCAGTAGCAGAGGAGTTTATGCTTGAACAGCCGGATGTAAAAGTAACAGTCGGATTGTCTGGTACAGGCGGTGGATTTGAGAAGTTTATCGCTGGCGAAACACAAATGAGTAATGCATCTCGCCCGATTAAGGATGAAGAAGCACAAGGCCTTAAAGATGCGGGTATTGATTATACAGAACTTCAACTTGCTTACGACGGGTTGTCTGTAGTTGTTAATAAAGATAACGACTGGGTAGATCAATTAACAGTCGATGAATTGAAAAAACTATGGCTTGATAACGGCAAAACAAAAAAATGGTCTGATATTCGTGAAGGCTGGCCGGCTGAAGAAATTAAATTCTACTCTCCAGGTACAGATTCCGGAACATTTGATTATTTCGATGAAGTAATTCTTGACGGAGGTCAAATCGACAAGTCCGCTACACTTTCTGAAGATGATAACGTTCTTGTACAAGGTGTAACAGGAGACAAAAATTCAATTGGTTACTTTGGTTATGCATACTACCTTGAAAACAAAGACAACTTGAAAGTGGTACCAATTGTAAATGGAGAAGGAAAAGCCGTTACACCAGACGCTGAAACAATTAAGAGCGGCGAATATGAGCCACTTTCACGTCCATTGTACACATATGTAAGCAACTCGGCTGTTAAAGAAGATGAAGCAGTAAAGGCTTATACACAATTTACACTTGAAAATGCAGCAGCTCTTGCAGAAGATGTAGGATATGTAGCTCTTCCTGAAGAGGAGTACACAAAGCAGCTTGAAACAATTGAAGGCTTAAAATAATTGTCACTGGATTAAAAAAAGCGGATAAAGAAAAATACACCAATAGAGGGCAGAGCCCTCTATTGGTGTACATGGGTTGAAAGGAGCAAGATTGGGTTGAAAACAACAAACAAAGAACTCAGTCCTGTTCAACAGCTGCTTGAAAAAAAATATAATAGCGGCTTTTTGAACAGAAGTGAAAAAATTATTCCGGTGGTTTTGTTTCTTATGGCTGCCGTTTCAGTGTTAACTACACTCGGAATCGTTTTAACACTGATTTTTGAAACGATCACTTTCTTCGGTGATGTTTCGATCGTTGAATTTTTTACAGCTAAAGAGTGGTATCCATTCTCAGGAACAGATCCTGTTTACGGTATTTGGCCGCTTGTATTGGGTACATTAAAAATAACAATAATCGCTTCATTATTTGCTATCCCAATCGGGCTTGCAGTAGCTTTGTATTTAAGTGAATATGCAAGTGCGCGCACACGTAAAATTATGAAGCCAATTCTTGAAGTGCTTGCAGGTGTTCCAACGATTGTTTACGGCTTTTTTGCCTTAACATTTATTACTCCGGTTTTACGCGGTATTTTCCCTTCGCTTGAAATGTTTAATGCGATCAGCCCGGGAATCGTAGTTGGAATCATGATTATTCCAACAATTGTTTCCCTGTCTGAAGATGCTCTTTCTTCGGTTCCAGAATCTGTTCGCCAAGGTGCGCTTGCACTCGGGTCAACAAAATGGGAAACCGCATCAAAAGTTATTTTCCCGGCAGCTCTTTCCGGTATTCTTGCATCGATTGTGCTTGGTGTCTCCCGCGCTATCGGGGAAACGATGATTGTATCCATTGCAGCAGGATCAACGCCATCTGCATCCTTGGATTTAACAACATCCCTACAAACAATGACATCCTACATTGTACAGGTTACGACTGGTGATGCAGGATTTGGCACGACGATTTATTACAGTATTTATTCTGTCGGCTTTACATTGTTTATTTTCACCCTTCTGATGAATATACTAGCTCAATTCATCTCGAAGCGTTTCAGGGAGGAATACTAATGGAAAACACTGCACGGGTTAAATCAGAAGAAATGGTAAGCCGTATTGACGGCCGCTTAGCAAAAAACAAAGTCGTCAAAGGAATTTTCTTGACGGCAACGATTTTTACGTCCATTATTTTAATTGTGCTGCTTTACCGTATCATTTCACAAGGTGCTCCTTATTTAACATGGGACTTTTTCCAGAATTTCGCGTCGCGCCGTCCTGAGCAGGCGGGGATTAAAGCAGCTGTTATTGGTACGCTTTGGATGATGAGTGTGGTTATTCCTACAGCCGCTATTTTGGGAGTCGGTACAGCGATTTACCTGGAAGAGTACGCAAAGAAAAACAAGTTAACTCGCTGGATTCAAATGAATATTTCAAATTTAGCGGGTGTGCCTTCTGTTGTATTCGGTCTTCTTGGCTTAACTATTTTCGTTCGTGTGTTTGGCTTTGGAAATAGTATTTTAGCTGCAGGCTTTACAATGGCTCTGCTTGTTCTTCCGGTTGTCATCGTAGCAGCCCAGGAAGCGATACGCGCTGTTCCAAAGGAACTTAAGGAAGCATCATTTGGTCTTGGTGCAACAAAGTGGCAGACGATCTACCGAGTAGTTCTTCCGTATGCGATACCGGGTATTGCAACAGGAAGCATCTTAGCTTTTTCACGTGCTATTGGTGAAACGGCTCCGCTTATTGTTGTCGGCATTCCAACATTCGTTGCGTTTCTGCCATCTGGCTACTTGGATTCATTTACAGCACTTCCAATGCAAATTTACAACTGGACAAGCCGTCCGCAAGTTGACTTCCATAACCTTGCAGCTGCGGGTATTATCATCCTGCTGGCCGTGCTTATTTTAATGAATTCTGTTGCAGTTTGGATCCGCAACCGTTATCAGGCAAGATAATAAACCTTGGGAAATCGCGATTGAAAACTTGGAGGGAATGTAAAATGGCGTTAACTGCTGTAAATACAACGAAAAACAATCAGTCTGTTCAAAACGAGGAACTGTTCGTATATAACACTAAAAATTTAAACTTATGGTATGGAGAGCACCATGCTCTTAAAAACATCAATTTAGGTATTAAAGAGCGGGAAGTCACAGCGATTATTGGGCCATCAGGCTGTGGAAAATCAACATACATTAAAACATTAAACCGCATGATCGATCTTGTGCCAGGTGTAAAAACAACGGGGCAGATCGAATATCGCAACCGGGACATTTTCAGCAAAGATTTTCTTGTAGAAGAATTGCGGACACGTGTCGGCATGGTATTCCAAAAGCCAAATCCGTTCCCGAAATCTATTTATGAAAATATTGCATTCGGCTTGAAAATTCACGGTATTAAAAACAAGCAAATCATTACTGAAACAGTGGAAAAGAGCTTGCGTGGAGCAGCTCTTTGGGATGAAGTAAAAGACCGCATCCACGAACCTGCTTATGGTTTGTCAGGTGGACAGCAGCAGCGTCTTTGCATTGCGCGCTGCCTGGCTCTTGAGCCGGATGTCATTTTAATGGATGAGCCAACTTCTGCATTAGACCCGGTTTCAACTCTAAAAGTAGAAGAACTTATTCAAGAACTAAAAGAAAAATACTCCATCATTATCGTGACACACAATATGCAGCAAGCTGCCCGTATCTCTGATAAAACAGCTTTCTTCTTAAATGGAGAAGTTGTGGAGTTTGATTCTACAGATACCATTTTTAACAATCCTGCAGATAGTCGTACAGACGATTATATTTCAGGACGCTTCGGATAAAAAAGAAAAGCTGGCGCTTTAGCGCCGGCTTTTTTGTTATGCTGTTTATTTTGTTAGTGCATCAGCCACTTCTTTTTCTGCCATGTCCTTCTTTAAAACAAACGACCCTGTTTGCAGCTTATCTGCGTATCCATTCGCTGTTAAAAATTGATTAAAAGCTGCCTGGTCCTGGATGATGCCGGATTCCTTTAATTTAGCCGCAATTTCATTAGAAGACATGCCGGATTCAATTATAACTGTAACGGATTGAACAGCCGTTTTAGGGGCTGTCGTTTCTTTTTGGGCAGAATCAAGCTGTTTTTCTGTCTGTTCGTTTTCTTTTTTTTGAACGACATAATTCTCTGCCTCCAGCCGTTGAATCATTTGTTGTGCTGATAGTTCAATAGGGCGCTCGGGCGCTGTTTGATCAGAAATATACAGGGCTGCTGAAGCCGCAAGAAGACCGAAGCCGAAAGCGCGAATAGGCTGTTTCCTCATATTGATGAACTCTCCGTCTGCATGTTTTCATCCAAAATGCTCTTTACCTGCTCGGTTGAAAGAGAGGATTGTGCAGCAATTTGGGCAATAGGTGTGCCTTGCTGATAAAGGGCAATCACCTGGCTTTGAATAATCTTATTTACAGCAGCAGCCGGCTTTTTGGTATGTACAGCAGGTGTTTCTCCAATGAGCAGCTCTTCCTCAAGCACTTTTAATTTTTTGTTAAATTGATAGTGCTCCTGTAGCATTTTCATGGATAATTCCTCAATTTCTTTTTCCAGCTGCCGCTGTTTATCGGGCAGAAAAAAGGACAGCAAAATAAAAAAGGCACCGGCGCAGGCCAATCCGATGGTTAGTTCATTCATATGAAATCTCCTTTCGTTTTCTTTGTCCATATTGTACCACACCGTAACCGCAGGAAGGGGTGCGTTGGGCAATTGCCGCCTGCTATTGAACGTGATACCATAATGATATAATAATATTTTGATTAGGAAAACTGCCGGATCGAGGTGATACATATTGATTGAGGAGATTGTAAGGCTGAAAAATGAGAATTTCTCTTGGGAACAAATTGCAGCAACATTATCTATTCCAAAGCAGCAGGCAAAACAAGAGTGGCAGTATAGACTAACAGAAAAAGCAAAGCGAAACGTACAAAATAGTCTTCATACTGTATTGTTGTCGAAAGAACGAATTTATTGCAAATGGCATCTCGATCCTTTTTTATTAAGGGCGGCTTTCTATTGTGAAGCTCCGTTAAATCCTGATGTACTGGATCTTCGTATTTTTGACGTAACAGATATTTATTTTAATGGAACGAACGCTCACTCCATGACATGTGTAAAAGTAAACAAGGAGGATGGCTTCTGGATACTAAAAGGGTTAAAGAGCAATCGTTCTTACCTTTGTGAGATCGGCTATTTAACAAAAAACTATTCTTTTTGGCCGATTCTGCAATCACATCCGGTTCATACTTCATACGAGCGCAGTACAGACTATATACTTAAAGCAGGAGAAGCGGAAGCGTTTTATCAACATTCTTTCAACGAGCCAGCCTGGATCGAACATCCAGATTGCTTGCAATAAACCGATACTAGCTGAAGGAGGTAAGGGAAAATGAAATATTCTTTTTCAAATATTATGATGGTTAATCATCCCTTTCGGCCTCTTGCTCTGGCTGGGTCGACAGCAGACAGCGAGGAAATCATCACACTGATGAAGGCATATGGAACCCTGCTTGAAGCAGCAAGCCGTACGGAGCCTGGAAAGCCGGTTACAGGCGTTGTGAACTTATTTACATTGGGCTGGATGAATGGAGCTCGAGGAAAGATGGCTGTCGCTTCTTTTATGAAGCTTCAACCGGACGGGGTACTGCCTGCAGTTTTACGCGCACATAACGGGTCTTTTATTCAAGCTTTTAAAGAGTTGATGACACAGCAAAAGCTTGTGCTGCTGCCTGTGTCTCTCAGCCAGTTTCCTTTGACAGCTTATACATTGAAAGGGGCAGCAAAGGAAGACTTAAAACGAACTTCTGCTATATGGAAAGAACTATTCGGCACTCCGCCTTTATCCATATGGCTTCCGCGTGGCGCTTATACACCTGGGATAGACGAACTTCTTTTGCAGGAAGGCTCTCAGTTCGTATTTCTTCCGCATGATGCTTTTCCTTTGGAGGAACAGGAAGGGGTTCAGTGGGTGTCTCCGCGCGGCCTTGAACTGATTCCGTATCGGAAGGATCATCAAGAAAGCGGGACAACAGGCGTCACGCTTTTTTCTTTAGCGGGGCAGAGCGCCTGCATGCATTGGGAAGATATTCAAAAAAAGCAGGTATCCTCGTCTGATCGTTCTTCTGCAAAGCGTGTGATTCATTTTCCACTTGTGTATGAAAACTTGAATGAAGGACATACATTGATTACGGCGGAAGAACTTCATCGTTGTGATCCTATTATTCATTTGAAAGAAGAGTGGGACGAAAAGTATGCCCTCGCTATTTCAGAAGCGGCAGGTGTTTTAGATTTGGAATGGGCTTACTGTATTTATGCGGCTGTTCATGGTTTAAAAGAGGAATTAAAAAGCGCTATTGATTCCTTGCGCTATTTATTAGATGGAGCCCATAAAGAGTTTCCTGACCTCGATTATGCACACCAGCGCATGCGTCTTCATTATGGAGTAACGCTTCAATCCAAACAGTTTGTTGGCGGCGTAGAAAGAATGGAAGGAGCTGTCCTGCTGCTTTCATGGGAGTATCCGCCAAACATTGTCGGGGGAATGGCACGGCATGTTCATGGACTTGCAGAAGCACTTGTTGCCTCCGGACGTGAAGTGATTGTTCTAACATCTTCCCACCATGAATCAGCAGAATATGAATGTATCAATGGTGTGCACATTTATCGATCCGGCCCGCTTCACAAAGGAGAGCAGGATTTTTTAAAGCAAACCTCCGATTTGAATCTGTGTCTTTTTCAAAAAGCGATGGAGCTGATGCACAAGCATGACATTGCTCTTATCCATACCCACGACTGGCTGACAGGCGACGCGGCAATACTGCTTGCCGAACAAAAGCAGCTGCCGCTCATCTCCACTATTCATGCCACCGAGCATGGACGGAATAATGGGCTGCATAATGAGCTGCAGCATGCGATTGCGTCAAAAGAGAAAAAGCTCATTGAAGCTTCCGATACGGTTATTGTGTGCAGCCAGCCGATGAAGGAAGAATTACGGGCTTACTATGAGGGGTCAGGGAAAGATATATACGTGGTGCCGAATGGTGTGGAATTTGAAGAAAGCGTATCAGGCCTGACAAGGTTTCGCTCCATGGAGCCCTTTATTTTTTCAATCGGCCGTATGGTGTTTGAGAAAGGTTTTCAAACATTCTTTGAAATGAACTTAAAAAACTTGAAAAAAGAAAATATTCAGTTTATTATTGCGGGTAAGGGTCCTCTATTAGAAACATGGCGTGAAGAAGTGAAAAAGCGCGGACTCGAGGATACGATTCATTTTGTCGGCTATGTGAGTGATGAGGAAAGAAGAGCTTTGTTTCAATCTTGTAAAGTGGCTGTATTTCCAAGTTTGTACGAACCGTTCGGTATTGTGGCTCTGGAAGCCATGGCGTTCCGAAAGCCTGTAATCGCAGCTGCAACAGGCGGGTTAAAATCGTTTGTTTTACATAAACAAACCGGGCTTTTGTTCGAACCAGGAAATGCCGAAGACTTATCGGAGAAAATAGCGGCTGTTTTGGATCAGCCCGGTTATGCAAATGAACTAGGTTTGAATGGACATGAAATGGCAAAAGAACTTTACAGTTGGGCACACATCGGCGCACAAACAGAAAAGATCTACGATCAGACCGTTTTCATCAAAAAAATGGAGGGAGTTCGTACATGATAGGTATTCTGCTTGCTGGGGGGCGTGGAAAAAGGCTGCGTCCGATAACTGACCACATACCAAAGCCAATGGTCCCATTGTTGGGTAAACCTCTTTTAGATTACAATTTAAATGTTTTTAAAAGAAATAAAATTTACCGCGTGATCATGACGGTTTGTTATAAAAAGGAAGTTATTCAGCAGCATGCAGGTTTCGGCCATCAAAATGGACTTGATATTGAATATATAGAAGAGTGCGAGCCTCTTGGTACTGCCGGAAGCTTATTTGCCTCCAAAGGGTTATTTAAAGAAACACTCGCTGTTTTAAGCGGTGATGCACTGACCAACATACCGCTTCGCCAGGCGTATAATTTTCACAAAGAAAAAGGAGCCCGTGTAACCATTGTTACGGCGAGAGCAGAGCACCCTGAGCATTTTGGTGTCTGCCTCACAGATCAAAGCGGAAAGCTTCTTTCTTTTCTTGAAAAGCCTTCTAACGTGCAATTGTGGACGAATCAAGTAAGCACGGGGATTTATTTGGTTGAACCGTCCTTGTTTGAAGATTACGCACTTTATGGGAAAGCAGATTTCGCCCAGGATGTATTTCCAATGCTTCTGGCCAATCAGGAGCCGGTTTATGTGTATGAAACCAATGCATACTGGCAGGACATTGGCACCCATCCCGCATACAAGCTGGCTGAGAAGCGGCTTAAGCGGGGAATACCAGGAATTACGAACCGTCTGCAGCCTGTTTACCCACTTTCGAATACATTTCCTGCTTCTATACTGAACGAAAACGATGGACTTGCAGAGCGGTCCGATTGTTATTCACCAATGTTGAAAAAACAGGCTGGCATTTCTGATGAAAAGGTGCTATTATAGTAAAGTCGCAAACGACTTGAAAATAAGCGAGACAAGTTTGGAGGGAAAAACATGCGTGTAAACATTACATTAGCTTGCACTGAGAGCGGTGACCGTAACTATATCACAACTAAAAACAAACGTAACAACCCGGATCGTCTCGAGTTGAAAAAATACAGCCCGCGATTGAAAAAAGTAACAGTGCATCGTGAAACAAAGTAAGCAGCAGGAGACTTTCCTGCTGTTTTTTCTTTTAGGAGGAATCAATGGATAAAAAGATACTGAGGGATGGGATAAAACAGCAGCTTGCTGCAATGAGCCGGCCCGTGTATGAGCAAAAAAGCTTTCAAATTGCCAAAAGATTGTATGCGCTTCCGGAGTGGCAGGATTCAAACAAAATTGCGGTTACGATTTCAGCGGGTTTTGAAGTAGACACCTGGCAGATTATCCGATCTGCGTGGCTTGCCGGCAAAAAAGTTTGTGTGCCAAAGTGCCATCCGGATACAAAAGCCATGTATTTTTATCAATTGGAGAAATTTGAAGATCTTGAAACGGTGTATGCGGGGTTGTATGAACCGATTCCTCAAAACACAACATTGATTAACGCGAAGGAGATCGAATTAATGATTGTGCCCGGTCTGCTTTTTAACCGGAAGGGGTTCAGGGTAGGCTTTGGCGGCGGCTATTACGACCGTTTTTTATCTTCATACATAGGACAAACGATTTCATTAGCGTTTTCCATTCAATTACGGCCGGATATTCCCGTTGAAGGGCATGACATACCTGTTCAGAAAATTTTGACGGATAGTGAAACAATCCTCTGCTCATAAACATCCTTCTTTCTTTACCGTCTGAATGAGTTCCGTTATAGTGGAATCAACAGGATGGACGAAAGTAGTGATGAAATGACAACGCAAACAAATTTGATATTTTGGCGTCTTGCTTATTTTTTTGTCGTAGAGCAGGAGTATACATTAACAAGGCTGAGCCAGGATCGCAGAGAAATGCTGCTTGAAAATCGTTCAGTAAAAGAAGCGGCCATTATTAGACTTTCTCAGCAAAATCTTGGCTGGGCAGCTTCCCTGGGACGTGACATTGAACAAGCCGCCTGGGTCGGTGAGCGCCTCCGAAAGCAAAGAGGGATGAGAAAGCTTAATATGCTCAATGTAATTGTGTCTCCTCATCTGCCCGTTGACGAATTTTTGCAGTTCATGAAACCGGTTCAAAGCGGAAAAACAAAAACAGCTGTACTGCTGTTTACTGAAGAAAACCTGGGAGGTCCGCTTCAAGAGCTGGAGCAGTTTATGGAGTCTGTACCGGAGCAGCGGGACTTTGAAGGGGCTGAAGATGAAGCGGCTGCTTATGAGCGGGCTGTTTTATCCCATGAAGTAAAACGAAAAGAAGAAGAAAATCGGTTTTTTTACTACGGAAAGCCTTTTTTCACGTATGTTTTTACCGCGGTTAATGTCATCATGTTTTTTTTAATGACGATCGCAGGAGGCAGCACAGCGACTGATGTGCTTATACAATTTGGCGCAAAATTCAATCCTCTTATTTTAGAGGGAGAATGGTGGCGTTTTATCACACCGGTTTTTCTGCATATCGGACTGCTGCACCTTTTAATGAATTCAATGGCTTTGTACTATTTAGGAACAGCGGTTGAACAAATTTACGGCCGGCTGAGATTTTTGTGGATTTATTTGTTTTCCGGCTTTACAGGGAGTCTGCTCAGCTTTTTGCTGACTCCTAATTTGTCAGCAGGAGCGAGTGGAGCTATTTTTGGGCTGTTCGGTGCCCTTCTTTATTTCGGGGTAACCAAGCCAAAGTTGTTTTTTCGGACGATGGGCATGAATGTCCTTGTTGTGATTGGAATCAACCTGGCCTTTGGATTTACAGTACCCGGAATTGACAATGCCGGACATATTGGCGGACTTGTGGGCGGTTTTTTAGCAACGGGCATTGTTCATTTTCCGAAAAAGCGACGTGTTCTGCAGCAGCTGCTGTTTTTGGCAGCAGCTTCGACATTTGTGGCAGCCGGTTTGTTCTTTGGGTTCCAGCACGGATATGCCGCTCTTGACGCGCAGTCTGTGAATATTCAGGCGGCAGACAAGCTTCAGGACGGAAATAAGCAGGAAGCTGAACAGATCTTGTCGAACTTTATTCAAAAAGGCGGCCAGCCTTCTGCCGAAACGTATTTTTATTTGGGTGTAATTGAAGCGGGGGACGGGCGCTTGGAGGAGGCTGCCTCTCATTTTAAGCAAGCCGTCCGGTTAAGAAGTAATTTTCCTGAAGCACATTATAATCTGGCGCTTATTTATTCTAGCCAGGGACGGCAAGAAGAAGCGCTGCAGGCAGCCGAACAAGCCGCAGCATACGCTCCTAATGAACAAACATATGAAGATTTAGTTCGCAAGCTGAATAATGAGTGAAAAGCAGGGTGAAAAGATGGAAACGATTTTTGATGTACAGCAGCTGCTGAAAAGATACGGTGTTTTCGTTTATATCGGCAATCGTGTAGCAGATTTACAATTAATGGAGCTGGAACTGAAAGAACTGTATCAGTCTCAGCTGATAGAGCCAAAAGAATATCAAATGGCGCTGCTTATATTACGACAGCATATTGCAATTGAAAAAGAAAAAGAAAAAGAACAGGGGAAATGACATGGCAAAGAAACGGCTCGCTGCTTTTGATATTGGCGGCACAACGGTTAAATTAGCTTTTTTAACAACAGAGGGAGAAATCATACGAAAATGGTCGATTCCAACCGACCGTACGGACAAAGGAAGTAGAATAGTAGCAGATATTGCCCGTTCTTTTTATAAAGAATTAGAAGCAGATGGATTAACGACTGCCGATGTGCTCGCAGCAGGAGTGGGGGCACCGGGTCCTGCCGATCCAGTATTAGGGACGATTTCTGGTGCGGTAAATATCGGCTGGCCGAATGGATACCCTTTAAAACAGCTTCTAGAAGAAGCAATTGAATTGCCTGTTTTTATTGAAAATGATGCAAACTGTGCTGCACTTGGCGAAATGTGGAAAGGTGCAGGAGGAGGCGCAGGCGACGTAGTTTGCATTACACTTGGCACAGGTGTCGGCGGCGGCGTTGTGTCAAAGGGAATGATTATTACAGGGGTAAATGGAGCGGCGGGAGAAATCGGCCACATTACGGTTGTAACAGAAAATGGATTTCCTTGTAACTGCGGCAAGCGCGGCTGTCTTGAAACAGTAGCTTCTGCAACGGGAATTGTTAATTTGTACAAACAACAAGGCAAAGACGCGCCTGATGCACGCACAGTATTCGAACAAGCTGCGGCAGGAGATGCGGCAGCGCAATATGCGGTTGACCGCTGTGCTTTTTATTTAGGTCTTGCGGTTGGAAACATTGCTAACACCTTGAACCCAGCTAAGATTGTAATTGGCGGCGGCGTTTCAGAAGCAGGTGCCGCTCTTATGCAGCCTTTGGAGAAATACGTAAGAGAGTTTACGTTCCCACGGGCGATGGATGTGCTTGCACTTCAAAAAGCACAGCTTGGCAACGATGCCGGTGTGATCGGTGCAGCTTACTTAGCAAAAGTAATGTCAGTTTGATAAAATAAAAAACAGTTCCGCTGGGACTGTTTTTTTATTTTATGAAACTTTTTTTAATCGTATGCGTATCAATAAGGGGCGGAATTGTCGCGGAACTATTATAAAGCTTTGCTTTTTCATTCTGATTGATTTTTTGTAAAAAAAGTATTAAGATTGTGAAAGACAATTTACACTGGGTTAAAGTGTATGCAATTCCCCGATCACTTTTATAGAAGTAACGAGGAGGCTGAAAGATGAAAAGAACAATACGCAGCAACATTTCTCTTATTGCTGTAACCGTTTTGTTCTTATGGATGAAAACATACATCGTCTATAAAACAAGCTTTAACATGGATATTGAAAACTCACTGCAGGAATTTATTTTGCTGATTAACCCGCTGAGCTTTATTATGCTGGCAATGGGAATTGGCTTTTTCTTTAAAAGCGACAAAGCACGCAATCGTTATTTGCTGGGCATGAGCTTTTTCTTAAGTTTTCTGCTTTATGCGAACGTTGTGTTTTATCGCTTTTTTAATGACTTTATTACGCTGCCTCTTTTATTTCAAACAAGCAACTTTGCTGATTTGGGTAACAGTGTTACAGAAGAATTTAGTGTAGCGGATATTTTATATTTCGCCGATGTCATTCTTTTATTCCTCCTGCTTAAGTTCAAGCCGTCATTTGTGATGTTTCGCCCAATGTCAAAAATGAACCGCCGCGCTTATTTTTTATCAGCTGCTGCGCTTATGTTTTTGAACCTTGGACTAGCAGAAGTGGAACGTCCGCAGCTTTTAACAAGGACTTTCGACCGTGAAATGCTTGTGAAAAACATCGGAACGTTCAACTATCACCTTTATGACATTTTTCTTCAATCCAAATCATCTGCCCAGCGTGCACTGGCAGATGGCAGCGAATTAACTGAAATTGAAAACTATGCCGACGCCAATTATGCCGAACCAAATGCAGAGCTGTTTGGCGCTGCCAAAGGAAAAAACCTGATTATGGTGTCCGTTGAGTCAACACAGGCTTTTGTTTTAAACAATACCGTAAACGGACAGGAAATTACGCCATTTCTGAATGATTTTGCAAAAGAGAGTTTAAACTTTACTAACTTCTACCACCAAACCGGGCAGGGGAAAACGTCTGATGCAGAATTTTTAACAGAAAATGCACTGTACCCGCTGAGCCGCGGTGCCGTGTTTTTTACTCACTCTGGCAACCAATTTAATTCAATGGCTGAAAAGCTTGAGGAAAATGGCTATTTTTCAAATGCGATGCATGCGAACAATAAAAGTTTCTGGAACCGGGACATTATGTATGATTCGATTGGATATGAACGTTTTTACAATGTAAATGATTATAAGGTGAATGAAGACAACAGTGTAAACTGGGGAATGAAAGATATTCCGTTTTTTGAACAATCGGCCGAGCTGATGAAAACCATGCCGCAGCCGTTTTATTCAAAAATGATCACGCTGACCAATCATCATCCGTTCTACTACGATAAAGAAGACCAGATGATTGATGAATTTAATTCATCAAGCGGCACATTAAATCGTTATTTCGTTACCGTTCGTTACACGGACGAAGCGTTAAAAACGTTTGTGGAAGATTTGAAAAAAGCAGGCCTTTATGAAAACTCTGTAATTGTTTTGTATGGGGATCATTATGGCATTTCAGAGAATCATAATGAAGCCATGGCTCAATATTTAGGTAAAGAAGTGACACCATACGTATCAGCTGAGCTTCAAAAAGTACCGTTTATGATTCACATTCCAGGCGTTAAAGGCCAGGAAATTGATACGGTCGGCGGACAGGTGGATGTGCGGCCAACACTGCTTCATCTTCTTGGCATTGATACAAAAGGAGATATTCAGTTTGGACAAGATTTGCTTTCCAGCGAGCATGAAAGCTTTGCCGCATTCCGTGACGGCCGTTTTGTGACAGAGAATTATGTGTATGCCGGCGACGTATGCTGGGATAAAAAGACGGGCGAGCAAACGGATGCTTCCTACTGTGCGCCTTATATTGAAAAAGCAGCTGCTGAATTAAATTATTCAGATCGGGTTATTTACGGGGACCTGCTTCGTTTTTATGATCCAGATGCTGCAAGAAAAGAATAAAAAAAGCACCTGATTTTATCAGGTGCTTTTTTAATGGGCAGCTGGATAGCCGTGATGCAAAACCGTCATAATGGTAAACCAGCCGATTACACCAGCTGTACCCAGACTAAAAACGATGCCGAGCAGATTTTTGTTTTTCACAGCGCTGATGGTACTGAAAACGGCAAGAAGGGCAATAAGAGCAAAAATAATCGTTAACCCGTTCATTTTTCCAGGCCTCCTTATATAAAAAGCCATAAAAACCCATGTAAGCGTCAAACACACCCCTATTGTATAAGGTTTTTCCATATTTGTCGAGATGAAAGCGGATAATTCTTTTAACAGCTGCAGTTTCCTGTTACGATATCAATTGAATAAAGAAAAAGGTGGAGATGATATGGATTGGACGCAATTGCCGCTTGGTCCTCTGCAAACAAATTGCTACATACTTTCTCATGAGTCAAAATGTATTGTTTTTGACCCGGGTTCAGAAGGAGATCAGCTTGTAAGCTGGCTGAAGGAAAACAAGCTTGACCCGCTCGCTGTTTTACTGACTCATGCTCATTTTGACCATATTGGGGCTGTTCGCCCGCTGAAAGAAGCTTTTAACATGCCGGTTTATCTGCATGAAAAAGAAGCAGAGTGGCTTGAAAATGCCGATCTGAATGGATCAAGCCGCTTTGGCATGGGAAGCATTACGGCACCGCCGGCTGATGTTTTGATCCGTAATGAAGAAGATTTAACGATTGATTTGTTTACATTCAAACTGCTGCATACACCGGGCCATTCACCGGGCAGCGTATCTTATTATTTCGAAGAAGGCGGCGCCTTGTTTGCCGGTGATACTCTTTTTATGGGGAGCATCGGGCGAACGGACCTTGCTGGCGGCGATCATCAAACACTTCTTACGAGCATTCATGAAAAAATTATGTCACTGCCTGAGGAAACCATTGTGCTTCCGGGGCATGGCCCGGCAACATCCGTGATCACGGAAATGGACAGCAATCCTTTTTTAAATGGTTTTTAAAAAAACAGAGAACGCCCTTACGGTGTTCTCTGTTTTTTTTATCCAGTATATTTCATAACCTGCTTTTTTTTCGTCAGGCTTCTTAGCTTTTCAAGATTATATCCAACCACAAGCAATTCTCCGTCCGTTAAAATCGGACGCCGCAGCAATTTAGGCTCTTCAATAATCAAATCAACAACGGCTGAAAGGGGC
Source organism: Domibacillus indicus (assembly GCF_023715895.1). GTDB lineage: Bacteria > Bacillota > Bacilli > Bacillales > Domibacillaceae > Domibacillus > Domibacillus indicus_A. The sequence goes on along the minus strand of NZ_JAMBOO010000003.1, from coordinate 403,394 downwards.
ATCTCATCGACGCTTACATTTAACGATTTAAACGTTCTGCTTCGGGTGGCAAGCAGTTCATCAAGACCTTCCGAAGTCATGGATAAAAGATTTAGCAGCTCCTGGCGTGTAGGAGTTTCACGGAAAAGGTGGCGTTCTTGAACATCAACTGAATGGGCAGACAGCCATTTTTTTGTTTTTCGGCATGATGTACAGCTTGGATACGTATAAAAGGTAACAGCAGACATAAATACTCCTCCTTTTTATTCTTAAATATACTATACAATACTTGTACAATTATTGTACAGTGATTACCCTTTTAATTGTGTCCAATTTCGTAACACGCTTATAAGTATGACTTTTATCATTTTTCACCATAAAATTGTTGCTTATAATAATTAAAAAATGACGAGGTGATAAAATGAATTCCGTTTTAAAAGTAACAGGCGCACTTGCTGATGCCACACGTTATTCCATTTATGAATATATTTTAAAAGAACATAGAGACCTGACAGTACAGGATATAGCCGCTCAATTTGGCATTCATCCGAACGTGGCACGCCTTCACTTAACAAAGCTTGAAGATGTCAATTTAATTGGTTCCTGTCTGCAGAAAACAGGAAAAGGCGGCCGGCCGGGCAAGTTATATAAGCCGGCGGAAAGAGCTGTGCAGCTGGCTTTTCCACATCGCGATTATCAGCTTTTGTCGGATATTTTGCTTGAGGCTCTAGAGCTGTTTGGAGAAGACGGAGTAAAAATGGCGGAAGCGGCCGCTCAAAAAGCCGGCCGGCGTTCTGTAGAAGCAGAAATGAAAGGGACTGTTTCCTCCCCTCCAAATAAAGAACGTCTTCAATTGCTTAAAACGTTGACTGCAAGAATTGGTTATACAGCGCATGCGGAAGAAACAGAAAAGGGGCTCGTTGTTCAATTTGCTATTTATAACTGCCCATTCAAAGAATTGCTTCAGGAAAAAGCTGCAGCAACATGCCGTATTCATAAAGCGTTTTTACAAGGAGTTATGGACACCTTATTCGGGCCTGCTGTTTTAAGCCAGCATTCTACGATGCTGAATGGATGCAAGGAATGTATCTATCAGTCGGTTGCAGTAAACTGAATAAAAGAAACGCTTACATTTTTGTCTCTTATCCTTTATAATAGTGGTATTAATGGACCAAGCTTTGAAAAAAGGGAGGGATACATAATGGATCGGATGTTTCGTGTTATGGCATTTTGGACCGGTATTTTTTCTTTAATGTTTTACTTGGGCCATATGAATATTACGGCTTTAATTTTTCTTGGCCAAACTGGATTTTTCTTATTACTCGGCTATTTACGTCTTTCTGAACGAATGTATATTTATGTATTTGGTGCTTATTTAACCGTTTTTTTTGCCGCCTTTACTTATTGGTCAACCTTTATGATGACGCCGGGAAGCGGAGGGCATTAAAACAAGCAAAGCCTTTAAAGCGGAAAGCTTTAAAGGTTTTTTTGTTAAAGTTTTGTAAATATTTTGAAAAAACCACGTCTAATCCGGCATATTGTTGTATGCTCAAAGGGAGAGAAGGTGATAATTTGCAGGTTGAGCAAAAAATGGAGCAAATCTTAAAAGAAGCTGTTCAAATGCAGGCCACCGACCTTCATTTAATGCCGAAACAAAACGGTTATTTGCTTAAAGTTCGTGTCGGCGGCCAGCTGATAAAAAGTGAAACCTTTTCCATACGGGAGGGCGAACGGCTGATTGCTTATTTGAAATTTACGGCTTCGATGGATATCGGTGAAAAACGAAAGCCCCAAAGCGGCTCCTTTCGCCAGACAGTTGATCAGTTTCCCCTATCGCTGCGTGTTTCCACGCTTCCCGCTGTACCCCACAAAGAAAGCCTCGTGATCCGCCTTTTGCCACAGGAACATGTTCCATCTCTTTCCCAATTAACGCTGTTTCCCTACACCGCGGTCAAGTTAACCTCGTTATTAAACCATTCAAACGGCCTCATTCTGCTTAGCGGCCCAACCGGGAGCGGAAAATCCACTACACTTTACTCTATGATTCAGCATTGTGCCTCCCATTTAAACAAACATGTCATTACACTCGAGGATCCCGTTGAAAAACAGCAGGATGCTTTCGTACAAATTCAAGTAAATGAAAAAGCCGGTATTACGTATGCAACGGGCTTAAAAGCCATTTTACGCCACGATCCTGACGTGATTATGGTCGGTGAAATACGCGATGAAGAAACTGCACGAGCCGCTGTGAAAAGTGCACTTACGGGGCACTTGGTTCTTTCGACCATTCACGCTCGCGACGCTGCGGGCGTTATCGGCAGGTTAAAAGAGCTCGGTATTACTCAGCATGAAATGACACAGACACTAATCGGCATTACCGCACAGCGGCTTGTCCGTATCCGCTGTCCGGACTGTGGTGCTGCCTGCAGGGAGGAATGTATGCAAAAAACAAAGCAGGCGATCGTTTGCGAATTACTATTGGGAAGAGCACTGTTTTCTATACTGGGGAACGAATCATCGCATCAGCCGGTATCTGTTTATAAAAAGCTGCAGGATGAGCTGCGAAAGGGGATAGCATATGGATTTATCACACGCGAGGAATGGACTCGCTGGTGTTTTAGCGAAACGGACTTCAGCGAAAAATGGAGCTGATTTTATTACAAGGCTCGGAGAAATGATGATAAAAGGTTTTTCCATTGGAGAAGCGGTAGAGTTTCTGTTGATGAACATACCGGATATAAATAAAAGGCAAACAAACTTAATTCAAAAGCAGCTGCGGGAGGGCGTTCCGCTTCACGAAATTCTGCCGGTGCTTCATGTTCCTTCCCTTATCTGCCTGCAGATTTTCTTTGCTGAACAGCACGGAAATGTTCAAGAAACGCTCGTGCATGCTGGAACACAGTGGAGCAAGACTGAACAGGCGAAAGAAAAGCTTGTACGGCTTCTGCAATATCCGATCTTCCTGCTGGCTTTGCTTATCGTATTGCTCGCCGTCTTAAATACTTTCGTTCTTCCTCAGTTTCGGGATCTTCACGCTTCAATGGGATATGAACCAAAAGGGATGATCCTGCTCCTGCTTTTTTTTCTTCAATGGGCACCCCCGGCCGTCTTAATTACAGCCCCTGTTCTGACTGGTCTGCTTCTTCTTTTGTATACCCGCTATAAACTTCTTTCTCCGCAAAAAAGAGCGGATATGATCATAAAAATTCCGTATATGAAAACCTTATTTCAGCTTTATTTTACCCGTCTTTTTGCCAGGGAATCTGCTCAACTGTTAAGCAGTGGATTTTCGGTGAACGAGCTTCTCCATGTATTTGAAGAACAAACGATTTACCCCATGCTTCGTGAAGCTTCAAAAAAAATAAACAGCCAGCTTATGTCGGGTACTCCTTTGAAAGAAGCCATTGCAAATATCACTTGGTTTGACCGAAAGCTGCCTGCTTTGATCAGCCATGGAGGGGCAAATGGCAGAATGGGAGAAGAGCTGCTTCTTTACGCATCATTCTGTGACCAGCTGATTGAAAACAAAATAAAAAAAGCAACAAGCATTATTCAGCCGGCCGTTTTTTTAATGATTGGCACGGTTGTCATGGCTGTTTATCTGTCGGTGATGCTGCCGATGTTTGAGATGATTGGCTCGGTTTAAAAAAGGAGGAAAAAAGAATGAAGCGATTCTGGAAGAATGAACGAGCATTTACACTGATAGAAATGATGATCGTCTTATTGGTGATTACCGTTTTGCTTTTCATTGCCATTCCAAACGTGGCAAAGCAAAGTAAAAATATCAATGCAAAAGGCTGTGAGGCGTTTGTTCATATAAATGCATACAAACACAAGTAAATAAGAGTAGGTGTGTTTTACTTCAAAAAGCTCCTCTGTTGGAAACTTTTCACTTCTGATCTCATATAAAATATCTCAATTTGATATACTTTTTGAAAAATATGAACAAAGAAGTTCCTAATTACGCTAAAGATGCTACTGTCTTTTTTGAATTTTATGGATCATAATCAGAAAAAGGAAACATATATAATACAACGATATAGGAAAAAAGTTTTGTTTAAATTCCTAATTATCTTTTTTTTAGAATTTTTATCAATTATAATTTAGATCGGTAAGAAAGATTCCAAAACTAAGAAAGAAGGAGTGGTTGTGATGAAACTTTTAAGGTTACTTGTTTCATTCGTATTAGCATTTTTAGTTAGTTTACCTTTATCTTCAATACAAGGGGTAGAGGCGGCTGCTGTAGGAAAAGAGGCTAAAAAGGAATTCACTGCAAAATATACGATAAAGAATTGGCAGGGATCTGGTTGGAATCGTACACTTTATAAAAAGGTATTGATTACCGTCAATGGTTATGATGTTTTAAGTCATAAAAATTCAGTGGATGTAATAATTACAGTTACTGACTCTTGGGTTACAAATACTAAAGGTAAGGAGTCTCATACATTTAAACAAAATGGAAATGGCAGTTTAATTTTAGATGTAAAGCAAGTTAAAATGTCTACATCCGGTAAAGTTGTTAATAAAAAGATGGATCGAGATTATATTTATAGCCAACAATGGTGGGGAAAATTTGATCAATCAGGTGTGGCTCAAGTAAAAGCAGGATTTGGTGTTGGCTATGGCCCTCTTAGTGCATCTGTTGAGCCGTCAAAACCTTACAATATAGATCCGCGTTCTAAACAAAATCTTTATTTAGGTGGCGAAAAATATCCAACTGCTACAAGTTTTACATTTCCTAAGACTAGTCTAAGTTCAGTGAAACAGTATTACACTACAAGAGCAGAAATTGGTGTCATTTCTACTGCTAAAAAGACAACAAGTAAGTCGATTAATGTTAAAGTTGCCATTCCTGTACGTGTCATAGATAACCATCCATTTGATTCATCAAAAAATAAGACGTATGTCGGGGATACATACACATATGACCTAACGTTACCTTACAAATCTGGTAAGTAATAGGTGTTTATTAAGTGATACTATGCGATCTAAGATTGGAACTATAAAATCTTCCGATTGGCTTTTATTAATTACTCCCAATAACAAACTAGATAGTAAATAAAAACAGGAGGGGCTGCGGCTCTTCCTGTTTTTATTTTAGAGGAAGAACCAAAAGGGAAATCAAAAGAGGATGTTTTGTTCTTATTCATATAAATGCTTACAAACACAAGTCAGTGATTATCCTTTAGTAGGGAGCTAATCGTCTACCTAAAGTCGAGAAGAGAGGCAAAATTATCCGACAAGAAAAATTTTCCTAAAAAAATCTTCAGTACGGAGTTTTTTTGTCGATAGTAAGTGTAAGAGAGTGGTGCGGTAACGATTAATGTAAAACAGTTACTTAAGCAAAGGGAGGAAGAGATAGGGCTATCTCCTGTATTACTTTTATTTAACAAATTTACGAGTGGGAAAAAGATTTATAAGAAATACAATATGGGGTTTTCAAGCGGATATAAATATATAAGCCACTTTAGGGAGATGCGACAAGTGAGAATTAATCATAATATCCAAGCATTAAATTCATACAGAAACTTATCTGCGAACCAAACAAGCTTATCAAAAACATTAGAAAAGCTGTCATCGGGGCTTCGTATTAATCGGGCTGCTGATGATGCAGCAGGTTTAACGATCTCGCACAAAATGAGAGGGCAAATTAGAGGATTAGACCAAGCAGAGCGAAACATACTTGATGGAATTTCTTTAGTGCAAACAGCAGAAGGTGGTTTGTCTAATATTCAAGAGATGACCCAACGTATGCGTGAGCTGGCTGTACAAGCCTCAAATGATACGTTGACAGAAGAGGACAGACAAGCTATCCAAGATGAAATTGAAGAGCTGAAAAATGGAGTTAATGATATTGCGAACAATACTGAGTTTAATGGAATTCATTTATTGAATAGAAATAACTCCAGTTTAGAATTAGACCCAGACAATGGAGGAACACCGCCTCCAAATACATTGGCATCTCCACCGGTTGATGAGAATGGTCGCTTCTTTTTTGGGACTGAAAATGGTTATGCTACTACTAGTATGGATGACAATCAACGTCTTGTTTTTGAGAGTTTCAATACGTCCTTTCCTCAAATTGAGATAAATGGAACTGTAAACCGCATCATTGATCACCTTTCACAAGGAACAATTACTAATGATGGTGTCTATCAAACAACATATCAAGTAGATGAAGTTCAAATAACACAATATGTGGAAATAACGGGGAACCAAAAAGATAAATATGAAATTCGTTATGATATAAAAAATACATCTGCTGAAGCAAAGAGTATTGGATTTCAATTTCATTTAGACACAATGCTAGGGAACGATGATAGAGCTCCTTTTATAGTAAATGGCGACCCTGTGAGCAATCAAACGACTTATACAGGAGATTCAATCCCAGCTGAATTTATAGTTTATAATCAGAATACTGGCGATGAAGCCAACGCAGAATTTCAAGCGCATGGAATTATCAAATCGACCAATGAATTCGAAATCTTAGAAGAACCCTCAAAATTTGCAATTGGGCGGTATAATCTTGTTAATAATTGGGGTTTTAATGATAACACTGGGATTGTCGGAGACAGTGGTTACAGCCTTTGGTGGGATGCTAGAGAAATTGCTAGTGGTGCGTCCTTTTCTGTTAATACATTTTACGGACAGTCTGTACCTCCGGATGTTGACGGCCCCTCTAATGACTCAACGGATTCCTATGATGTCATATTGCAAGTTGGAGCTAATGAGGGAGATGAATTTAAGATAGATTTAACAGATGCCCGTACAATTGCACTTGGAATCGATGATATCAATACTTCAACTAGACAAGGAGCAGAGGCAGCTCTTACTAAACTTGACGGAGCACTCCAGAAAATTTCATCCGAGCGGTCTAAATATGGTGCTTATCAGAATGCTTTGGAACATATATATACTAACGTTACTAATTCCGGTGAAAACGCAACAGCCTCTGAATCTCGTATTTCAGATGCTGATATGGCATTAGAAATGACGGAATTCACGAAACGAAATATATTAATTCAGTCTGGTCAAGCAATGTTGGCACAGTCGAATCAGCTACCACAGGGAATATTAGAATTATTAAAATAAAGACAGGAGGAGCTAAGGCTCTTCCTGTTTTTTATTTTAGAGAGATAATTAGCTAAAGGATTAGGAATAAGGTTAATAAAGATGTTTTGTTTTTATCCATATGGTGCAGGGGCAGGTACAGGCGTACCGGATTGATAATGGATCACTGCCTTCCTCTGTCAGTACACTCGTTACAGATGGGTACTTAAGAGATGATGAAACGACCTGCCCGGGTGGAGGGGCTGTTACGATCGATGCGGAAGGAATTGTGTCAGCCGGTGGGTCATAAAGAAGAAGGCTTTACACTTCTGGAAATGATGATTGTGCTGACGGTTTTTACTGTCTGCTTCGGAGCAGCCCTTATTCCGCTTCGGACGATTGCGGAAGACGTGCGCAACCGTCAGTTTTTTCACCAGGTAGAAAGGGATCTGTTTGCAGCCCAGGCATATGCTGTTTCGAAAAACGCAAATATTGTTGTAGACTTTTTTGAAAATAAAGACCGTTATTATCACATCTACACATTTGAAATACCGAGAAAAACGATTATCAAGCGTGAGATCCCCGAGCGTTTCATATTTGATGAGAGGGGGTTAGATACGATTACTTTTTTGAAAACGGGTACGACCAGCCGATTCGGCACGTTTTATTTTACAACAAATGAAAAAACCACCAAGCTGATTTTTTTAATTGGAAGGGGACGTTTTTATTTTTCGGAGGAATGAAAGAGGGATGACATTAGCGGAAAGTCTGCTGGCTTTAACCGCTCTTTTTATAGCGGCAGGGGTTTTGCTGCCTTTTAGTTTAAAACTAATGGAGGGCACCTCCTGGCGCTGGGAGCAGCAGGAAGGAATGAGAAAGCTATATGAAGAAGCCGAATCCCGAATTTTTTTGGATGCTTCCTTTTCTTATGAATTGGATGGGCCGGCCGCCAGGGGAAAATTGGTTTGGGAAGAAGACGGAGGAAGGGCGAAAGCGTGTGTATTCAGTCAAGGGAAAAAGAGATGTGTGGAGGAGCAGTAATGGCTTTACACTCATTGAATCTCTTATTGCATTAATGGTCTTTTGTGCGTGTGCTGCTTCGGTTCCACTGCTTTATGATGGCGCTTATCGGGCTGTGGAAGCTGGAAAAGCCGAGAAAAACACGGAATGGGAGCTTTTTATCATTCAGCTGCGCAATGAAATGCAGGGATCTTCGAATTGGCATGTGTCTGGGACAAGACTCGCGTACCAAGCAGCAGCTTCTGGTGACATGCTAGTCACGGTTAGTCAATATCGTGACAAAATTAGAAGGCAGATCAACGGGCAAGGACATGAAGTGATGCTGCAAGATGTAAAAACGGCCTCGTTTTCAGAAAAAGGAGGGAAAATGTACATACATGTTACATTTTCAAATGGTGAACAGGAAGGAGCGGTCATGTATCCTTTCTATAAGAAAGCACGTTAAACGTCAGCAGGGAATGATTTTTCCGCATGTTTTGCTTATTTTAGTACTGATTATGGCAGCATCTGTGTCAGCTGCAGATGCTGCCGTGACCAAATGGAAAACAGCGGATTATTTAACAAACTATTATGAGTTTCGTGTGGCTGAGCTGATGGCGCTGCGGCGCTTTTTAACCCAGTCAGAGCCTGCTTCTTTTGATATAGAAACAAATCTGGGCACAACAAACACTGCAGTAACGGAAACAGCTGAACAAAACTGGCAGATTCGAATCACAACAACTCATACTGACGGTTTTTTTCGTGCCACTTATGTATACGATCCCCGCTTGGAATCGTTTCTCAGCCGGGTTGAATACCATTAATTATTTTGTCTGAGCCAGATAGAAAAGCCCGCCATTCAAAACCGAAACACGGATCACTGGTTCAAAACGGCGCATAATGGCTGCTTTTTCCCGTTCATAATGCGTATTATCCTCTTCCTCCTGGTCAAAAAAAGACTGAAGAAGCTTAAGCTCTGCTTTTTGTTTTTTAAGAGCCGTTTGAGCCCAGCCATGCTCTTCTTCCATCAAGTCTCTCCATATTTTTTGCTTTAGCCGGTTCAAGCCGCTTGCGGGTGTAATAAGAGGCGAGAGCACATAATGGTAAGGACTGATCGAGTGGCTGAGAGACAGAGAGCCAGCTTGTTCCAAAAATTGATCCGAAAAAGCTCCGTTGATTAAATGAAGAGCAAGCGGAACGAGCTTTTCTTTTTTGCTGTTTGCTTCATAGGAAAGGTGAAAATGAACAAACAGCCAAGGATCAAGCTGAATGGTTCCCGATCCGTTTGTTGTTTCATACAATTTGACAAACGATGCTTTTTTTTGAGCATAGGAAAGAAGCTGATGAAAACGGGGGGACCCGAATGTAATATATTCTTCCTGGTGTTTGAGCGGCCGGCCAGGGTCTTTTGTAAAAAAGGTGACGCTCATCGGGTCGCCTGCCTGGCCGAGCCGGTCTTTGTAGTGCCAATAAAAAGGGCGGTTCATCAGGGAACGATCTGCTTCTTCGGTTAACTGAACCTTTAACGAGTGTTCAGATTCTTCAAGAATAGGACATTCACAGGCAGTAAAAAAGGAACGAAGAAAAGACATCAATGTTGTTCACTCCAATGCAGCTGCAAGGTTTTGCATTTTTATTTCCCACTCTCTAACACTTTTGGATGAGTGGAATGTATCATGCAAGTGTTCTTCAATCCAGTTTTGATCCAAAATATTGTCCAGCTTTCCGATAGCCGTTTGAAAAAGAGCGATCTTTTCGTAAAGCAAAGAGAGCATGCGGTCTTCCACTGATTGTTTATAGGCAAGATGATAAATGTGGACGTTCTCAGTCTGACCGTAACGATGCACACGTCCAATTCGCTGTTCGAGTTTCATCGGGTTCCATGGAAGGTCAAAATTGATAACATGGCGGCAAAATTGAAGGTTCAATCCTTCACTGCCCGCTTCCGTGGCAATCAGCACCCGCGCTGGACCTTTGAAAAGTTCAATCATCCAATCTTTTTTTCCTTTTTTGAACTTTCCTTGGAAAGAAACAGCCGGAATTTGATGATAACGAAAAAACAGCTCTAAATATTCTTGGGTTGCCCGATACTGAGTAAAAATAAGCACCTTTTCATTTTCCAGGCTATTCACAATTTCTAATGCTTTTTCAGCTTTGGAATTTCGGTCAACAGCTTGAGCGAGTGCCGCGACTTTTGTTTTGTCAAACCCTTCCTGCTTTTGCAGAGTCGCCAGGGCCGCATACTTGCTGCTGCATGCTTCCCGTTGCAGCGTCAGAAGTGTAATGGAGCTTGGCAGGCATTCGGACAGCGAGTCATAAAACGCTTTTTCTTCTTTTGACGGGTCGATCCGGATAGTTTGAATAAAGCGTTTTATAGGCTCGCTTTCCACATCTGTCCGGGTATTGCGTATCATGACCTGCCTGAGCAGGGCGTGAAAAGCATCATGGTTTTGAACGGAGCGCTTTCCATCTTTAAATTCAGACTGGAAGAACCCGTTGCTGCCAAAAAGCCCGGGTCTTAAAAGAGAAACCAAGTGAAACAATTCATCTGCGTTGTTCTGAACCGGTGTGGCTGTCAGCAGCAGGCAGTATGTTTTATTTAAGCGGCTGACAAACTGGTGATTTTTTGTAGCAGGATTTTTCAATCGGTGTGCTTCATCGATGATAATCATATCAAATAACGTATCCGCAAATGCATCGGCAAACTTCGGCTGTTTGGCCGAATCAATCGATGCAATCTGAACACCGTTCCAAGACCAGTCAGGATTTTTCCGCTGGACGAGCGCGAAAATTTGAAATTTTTCACGCAGTTCTTTGGCCCACTGGCTGACCAGGGAAGCGGGTGCTAATATAAGGATGCGGGAAGCAAGGCCCCGCAGCATATATTCTTTTAAAATAAGTCCGGCTTCAATGGTTTTTCCGAGGCCCACTTCATCTGCTAAAATAGCGGTTCCGCTCATTTCTTCCATTACGGTCTGGGCCGTTTTCAGCTGGTGGGGAAGAAACTGCATATGCGGCAGAAAATCAGGCGCCAGCAACCCATCAAAGCGGGAAGGCAAAATTTGCTTTTTCATCTCGGCTGTTAAATTAAAAAGTGCCCAGCCGCCGGGTGTTGAAGCGGTTTTTAAGTTTTGCTCGAGTGCATCTGCCCAAGTATCATCATACATAATAGCAGGCTTCATTTATCTCGAAGTCTCCTTTCGATTTCATGAGCTGTCCCTAGCCTGCCCGTAAAAAGGGGAGAACATACACAAGCGGACAAACAAAAACAGCCCTGTTTAAACAGGGCTGTTTTTATTTTGTTTTAATTTTTCCGGTCCATTTTTTAAATCCGCCTTGCAGATGGTAAATGTCGCGGTATCCTTTTCTGTATAGCATTTGTGCAGCACGGCCGCTGCGAAGGCCGCTCTGGCAATACAAATAAACAGGCTTGTCCGGGCGAATTTCTTTCATTCGCTGCTTCATTTGCGTAACAGGAATGTTCCGGGCTCCTAAAATGTGGCCGCCATTGTATTCATTCGGTTCGCGCACATCAATCAGCTGCGCTTTCCGGTATCCTTTTACAAATTCTTCCTGACTAAGCGGTTTTACTGCACGCTTTTGGGAAAAGTACATAAAGATCGCGTACAAAATAATGGCACCGAGTACCGCGGCAATAGAATAAAGCAACGTTGTGTTCCCCTTTCGAATAAACTGCTCCCTTTATTATATCGATATGGTTATAAGAAGAAAAGAAAATTCTCTTTAAAAAAAGAAGCGTGTTCGCCTTTGAATTTCAGGGTCAATTTGATAGACTGAGTGAGGAAATTTACTAAGAAAAGAAGGCGTATATGATGGCAAAAGAAACATGGGCTTTTCTTGATACTGGAAATCAAAATGCAGCTTATAATATGGCTGTGGATGAGGCACTGCTTGATTGGCACAGCAAGGGTCTGATCCCGCCCGTCGTCCGCTTTTATGGCTGGGAGCCGGCGGCTCTGTCCATTGGGTATTTTCAAAAAGCGGAAAAAGAAGTGGATTTTGACGCTGTCCGAAATTATGGGCTTGGCTTCGTACGCCGTCCGACTGGCGGAAGAGGCGTGCTTCATGAGCATGAGTTAACGTACAGTGTGATTGTGAGTGAAGAGCATCCAGACATGCCAACAGGTGTAACAGAAGCATACAGGGTCATTTCTGAAGGCGTGCTTCAAGGATTCCGTAAGCTTGGACTTGCTGCAGAGTTTGCTGTCCCACGGACAGAGGAGGAAAAAGCAAGTTTAAAAAATCCGCGTTCAAGCGTTTGTTTTGATGCGCCAAGCTGGTATGAGCTTGTCGTTGAAGGAAGAAAAGTGGCGGGAAGCGCGCAGACCCGGCAAAAAGGGGTAATCCTGCAGCACGGTTCTATCCTGCTTGATTTGGATGAAGACAAGCTGTTCAGCTTGTTTCACTATCCAAACGACCGGGTAAAAGAGCGGATGAAGAAGGCGTTTGGAAACAAAGCAGTTGCGATTAATGCGCTGCGGGCTGAACCGGTAACGCTCGATGAAGCACGTGTTGCGTTCAAACAAGGGTTTGAAGAAGGGCTTAATATTCACCTTGAACCACTCGTTTTAACAGATGACCAAAAACGTCAAATTGAAACAATTCAAAAAGATCGGTATGAAAATCCGGATTGGAATTTTCGTAGATAAAAAGAGGTTCGACAAAATTATTTTTTTTGCTTTTTTCTCTTGGATTTCAAGGCCTGCCAGAGGATGAGTAGAAGGGCGGCCGCTTGACAAACCGCAAGATCTAAATCAATATATAGAATATAAAATTGAAAACAAACACAATATATTGTGTTTGTTTTCGCTTTTTTTCAACAGAATACAAAAGGAGTTGTTTCCATGTCTGCTACGTCCGCTAAGGTTATGTCACTGAACGTCGACCAGTTAAACAAGGACATCAGCATTTTCCCGCAGGTTTTCCCGATCACGCCGGAAATGAACATTACACACAAAGGCGTTTCCCGCCTGGTTATGATTGACCGATATTCATTTAAAGATACTGAAAAAATTACCCTGTCTGAAGGCGACTTTGTTGTTTTAACAATTAAAGAAGATCCTAAATTCCCAGCTCGTGGGACAGGCTTTGTCGTATCGCTCGACCGAGAAGCGAAAAGAGCATCGATTTTGATTGATGAAGAATACCGCAGTGCGATCGATGATCCAAAAGAAGCAGAAACAGGTATTATTCACCGCAGTCTTGATGTGATTGAAAAGCCGCTTGAAGTTTTTTACGAGCAGATTGCAAAACGCAATGCAGCAGGGCTTTCATCTGTTGAAAAAACAGATGAAAAGAAAAAAGAATGGTTCGATAAATTTTATAACGAACTTGTAAGCTTAAACTTTATTCCGGCGGGCCGTGTATTATACGGAGCGGGGGCAGACACAGACGTGACGTATTTTAACTGTTATGTGATGCCATTTGTAGCTGATTCACGTGAAGGCATATCCGAGCATCGTAAGCAGGTAATGGAAATTATGAGCCGCGGCGGCGGTGTCGGAACGAACGGTTCCACTCTTCGTCCGCGCAATACCCTTGCCCGCGGCGTAAATGGGAAGTCATCTGGATCAGTTTCGTGGCTTGATGATATTGCCAAGTTGACACATCTTGTTGAGCAAGGCGGATCGCGCAGAGGTGCTCAAATGATTATGCTGGCGGATTAATGTTTTTATGCTAGTCCGCGTCGTTCAGACAATGAACGGCAAGTAAACTGGGTGAATTGCAGGAAAGTCCTTAGAGGCGTTCAAGCTACAACGTGACTGGAAACGGTGAGCGTGAAATGCTTAAAAATTGAGCGCATTGGATAATCTGCAGCCAAGCACCGTTTAAGGTGAAGGTTCAACGACTATCGAAAACACTAACGAATATAGCTAGTGGAAGTAGAGTAGAAAAGCATATGCTTTTCGAAGCGCCCAGCCCCTAACAGGTCATGCTGAGGGTGATGATATAGTCTATCCCGTCTGCAAAAGCAGAGTTAAAGTATCCTGAAAAGGACGGTATAATAGTGGCATCCTGACATTGTAGAATTTATTATTTCAAAAATGCAAAACCCGCGTATTTTGCGCTACCTTCTTGAAAATACAGAAGATGAGCAAATTCAAAAAGCGGCAAAGGATAAACTAAACTTTAAGCCGCTGACTGACCGGGAAGAGCAAATGTACCAGGGTGTGGTGAATTACAAAAACATCCCGGGCTATGGCGGCTTCAGTCCCGAAATTATCAAAGAAGCGGAAGAGAAACTTCGCACCGGCGGAACATACAGCGTTCATAACGCTGAGTTTTTAACAGGTGCCAATATCTCAATCTGCCTGACGAATGAATTTATGGATGCAGTGGAAAAAGATGCGGATTATGAGCTTCGTTTTCCGGCTGTAGAAACGTACAACAAAGAAGAAATGGCATATTACAACGAAAATTGGCACAAAGTCGGCGATGTCCGTGAATGGGAGCGCGAGGGACATAAAGTTCGCACGTACCGCAAAATTAAAGCGCGCGAGCTATGGAACTTAATTAATGTATGTGCGACCTATTCAGCAGAACCAGGCATTTTCTTTATCGACAATGCCAATGAAATGACCAATGCAAAAGCATATGGCCAGCAGGTTGTTGCAACAAATCCATGTGGTGAGCAGCCCCTTGCACCATTTTCAGTCTGCAATTTAGCAGCCGTTAACCTTGCTGAAATGGCGAACAAGGATTCGAAAACGGTGAACTTTGATAAATTAAAACAAACGGTTCGCACAGGTGTCCGTATGCAGGATAACGTTATCGATGCGACACCGTATTTCCTTGAGGAAAACAAAAAACAGGCGCTCGGTGAACGACGGGTCGGTCTTGGTGTAATGGGACTGGCGGACCTGCTTATTTATTGCGAAAAAGAATATGGTTCTCCAGAAGGAAATGCCCTTGTTGACCAGGTGTTCGAAGCGATTGCTGTAACAGCCTACGAAACGTCTGTAGAGCTGGCAAAAGAAAAAGGCAGTTTCCCATTCCTTGAGGGAGAAACGCAAGGTGAAACCAATCGTCTTCGTGAGGCATTTGTTCATACAGGCTACATGAAAAAAATGCCGGATCATGTACGGGAAGCTATTCTTCAAAACGGTATTCGCAATTCGCATTTGTTAACTGTAGCACCAACGGGTTCTACTGGAACGATGGTGGGTGTATCAACGGGATTGGAGCCATATTTCTCCTTTACGTACTACCGCAGCGGACGTCTTGGTAAATTTATTGAGGTCAAAGCGGATATTGTAAAAGACTATCTGGAGCGCAATCCAGAAGCAGATCCCGATCAATTACCGGATTACTTTGTAACAGCGATGAGCCTGGCACCAGAAGCGCATGCAGATGTTCAGTGTGTGATTCAACGGTGGATTGACAGCTCTATCTCCAAAACCGTAAACGCACCGCGCGGCTATACAGTTGAGCAGGTAGAAAGCGTATATGAGCGTCTTTACAAAGGCGGGGCAAAAGGCGGCACGGTTTATGTAGACGGAAGCCGTGATTCCCAGGTGCTTACGCTGAAAGCAGAAGAAAACACATGGGATGAAGAAGAGAAAACAGAACCGAAACAACATGAAAACCACGTTGTTTTAATTGATACGATTCAGGATCTTCGTTCAACGAATGTGACAATTGGCAGTGAAGTCGGCAATACTTGCCCGGTCTGCCGCAAAGGAACAGTAGAAGAGCTCGGCGGCTGCAACACATGTACGAACTGCGGCGCCCAGCTGAAATGTGGATTATAAGAAAAAGAAGGCCTCCAAAAAGCCGCCCTTGAATAAAAAGGGCGGCTTTTTATATATTGACGGCAATAAAAAAACCCTGCGCGGATATCCGGCAGAGTCATTCAGAAGAAGCTCGGGAGCTTCGCTTTCCTTTATTTCCTTGAATAAGAGTTAAATGTGAGGCTTTCTTGCGGCGGGCTGCTTTCTTTTTCGGCTTTCCTGTCGTGAAAGCAACAGATGGTTTCGATTTAAAACCTGTTTTTGTGGCGTAGCGTTTTTTGGATTGTTTCACAGCTTTAGAGTAAGCGCGGTTTTCGCTGCGGTTTCCTCCAGTCCGGTTACGCATAAACAGCCGGAGCAAGAACATCACAATCGCAACAGTGATTACAGCAAAAGCAATTTGCTGCACGAGCTGCCCGGGAGAGGTGATCATCATTGACACAAGACCAATGGCAGCGAGTGCAGTAATGACGGAAACGACAACAGTGCGAACATTCATTAAAGCCACCTCCCGGAAAAATAGTGTTACTTACATATTAGACAATTTCGTCTGCTTTTAATCCTTTTTCAGTACTTTCTTCAATGGAAATTAATTTCTTGAAAGAGGCGATCGCCACTTCCACTTGATCATCTGATGGGTCCTTTGTGGTTAAAAGTTGAAGCCAAAGTCCAGGATACCCAAGCCACTTTAAGCCGGGAACATCACGAACTTTGTTTGTGAGCTGCAGAACCTCAAAAGAAAGGCCAAGCACAACAGGAATAAGAGCAAGCCGGTTAAGCACTCGTACATAAAATGGCTCAGTCGGTACAAGCATATACACAAAAACACCAACAATAACCGTAAATAAAATAAAGCTGGATCCGCAGCGGTAATGAAGCCGGGAAGAGGCCTGCACATTCTGCACAGTCAGCGAAAGCCCATTTTCATAAGCATTTATTACTTTATGCTCCGCTCCGTGATATTGGAATACACGTTTAATAAGCGGCGTCATCGAAATGGCCCAAATGTAAACAAGCAGCAGGAGTAATTTAAACAGCCCTTCTACCAAGATCTGGGCCATATCACTTTGAAAAATAGGCCTTGTTAGTTCAGCCAGTCCAACCGGTACAAGAGTAAAAATAAATTTTCCAAACAGGAACGATAAAATCCCAACGAGCGCTACCCCAAACATAAGGGTAAACTTCGACGGCTCTTCTGCTTTTGCTTCTTCTTCACCCGGCGGGACATCATACCGGTCATTGGCAAAGTTTAAATGTTTAGACCCTGTGGCAGCAGCTTCTAAAATGGCAACGATACCGCGAAGAAGAGGAATTTTTTTCATTGTCTGGAGGGCGGGGCGAATCGTGCGGGGCAGATGGAAATATTCAATCGATCCATCGTTGCGCCGTACGGCGGTAACCGTATGATTTTTTCCGCCGAACATAACACCTTCAACAACGGCCTGCCCGCCATACACCGGCTTCTCATTACTCATGTGTTCGTTCCTTCTTTCGTTCATCCTTTAGCTAGGACGTATAGTAATCATATTTTAGCGATAATCCGGCTAAAATAAAAGCGGGACCTGCTTGAAGGAGGAAAGAAATGATTCGAACCAACAATTCTAAACATTCTGATTATTCAAGGCGTATGATAAGTGAGACCGGGGTGATGGCAGGCCTGCTGCTGCTGCTGTTCAGCTGGCTTTCTTATACCTTTCATTTTATGAACTGGAACCCTGTCTTTATGCTTACTGCTTTCCCGCTGCCGCTGCTTGTAAAATACGGAATTGCCTTAGTGATAAGTGTGCTTATTTCTATTGTACTCTCTTTATTATACTATGCGCTGTTCCGTAAAAGAAAGCCCTTCCCCGTTGGAATTTCCATAACTGTTTTCTTTTTTTTGTTTGTTTTTTTCGGTGCTGACCGGTCGCTCCTGCACCTTGTCACCATTTTTTCTCTTTTGCTCGGTTATTTCTTGTTTATCAGCCTCACAATTTCCTGGCATTACGAAAGAGCCAAGTAGTCAGAAGCCGGGCAAATATGGTAAACTAGTCGGGAAAATGAATAGCCGGGGGATAAGAAATGAAGAAAATTTTGCTTATTAATGGGGTAAACCTGAACCGGCTTGGAAAGCGTGAACCGCATATTTACGGAACGACGACGCTTGCCGAGCTTGAGGAACGGCTGATCAAACGCGGGGAGCAGGCAGGCGTGGAAGTAGTAACCTTTCACTCCAATTTTGAAGGGGAAATTGTGGAACGGCTTCATCTAGCAGAGGATGAAGGAATGGATGGGATTATTTTTAATCCCGGCGCATTCACCCACTACAGCTATGCTATTGCTGATGCAGCAGCAGGGATTAACGTACCGATTATAGAAGTACATATTTCGAATATTCATAAGAGAGAAGCTTTCCGGCATCATTCAGTTACAGCACCTCACGCGGTAGGACAGCTGTGCGGCTTCGGGCTGTATGGCTACGAAATGGCACTCGACTTTTTGGTAAACAGGGAGGGCTGAGAAAATGGGACAGATTGAAAAGCTGCGCTCAAAAATAGCTGAGCAGGGACTGGATGGCTTGTTTATTATGAGCCCTTATAATCGCCGCTATGTGAGCGGGTTTACCGGTACATCAGGCGCTGTGCTCGTTACAAGCGAAGAAGCCGTTTTTATGACCGATTTTCGTTATACAGAGCAGGCAGCAAAGCAGGCAGCTGGATTTACGATCGTCCAGCATACAAAATCGATTTTCGAAGAAGCTATGCAGAAAGCAGAAGCACTTGGTGTACAGACGCTTGGTTTTGAAAAAGAATACGTTTCTTACCAGGAGTTTGAATTGCTTCAAAAGTATTTCAACGGGACACTCAAACCGGTGGCAGGAATCGTGGAAAACTTGCGCTTGATTAAGACCGAACCAGAGATTAAGATATTAAAGGAAGCGTGTGACATCGCAGATGCAGCGTTCAAGCATATTTTGGATTTTCTAAAGCCGGGAGTAAGAGAAATTGATGTATCGAATGAACTTGAATTTTTCATGAGAAAATGCGGTGCAGATTCTTCCTCTTTTGATATTATTGTTGCTTCAGGTGCCCGCTCAGCTTTGCCGCACGGTGTAGCGAGTGAAAAGGAAATCCAGTCAGGCGACTTTGTTACGCTTGATTTTGGCGCATACTATAAAGGATATGCATCGGACATCACCCGTACAGTAGCGGTTGGAGAACCATCCGAGCAGCTAAAGGAAATTTATGCGATTGTATTGGAAGCGCAAATGGCTGCGGTAGATCAAATCAAGCCTGGAATGACAGGTGCCGAGGCAGATGCTGTAGCACGCGATATTATTTCATCAAAAGGATATGGAGATGCATTTGGCCACTCCACTGGACACGGCCTTGGCCTTGAAGTGCATGAAAGTCCGAGACTCTCGGTAACAAGTGATAAACCGCTCGAATCCGGTATGGTTGTAACAGTGGAACCGGGCATTTATTTGCCGGGTATCGGCGGCGTCCGGATCGAAGACGATATCCTGCTTACAGACAGCGGGAATGAACGGCTCACACATTCTGCTAAAGAACTTATTATTTTGTAAAAACCCCAGGAGGAACACACATGATTTCAGTAAACGATTTTCGTACAGGCTTAACGATTGAAGTAGACAACGGCATTTGGCGCGTTGTAGATTTCCAGCACGTAAAACCAGGAAAAGGAGCAGCGTTTGTTCGTTCAAAGCTGCGCAACCTTCGTACGGGTGCCATTCAGGAAAAAACATTCCGCGCCGGTGAAAAAGTAGGAAAAGCACAAATCGACAACCGTCGTATGCAATACTTGTATGCAAACGGCGACCAGCACGTGTTCATGGATAACGAATCATATGAACAAATCGAAATTCCAGCATCTCAAATTGACTATGAGTTAAAATTCTTGAAAGAGAACATGGAAGTATCCATTATGATGTTTGGAACAGAAACACTTGGTGTAGAGCTTCCAAACACAGTAGAATTAAAAGTAACAGAAACAGAACCAGGCATCAAAGGCGATACAGCATCAGGAGGTACAAAGCCGGCAACTGTAGAAACAGGACTTACTGTAAACGTGCCGTTCTTCGTAAACGAAGGTGACGTACTGATCGTCAATACAACAGACGGATCATACGTATCGCGTGCATAATGATTTTTTAGGGCGTACCTGACAGGTATGCCCTTTTTATTTGCGTTCTGTCCTGCTTATTCGTACGATGAAAGAAGATAAAGAGAAAGAAGGTCGATCGTGTTGAATATGAAAGAAAAAATCGAGCCGCTGATTCCGGCCTTTCAATCTAGAGAACCGGCACTAGACGAGCTGAATTCTTTTCCGTTTGAAAATATAAAAGATTTAAAGGAGATCGGCTATACAAAAGCGATGCTTCCGCAAAACGGAGGAATGTCACTCGTTGATTTTATCCAGCATCAGGAATTGATCGCAAAAGGATGCGGGGCAACGGGTCTTTCGATTGGATGGCATACCGGCATCCTGATGGAATATGCAGAATACCGGCACTGGAACCCGGCAATTGCTGACTTTCTTGTAGAAGAAATCCAAAACGGCAAACTGGTCAATGCGGCAGCAAGTGAACGCAATGCAGGAAGCCCGCTTCGAGGGGCACGATTTAAAACAAATGCCGTTCGTGACGGCCAGGAATATGTAATCAACGGGGGAAAAACATTTACCTCTGCAGCGCCCGTCTTGGATTACGTATTTGTCTCTGCATCGATTGGTGAGACAAAAGAGGCAGCTGTGTTTCTTGTACCGATGTCTGCCGAAGGAGTTTCCATACGGGAAACGTGGGACAGTGTAGCCATGCGTGGAACAGCGAGCCATGATTTAATTCTCGAGAATGTGAGAATTCCGGCTGATTATATTGTGGAGAAGCTTGATCAGTCCCAGCGGCTTCGCCGAAAAGGGTCTCTTCTTCACATCCCGGCTTGTTACATTGGCATTGCCGGTGCCGCCCGTGATTATGCGCTCAAGTTTGCGGCCTCTTATACGCCGGCTGCACTCGATCACCCGATCGGCGAATTGCCGGTAATGGAGCAGTCTATTGGTGAAATGGAAACCAAGCTGATGGCTGCCCGTCAATTTTTGTACCGAACGGCAGAGCTGTATGACCGGGAACCAGAGAATCCGATCGGTCCGCAAATGGCCGCCGCAAAAGCGTTTGTAACCAACACGGCTATTGAAGTAACCGATATAGCCATGCGGATTGTCGGTGCGAGAAGCTTGTCTGCGAAAAACCCGCTTCACCGGTACTGGCAAAACGTTCGTGCAGGCCTTCATAATCCGCCAATGGACGATATTGCTTACCGGACACTTGCCCAAAGTGCGCTGTCGCAATTTCGCTCATAAATATTAAACCGCCAATCTCTTGGCGGTTTTTTTCATGGATAATATGCCTTCTTCAGTCATACAATGTGGAAAGAGCGGAAGGAGGCGGCGGATTGCCCTATAAAACCATTATCCCTTATTTACCCGAATCGACGCTACAAGCTGTCAGTCCCCTTTTGAAAAGCGATCCGGCGATTGAAGAAATCCGGCTTCGAACCGGGCAGCGTATAGAGCTGTCAGGACCAAAGCCGTACGTGCTGTCTACTTGTTTTTCTGAGCAGGACCGTGCCGCGTTTGTTCATAAAATCACCAAACATTCTGTATACCGGCTTGAGGAGCAATTAAAGCGCGGTTATTTAACGATCGAAGGAGGACATCGGATCGGTCTGGCGGGACAAGCTGTTTTAAAAGACGGAACGGTGTCTTCGATGACAAACTTATCATTCTTCAATATTAGGATCGCCAAGCAAAAAAAAGGAGCAGCTCTTCCGTTGCTGGCATCTTTATGTGAAGACGGATGGAAAAGTACGCTGCTGATTGGTCCCCCAAGGTCCGGCAAAACAACGCTGCTGCGGGATATTGCCCGCATTGCGGGTACGGGGGAGGACAAGCGGAATATAAAGCCGGTGAAAACATGCATCGTCGATGAAAGATCTGAAATTGCCGGCTGTCTCTATGGGGTTCCCCAGCTCGACGTTGGCATGAAAACAGATGTACTTGATGCATGTCCTAAATCGGAAGGCATGATGATGATGATCCGTTCGATGAGCCCGGAAGTTTTGATTGTAGATGAGATTGGACGGCCAGAGGATGCACAGGCGCTTTCTGAAGCCCTCCATGCAGGCATTGCGGTGATTGCCACTGTTCATGCACGCTCCTTAGAAGAAGCGCTTCGTCGTCCCGTTATTCGCCAAATTAAAGAAAGCGGCTTGTTTGATACGTATATTGAAGTAAACCAGGAGCATGGCTTTACGATTTTAAAAAAGGAAAGGCAAGCGGCCGGATGAAGTGGGCAGGGGCTCTTTTTATTATCGCAGCGAGCTTGTTTATCGGCTGGCACAAGTCCAGGTCATACGGGGAGCGTGTTCGTCAAATTCGCCAGTTTGAAACAGCCCTGATGATGCTTGAGTCTTCTATTGCTTATGGTGCTGAATCGATGGAAACGGCTGCGCGCTCTATTTCCCAAACGATTGAAAAGCCTGCCAATCTGGCTTTTGCAGAATTTGCTGAAGCGCTGGCCGTCTCAGAAAAAAGTGCCGGTGATCTTTGGTCCGCTGTTTTAAAAAAGCAGGGTATCGGGCTGGCATTGAAAAAAAGGGACTTACAGGTTGTAGAACAGGCAGGCTGTATGCTGGGGACTGTAAACCAGACGGCAGAAGCGAGAAAGCTCCAGCTTGTTTTAAAGCAGCTTGAAAAGCAGCGGGAGGAAGCAGCGATCGAAGAAAAAAGGCTTTCCGGCATGACACGGTCCGTCAGCCTGCTGTGTGGACTTATGACAGCCATTTTGCTCCTATAGGGTGGGTCGATAGATGGATATGGACGTGGATTTACTGTTTAAAATTGCAGGCATTGGCATTGTCGCTGCTTTTCTGCACACCATTTTAGACCAGCTTGGAAAAAAAGAATATGCCCAGTGGGTCACGCTGTTTGGCTTTGTTTACATTTTATTTATGGCGGCTACTATTGTTGGCCAGCTGTTTGAAAAAATCAAATCCGTATTTTTATTTCAATGACAGGAGCGGTGGATCATTGCCATTACTCATATTGCCGCTATTATACTCGTCGCTGTTTTTTTAGCCATTCTGCTTCAGGAGTATAATCCGGGTTTTTCTTTGCTGTTTGTTTTGTTTACGTGCAGTATTCTTTTATTCCAGTTTGCAGACGAAATGGCCAAGTTGATTGCGGCCGTCCGGAAAATGGCTGCCTATGCAGGAGTGGAAACCCTTTATATTGAGACCGTTTTAAAAGCGGTTGGCGTAGCCTTTATATCGGAATTTATCGCTAATATTGCGAAAGATGCCGGTCAGCAGGCGCTTGCGGCAAAAATGGAGATAGCCGGGAAAATTATTATTTTGGCGCTTATCCTGCCGATTTTAACCATTTTGATTGAAACAGTGTTAAACATGCTTCCGGGGCGGTGATCCATGGGATCTATATGGCAGCCGATAATGGAGCAAGCGGATTTATCGGCGCTTGAAAAAAGGTGGAGCGAATTAAAGCAGCTGTACGGTCCTTTTTTGCCAAGAAAAATGGAGTTTGATTCCGGAAATATCGATTTAGCTGCTTTGTTTTCTCCCGAAAGCTGGATGTCGGCATTGAAGTCTTATGTGCTTTTTGAGGTGACCACACACGCGCAAAGCTTAGCCATTATTTTTTTGCTGTCCATTTTGGCAGCTGTGCTTAAAACAGTAGGACAAGCATTGGAAACGCAGACGGTAACGAAGACAGCAGAAGCAGCCGTATTGATTCCGATTTTTATACTGGCTATGGGCACATTCCGGCTCGCTGTCGAGTCTATTTCGGGTGCGGTAGAGCAAATGACCGTTTTTATGATGGCCTTTATGCCGGTCTTGATCGCTTTATTGACGATAAGCGGCGCTGTAGCCTCTGCTGCTTTATTCCCGCCGCTGCTTCTTTTTATGATGAATGCGTCCGGCATTTTAATTGACCAGATTATTTTACCGTGCTTGATCTTCTCGGTTGTTTTCAGCCTGGTCAGTTTGCTTTCCGACCACTACAATGCCGATCGGATTGCTGCACTCCTTAGAACGGTCAGTATCTGGCTTCTCAGTGCGTTTATGACGGTGTTTCTGACCATTTTGACTTTAAGGGGCGTGACTGCTGCGGCGGCAGACGGTTTAACCGTCAAAACAGCAAAATTTATAAGCGGTACGTTTGTGCCGGTTGTAGGGCGCATGATGGCGGATGCCGCGGACACGGCTTCCGGGGCCGCTTTAATGATTCACAATACAGCCGGTGTGGCCGGCATTGGGCTTTTGGCGCTGACAGCCCTTTTTCCCGTCGTAAAACTAATGGTGCTCGTCATCCTGTATAAGGCATCTGCCGCCGTGCTGCAGCCGCTTGGTGACTCAGCGGCTGCGTCACTGCTAGATATTATTGGCAAAACGATGTCATTTATGCTGGCTGCGCTGGCACTCGTGTCTTTTATGTATTTTCTATTCATGGCCGCTGTTGTAGCGGCTGGAAATGCCGCTTACATGATGAGGTGAGGAAATGCAGGGGCTTTTTGACTGGCTTGCATCAGTGCTGGCACTTCTTTTATGCGCTTCTATCGTAGACATGTTTTTGTCCGAATCACCGATGAAAAAATATGTCAGGCTGGCGGCAGGACTTGTGATCATGGCCGCCCTGGTCAAGCCGCTATTTTCTGCTGATTGGTCCTTTTCTTTTTCGAATGAACGAACCGTTTCTTCGTTTGAGCAGGAAACGAAACAGCTGGTCGAGCAGTTGTCCGGTGTTTCTGAACTGGCTTCTGACACCTATGTCAACCAAGCGCTGCAGCAGGAGGCACAGGCGACTGTTTCTGCTTTTTCTTCCTGTGAAGTAACCGCTGTTGAAGCAGAAGTGGCAGAAGAGCAAGTAAAACAGGTGGACATAGAGATGAAAGGGCAGTGCCTGGAACAAGAAATTGAGCGCCGTTTAACGGAAAAATGGAATATTGGGGCTCATCAGCTGAATATGGTGATGGAAAAGGAGGAAACAGGAGGTGGCTGACCGGCAATCGCTTTTAACATGGTGGAAAAATGGAAAAGCGGACAAGCCGCTGAAGTGGGCAGCAATCATGCTGGGCGCCGGCATCGCACTGATGGCGCTTAGTGATTTAACCGGACCGGAACAACCGCCTGAGAAAGAAGAAAGCAAGCCTGCTGCTGCGAATACAGAAGCAGATTGGAAAAAAAGCTACGAAACAGAATTAACAGACGTATTAAATAAAATTGAAGGTGTCTCGGATGTTTCAGTAGTCGTGAACCTGGCTTCTTCTGAACGAAAGGTATACGAAAAAAACATTGTTTCTTCCGATGGAGAAAGTGAAAGCACGAGGGATGAACAAATCGCTCTTGTGCGGGATGGCGATGTAGAAAGTCCGGTCATGATTGAAACGCGCAGGCCGGATATTCAAGGAGTGCTCATTGTTGCCGGAGGGACAGAACGGGCTCAAGTCAAAAAAAGGGTGGTAGAGGCGGTCACACGGGTGCTTGGTGTTCCGGTGCACCGCGTAGCCGTCATGCCCGGAAAATCAGGAGGGAAAAACTAATGCCGAAAAAACAAACGGTTTGGCTGTTTACAATGGTTAGTTTAACGGCTGTGCTTGGTGTGTATTATATGACCGGTCCGGAGAAGCTGCTGCCAGCCTCTACCCTTGAGGAAAAAGTGTCAGAACCGGAAAAAGAAGTAGATGTAGCCGTCGAAGAAACGCCGACGGATGAAGTATTTGAAATGATCCGGCTTGAAGCGGAAGAAGAGCGCAGCCGCTTAAAAGAAGAATTAACCGCTAAAGTAGCTTCTGCGGACCTATCAGCGGAAGCAAAAGATGAAGCTTATACAACGATGCAGGAGCTCGATGAGCAGGCTGCAAGCGAGCGGATGCTTGAAACGGTGATTAAATCAAAAGGGTATGAAGACGCACTCGTACGAACAATGGATGGAGAAGTTCGGATTACCGTCAAAGCGGACAGCCATTCCACCGAAGCCGCCAATGAGCTGATTCGGCTTGCCAAAGAGGAAATGGGCGACAAAATGCCTGTTTCGGTAGAATTTGAACCCTTAAAATAAAAAAAGCCTCCCGCTTTTCGTAAAGCGGGTTCCTTTCATTTGGATTCTATATTTGCTAATTGACGAAAAAAAGATAAAATGAGAAAAGGAGCTTTTTTGTTATGTGAAAACGGCTCGTTTATTTTTTTCCTAAAAGGGGTGCTCTGTACATGAAAGTACAAGAAATTAGAGAATTAATCAAACTGGTTGATCAATCAGGAATTGATGAATTTGTATTTGAATCAGCAGGAAGTAAGCTGAAAATGAAAAAATCAACAGGAACGACTACATATGCTGCAGCACCAGGAGCACCGGTATCACACGTTCAGCAAGTATCTGTTACACCGGAAGCGCCAGCCGCGCCTGTTATGCAGGAAACACCGGCACCAGAAGCGCCAAATTCAGCAGCGGATGATTCCAGCCTACATAAAATTACTTCACCAATGGTCGGAACGTTTTATCAATCGCCATCGCCGGATAAAGAAGCATATGTAAAAACAGGGTCAAAGGTTCAGCCGGACTCCGTTGTCTGCATCGTGGAAGCTATG
This sequence comes from Domibacillus indicus, assembly GCF_023715895.1. Classification (GTDB taxonomy): domain Bacteria; phylum Bacillota; class Bacilli; order Bacillales; family Domibacillaceae; genus Domibacillus; species Domibacillus indicus_A. The sequence goes on along the minus strand of NZ_JAMBOO010000003.1, from coordinate 376,957 downwards.
AAGCTGTTTAATGAAATCGAAGCAGAAGTAAGCGGAGAAATTGTTGAAATCCTTGTAAAAGATGGCCAGCTTGTTGAATATGGCCAGCCGCTTTTCTTGGTGAAACCGGAATAAAGGAGCATTTGCGATGATTAAAAAAGTATTGATTGCCAATCGTGGAGAAATCGCGGTTCGAATTATCCGCGCCTGCAGGGAGCTTGGGATCGACACAGTGGCGGTTTACTCAGAAGCAGACCGAGAAGCGCTGCATGTACAACTGGCTGATGAAGCGTACTGCATCGGCCCAACTGCTTCAAAAGACAGCTACTTGAACTTTACCAATATTGTCAGCGTAGCGAAGCTAACAGAGTCAGATGCCATCCATCCCGGTTACGGCTTTTTAGCGGAAAACGCGAGCTTTGCGGAATTATGCCGCGAGTTGAATATTACCTTTATCGGTCCGTCGCCAGAAGCGATTACGCAAATGGGAACAAAAGACGTAGCGCGCGATACAATGGAAGAAGCAGGAGTGCCGATTGTTCCTGGTTCAGCCGGGATCATTAAAGATATTGAGGAAGGACTGACGATTGCTGCTAAAATCGGATATCCGGTGATTATCAAGGCGACAGCCGGCGGAGGCGGAAAAGGGATCCGCGTAGCCCGTGATGAAGCGGAACTGGAAAAAGGCATTAATATGACGCAGCAGGAAGCAGCGACTGCTTTTGGTAATCCAGGTGTGTATTTAGAGAAATTCATCGAGGATTTCCGTCATGTTGAAATTCAGGTGCTGGCTGATACACATGGAAACGTCATTCATTTGGGTGAGCGTGACTGTACGATTCAGCGCCGCATGCAAAAGCTGCTTGAAGAAACGCCGTCTCCGGCTTTGAACGAAGAAACAAGAGCCCAAATGGGTGAAGCAGCCGTTAAAGCAGCCAAAGCAGTTGATTATACAGGGGCAGGCACGGTAGAATTTATTTATGATGCGCATGCGGGCACATTTTATTTCATGGAAATGAATACCCGTATTCAAGTAGAGCATCCTGTCACAGAAATGGTCACCGGTGTTGATTTGATCAAGGAGCAAATCCGGGTCGCTTCCGGTGAAGCATTATCACTGACACAGGAAGACGTCACATTTGACGGCTGGGCGATTGAATGCCGGATCAATGCAGAAAACCCGGAAAAGAATTTTATGCCGTCTGCAGGAAGAGTAGAAGGATACCTTCCGCCGGGCGGATTCGGGGTACGGATCGATTCTGCAGTGTATCCAGGCTATATGATTCCGCCTTATTATGATTCAATGGTTGCGAAATTAATTGTTCACGGGAAAACCCGGGAAGAAGCGATTGCACGGATGAAGCGGGCGCTTTCAGAATTTGTGATTGAAGGTGTTCATACAACCATTCCGTTTCATCAGAAGCTGCTTGAGCATGAAGTGTTTGTAAGCGGAGATTTCAATACGAAATTTCTTGAAATCCATGATGTAATGCAAACTCAATCATAATCCGGAGGTGCTTAAAATGTCGGAACAGCAATCTGTAAATCAAGTACTTGAAATGAGCAATGGAGAGGGCGGTCATGGCCGTATTGAAATTGCTCCTGAAGTGATAGAAGTGATTGCCGGTATCGCTGCATCAGAAGTGGATGGCGTTGAAAAAATGCGCGGAAGCTTTGCATCGGGTGTAGTGGAACGGCTTGGAAAGAAAAACCACGGCAAAGGTGTCCGGGTTGATTTAACGGAAGACGGCATTAAAGTAGATGTTTATTGTGTTGTGAAATTTGGTGTATCGATTCCGCGTGTTGCCAAATTGATGCAGGAAGGAATCCGCCAGACACTTCTCAACATGACGGCACTCGAAGCTGACGAGATTAACATTCATATTGTGGGGATACAATTTGAAACGAAACAGCCGGAACCTGAATATCAGGATGAAGTATAAGTGAAAAAGCGCTCTGGCATTGCCGGAGCGTTTTTCGTATGTTTTCCACGGCGCTTTTTTATGCTATGATCAAAAAGGCATTAAACAAAAAGGAGCAATCGAATGAACAGACGTACGGCACGGGAAAAGGGCATCCAGGCTCTTTATCAAATGGATTTAAGTGGAGCGGAGTCAGCGGAAGCAGTTGCAAACGTATTAGAGGACAGCGACAGCGACAGCAGTTACTTGCGTGAAATCGTCACGGGAGTGGAACAGCACCGTGAGGAAATCGATACAATTATTAAAAATAATCTGGAAAAGTGGTCGTTTGACCGCTTGGCAAAAGTGGACCGGAATATTTTACGTCTCGCTGTATATGAAATGCAATATTCAGACGATGTTCCAGCAAAAGTAGCCGTGAACGAGGCAATTGAGTTGGCGAAATATTTTAGTGATGAACGAGCCGGTAAATTTATTAATGGCGTTTTATCAAAAATTAATCAATCAATGGACTAAGTGAGGGATTTTCAATGGCAGCTATTATTGACGGAAAAGCAATTGCAAAAGACATTCGTACAGAATTAAAAGAAGAAATCGATGCAATGAAAGCAGCAGGTACAACACCGGGACTCGCTGTTGTGATTGTCGGAGATGATCCGGCATCCCATACGTATGTAAACAGCAAGGAAAAAAGCAGCAAAGAAATTGGCATTTACTCGGAAGTACACCGTTTTCCAGCGGATTTCACGGAAGAAGCACTTTTAGAAAAAGTGGACGAATTAAACCGTGACAAAAATATCCATGGCATTCTTGTGCAGCTGCCGCTTCCTAAACATATTTCTGAGGACAAGGTCATTGACGCCATTTCACCTGAAAAAGACGTGGACGGCTTTCATCCTGTAAACGTTGGTAAAATGGTCATCGGTAAAGACTCGTTTTATTCATGTACACCATACGGAATTATGAAGATGCTCGAGAAAGAACATATTTCGCTTGAGGGCAAGCATGTAGTGGTCATTGGACGCAGCAACATTGTCGGCAAACCAGCTGCTCTTCTTTCCTTAATGAACAACGCAACCGTCACAATCTGCCATTCCCGCACGAAAGATTTAGCGACGATCACCCGTCAGGCTGATGTTGTAATCGCGGCTGTCGGCATTCCGAATTATGTGACAGCAGACCACTTAAAACCGGGCGCTGTCGTGATTGATGTCGGCATTAACCGCAATGAAGAAGGCAAGCTGTGCGGCGATGTAGATTTTAACAGCGCGAAAGAGGTAGCGGGTGCGATTACTCCAGTGCCAGGCGGCGTGGGCCCGATGACAATTACAATGCTTCTTTACAATACAGTCAAATCAGCGAAAGCATTCGCAGCGAAATAAATTCATAGCAGATGAATGAAACTGTCTTTTCGATCATGTTATAATCGGAAAGACAGTTTTTTAATGGACAGAAAAAGGTGATCGGAAATGGAACCAGGACGGCATTTAACTGTTAAAGCATTAACCAAATACATAAAGCGAAAATTTGATGCGGATCCGCATTTGAAAAATGTGTCTGTAAAAGGCGAGCTTTCAAACGTAAAGCACCACTCCAGCGGGCATTTATACTTTACATTAAAGGACGACAGTGCGCGTATCATGGCGGTTATGTTTGCCGCATCTGCCCGGCATTTGGCGTTCCGGCCGGAAAACGGGATGGAAGTCATTTTAACAGGGGATGCCACCGTTTATGAATCAAGTGGGCAGTACCAGCTGTATGTAAAAACCATGCAGCAGGAAGGCGCTGGGAATTTGTTTGCGGCTTTTGAGCAGTTGAAAAAAAAGCTTGAGCAGGAAGGGCTTTTTCGTCCGGAGGCAAAGCGCCGGGTTCCGGCATACCCATCTGTTATCGCCGTTGTGACGTCTCCAACCGGTGCAGCGATTCGGGATATTTTAACGACCATTAACCGGCGCTATCCATCAGCGGAAGTGCTGATTTATCCTGCGCTTGTTCAAGGAGAGCGTGCGCCTGAGTCGATCGTCAGACAGCTTCAGAAAGTGAACCAGGATGGCCGGGCGGACGTGGTGATTGCCGGACGCGGCGGCGGCTCTATCGAAGAGCTTTGGGCATTTAATGAAGAAGCCGTTGCGCGGGCGATTCGTTCTTCAAAGGTTCCGGTTATTTCTGCTGTTGGCCATGAAACCGACTTTACTATTGCCGATTTTGCAGCAGATCTGCGCGCACCAACACCGACAGCCGCTGCGGAAATGGCGGTTCCCCATGTGGAGGAAGTATCGGAACGGATCAAAGCAAAAGAAAGCCGTCTGATGCGGGCAGCTTCAGAAATGGTCCGCTCTTCACGGAATCGTCATCAAGCCGTAATGAACTCATACGTGATGCGCAATCCAGAAGCGCTTTACAGGCAGCAGTTTGAGCGGGCAGACCGGCTGCATGAGCAGCTTATCCGCAGCACCAACGCTTTAATTGACCGCAAGAAAACAACAGTGCAGCATGCGTCGTTCCGCCTGTCGAGAACAGGACCCGGCCCGCGCATTGCATATGAGACAGAGCAGCTTGAGAAATTGAAAAAAAGCTTATACCGGCTGACTCAGTCGATTGTAAACGAAAAAAAATCGACATTTGGGCGTCATATTGCCATGCTAGAAGCGCTTAGCCCGCTGAAAGTGATGGAAAGAGGGTACAGCCTCGTATACAGTGAAGAGAAAGAATTAATCAAAACGGTTCAAGACGTACAACAAGGAGACCGCATCCATGTGCAGATGGCAGATGGCACCATATACGCACAGGTTGATTCAATTGGGAGGAACAAAGATGAAACGTGAAGACATCAGTTTTGAAGAAGCAATGGAACAACTGGAAAAAATAACAGCCCGCCTTGAAGAAGGGGATGTCCCGCTTGAAGAAGCGCTCAAAGAGTATAAACGCGGAATGGAATTGTCTGCTTTATGCCATAGCAAGCTGAAAAAAGCGGAAACAGAACTGGCTAAGCTTGTAACCAATGACGGCGACCAGCCATTTTTGCTGGATGGTGAAGACGCATGACGAATATTAAAACATACATCGAAGAAAAGCTGCCGTTATTTGAAGCGCATATGATGGAACGGATAGATGCGCTGCAGGCACCGGGTTCGCTTAAAGAAGCAATGATCTATTCACTCAAAGCGGGAGGCAAACGAATCCGGCCCATGCTCCTGTTTGCGGCGCTTGAAACGTACGGTAAAAAAGCGGACGCCGGCCTTGATGCAGCCTGTGCGCTAGAGATGATTCACACGTATTCGCTGATTCATGATGATCTGCCGGCGATGGATGATGATGATCTGCGGCGTGGAAAGCCGACCAATCATAAAGTATTTGGTGAAGCAACCGCTATTTTAGCGGGAGATGCCCTCCTAACGTACGCATTTGAAGTGATTGCGCGTTCCGAGGCGTATTCGCCGGAGCAGGCGGTTGAGCTGATTCGAATGCTGTCATTTGCAGCAGGACCGGCCGGAATGGTTGGCGGGCAAGTGGCGGACATGGAAGGGGAACAAAAAAAGCTGTCTCTCGGAGAGCTTGAATATATTCACCATCATAAAACGGGCCGTCTGCTTGCTTTTAGTGTAATGGCCGGCGCATTGATCGGCGGGGCGGACGAAATGGAAAAAGCGCTGCTGGAGACCTATGCCCGCCATATCGGCCTTGCTTTTCAAATCCGGGACGATATTTTGGATATTGAAGGCACTGAAGAAGAGATTGGCAAGCCCGTCGGCAGTGACGAGTCGAATGAAAAAAGTACGTATCCGTCCCTGCTGACAATGGCAGGAGCCAAAAAGAAATTAGAGGAAGAGCTGCAGGGAGCGCAATCTGCCCTTGCCTCATTAAAAAGACCAGCACCTCTTCTCGAAGCCTTTGCGGATTTGATTGCCAAACGCACGTCGTAAAATGCCGAAAATTGTTAGCACTCTGAGCGTGTGCTATAATAGCGGTACATTTTAACCAAAACTGAAACAGTCAGGAAAGTGAGCTGATCCACTTGGATCTATTATCCATTAAAGACCCATCTTTTGTGAAAAAAATGAATGTGCATGAAATGGAGCAGCTGAGTTCAGAAATCCGTAAATTTCTTATTGAAAAATTGTCGGTTACAGGCGGACACATCGGCCCGAACCTTGGAGTTGTTGAATTAACGATTGCCCTTCATCACTGCTTTACAAGCCCGAAAGATAAATTTTTATTTGATGTTGGACATCAGTCCTATGTTCATAAAATCTTAACCGGCCGTGCCGACAAATTTGATACGCTGCGGCAATACAAGGGTCTATGCGGATTCCCGAAAACGATTGAAAGCGAGCATGACGTATGGGAAACCGGCCACAGTTCAACATCGCTGTCTGCGGCAATGGGTATGGCAATTGCCCGTGATTTAAAAAAGTCAGGCGATCATATCGTACCTATTATTGGAGACGGCGCTCTAACAGGCGGGATGGCACTCGAAGCGCTGAACCATATTGGCCATGAGAAAACCAATATGATTGTTATTTTAAATGATAACGAAATGTCCATTGCGCCGAATGTTGGAGCGATGCACAATATGCTTGGCCGAATGAGAACTGGCGGCAAATACAATAAGCTCAAAGATGAATTGGAAGTGCTGCTTAAGCGAATTCCAGCTGTAGGCGGGAAAGTAGCCTCAACAGCGGAGCGCATGAAAGACAGCTTGAAATATATGTTTGTTCCTGGTATGTTTTTTGAAGAATTTGGATTTACTTATCTCGGTCCCATTGACGGCCACAATTTTGATGATTTGATTAAAAGCCTGGAGCAGGCGAAGCGGACAGAAGGGCCAGTCCTTGTGCATGTGATCACGAAAAAAGGAAAGGGATACAAGCCGGCCGAAACGGATACGGTTGGTTCCTGGCATGGCACTGGCCCTTATAAGATGGACACAGGCGATATGATTAAAGCAAGCGGTGAACCGCCAGCCTGGAGCGCGGTTGTCAGCGAGACAGTCCGGGAGCTTGCTCGTACAGACGAGCGTATTGTGGCGATTACACCAGCTATGCCGGTCGGGTCAAAACTGCTTGGTTTCGCAGGCGAATTTCCGGATCGGATGTTTGATGTTGGGATTGCCGAACAGCACGCGGCAACCGTAGCAGCCGGCCTTGCCACACAGGGTATGAAGCCGTTTCTCGCCATTTACTCAACATTTTTGCAGCGCGCCTATGACCAGGTCGTTCATGATATATGCCGGCCAAATTTAAATGTATTTATTGGCATTGACCGCGCCGGTCTCGTTGGAGCGGATGGAGAAACACATCAGGGAGTGTTTGATATTGCCTTCCTCCGTCATGTGCCGAATATGGTGCTGATGATGCCAAAAGATGAAAATGAAGGACGCCATATGGTAAATACGGCCATTCAGTACGACGGTGGGCCCATTGCGATGCGCTTCCCGCGCGGCAACGGGCTTGGCGTGGAGATCGATCCAGAGCTAGGGGTTATTCCAATCGGATCGTGGGAAGTGATCAGGGAAGGCAGCGATGCAGCTATTTTAACGTTTGGGACAACCATTCCGATGGCGCTTGAAGCGGCAGAGGAGCTTGAAGCCCGCGGAATCAGCGTAAAAGTAGTGAATGCACGCTTTATTAAGCCGCTTGATCATAACATGCTGAATGTTCTTTTCGCGCAAAAGATGCCGCTTTTAACGATTGAAGAAGCAGTGCTTGAAGGCGGATTTGGCAGTGCTGTGCTTGAGTATGCACACGAGGCAGGCCATCACGGTGCGATCATTGACCGAATGGGAATCCCGGATCAATTTATAGAACACGGCAGTGTGGGTAAGCTGCTTGAAGAAATCGATTTAACGAAAGAAGAAGCGGTTCGCCGGGTAGCTGCTTTTGTTCGGGAAAAGCAAGAGGAACGTGCATAAACATGGCGAAAAAAGAACGTATTGATGTATTGCTTGTAGAAAAAGGATTAATTGAAACACGAGAAAAAGCAAAACGCGCTGTTATGGCGGGAATTGTTTATTCTAACGAGGAGCGGATCGATAAACCTGGTGAAAAAATTCCTGTTGATGCTCCGCTTGAAATAAAAGGAAAAACGATGCCTTATGTAAGCCGGGGCGGCTTAAAACTTGAAAAAGCACTGCAGGTGTTTGATTTGACCGTTCAAGACAAAACGTTAATTGATATTGGTGCTTCAACGGGCGGCTTTACCGACTGCGCGCTTCAAAACGGCGCAAAAATGTCTTATGCACTCGATGTAGGGTACAATCAATTAGCGTGGAAGCTTCGGCAGGATGAGCGTGTAGTCGTCATGGAACGAACAAATTTCCGTTATGTAACACCGGCGGATTTGGAGAGGGGCATGCCGGATTTTGCCGTTATTGATGTATCATTCATCTCGCTGTCCCTCATTTTACCTGTTTTAAAAACATTGCTTGTGCCGGGTGCTGATGTGATGGCCCTTGTAAAGCCCCAGTTTGAAGCAGGGCGTGAAGAAGTGGGAAAAAAAGGGATTGTGCGTGATAGCAAAGTGCACCAGGCGGTTATTGAGAAAATCGTACAGCTGGCTTCCTCACTGGGATATGATGTCATCAATCTATCCCATTCACCGATTACAGGCGGCGACGGAAATATCGAATTTCTCCTGCATATACGCTGGACAGGTGAAGAAGAAAGCGGAAATATCAAGCTGCCTATTACACCTGAACAAGCCGTTAAAGCTGCACATGAGGAATTTAACCAAAAAAGCTAACAGATTCAGCTCCAAAAAAGCGGCCGATTCCGTAAGTGTAAATGGAAACGTGCCGCTTTTTCTATACTTTTTAAATGAGATACAGTATGATAATGTATAAAGAAGTATAATTATACATTATGAGGTGAACGATTTGAATAAAGGACAACGACATATAAAAATTAGAGAAATGATTGCCAATAATGAAATCGAAACGCAGGACGAGCTTGTCGATTTGCTGCGTGAATCAGGATATAATGTAACACAGGCAACGGTATCGCGCGATATTAAAGAGCTTCACCTTGTCAAGGTGCCTTTAATGGATGGGCGTTATAAGTACAGCCTGCCTGCGGACCAGCGTTTTAATCCGCTGCAAAAACTAAAACGAACACTTGTAGACAGCTTTGTCAGCATTGACTCAGCTGGTCATTTTGTCGTTATGAAAACCCTGCCAGGCAATGCGCAGGCTGTCGGAGCGCTTATTGATAATCTGGACTGGGAAGAAATTATGGGAACGATATGCGGGGATGATACATGCCTGCTTATTTGCCGCGCGCCAGAGCATACAGAGGTTGTCTCGGCTCGCTTTTTAGAAATGCTTTAATAAGGATGTGACCGATTGTGCTTCAGGAATTATCCATTCGCCATTTCGCCATCATTGATTCCCTGGCGCTCTCATTTGAACGGGGACTCACGGTATTAACTGGTGAAACAGGAGCAGGGAAATCGATTATAATTGATGCCCTTCAGCTTTTAACAGGCGGAAGAGGTTCAGGCGAATTTGTTCGTCATGGAGAAAAAAAGGCGGAAATCGAAGGGATGTTCACAATTCATAGTGAGCATCCCTGTGCCCAAGTCTGCCGGGAGTTCGGCATCGATGTGGATGAAGAGACCATCATTTTAAGGCGGGAAATTTCCGCGGCGGGTAAAAGCGTCTGCCGGGTCAATGGAAAAATGGTGACGCTGTCTATTCTCCGGGAAATAGGCGCCCGTCTGATGGATATTCATGGACAACACGAGCATCAAGAATTAATGAATGCAGGAAGCCACATTCGGCTGCTGGACGATTTTGGCGGTTCGGCTGTTTTGGGCGCACGTGCACAGTATGGAGAAGTATATGAGCGCTACGCGCATTTACAAGCTGAGATTCGCCGTTTAAGTGAAAACGACCAGCATCTGGCACACCGGCTCGATTTGATTCAATTTCAGCTCAATGAAATTGAAAAATCGGCGCTGGTGCCTGGCGAAGAAGAAAAACTGGAAGCAGAACGCCAGCAGCTGGCGAACTTTGAAAAATTATACGGAGCGCTGTCTGAAGCATATAATGCCTTATCCGGCGAAGGCAGAGCACTGGATTGGCTCGGAGTAGGAGTGAATGGGCTCGAATCCGCTGCCGACATTCATGAAGAATACAAAGCTCTTCACGAATCTGCGGCAAACAGCTTTTATGTACTTGAAGATACCGTGCGGGATGTGAGTTCACTGCTTGATACACTTGAGTTTAATCCAGAGCGGCTAAATGAAATTCAAAGCCGTTTAAATGAAATCAGCCAGCTCAAGCGTAAATACGGATCCACTATTGATGAAATTTTACAATACGGAGAATCCATTGCCAAAGAAATTGATCAGCTGACTCACCGTGATACGCATGTAAACCGCCTTCAAAAAGAATTGGCTGAAGTGGAAGTTCTTGTACAGAAGGAAGGAGAAAAGCTCTCCTCTCTTCGCTGCGAAGCAGCCGTGAAGCTTGAAGAAGCGATTCACAGAGAACTAAAAGAACTTTATATGGAAAAAACCGTTTTTAAGGTACATGTAGTGAATGAATCCGGGCAATTTAAAAAAGACGGAATGGATCAGGTTGAATTTTACATGACCACCAATCCGGGAGAACCGTTAAAGCCGCTTGTGAAAATTGCTTCCGGCGGGGAAATGTCACGGGTGATGCTGGCAATGAAAACGATTTTTTCAAGACACCAGGGCATTACCTCCATCATTTTTGATGAGGTCGATACAGGTGTAAGCGGGCGGGTTGCCCAGGCCATTGGCGAAAAAATTTATAAAATTGCTATTCATTCGCAGGTGATGTGCATTTCGCATTTACCGCAAGTAGCAGCGATGGCTGATACACACTTATACATTCAAAAGAATCTGGAAGGGGAACGGACAAGCACGTCTGTAACACCTCTAGATGAAGAAGAAAAAGCGGCAGAAATCGGCCGTATGATTTCCGGTGTAGAAATGACCGACTTAACGAAGAAACATGCGAAAGAGCTGCTGGCTCTATCTGCAAAATTAAAGCAATCGGCTGTTTGAAAAGCCATCCATCTAGCCCCCTAATTACCGTTATAAGAACACGCACCTCCGGACAAAGTAACAACGCAGGATGAAAAGGAGGGAGTGGGATGGCGGTAGTAAGTCGGGGTCTTTTTTCATTTTTACTGCTGTTTACGTTTTGGACGACAGATGGAGCCGTTACGAAGGCAGAGCAGACAGAGACAGAGCTGCTGCAATCGGCTGGCTTTTTAAAAGCAGAGGAAAAGCGTGAACGTGTTTTCGTTGTACCCGGCGGACAGTCGGTTGGTGTACAGCTTGAAACAAAAGGGCTTTATGTAGTCGGCTTTCATTTTATCCAAACAGATACAAACCGTATTTCTCCAGGTGAAGAAGCAGGTCTCTTGCCAGGTGATGTCATTACACGTATAAATGGCCACAAAGTAACAGAACCTCAAGCCATTCGGCCGTATGTGCAAAAAGCGGCTGATGGAAAAACCTCCGTAAAGCTCACAGTGTTACGCGGCAAAAAAACGCTGAGTCTTTCAGTAAAACCGATCAAGGATACAGAAACAAAAAGTTCAAAACTGGGCTTATACATTAAAAATAAAACCGCAGGAATTGGGACATTGACGTTTTATGAACCAAAATCGAAAAAATTTGGCGCACTTGGCCACGTCATCAGCGACGTGCAGTCAGGAAAGCCGTTTGCACCTGTTAAAGGTACGCTTTACCCTGCCCACGTAACTGGAATCAAGCGTGCAACGGAAGGGATTCCGGGAGAGAAAGCGGCTGAGATTCCTACAGAAGAGAGATGGGGAACGGTCACATCTAATACGCCATTCGGCTTGTTTGGACGGCTGGATCGCGAATTGAGCAGAACAAAGTTGTATCCGGCGGCGCATCCGGATGAAGTGAAAGAAGGGCCAGCGCAAATTTGGACGGTGACAAAGGACAATAAAATCGAAACATTCGATATTTCCATTGTTCGCACGGTTGAGCAGTCAAAGCCAGCCATTAAAGGCATGATTATTAAAATGACCGATCCCCGTTTAATTGAAAAAACAGGTGGTATCGTTCAAGGAATGAGCGGCAGCCCTATCTTACAAAATGGCCGGGTGGTTGGAGCTGTTACGCATGTTTTTGTGAACGATCCACTTTCCGGATACGGTGTCCACATTGACTGGATGCTTAAAGATGCCGGAGTGTTGTAGAGCGCAGCTGCGCTCTTTTTTTTGGCGAATTTTTTCTGGAAAGAAAGTCGAAAAATGACAGAAAACGGTGTAAAATAAATATTTTGAATTTTTTAAAGGAATCCATTTCGCTTTGTCGAAAAAACCTTTAGAATAACCTTATGGATGGAGCATCGCCTTAAGGATTGAGAAGTGAGGAGGAAATGATTTGAGTAAAATAAAGGTAGCAATTGCGGACGATAACCGGCAGCTTGTACAGCTGCTTGAAGAAGTGATAACAAGCCAGGAAGATATGACAGTTGCAGGAACGGCATTTAATGGGCAGGAGTGTCTCGGCATGCTGCCGGAAACAGAAGCTGATGTGTTAATTTTAGATATTATTATGCCGCATATGGACGGACTGGCTGTACTTGAACGTCTCCGGGCAAGCGGCCAGGAAGATGTAACGAAAAAAGCGGTTGATCTAGGGGCTTCCTACTTTATGCTGAAGCCATTTGACATGGAAAGTTTAATTAGTCAAATCCGTCAGGTGGCCGGTGCAGAACAGCCGATGCGTCATGTAGAACGAAAAGAAGAGCCGAAAAAGCAAAAGAAAAATATTGACGCCAGCATTACGGCAGTGATTCATGAAATCGGTGTACCGGCGCATATAAAAGGCTATTTGTATTTGCGCGAAGCAATTACAATGGTATTTAATGATATTGAACTGCTTGGCTCAATCACAAAAGTACTATATCCAGAAATTGCCCGAAAATACAACACAACACCAAGCCGGGTGGAACGGGCGATCCGGCATGCGATCGAAGTAGCTTGGAGCCGAGGCAATATGGAATCCATTGCGGCATTGTTCGGGTATACAGTATCTGTATCCAAGGCCAAACCGACAAATTCAGAATTCATCGCCATGGTGGCGGATAAGCTCCGTATCGAATACATGGCTTCTTGAAAGCCGTCGTGACGCGGTTTTAAACGTCAAGGCAGCGCACACTTATGACCGATAAACTGCCGTTGTGACCCGATAAATATTCGGGGCAGTTAACGCGTACCTCTTTATCGTAAAAGGGGGCGCTTTTTTTATTTAATGAAATCGAATTTCAAATCGATAACTACATGCTGTACTGCGATTCAAAAAAACCCGCACGTAAAACGAAGGCAAGCTATAAACAGTCGTTAAGAATCTTTTCCACTTACCTGCGCAACCACCATAACATAACGGAGCCAGCCGCTATCAAGACGGCTCATATCCGTTCCTACATTCAGTATTTGCGTGACAGGGGGAAGTATACCGTCGTTGCCGAGCGATATAAACAAAAAAAGGCCGCGGAAAGATCCGCAGCAAACAAGATGAACTATGTAGAGTTCAGGAGATGTGGCGGGTGTGTGCCACAAGATAACGTTTACCCACTTCGACGCTAATATAAACCAAATAAATAAAAAAAGCCACGGACGCGACTCCGCAGCAAACAAGAGAGTAATGAGAGTAAGTGGTTTGTAAAACCATGCTTACCGTTACCCGCTTGGCTAGAAAAATAAACAGTAAAGAGAATAATTGGGAAAAAATGTCGTGGCAGACGCTGTGCATAAAAAAAAGACCGCAGAGGGCTCCACGGCAAAAATTCGGAAGTGACGCACAATAAAAACGCGATTTCTAAGTGTTTGATAACTCTGAAAGTGGAAGTCGCTGAAATGGTATTAGATCACTTAAATTAACAGTCGCCGCCGTAGCTCTTTTTGAATGAAGCGCCAATGATGATAAGAAGAATGAATAATACTACAATTAGCGCAAAGCCGCCGCCGTAGCCGCCGTTAGAACCGCTACAGCATTCATATCCACCGTAGCCGCCGCCGTAACCGCCGAAAAATCCCATACTATTTCACCTCTTTTACAGAAAAGTAGCGAAACAATTATATAAATCAATTTCTCGGAATTAATCTATAATAATTGAATCTATGTTATATGGTATGAACAGAGATCCATATTGGATTGAGCGGTTGTCTCCTCTGATAATCTTTTTTTCTATGAAAGAGAACAATAGTTTAAACTGGAGGTATTAAACGTATGACAAAACGTAAGAAAAAACGCAGCAAACAGCCTTCGCAGGTGCCACCATTGGATGACCGGCATTACCTTGCGATGGAGCTGATGATGAAGCCGTATTATGACCAAAAACGCGATCATAACCGCTGGCTAAACCGCTCAGAAATTGCGGAGCTCGTCGGTATATCACGTATGCAGCTTTACCGCTTGGAACAGCGGAAGGACTTAAAGTAAAAGGCACCGCGTATACTTGCGTAAGGCAGCTCCGAAGAGTCCGACACATGTGGAAATGGCTCTACAAGGCGATTTAAAGGCGATGCAGTTCATCGTTTCAGCGATTCTAGACGTGTAAAGGGTAATTACAAAATTACACTTTTACTGAAATTTCCGAGAGCGTACATTACATTTTTTTATACGGTTTACCTGCATCGGGGTCCTGTCGCGTGACCCTCGAAGCGTTTTGACACTGTAGTTTAGTTCGGTTTTTACCGGCATGCACATCCAAACGTAGAGCCACCGGAAACTTTTTGAATGGCGAAATAACAGGCGTCTTGGCTTCCGATTACGTAATAAATCGCTGTGCATTAGTGTGCATTTCACCGGCTGGATGCCTGCGGGATAGACACCTTTGAAAAACTCAGGGGGTCTGTATTCATTCCGAAAATTTCCGATTTCAGCGATCAATAGGGCTCAGGCCGCTTCAATAAACACTACAACGTATAAACTAAATTACGGGTCGACGACCCTCTCACAGTCACTACACTTGTCATTCGGCGGGTGTGGTTTTTTTTTCGTATCGATTCGTCAAAACTCCGCGATAGTGCCAAAACTTTTAAGTGATGAAATTTTATCGTTAGGTGTATTAGATTTCAACAAAAAGTACGGAAGAGTTTGAAGCGGCAGATGAAGTAACGAAAATTAACGAGAAGCTCGCCGCAGCGGATACTGCAAAAGAACAGATTGCAGCTCAAAAGGAACTTGCGGCAGTTTAAGCGGATATGAGCCAGTCGCAACAAAGCGCGTTAAAGGATCTACAGGGCTTCAAATCGTTTTGGGCCGGCTTTACGAAGGAATTTGAGAATCCGATATTTGATGCGTTTGGACAAGGGTTAAAAGCGACGGAGAAATTAATGAACGGGCTCAAGCCAACGATTATGAGTGTAGCCAACGTAACAACGGACGTCATGACGCGGATCAACTCAGCGATGGAAGGCACAATAATGAAATCTTTCTTCGCCTGGCTGGAAGGGGAAATGCGGCACGATCGTTAAGCAACTTCGCTGCAATGGCGGGTAATTCAGTCGCCGGCGTGCTGAACGATTAGATGAAGCCGAGATGGACCGTTTCGCAGCGTATATGAACCGTAAATTAGCGGAAGTAATGGATGGAGGGCGTAATCGAAATAAACAACGGGCTGCCTTCGAGTGGTCCGCTTTCTACCTATTTATATAACGACAAAAGAAAACGAAATTCGACGCTTGCTTACCGAAATTTCCTAGACGAAATAACTTGCGGACTAGAACGGTATTCGTTGCAATCAAGACAACGAACACTTAGCGGTAAACTGCCGGGTGAATGTCCGATAAAGAGTTACGTAAAAATCGAATAAGTGTGCATTAAACGTCTATATCGACGGAGTAAACCGCCAAGGCCAAACCGACAAATTCAGAATTCATCGCCATGGTGGCAGATAAGCTCCGCATTGAATACATAGCTTCTTGAAAGCCAAAATAATATTGCTTTACACGTTAAAATGCAATGATTACAGATGGGCTTCTGATGCAAGCCGATAAGGGCGACAACAGCTTTCCAGTTATAAAAGCGTACCTCTGCCATAATAAGAGGGCGCTTTTTTGTGCCGCCCAACCGATTTTCAGGCTGACAAATCGCGAGCCGAAGAGCTGAATAAGCAAAAAATTACACGGGTTTTAAAGCTGATGGGTATGAGTTTAAATTTAAAACATAAATTTAGGGTAAAGCAAGGTTCGCAGAAGCGAGGTAAAATATCAGGACCGAAAGAAGGCGAAAAAATCATGCTAAAAAGAGTATACTGGTCTAAATTAAACGACTCGCATGATAAAATAACAGCAAAAGCGGGCTTTAGAAAAGAAAGCAATAAGCTGTATGAGCCTTATGAACTTTACCTTGAAACATGGGAAAAAGAAGAGAGCGGCTGGGTGTATAAAGGCAGCCAGCCGGAGCAAAGGCAGCAGCAATTAGAGGCGCACCCGGCGATAGAACCACTTTTAAAGAGCTGATACGGTAAATAAGTAATACCAAATGAGCGCCGCAAAAGGTGCTTTTTTCTTTTTTACTTATTATCCGCTTCCTCGTCTCTATCATCCTCTTCTGTATTAAAAAGCCCCCGTCTGACGCACAATATATTGAAAATCCCGGCGTTTGCTATTCGTTACGTTGGCCGGGTTTCCTGCGGTTTAGCCATAACACTGTTTTCTGAGAGCAGCCCAATCAAATCATTGCGGTCGATTAGTTTTACGTTCAGTTTCTCTGCACAATGATACGCATTTTTAGTAAATGCACGATTGGTGACAGCCCAAACTTCATTTGTTTTATAGTACGCTTTGCCGCAGCTCGCTTCTTGTACGGCTTTGACACCGGCTGAGCCATTGTATCGTTTTGCCTGCACAGCGATACTGTAGTTTCCCTTGCGTAAAATAAAATCAGCCCCATAATCACCTGATTTCGGCGTATACTCAATGGCGTACCCTCTGCTTTCAAACAAGGCCCCCACATATTCTTTAAATTGAACGCTATCCATACTATCAAGTTCGTTTAATCCTGATTGAAGGAATTGTTGTTTTTTCTTATCTTTTGTATACCAGCGCAGCAAAAAATACGGGATCGCTAACAGGGCGACGAGTATTGTATAGCCAATGAACACTTCGATATGCTGCAGGATAACAATCAAAACGACAGCATACAGCATGTAGATCAGTATTTTGTCGCTGCCAATCCCAAGTCCTTTACGGCCCCTTCCTGACATCGTCCCAGCTCCTTTAAACCTGTTTTTTTTATTTTTGACGACGAAAGCGAGAACTATCCAAAAAGATAAAATAAAAACACTCATTCAAGAGCGTGGACCGAAGAATTTTTTGATCATGATCTTTTTTATGGCAAAAAAGCAATAAAAGAAACGAACTTTGCTGTTTGGTTAAATTGGGAAAAGAAAGATCTGGCAGGATGATTAAAAAAGATAAATTAACTATTAAGGAAACTTTTTCCACACCCTGTAAATACCCTCCAGTTTTATGGTAAAGTTGTTTTATAGATTGGAGCTGGGAAAATGAAGAAGATCATTGGATGGACCATCGTTGTTTGTATCACTCTTCTCATTGCCGGGCTGG
The DNA here is from genome assembly GCF_023715895.1 of Domibacillus indicus. GTDB lineage: Bacteria > Bacillota > Bacilli > Bacillales > Domibacillaceae > Domibacillus > Domibacillus indicus_A. The sequence continues at coordinate 359,469 of NZ_JAMBOO010000003.1, read as the reverse complement.
GGACTTATGTATTAATAGAAATGAATAATACAAAAGCCACTCAACAAGAAAAGCTGAATGGCGGGAACGATGAGAAAATTGGCGGTGTTCAAAATACAACCCATTTAAAAAAGGGTGACGATGAAGAAAAAGTCGTTTCTGTTATGCATAAAATGACGCATCAAAAAGTAGCAGCTGATGAAAAATGGGGAGCCGTGCCCATGACAACATCTACTATCAAGGAAGTTATTTCAATTGTAGAAAAAGAGGATTATAAAGAAAAGAAGCCTCTTCTTGACATACTTCAAAAATGGCAGGCGGGCAATTTTACAGAAATTGACCAGGATCATAATTATTTATGGACACTTCAAGATGGAACAGAAGGCAAAGCCTACGGAATCATGAGCCCTGTTCAGGAAAGGCAATTTGTTCATCAAAACTTTAACGAGACTGTTGCAAAAGAGCTTGGTTACCTATAGGAATGTCTACAAAAAAGCGTCCACTTTGTTTAAAGAGGCGCTTTTTTCGTTATAGGGGAGCTGGTTTTATACATAGTTCATAATATGCAAATTTCAAAATTTAAATACTTGCATAAAAAAGATTGTACTGCCGACAGGAGAAACGTTAAAGGAGGCAAAGCATAAGCGGAAGAAGCCTCTCTTTTATAGAAAGGTTTAAAATGAGTGCATGACGGAAATAGTAATACATGGAGCTTTCGGTCAGATAACGTCAAGCAAGCCGGTACGCAGTACAAGCCGCTTTGATGGATCAAAACGACCAAAGCTGTCAAATGCTTTTGGGGAGGCATGAAGCTTCACTTGTTTTTTCTCCATTCGCTCGTATCAAAGGCTGCAATATTTACGGAACAGCTCCGGCTTGTTTGGCTGAAATGAAATTCTGCCACTAAAACTGACGCTGACCGTTAGACCCTCCAGTATCTTTCAAAAGGGGTTATGCAGCCGAATGACAGAAGACGAACGCAAAATCATCACATATGTCAGAGAAGTCAGCACAACTCAATTAGTTCAAGAGCTGTCTGACGGAAAAGTATTAGGAACGGACCTGAGGGCGATTGGAAAGCTGCAGTTGTACCGCTTGCCTGAAGAAGTAAAAAACGTTCTGTTATACTGTGCAAAATGTAAAATGAGCAAACACATAAATTATAGGGACGTTTATAAAATAGCCGCCCGCTGGAACAGGCTCCGTGTTCAAACAGCAGAAGAAGCGTTCGAATTAGCGAAGCAGGAGGGTTGTTTTCAACAACAGAAGTAAATGTCTCCCATTGAAACTGCACTCTTTATGGGTGCAGTTTCAGATTGTAGACAAATAAAATCTTTTGTCAAAAGGTCCCTTTCGTTTCTTTTTCATGTAAGACGTTCGAGTGGTTGGGATGAGAGTCGATAAAGCGGCGGATGCGCGGCTTCGCTTTCTATGGGGCAGGCGCTGAGCCCGTCTTTGCAGCAGCCGGTCGGCTTCCCCTATCGGCTCTTTTTAAGAAGCAATGTTTCTCGAAAAATCTCCTGCCCGTTTTCAGCGGTGAAAACTTTTATAAAAAAAGACTGACCACTTTGTCGACAGTCTCAAACTGTATTCTTTATGAATGCAGTTTTCTTCGTTTATAGAACGGCTCAGCGATGATGCGAAGAAAGAATATGAACAGGCAAAAAGCAGTCCTCGGGAAGGCACTGCTTTTATTTTTTTTCTTGAAATTTTGCCTGCACCCTGTTGTGTTTGCGGTCCCGTCTAAAAATAAATCCGGCAACAAAGCCAAGTCCGCCAATAAAAAGAAGGAAACCGGCCATAAATTGCATCCACAGAGCAGGAAAAGGGGGCTGCAAAATGCCAAAAAGCATATCCCGCATCCATTTAATTCCGACGCCGGCCAAAAAGCCAGGAATGACTAGAATAAGCAGGGCAATAATCCGGATCATGTGAACCCCTTCTTTCAAGATTCTTCTTTTCCACATCATAGCGCAAACGCTTTATTTGTCAAGAACAGGATAAAGAGTGAAAAAACAAATAAAATTTGGTTTATTACATGACATAGTTTTAAAAACCGTATAAAATGATAAAGGAATTATAAATAAGGAGCGAAGTACATGACAATAACATATGATCTTGTCATTTTAGGCGGAGGAACCGGTGGATACACGGCAGCCATTCGTGCAGCTCAGCTTGGGTTAAAAACAGCCCTGGTTGAAAAAGGGAAAGTAGGCGGCACCTGTCTGCATAAAGGCTGTATTCCAACAAAAGCACTGCTGAGAAGTGCAGACGTTCAACGGACGGTAAAAGAAGCTGCATCGTTTGGTATAGAAGCCGGCAGTCCAGTCGTACATTTTAAACGGGTACAGGAAAGAAAAGAAGAAATTGTACATACATTATATAACGGCGTAAAGTCTCTTTTAAAACGAGGAAAAATTGACCTTTATGAAGGGACGGGACGCCTGCTGGGTCCATCTTTATTTTCACCGATGGCCGGAACGGTCTCGGTTGAAATGAATGATGGGACAGAAAATACAATGCTCGTGCCACGGAACGTTATTATCGCAACAGGATCGCGTCCAAAGCATCTTCCGGGCCTTCAGCCGGATGGCGAAATTGTTTTGTCTTCGGACGAAGCACTTGAAATGAAAGAGATTCCGGCGTCAGTTATGATTGTAGGCGGCGGTGTGATTGGAGTGGAATGGGCATCTATGCTTGTTGACTTTGGCAGCAAGGTTACCATTCTTGAATACGGAGACCGGATTTTGCCGTTTGAGGACAAAGCGGTTTCGGCCGAAATGGCACGCCAGCTTTCGAAAAGAGGCGTTCAAATTATCGTAAATGCAAAAGTGAAACCAGATACGCTGCAAAAACATTCAGGTACTGTTTCGATTCAAACAGAAGCAGGCGAAACCTTTTCGGCAGAGAAAATACTTGTTGCCGCTGGTCGTACAGCAAACACGGAACAGATTGGACTTGAAAACACGGACATTAAGGTTGAAAACGGCGTGATCCAAGTGAATGAGTGGATGCAGACAAATGAATCGCACATTTATGCGGTGGGTGATGTAACGGGAGGGCTGCAGCTGGCACATGTAGCTTCTTACGAAGGAATCACAGCCGTTGAACATATGGCAGGAAAAGCGGCAGACCCCGTTGATTATTCGGCTGTTCCGCGTTGTATTTACTCACATCCGGAAGCGGCCAGTATCGGCATGACGGAAGAGCAGGCTGCTCTTGAAAGAACAAAAATTAAAACAGGCGTATTTCCATTTCAAGCGAATGGGAAAGCTCTTGTGTATGGTGAAACAGAAGGATTCGTAAAAATAGTGGCAGATGCTAAAACGGATGATATACTAGGAGTTCATGTAATTGGACCGCATGCAACCGAGCTGATTTCAGAAGCTGCATTGGCCCAGCTGCTCGATGCATCCGGCTGGGAGCTTGGCGCAGCCATTCATCCGCATCCTGCTTTATCGGAAGCGATAGGAGAAGCAGCTCTAATGCTGGATGGAAAAGCGATTCACTTTTGAAGGGAGCGGGAAAAATGGAATCTAAACATAAACAAGCAGGATTAACCGATCAGGACGTAATCGGCATGTATGAAACAATGCTCCTTACACGCCGCCTCGATGAAAGAATGTGGCTTTTAAACCGGTCAGGAAAAATTCCATTCGTCGTATCGGGCCAGGGCCAGGAGGCGGCGCAGGTCGGTGCTGCTTATGCATTAAATAGAAATGAGGACTACATATTACCTTATTACCGTGATTATGGGGTCGTACTTGCTTTTGGCATGACGGTTCGCGACCTGATGCTTTCTGCTTTTGCGAAAGCAGAAGATCCAAACTCAGGAGGACGCCAGCTGCCAGGGCACTTCGGACAACGGAAAAACCGGATTGTGACAGGATCATCCCCGGTAACGACCCAGGTGCCGCATGCTGTCGGCATCGCGCTTGCAGCGAAAATGGATCGAAAACCGATCGTTTCATTTGTGACGTTTGGAGAGGGGTCTTCCAATCAAGGTGATTTCCATGAAGGAGCAAACTTTGCGGGCGTGCACAAGCTGCCGGTTATTTTTATGTGCGAAAACAACCAGTATGCTATTTCTGTACCGTTAAACAAGCAAATTGCAGCCCGCGTATCAGACCGGGCAGCAGGGTACGGGATGCCGGGCTATACGATTGATGGAAATGATCCGATCGAAGTGTACAAGTGCGTAAAAGAAGCCGCCGACCGTGCGCGCCGCGGCGAGGGACCGACGTTAATTGAAGCACTCACATACCGGCTGACGCCGCACACATCTGATGATGATGACCGTTCGTACCGGACAGCAGAAGAAGTAGAGGGCGCGAAAAAAGAAGATCCGCTTCACTCCTTCCGGCTATATGTAAAAGAAGCGGGTCTATTAAGTGATGAGCGTGAAGAGCGGCTTGAAAAAGAAATTGCTGCCGTCATTAACGATGCAACGGAGTATGCGGAAGAAGCACCTTTTGCAAATCCAGAATCGGTTCTTCAATTTGTTTACGCCGAAGAAGAAAGAGAGGCGGAAAAATAATGGCTGTTATTTCGTATATCGAAGCAGTGACCATGGCGATGCGCGAAGAAATGGAACGCGATCCGAACGTATTTATCCTCGGTGAGGATGTTGGGAAAAAAGGCGGTGTTTTCAAAGCAACAGCCGGGCTTTATGAACAGTTTGGAGAAGACCGGGTGCTTGATACGCCTCTTGCTGAATCGGCGATTGCCGGTGTAGCCATCGGTGCGGCCATGGTTGGAAAACGGCCCATCGCTGAAATGCAGTTTGCCGATTTTATTATGCCGGCAGTGAACCAAATTATTTCAGAAGCTGCGCGGATCCGGTATCGCTCCAATAACGACTGGCACTGCCCGATTGTTATTCGAGCGCCGTATGGAGCCGGCATTCAAGGGGGATTATATCATTCCCAGTCAGTAGAAGCCGTTTTTGCCAACCAGCCGGGGCTGAAAATTGTGATTCCATCTACACCGTATGACGCAAAAGGACTCCTAAAAGCCGCTATCCGCGATGAAGATCCGGTATTGTTTTTTGAACATAAAAAAGCGTACCGTTCCATTAAAGGGGAAGTACCGGACGATGACTATGTACTTCCAATCGGCAAAGCGGACGTAAAGCGTGAAGGCGAAGACATTACCGTGATTACGTATGGTCTTTGCGTTCACTATGCTCTGCAGGCGGCCGAAAAGCTGGCAGGGGAAGGCATCAGTGCAGAAGTAGTCGATCTTCGTACAGTTTATCCTCTTGACCAGGAAACAATCATTCAATCCGCCTCCAAAACAGGGAAAGTACTTTTGATTACAGAAGACAATAAAGAAGGCAGTGTAATCAGTGAGGCAGCGGCGATTATTGCCGAACACTGCTTGTTTGATCTGGATGCTCCAATTGCGCGTCTGGCCGGTCCTGAAGTGCCGGCTACGCCATATGCAGCGCCTTTAGAAAAACATTTTTTAGTAAATCCCCAAAAAGTAGAGAAAGCAATGCGTGATCTCGCTGAATTTTAATAAGAAAGAGGAGGCGCATCATGGCAATTCAAGAAATGAAAATGCCTAAACTCGGCGAAAGTGTAACAGAAGGGACCATTACCAAATGGCTTGTTGCACCGGGAGATTATGTGAATAAATATGACCCGATCGCTGAAGTGCTGACCGATAAAGTAACAGCTGATATTCCGTCTTCTTTCGCCGGAGTCATTAGTGAAATTGTAGCAAAAGAAGATGAAAAAATGGCTGTTGGCGAAGTGATCTGCACCATTGAAACAGAAACAGCCACAAAAGAGCCGGAAAAGCAGCCTGAAGCTCAAACATCTGTAAAGGGTGAAAAATCTGCTCAATCAGCCGCTGATCAAAGCAGCCGATATTCACCGGCAGTATTAAAGCTTTCGCAGCTTCATGGCATCAATTTAAAAGAAATCAAAGGAAGCGGGAGAGGCGGCCGCATCACCCGTAAAGATGTGCAGGCAGTCATCGACAGCGGAGTAAAAAGCGTTGTGCCACCAACGGCAGCGGCCAGCACTGCTGCCAGCGCTCCGGCCGCTGAAACAAAGAAATCATTTGAAACGCAAACAGGCGATACCATTGTGCCAATCGATGGCATTAAGCAGACGGTTGCAGCCAATATGGTGAAAACAAAGCAGGAAGTGCCTCATGCGTGGATGATGGTAGAAGTGGACGTTACCAGCCTTGTGCGTTACCGGGATTCCATTAAAACGTCATTCAAAGAAGCGGAAGGGTACAACGTAACGTATTTTGCTTTTTTTGTGAAAGCAGTCGCGCGTGCGTTAAAAGAGTTTCCGGAAATGAACGCCATGTGGGCGGGCGACCACATTATTCGCAAAAAGGATATTAATATCTCGATTGCCGTCGCAGCAGACGACAAGCTGTTTGTACCGGTTGTGAAGCATGCAGATGAGAAAACCGTCAAAGGCATTGCCCGAGATGTAAATGACTTGGCCAAAAAAGCGCGCGGCGGTACACTGACAACTGAAGACGTCAGCGCGGGTACTTTTACGGTAAACAATACAGGCTCGTTCGGATCTGTTCAGTCAATGGGCATTATCAATTATCCGCAGGCGGCTATTTTACAGGTAGAATCGATTGTGAAGCGTCCTGTAATTATTGACGGTATGATCGCAGTGCGGGATATGGTGAACCTGTGCTTGTCACTCGACCATCGCGTGCTTGACGGGCTTGTATGCGGGCGGTTTATGCAGCGTGTGAAAGAATTGTTAGAGACGGCTTCAGAAGATACAATGCCGATTTATTAAAAACAGCTTCTCCCAAATAGGAGAAGCTGTCAGGCTGTTGAAAACGCCCGCTTTCGGCGTCACTTGCCAGCTGTGAATGCTCATGACCCCGAAAAGGTCACTCCGCTTCCCAGCCGGCGGCGTTCCTGGAAAGACAGACGTTTTCAATCAGCCTGCTTTCTTACTTTGTCTACACTCTTACAGGCTTCTCCCAAACAGGAGAAGCTGTTTTTTATTTAAACAAGCCGGCAATGCTGTCGACGATCGATTGAAGGAAATCAATAACGGACTGTAGAAAGCCTTGTCCTTCTTCTGAATTTTTAAAGCTGTCCCACTGTTCTTTTGCTTTATCAATTTGGGAGTTTACTTGATCCCAGTTGATATTTAAATCTTTCATCTTATTGAATAAACCAGCAAGCTGGTCTGTCTGTGCGTCGGTCAGCGTAATATTAAGCTCGTTGGAAATATTATTTACAATCACTTTAATTTCCTGAAGCGTTTGTGGATTCTGAGCGGCCACTTCTTCTTTAATTCGCTCAATCAGCTGAGTGGCATCTTCCTGTCCGATGTCCTCACCAAGCTTAGCCGTTGTCACCATTTCTTCATTGGCTACTTGTTTTTGTTCTTCGGGAATTTTTTCACCAGTCGTCGTTTCATAGGCTTTAATAATGCCGGTTAGAGCAGCTGTACCGGACACCTCAAACGGGGCTGTAATGAAAATATCAGCATCTTTTACACTCGCAGTAGATAAGGCATTGGTGTACATTTCCTTCGATACCCATGAAATGTTTTGGGTTTCTACATTTAATCCGGAACCAGATTCCGTCGTTGTAATTTTGCTTGATGAGATGGCTTTTGTCCCAATTTGGGCTTTTGGAATATATTCACCCAAATATTTGTGTTCCTCCGCATTGGATACCGTAATCGTTTGAACATCCGCTGGTACGTTCATTTCTTCAAGCACCTTTTCTTTTTGGGCAGGTGTCAAATTTTCGCCAAGCGTGACCATTGTATCGCCGGGCGTACTATCTGCAGAAACGGCAGTACCAAAACTCAAAACGGCAACCCCAAGCAAACCCATTAATTTTCTCATACTCTCTCTCCTGAATTCTAAAATTGGCTCCGTAGAGCTAGTAATAGAATAGCATGCGGCTGATATTTTTTCACGTTTTGGCTAAAGTGCATTGCTTCTAAAGCGATGCTTATATTACAATAAAGAGAATATCCAATTGCTTACTTTTTATTTGTAACCGATTACAAAATGAAGAGGAGTGGGAACTTGGCTGATCAATTATTTCCACCGGTATCAGAGGCAGATTGGAAAGCAGCTGCAGAAGCTGCATTAAAAGGCGCTTCTTTATCGGCATTGTGTACAGAAACTGCAGAAGGATTTCAGTTGAAACCGTTGTATGTGAAGGAAGATCGCAGCGTACTTTCACCTTTGCCAGGTGAAAAGCCGTTTACAAGAGGATTTCGAGCGACGTGGTCTTTTCCAGAAATAAATGCTGAGCTGGGGATCGACCCTATTTCTTCCGGTGCTGCAGCCGGCATTTTTCCAGAAGATTCCGCTCTTCAGGCTGTACGAAAAGGAGAAAGGATTACCGTTAATACGGTTCCCTACCATACAGCCGGAGCGAATGCAGTTCAGGAACTCGCCTTGGCGCTTTCAGAGGCGGCCTGCTTTTTAAAAGCGGAAAGAAAAGAATGGGAGACGGTCTCAAAGTGGCTGTTTCATTTTGCCGCCGGCACTAGCTTTTTTACAGAAATAGCGAAAATCCGGGCTTTCCGCACACTTTGGTCTACCTTTGTGGATATATATCAGCTTGAAGGCCACCAAAAGCCGGTGCTGAGTATGGAAACAAGTGAATCAATGCTGTCTGTCCTAGACCCTCATGTAAACCTGTTACGTACAAGCAGCGCCGTATTTGCTGCTGTCGTTGGAAATGTTGATTATGTAAAAGTATCCCCATTTGATCAAATAAAAGAAGGAGCTTCCTCCGAGCTTGCTGAGCGGATGGCCCGCAACATACCGTCCATTTTAAAGCATGAGGCACTGCTCGACAAAGTAATGGACCCCGCAGGCGGCTCTTATTATATCGAGTCACTTACCGAAGAAATTGGCCGAAGAGCCTGGGATTTATTTGCGGAAATCGAAGAAGCCGGCGGGATCAAGCAGGCCTTAACGGCTGGATCGATTCAAAAAAATATAGAAGCGGTCCGCATAAAAAAAGAACAAGGTACAGCGAAGCTCCGGTTTAAAATGATCGGGGTTAACCACTACGCTGATCCAGGAGGGCAGGTCCAGCAGCCGAAGAAGCCGGCTGTACAAAAAGCAGCACGGGGAGAACCTATCCAGCCTGTTGTGCCAAAAAGAACGGCAGAGCCATTTGAAGCACTTCGATTGGAAGCTGTAAAGCTGCGACAAACTGGACAGTCTCTTACAGCGGGAGTGATTTGTTTCGGTGAACGGAAAACTTATCAAAAGCGGGCCGATTATGTGGCAGGTGTTCTGTCTGCGGGAGGAATTAAAACAATTTGTTCTGAGAGATGCCGCACAATAGAGGAAGCTGTTCAGTTTATCCAAAACCACTCAACAAGCTACTACTGCATTTGCGGCTCCGATGAGACCTATGAACAATTCGGCTCCTCTCTGGCATCTTCGCTGAAAAAAGCAGCAAACGGTGCGGTGATTGATAGTGCCGGAAGCCAGGCGGTGGAGGGGGCTGACGGACGGATTGCGGCTGGAGACGACATGGTAAAAAAACTCACGCAAATCCTTGCCGTGTTTAAGGGAGGCCGTCCTGCATGAATTTAAAAAAGCAAAATCCGTTTAACCGGCCGTCCAAACCGTCATCGAAACGGGAGCAGGAACAAGCATCAGCCAGCATCAAGCAGTTGTATGAGGCGCTATCCTTCCAAACAAACGAATCCATTCGCCTGCGTGCCCTCTACACAGAAAAAGAAACTGAGGGACTTGCCCATACAAATGATTATCCAGGTATTGTCCCGTTTACCCGCGGCCCTTATCCAACCATGTACATCACGCGTCCATGGACCATTCGCCAATATGCCGGCTTTTCAACAGCCGAGGAAAGCAATGCGTTTTACCGGCGCAATTTAGCAATGGGTCAGAAGGGGCTTTCTGTTGCGTTTGATCTGCCGACCCATCGGGGGTATGACTCCGATCATCCGCGTGTGGTCGGGGACGTGGGCAAAGCTGGCGTCGCTATTGACTCTGTAGAAGATACCAATATATTGTTCAAAGGCATACCGCTTGATCAAATGTCGGTTTCTATGACCATGAACGGCGCTGTCCTGCCCATTATGGCTTTTTATATTATTTCGGCAGAAGAACAGGGAGTAGCGAAAGAAAAACTGGCCGGCACGATTCAAAATGATATTTTAAAGGAATATATGGTGCGCAACACGTACATTTATCCGCCGGAAACCTCGATGCGGATTATCACTGACATTTTGGGCTATACATCGGCTCATATGCCGAAATTCAATTCAATTTCCATCTCCGGCTATCATATGCAGGAAGCCGGTGCACCGGCTGACCTGGAGCTTGCTTATACGCTCGCTGACGGACTGGAGTATGTCCGTACAGGACTTGCTGCGGGCATTGATATTGATTCATTTGCTCCCCGGCTATCTTTTTTCTGGGCAGTCGGCATGAATTACTTTATGGAAGTGGCCAAAATGCGTGCCGCCCGGCGGATGTGGGCAGAGCTGATGAAGCCATTTGGTCCCAAAAATCCCAAATCACGCATGCTGCGGGCCCACTCGCAAACATCCGGCTGGAGCTTAACCGAACAGGACCCATTTAATAATGTAACAAGAACGTTGATTGAAGCGCATGCCGCAGCGATGGGGCACACACAATCCCTTCATACGAATGCCCTTGATGAAGCTATCGCTCTTCCAACCGATTTTTCGGCGCGGATTGCCCGTAACACACAGCTGTTTTTACAGGAGGAAACAGGTATTACCAATGTAATTGATCCATGGGGCGGTTCGTATTATGTAGAAACACTCACCGATGAGCTGATGACACGTGCATGGACCCATATTCGAGAAATTGAAACGCTTGGCGGGATGACAAAAGCGATAGAAACAGGGTTTCCGAAGTCTAAAATCGAGGAAGCGGCTGCCCGCCGCCAGGCAAGAATCGATTCCGGCGAAGAAGTGATTATTGGCGTAAACCGGGACCGGCTTTTACAGGAGGAAGCCATCGATATTTTGGACATTGACAATACGGCTGTCCGTTTAGAACAGACGGACCGGCTGAGAAACGTGCGGCAAAATCGTGACCATCACCAAGTTAAACAATCACTTGAAGCGATTACGACGGCTGTTAGATCGGGTAAGGGCAACCTGCTTGAATTAGCTGTTCAAGCGGCAAGGCTGCGGGCGACACTCGGTGAAATTTCTGCTGCTGTAGAAGCAGCCAGCGGAAGGCATAAGGCGGTGATCCGGACAGTGAGCGGCGTGTACAGTGAACATTACTCCGATGCGGAACAAATAAAAGCGGTTCAGAGGATGACGGCAGAATTCAAAGAACAGGAAGGACGGCGTCCGCGGATCTTAGTTGCTAAGATGGGGCAGGACGGCCATGACCGGGGGGCGAAGGTGATTGCTTCTGCTTATGCAGACTTAGGCTTTGATGTGGATATCGGACCGCTTTTTCAAACACCGGAAGAAACAGCCAAACAAGCAGTTGAAAATGATGTTCATGCCATTGGCTTTAGTTCTCTTGCTGCCGCTCATAAAACACTGCTGCCTGCCCTGGTAGAGGAATTGAGAAACCGCGGGCGGGAAGACATTGTGGTGTTTGTTGGCGGTGTGATTCCGCCAAAAGATTATGCTTTCTTAAAAAGCCATGGCGCTGCTGCTATTTTTGGGCCGGGAACCATTATTCCTGTTTCTGCTCAAGTAATCTTAGAGAAGATTTATGAACGGCTTGGGTATGAGGAAGTGGTGGAATGAGCGGTAAACAAAAAAAAGGAGAGGGAAAGAGCACCGCGTCCCATGATGGCATGACAGCACCGCCGCTCAAAAGGTTTCGCAAAAAGGACCGCCCGCTGCCTGAGCCAGCATCACTTGCTGCTGCGGTAAGAAGCGGTTCGGTAACGGATTTGGCAAAGGCGATTACTTGTATAGAAAGCAGCACTCCGGCTCATTTTGAATATAGCGAGCAGCTGCTTCAGCTGCTGCTGCCGCATACAGGGAACTCGATTCGGATTGGCATAACAGGGGTGCCGGGGGCAGGGAAAAGCACGTTTATTGAATCATTTGGCCTTATGCTGTGTGAACAGGGCCGTCGGGTTGCTGTTTTGGCCATTGATCCGAGCTCCTCCATTTCAGGAGGCTCTATTTTGGGGGATAAAACAAGAATGGAAGAGCTCGCGAAGCATTCAAATGCTTTTATCCGTCCTTCGCCATCTGGAGGAACGCTTGGCGGTGTACACGGGAAAACACGCGAAACCATTCTTTTATGTGAAGCCGCCGGCTTTGATGTCATCCTCGTAGAAACAGTTGGTGTAGGCCAAAGTGAAGGCATTGTCCGCAATATGGTTGATTTTTTTATGATGCTTGTGTTAACGGGGGCCGGGGATGACTTGCAGGGAATCAAAAAAGGGATTATGGAACTGGCAGATGCCATTGTGATTAACAAAGCAGATGGTCCGAATAAGTCGCTGGCTGAACGAACAAGAATGGAATATGAACAGTTTCTTCATGCGATAAAGCCGTATACGGAAGGATGGAAATCCAACGCTTATACGTGCTCTGCTTTGGAAAACGAAGGCATGGATATGCTCTGGCAGGCGATTCAGTCTTTTCAATCCGTTACACAAAAAGCGGGCACGTTTGATAAGCGGCGCCGTACTCAGGTAAAAGCATGGATGCATACGTTGATTGCAGATGAGCTGGATCGCTATTTTTACCATCATCCATACGTGAAGGAGCATCTCGACGGCTGGGAACAGCAGTCCATGGCGGGCAGTGTCACTCCGGCCCAGGCCGCCCGGGCACTTTGTAAGCAGGTGTTTCAGGCTTATAAATAAAAAAAGGACCGGCCGAGTTGTACTCAGCCGGTCAATACAGGGAGTTTAGGGGTATGGATCCAGTTGCCTTATTATTCTACCCGCGTTTTAAAAAAGTAAACATTATTTTTAAAGCCACGTAAAAGAGAGGAGCCGCTTTATTGAAATAAACGTTTTTTTCCCTTATGATTAAGCTACTAATCACAAAGGAGAGAAAAACATGGGAATGAATTTTAATTTTTTCATGAATGATGTTGTTCGCCAGGCGCGCGATGAAATCAAAGCGGCCGGCTATTCAGAGCTTACAACACCCGAGGAAGTCGATGCAGCTCTAAACGAAAAAGGAACAACACTTGTAATGGTGAATTCTGTATGCGGCTGTGCCGGAGGAATTGCCCGTCCAGCAGCAGCGCATGCGATTCATTATGACAAGCGCCCTGACCGTTTAGTGACTGTGTTCGCAGGGCAGGATAAAGAAGCGACAGCTCAGGCGCGCAGCTTTTTCACGGGTTATCCGCCGTCTTCTCCATCTTTTGCTTTATTAAAAGATGGACAGATTCAAGCGATGGTGGAACGCCATGAAATTGAAGGGCATCACCCGATGTCTGTCGTTGAACATCTGCAATCACTCTTCGATCAGCACTGCGAAGAAGTGTAAGGATGACCTGAAGCCCTGCCGTGTGCGGCAGGGCTTTCTTTAATTCGAGGTGAATGTAATGATCAAAATCGGGTACCGAACGTCCAAAACGGCTCTTGGTATAGCGGTGTCTATTTTAATTGCTGAATGGATCGGCCTTCACAACTCAGCTTCTGCCGGCATTATTGCCATTTTGTGTATTCAAAACACGAAGCAGCAGTCTTTAAAAGCTTCCTGGACCCGTCTTGTAGCCGGGATGCTCGCTCTTTTTTATTCCGCCGTTTTTTTTGAATTGCTTGCTTATCACGCGGTTGTGATCGGCCTGATCTTAATCGTCTTTATTCCGACAACCGTGGCGCTTAAAGTACAGGAAGGCATTGTTTCAAGCACCGTTCTTATTTTGCATATGTATGCTGCAAAAGAAGTTTCTACAGCGCTTCTCTTAAATGAAATGGCTCTTGTCATCATAGGAGTAGGCATAGCACTTGTGCTTAATTCCTACATGCCGAGCGTAGAAAACGAGCTTGTAAAAATGCAGCAGCAGACAGAAGAACTGTTCGAGCGTATTTTCAAAGAAATTATCTCTTACTTACGAACGAATGAACACACTTGGGACGGAAAAGAACTGACGGAAACGGCCGAGCTGCTTAAACGGGCAAAATCGCTTTCCTACAAAGACGTACAAAACCATTTTACCCGTCATAACAGCTTGTTTTATCAGTACTTCACGATGCGTGAAAAGCAGTTTGAAATTATCGAACGGCTTATTTCAGTCGTGATTTCTATTTCTCACCGTCCGGAGCAGGCGGAAATGATTGCTTCTTTTATGGAAGAAGTAAAAGGGAATATTCACCCAGGCAATACTGCCAAGCTGCACTTAAGCCATTTAAATGATTTAAAACGGGAATTTGAAGAAATGCCTTTACCGAAAACACGCGAAGAGTTCGAAGCACGTGCTGCCCTTTTGCAGTTTGTAAGGGAAATGGAACGATATCTCCGTATTAAAGCACGGTTCCGGGGCATGAAAAAAAGAGCAGCCCATAGGCGCCGCCCTTCTGTTACATAAACATCGTTAAGCCAAACATAAGTGTTGAAATCAACATTGCAAATAACATTAAATACACAACAATCTTTTGAAATGTTTTATTACGCATGAAACTCTCCTTTAAGGGTTGTTAAGTATTATTGTACCGGCAATGAAACGGATTTTCAACAGGCTCACAGCAGAAGAAACGCCATTTAACCGCTTATCTATTTTCATCAAAGGGGATGGGAACATGAATAAAGTCGATCATATTGGCATAGCCGTTTCATCATTGGAAGCAGCACTTTCACTGTATACCGGGCAGCTTGGCATGACTCATATCAAAACAGAAACAGTCGCGTCACAAAAGGTGCGCGTCGCTTTTATTGATGCTGGTAATGTAAAATTGGAATTATTAGAGCCAGCTGCGCCTGACAGCCCAATCGCCCGGTTTATCCAAAAACGAGGACCTGGCATCCACCATATCGCGTTTAACGTGAAAGATATCGAGACGAGAATAGCAGAGATGAAAAGCCGAGGAATTGAGATGATTCAAGAAGAGCCGGCCGCCGGTGCGGGAGGAGCTAAAATTGCTTTTATGCATCCGAAGTCAACAGGCAGCGTGCTGATGGAACTGTGTGAAAAAGGGGAGGGCAAAGCATGAAGGATATGTTTGATGCTATTCATTATTTGCAGGATAAACGGCG
This sequence comes from Domibacillus indicus, assembly GCF_023715895.1. GTDB lineage: Bacteria > Bacillota > Bacilli > Bacillales > Domibacillaceae > Domibacillus > Domibacillus indicus_A. The sequence goes on along the minus strand of NZ_JAMBOO010000003.1, from coordinate 344,314 downwards.
GGAAGTGGAATTGGGCGGCGGCGACGAGCGAATTGACAAGCAGCATGAAAAAGGAAAACAAACAGCGCGTGAGCGGATCGACCTGCTTGTAGATGAAGGTACATTCGTCGAATTAAACCCATTTGTCAAACATCGGAGCACAGACTTTGGACTTGACCGCACCGAGGGACCCGGAGACGGAGTTGTCACGGGATACGGGAAAGTAAACGGCCGTCCGATTTATTTGTTCTCACAGGATTTTACCGTTTTCGGAGGCGCTCTCGGTGAAATGCACGCACAGAAAATTGTTCACGTAATGGACTTAGCGGCTAAAAATGGTGCTCCTTTTGTCGGTTTAAACGACTCAGGAGGAGCACGTATTCAAGAAGGAGTCCTTTCGCTTGATGGATACGGCCAAATTTTTTATCGGAATGCGATTTATTCAGGAGTGATTCCGCAAATCTCAGTTATTTTAGGCCCATGTGCAGGCGGCGCGGTGTATTCGCCGGCCATTACTGATTTTGTTTTTATGGTCGACCAAACGAGCCAGATGTTTATTACAGGCCCCAAAGTGATTGAAACGGTAACAGGTGAAAAAATCTCGGCCGAAGATTTAGGCGGGGCGAGGGTACATAACACCGTCAGCGGCAATGCCCATTTTCGCGGCCGTACAGAAGAAGAAGTAATAGAAGGCGTGCGCACATTATTAACCTATCTCCCTCAGAACAATCATCAAAAAACACCTCTTTCTGCAGTAAAAGATGAAAGCGATTACCGAGACGACTTGGCGGATATAGTGCCATTTGACGGGCTTCGTCCATATGATGTGCGCCTCGTTGTCAGCCAAGTTGTCGATACAGGCTCTTTTATGGAAGTTCAAAAAGAATTCGCCAAAAACATTGTAGTCGGCTTTGCCAGAATAAAAGGAGAAGCGGTCGGCCTTGTCTGCAATCAGCCAAAATGTATGGCAGGAGGGCTCGATATCGATTCATCTGATAAAGCAGCCCGGTTTATCCGCTTTTGTGATTCGTTTAATATTCCCCTTATTACATTTGAAGATGTTTCAGGCTTTTTTCCGGGTGTGAAGCAGGAGCTGGGCGGAATTATCCGCCACGGTGCCAAAATTTTGTACGCTTATTCAGAAGCGACCGTGCCGAAAATTACAGTGATTTTAAGAAAAGCGTACGGCGGTGCTTATGTTGCCCTTAATTCAAAGTCCATTGGCGCTGACCTCGTATTTGCCTGGCCGAATGCGGAAATTGCCGTTATGGGGCCTGAAGGAGCTGCAAATATTATTTTTGCCCGTGAAATTGCCGAAAGTCCAAATCCGGAAGCGGCCCGTCAGGCGAAAATAGAAGAGTACCGCAGAAAATTCGCCCACCCTTATGTGGCGGCTGCCCATGGGATCGTGGATGATATCATTGATCCGCGCGAAACACGCATTAAATTGATTCAAGCGCTTGGTATGATGCGGACAAAACAAGAGGACCGGCCAAAGAAAAAACATGGAAACATGCCTTTATAAACGGCGCTGCAGCGCGTGCTGGCTGATTTTTCCGTTTGAAATGTTTATAATGAAAAAGTGAGAAAATGTGGAGGTGCTGCGCGATGAATGAAGAACGTTTAGTAAATGAATTTTTAGAACTTGTACAAACAGATTCGGAAACAAAGCATGAACAGGTGATTGCCCAGCTGCTTAAAAAGAAATTTGAAGACCTTGGCTTGGATGTTCATGAAGACGAGGCAGCGGCAAAAACAGGACATGGAGCCGGCAATTTAATTTGTACCCTGACGGGAAATAAACCGGGCGTTGACCCGATTTATTTTACCTCTCATATGGATACAGTGGTTCCGGCCAACGGGGTAAAGCCTGTGGTAGAGAACGGCATCGTCAAAACAGATGGCACAACCATTTTAGGAGCGGATGATAAAGCCGGGCTTGCGGCCATGTTTGAAATGATCCGTCAGCTCAAAGAGCGTAATATCGAGCACGGAGACATTCAATTTATCATTACCGTCGGGGAAGAGTCCGGGCTTGTAGGAGCGAAAGTGCTTGATCCATCTTTTATCAAAGCTAAATACGGGTTTGCTCTTGATAGTGACGGGGATGTCGGCAACATTATTATAGCCGCACCGACGCAGGCCAAAATTACGGCGCATGTATACGGGAAAACAGCGCACGCCGGTGTAGCACCTGAAAAAGGTGTCTCAGCGATCACAATGGCTGCTAAAGCGATTGCGCGCATGCCTCTTGGCCGGATTGACGAGGAAACGACTGCGAATATTGGCCGCTTTGAAGGCGGACAGGCAACCAATATTGTTTGTGATTATGTTAAAATTTTGGCGGAAGCCCGTTCGCTTGTACCGGATAAAATGGAGGAGCAGGCGGGTAAAATGAAAGCCGCTTTTGAAGAAGTGGCAGCCGAAATGGGCGGACGTGCAGAAGTAGAAATTGAAGTCATGTATCCAGGCTTTAAATTTGGTGCTGACGATCATGTTGTACAAGTAGCACAAAAAGCTGCCGCAAAAATCGGCCGGCCATCCGAGCTTTTAACAAGCGGCGGCGGAAGCGACGCCAATGTCATTGCCGGTTTTGGCATTCCAACTGTCAACCTGGCTGTCGGATACGAAGATATTCATACAGTGAATGAAAAAATGCCGGTAAAAGAACTAGTCAAGCTTGCCGAAATGGCGGTCGCTATTGTGGAAATTACAGCAGAATAAAAAAAGCAGCTGCCGAAACGGGCAGCTGCTTTTTGCTTGTATAAGAGCTCTTCAACGATTTTTTAAAGGAGGCTTTTTTGTGATGAATTTTTGCTGGTGAAAAGTGAGGGAAACTCATTTTGCTTTCCTAAAATAGTTGAATGAGAGCGGGAAAGGAGCCACGCTGTTATGAATAATGCAGCCTTGCCGCGTCTTTATTTTTTACTCATCGCATGCAAAAGGTCTCTCTCACAAAAGGGATAAGCACCTTCATACATGAGCTCATTCATAAAAAATAAAGAAATATAATAGTTTTACGGTACCTTTATAGTATAGTATAAGAAAATGAACGCAATGGCGGGCGCTGTTTGACCGTAAAGACCGACATCGATATGGGCATGAAAAAAGACGCCTTTTAAAAGGCGTCTTCATAAGCAAGATTAGTTACATACATCTACATCAAGCATGTTCAGCGGCCACCAGAAGAAGCCGTCTTTCTCAAGGAGTGCATCGGCTGCCTGTGGTCCTTTCGTGTTAGCCGCGTAATTTGGAAACGAAGCTTTTTCCTCACGCCATGCTTTTGAAATGACATCCACAAAGCTCCAGGAAAGAGATACTTCGTCCCAATGCGTGAAGTTCGTTGAATCACCGCGCATGGCATCATGAATGAGCTTTTCATATGCTTCAGGTGTATTCATAATATCAACGCCGTTGTTTGCGTAGCTAAGCTTAACCGGTGTTGTTTCCAGCTGATGGCCGGCACGCTTTGCATTCAAGTGAAGCGTAATACCCTCTTCCGGCTGAATATGAATAACGAGCAGGTTTGGCTCCAATTCCTGATCATCCGGACGATAATACAGGTTCATTGGGATATCTTTGAACTGAACCACAATTTTTGTCGATTTCATCGGCATCCGTTTTCCTGTGCGGATATAAAATGGCACACCCGCCCAGCGGAAATTATCAAACATGATTTTTCCAGCTACATATGTTTCTGTATTGGACTGGGGATCCACATTGCTCTCCTGGCGGTAACCAAGAAGAAGTTCACCTTCATTTGGACCGTACTGGCCGCGGACAAAATAATCATTGACCGTTTCAGGCGTTAACGGACGCATAGAACGGAAAGCCCGAACTTTTTCCAGCCGGATTTCTTCATCCTGAAGGCTGATTGGCGGTTCCATAGCAAGAAGGGCTACCATTTGCAGCATATGGTTTTGAACCATGTCTTTTAATGCGCCGCTTGTTTCATAATAACCGCCGCGCTCTTCCACACCGAGCGTTTCGCTGGATGTAATTTGAATATTTGAAATATATCGGTTATTCCAAAGCGGTTCAAACAGCGCGTTGGCAAAACGGATCGTTTCGATGTTCTGCACCATTTCCTTGCCAAGATAATGATCAATTCGGTAAATGTCTTTTTCATCAAATGATTGACGAATTTGGGCATTCAGCTCTTGAGCAGAAGGAAGATCATGGCCAAATGGCTTTTCAATCACAAGACGTCCAAAGCCTTCTGTATCCGTTAAACCGTCTGCTTTTAAATGATCGGCGATTGTTCCAAAAAATTCTGGTGCCATCGCCAGGTAAAAAAGACGATTGCCGCCAAGAGCATAAGTTTGGTCAAGCTCGTCGGCGAGTATCCGCAATTCAGCATACGACTCGGAATCCGATACATCGTGCGGCAGATAATAAAAGTGTGAAATAAATTCATCTATTTGGTCATGAAGAGGAGTGGATTTCATGACGGATTCTTTTACGTGTTCGCGGAACACTTCATTGTCCCATGGGCGGCGTGCTGTTCCGATCACGGCAAAGCCCGAAGCTAAATGTCCTTTCCGGTAAAGACGATAAAGGGACGGATATAATTTTCTTTTAGCCAAGTCTCCTGTTGCGCCGAACAGGATTGTCAGCGCTGATGGTGTTTCGAATTGTTTCACGATAGTAACCCCGCTTTTGAGTTTTCATTTTTATACTATTGCATTTTTTCACAAAACAGTGAAAGTGACAAGTATTTTTGTTTATGATACATATATGTCAAAAGAAGATAAACAAAGGAGTGTTTCTGATCGAACTTTTATTTCTTGGTACCGGGGCTGGCGTTCCTGGAAAACGACGTAATGTTACGTCCATCGCCCTGAAAATGCTGAATGAGCGCGGTGCAGTCTGGCTGATTGACTGCGGTGAAGCCACACAGCATCAAATTTTACATACGAGCTTAAAGCCGCGCCGCATAGAGAAAATTTTCATTACGCATTTGCACGGCGATCACCTTTTTGGACTGCCTGGATTGCTTGGCAGCCGTTCATTTCAAGGCGGGACGGAACCGTTAACCGTGTATGGGCCGTCCGGCATAAGAGCTTTTATTGAAACAGCTCTTTTAGTCAGCAATACTCATTTACAGTACCCTCTATTAATCGAAGAAATTCAAGAAGGGCCTGTTTTTGAAGACAGCCACATGCTTGTAACAGCCGAAAAGCTTGATCACGGAATTGATTCATACGGCTACCGATTTGCTGAAAAGGAAAAGCCGGGCGAACTGCTTGTTGAGAAGCTGCGCGAGGAGGGGATTCCACCGGGCCCTGTTTATAAAAAAATAAAAGAAGGACAGACGGTTACCCTCCCGGATGGGCGGGTTATTGACCCAGCTCCATACACAAGCGGCCCGCAGCCGGGAAAAATCATCACTGTCCTGGGTGATACAAGACAGTGTGAAAGTGCCGTCCGGCTGGCCCGCAATGCAAACGTACTTGTTCATGAAGCGACGTTTGATGCGAAAAGTGAAAAGATGGCCCGTGATTATTTTCATTCAACCACGAAACAGGCGGCCGAAACAGCGGAACGGGCTGGAGCGAAAAAACTATGCCTGACCCATATCAGCTCCCGCTATACGAAAGAAGAAGAACAGCAGCTTGTAAAGGAAGCGGCTGAACGGTTCCCATCTGTTGTGATTGCACATGATTTCCTGGAAGTTGCGATTGATTAGCGGATATAAGCATTGCCAAGGCGCTTTGACTGGACAGCCGCTTCTTTAACGCCTGCTTCAATCGCCTGTTTTACCCGAAATTCATCAAATGTGCGCACAGCCGCTTCGGTTGTGCCGCCAGGACTTGTAATGGCTTTTCGGAGGGCAGCGGCCTGGCCGTCATGTTTGGAGAACATGCTGGCAGCGCCGAGCAGTGTCTGCATGAGCAGCTCCTTCGTTGTATCATGGTCCAGGCCAAGATCTTCGCCAGCCTGCTGGATCGCTTCTGCTACATAATAGAAGTAAGCAGGGCCGCTTCCAGAAACAGCCGTTACAGCATCCATTTTCGATTCATCGACCGTAATCGCGGTACCGATAGCCGAAAATAAATGAATGGCAGCAGCATGCTGTTCTTCTGTAACAAAGCGGTTCAGGGCAATCGCCGTAGCGGATTTTCTGACTGCAGCGGACGTATTAGGCATCGAGCGGATAATGGCGCACGGCTTGCCGATCGTTTCCTCAATAAAGTCAAGGCTGACACCAGCAAGTAAACTGACGATAACCGAATTCTCCTGAATAAAAGGCTGAATGCTTAACAGGCCGGCTTCTGCATCTTTCGGCTTCATAGCCAGCACAACCAGGTCAGCATCCCGCACAGCGGCGCCGGCTTCATAGCCGGTTTGAACCCCGAATTCATCCGCGAGCTGCCGCAGCCTGGCATCGTTGGCTTTATTGGTTACATATGTATGGTCAGCCGTTAATGCACCGCTTTGCAGAGCTCCAGCGATGAGGGCTTCTGCCATAGAGCCCGCGCCGATAAAAACAGTTTTCAATTTCATTCCTCCCATTGCCTAAACATTTTGACTTTTCAAGTGATTATGCGGAATAATCACCCATCTGTCAAGAGGAGAGGATAAAGGGAGTGACAATTCCTTTCTGAAACGCTGCATGAAATAGAACAATGAGTACATAAGCAAGAATGAGGTGAAAAAATGGCGATTGAAATGTATAAGGATATTGTAAAAATAACCGTGCCAACCCCTTTTCCAATCGGTGATGTCAATACATATGTTGTAAAAGGAGACAGGCTGACCCTGATCGATGCGGGTATTCGTACGGAAGAAGCAGACGCCGCCTTAAAAGCGGGATTGAAAAACGCCGGCTACGAGGTTTCGGACATTGAACAAGTGGTTTTAACCCACCATCACCCTGACCATATCGGGCTTTTAGATCAATTTAACGTCCATATATATGGTCATGAGTACGCCAAAAACTGGCTTTCCTATAATGAGCCCTTTATGCAATGGCGCAAAGTGTTTTTCCTTGCTCTTTTCAAAGAGTTTGGTATTCCGGCAGACAAATACGAAATGGCAGCGAATATGGAAAAAACATTGCCTTTTGGATCCCAGAGGAGCCGGCTCAGCGGTTTTTTAAAAGAGGGAGATACTGTACCGGGCCTGCCGGATTTTCGTGTGTTTGAAACGCCGGGCCATGCACAGAGCCATATTGTTTTTTACCGGGAAAAGGACGGCCTCCTTCTGGCCGGAGACCATATACTAAAAACTGTTTCGTCCAATCCTTTGATTGAACCGCCAATGGAGGTGGGAGGGGAACGAAGCAAGTCACTGCTTCAGTATCATCATTCATTGAAAAAAATAATGGATCTGGATATCAGCCATGTGATGACAGGGCATGGAAATGATCTTTCATCGATCAAGCCGTTGCTTCAGCGCCGCTTTGAACGGCAGCACGAACGGGCTATGCTTGTTTTATCCATGCTTCAAAGCCGGCCTATGACTATGTTTGAGCTGTGTATCCAGCTGTTTCCGGAAGTATATGAAAAACAAACCGGCTTAACGCTGTCCGAAACAGCCGGACAAGTCGATTATTTGCTCCAGCAGGGAAGTATTCGTGCAGATCGGGCAGAGGACGGAGCGATTTATTACTATGGAGCGTAATCAAAAAAAAGTTGTGGTGATCACAGGTGCTTCATCCGGACTTGGTGCAGAACTTGCGAGGGCTGCCAGAGCAAAAGGATACCGTCTTGTGCTTCTTGCAAGACGGCTGGACCGGTTAAAGAAGCTGCAGAAGGAGCTGAACGGACAGGGCGTCTCTGTCCGCGTGTTTGAAGCGGATGTGGCGGACAGGCAGAGAATGGAAGAGGTATTTAAACAAATAGGCACGGTTGATGTACTGATTAACAACGCGGGAGTCGGTTTTTTTACCTGGGCACATGAAGCGAAGGCGGAGGAAACCAAGCAGATGCTTGATGTAAATGTGAGCGGGCTGATTACGTGCTGTGAACTGGTTATTCCGCACATGATGGCGCGCCGGAGCGGTCATATTATCAATATTGCGTCACAAGCCGGCAAGATGGCTACGCCAAAGTCAGCCGTTTATGCAGCAACAAAACATGCAGTACTCGGTTACACGAACAGCCTGAGAATGGAAATGAGCCGGGCCGGGGTGCTGGTGACGGCCATTAATCCCGGCCCGATTGCGACGCCGTTTTTTGATCAGGCCGACCCGGAAGGCACGTACGTAAAAAATGCCGGCCGTTTTATGCTGGACCCAAAAAAAGTAGCCGAAAAAACGATTGCCATCATCGGACGGCCGGTGCGGGAAGTGAATGTTCCGCGCTGGATGGCCGCAGGCAGCCGCATTCATTCCTTGTTTCCAAACGCAGTTGAAAAACTGGGGAAAAACGCTTTTTTCAAAAAATAAAAAGGAGCCGATTCGGCTCCTTTCAGATTGTAGACAGATAAAAGCGATTACCAAAGGATTTCTTTCGTTTCTTTTTTATGTAAGTCGTGCAGGCGGCTGGGATGAGAGCCGCTTGTGTGGTTGAACAACATACAGCTTAACAGATACACATGACCCATCAGCAAAGCGGTAAAAGCGCATATAGAGATGCCCTCTTTACTGATTTTTCGAAACAAATGGGGAAGCCGGCCGGACGAAGACTCCTGCGGGATGCACAGTGAGTCGGGAGACCCCACAGGCGCGTGCGCCGAGGAGGCTCCCGCACTGCCCGTGGAAAGCGTAGTCCGGCCGGCTTTCCCTATCGGCTCTTTTTAAGAAGCAATGTTTCTTGAAAAGTCTCCTGCCCATTTTCGGCGGTGAAAACTTTTATAAAAAAGACTGACGACTTTGTCGACAGTCTCGAAGGAGCCAAACCGGCTCCTTTTTATGATGGATATAAATCAAACTCTGCCAGAAAGCGATCAATGGCTTCTTCATATTCTTCTGGATTTTCATTATAAGATTGAGCGTGTCCGCCTGTTTCGGCCATAAAGAGCTGTTTCGGCCCCCTTTTTGCTTCAAACAGCGCTTCTGTCATATCAGGAAGGATAAAGTCATCTTCTTTGCTGTGAATAAAAAGAACCGGCTTCTCGATGGATTGAATCGCTTCAAGCGGAGACAGCTCCGTCATTTTATAACGCCCACGCAGCCAAACGGCCCATTCAGCAATCGTCATAAAAAAGGGAGGAGAAAAACCGAGCTCCCTTTTCATTTGATGGCGCACCTGCTGCCGAAAATCTGAAAACGGACAATCGGCTATATAAAAAGAAGCTTTGTCTTCTACCGTGCCGGCATAAAGTAAAAGCGTAACGGCACCCATTGATTCCCCATGGATGCCAAAGCGGATACCCTCACCTTCCCGGCGGATCAATTCATCGATGACGGCTTTTAAATCATGCTTTTCAAAATGACCATAGCTTGTAAAAGACCCCTCAGACTCTCCATGCCGGCGGTGGTCAAAAAGAATTGCGTTAAAGCCGCGTTTTAAAAATACATTCATATATTTTACGGAGTTGATTTTATGCTCTGTGACTCCATGGCAGAAGATCACATATGGACGGCCGGGATTGGGCGTAATAAAAACACTTTTTAAACGGGTACCGTCTATAGAACGGACCCACACTTCCTCTTTTGGAAGCTGCCTGTATAGCTCAAGGTCGAATCGCCCGGCTTTCGTTTCCCGTTCTGCAACCGCTTCTTCCGCTTTTTTGGCGATATACAAAATCCGCTGGGACAAATAAAGGCCGGTTCCTGCTATAGCCAGCACCGCAGAAACACTGGCGGCCAGACCTTTTTTTACAGCCGATGCGCGTCGTAGTCGGCTGTTTTTGAGATATCTTGTATCCATTTGTATTCTTCCTCCGTCAGCGCTGCTTCCCGTACGGCACGGGCATTTTCTTTCAGCTGCTCAACGGAGCTTGCCCCGGCCACAACAGTAGCAGCAGCTGGATGACCGAGCACATAGCGGAAAGCAAGCCCGTTTAATGTGCGTCCTTCCGGCACGTTTTTCTCAAGTGTTGACAGCACCGATTCGAGTTCCGGCTCACTGTACCAGTTAACCCCTTTTTTTGCCGCCTTTGAAAGCTTTTCACGCCAGTGGCTGGTTAAAAGTCCGAAGGCCACCGGACCGCGTGCGGCGACAGTGACGCCATTCTCTGCTAAAATAGGAAGCGCCTGTACTTCAGGACGGCGGTCCAGTATGCTGTACTGCATCATGACACTTGAAAGATTCGATCTTTTTACATATTCATTGATCACAGTCGGTCGAATGGAGGAAATACCATAAGCGCGGATCAGCCCTTCTGCTTTTAATTCCTCAAACGCTTCGATTGTCTCATCAATAGGATCTTCAAGGGTGCCGCCGTGCAGCTGGTACAAATCAATATAGTCAATACTGAGCCGTTTTAAACTTTGTTTGGCTGCTTCTTTTATGTATGCCTTTGAGGCATCCCACGTCCAGTTGTCTTTCGACTCGGTCCAGCGGTTGCCTGCTTTTGTCGCGATCACGACCTGGTCACGAACTGCGTGCAATGTTTTGCCGACCAGCTGTTCATTGACACCAAAGTCGTATAAATCAGCTGTATCAAAATAGGTGATGCCTTCATCTAGAGCTGTTTTTAAAAGCGTTTCTGCCTGCTTTTCTTCGGTGCCGATGGACATGCATCCAAGACCCAGCTCGCTGGCGTAAATACCAGATTTCCCAATTTCACGTTTATTCAATTTGCATCACCTTCCTTTTTTGTACAGTGTAACATATGGAAGAAAAAAATAGAAAAGAGGAACCTTTATGCACAAATTTGAAGAGAAAACAACGAAAAGCGAATCGATTTTCAGCGGAAAAGTGATACAGGTACGAGTGGATGAGGTTGTACTGCCGGATGGAAAGCACTCAAAACGAGAATTAATTAAACATCCGGGTGCGGTTTGTGTGATTGCGATTACAGATGAAAAGAAAATCATTTTGGTAGAACAATACCGGAAAGCACTGGAGCGCCCGCTCGTTGAAGTGCCGGCAGGAAAGCTGGAGCCAGGAGAAGAGCCGTCTCTTTGTGCCGCGCGGGAGCTGGAAGAAGAAACAGGCTATCGTCCAGGCAGTATCCGGCCTGTTCAATCGTTTTACACATCGCCGGGATTTGCCGATGAACTTGTACATGTTTTTTTAGCGGAGCAGCTTCAAAAGGTTGAGGGTGGACTTGTAGCAGATGAAGATGAGTTTGTAGACCTGCTCGAAGTCACGCTGGAAGAAGCAGAGGAACTGGCGAAAAACGAACGTATTTTTGATGCCAAAACACTTTGGGCACTGCAATATATCCGCTTAAACGGCCTGGCATAATAAAGGCCCCCCTCTCATATAGTGCGAAAAGAGAGGGGGGCCTCCATTTATGTGGACTGCCATCATCGAACACATTCAAAAAAGAGCCGCACTATATTTGTTTTCAGCCGTATTGTTTATGACGGGAACAGCATTCGGAGCCATTACAGTCAACAGCATGGAACCGGTGCAGAAATCGGAGCTGTACACGTATGTAAAAGAGTTTTTCGGCCAGTCTTCGTCTGGAACTGTTGCCAACCCGACTGATCTTTTTGTGGAGAGCTTAATTCATAACATAAAGTTTACAGGGGCGATGTGGGTCGCCGGCATTTCGATTATCGGACTGCCGCTTATTTTTATTCTTCTTTTTATTAAAGGAGCTGTAACAGGGTTTTCTGTTGGCTTTCTTATCCAGCAAATGAAATGGGACGGGCTCTTTCTATCGCTTCTGGCCATTTTGCCGCAAAATCTGATTCTCATTCCCGTTTTTCTTTTTACCGCTGTGATGTCGGCATCCTGCTCGATCCGTCTCGTGCAAAAAATTACAACCCGGCAGACAATGCCTCTTCCGGTTACCAAAAGTGTTTTTTCTTATATAGGGTACGCTGCAGCAGGAGCGGCGGCTATTTTGCTTGCGTCTTTAACAGAGGCGTTTATTTCAAGCCAATTTATGAATATTCTCGTAAATAAATTCTTTTGATTCATTGATGCCTTTTGTTATAATAGGGAATACATCGGCGAGGGAGGGAACAAATATGGAAAGCCGGATTGACCGAATAAAAAAACAGCTGCATGCGGCAAGCTACAAATTAACACCGCAGCGTGAAGCTACTGTGCGTGTTCTTCTTGAGCATGAAGAGGACCACTTAAGTGCTGAAGACGTGTACCTCCTCGTTAAAGAAAAAGCTCCTGAAATTGGGTTGGCCACAGTCTACAGAACGCTTGAATTACTAAACGAACTTAAAGTTGTTGATAAAATAAATTTTGGAGATGGTGTCTCCCGCTATGATCTTCGTCAGGAAGGCGCTGCGCACTTTCACCACCATCTTGTTTGCATCGAGTGTGGAGCAGTGGATGAAATTCAAGAAGATTTGCTTGATGATGTGGAAGCCATTGTGGAAAGCAGATGGAATTTTAAAATTAAAGACCACCGCTTAACTTTCCACGGTATTTGCAGCAGATGCCATTCAAAGCAGCAGGAAGATGAGCAGGAAGATTTAGAAAAGCAGCATGTAGAATAAAACCTTTCGATCCAAGTCGAAAGGTTTTTTTATCATGAAGGAGGCAGGCAGATGAATGACTATGTAAATGATTTCCTGCATTTTTCACTTGTAGAAAAAGGACTTTCTGATAATACCATTTCAGCATACCGGCGTGATCTTCGCTATTATACAGAATACATAGAAAAAGTAGAGCAAGTGAAAATACCGGATATCACCCGGCTGCATATTTTGCATTTTTTAGAGCAGCTGAGGGATCAGGGAAAGTCATCGAAGACGATTGCACGCCATATTTCCACGATCCGCTCTTTTCATCACTTTTTAATTCAAGACCGGATTAGTACGCATGATCCGACACATCATATTGAAACACCAAAGTCGGGCCGTACGCTTCCAAAAGTGTTAAATATGGATGAAACGGAAGCACTGCTCGCAGCACCGGATACTACGACGCCTCTTGGCATGCGGGATAAAGCAATGATTGAACTGATGTATGCATCGGGACTGCGGGTCAGTGAATTAACGGCTTTAAACAAAGAAGACGTTCATTTAACAATGGGATTTGTGCGCTGTACAGGAAAAGGCGGCAAGGAAAGAATTATCCCGGCCGGCAGTCATGCACTAGGCGCCATTGAACGATACTTGCAGGAGGGCCGCCCCAAGCTTGTATCACCGAAGCGGCGCGATGAAGCTTTGTTTTTGAATCATTATGGACAGCGGCTGACGCGGCAGGGGTTTTGGAAGGTGATTAAAGCGATGGCGAAAAAAGCCACCATTGAAAAAGAGCTTACGCCTCATACGATTCGTCACTCGTTTGCGACCCACCTGCTTGAAAACGGAGCGGATCTGCGGGCTGTCCAGGAAATGCTCGGCCATGCCGATATCTCGACCACGCAGATCTACACACATGTAACGAAAACAAGACTAAAAGATGTATACAGCCAGTTTCATCCCCGCGCCTGAAGAAGGTCAGGCGCTTTTTGTTTTTTATAATGAAATGGATTATACTAGAAACGAGAAGTCAGACTTCTGACAATTACCAGGCAAAGCATGATTTATCCGGCAGTCTGGGTAAAAATAAAGAAGAATGTGATTAGAAGGGAGAAGCGGCCAGATGAATCATTCATTTAAACGGATTCACTTAATCGTTCTCGACTCAGTAGGTATTGGGGAAGCACCGGATGCTTCTGCTTTTGGAGACGAGGGCGCTGATACGCTTGGGCATATTGCCGAAAAAATGAACGGGCTCAATATGCCGAATATGGCAGCGCTTGGCTTGTCGAATATTAAAGAAATTCAAGGTATCCCAAAAGCGGACCATCCGGCGGCTTTTTGGACGAAAATGCAGGAAGCATCAAACGGAAAAGACACTATGACAGGACACTGGGAAATCATGGGGCTGCGTATCGATACGCCTTTCCAGGTGTTTCCGGATGGGTTTCCTGCTTCACTGATTGAAGAATTGGAAGAAAAATCAGGGCGCAAAATTATCGGAAACAAGCCGGCCAGCGGTACCGAAATTTTAGATGAGCTTGGAGAAGAGCATATGAAAACCGGGGCCCTGATCGTGTATACATCAGCAGATTCCGTTTTGCAAATTGCTGCTCACGAGGACATCGTGCCACTTGATGAGCTGTATCGTATCTGTGAAACGGCGCGTGAAATGACCAAAACCGGTGATTATATGGTCGGCCGCGTGATTGCCCGCCCGTTTGTCGGCGAACCAGGGCAGTTTAAACGAACGGCTAACCGGCATGACTATGCACTGAAGCCATTTGGCCGCACGGTCATGAATGAATTGAAGGATGCCGGATTAGATGTAATTGCAGTAGGGAAAATTTCTGATATTTATGACGGGGAAGGCGTTACCGAAGCCATTCGAACTGTATCAAACATGGATGGAATGGATAAGTTTATTCAAACGGCGGAAAAAGACTTTACCGGCTTGTCTTTTTTGAACCTGGTTGACTTTGACGCTCTTTTTGGACACCGCCGGGACCCAGAGGGTTATGGCAAGGCGCTCGAGGAATTTGATGCGCGGCTGCCAGAGCTTTTAGAAAAACTGACTGAACAGGATCTGCTTATTTTAACGGCGGACCATGGCAATGACCCTGTTCATCATGGAACCGATCATACACGCGAATTTGTACCGCTGCTCGTTTATTCAAAAGCGTTTGCCGAAGGCCGCGAGCTGCCTCTTCGCAAAACATTTGCGGATGTTGGCGCATCGGTTGCGGGCAACTTTAATGTCAAAATGCCAGAGCACGGAAATAGTTTTATGGGGGAATTAACATGAACATTCAACATATTGAAGAAGCTGCCGGATTTTTAAAAGAAAAACTAAATGTCACACCAGAAATCGGATTGATTTTAGGATCTGGTCTCGGCGTATTGGCGGACGAAGTGGAGAACGCTGTTTCGATTCCATATGAAACCATTCCACACTTCCCGGTTTCAACAGTAGAAGGCCACGCCGGAGAACTTGTCATTGGAACTTTATCCGGAAAAACGGTTGCAGCAATGAAAGGACGCTTCCATTATTATGAAGGTTATTCATTTCAAGAAGTGACATTTCCCGTACGCGTGATGAAAGCACTTGGCATCGAAACAATTATCGTGACGAATGCAGCGGGCGGCGTAAATGAATCGTTTGAGCCGGGCGACTTAATGCTCATATCAGATCATTTAAATTTAATGGGCGGAAACCCGCTGATCGGCAAAAATGATTCACGTCTTGGCGTTCGTTTTCCGGATATGTCCGTTGCTTACAGCCGGGAACTAAGAGAACTGGCAAAAAAAGCAGCGGAGCAGATTGGCTTGAACGTTCGAGAGGGCGTTTATGCAGGCAATACGGGTCCAGTTTATGAAACACCGGCCGAAGTGCGTATGGCACGTGTTCTCGGCGCGGATGCGGTCGGCATGTCTACAGTGCCGGAAGTGATTGCAGCCCGTCACAGCGGCATGAATGTACTCGGTATTTCCTGTATTTCCAACATGGCAGCTGGTATTTTAGACCAGCCTCTGGCACATGACGAAGTAATTGAAACAACAGAAAAAGTACGCGCGGAATTTCTTGCTTACGTGAAGGAGATTGTTCAATCTTTGTAAAGGTGTGATGGATGAATGAGAATGGTGGACGTAATTCATAAAAAGCGTAACGGACAGACACTGACAGACGAGGAAATTCAATTTTTTGTTCAAGGTTATACAAAAGGCGAAATTCCGGATTATCAGGCATCTGCTTTTATGATGGCGATTTATTTTCAAGGAATGACCCCGCAGGAAACGGCTGTTTTAACAAAAGCGATGGTTGATTCAGGTGAAACGATTGATTTGTCTGGCATTAAAGGCCATAAAGTTGATAAGCACTCAACAGGCGGAGTCGGAGATAAAGTCACATTTATTGTCGGGCCGCTTGTTGCTTCAGCAGGTGTACCGGTAGCAAAAATGTCCGGCCGCGGCCTTGGCCATACCGGGGGCACGCTTGATAAGCTCGAAGCGATAGCGGGCCTTCAAATTGAAATGTCCAAAGAGCAGTTTATTGATAATGTGAATAAACATAAGCTTGCTGTTGCCGGCCAGACCGGAAATCTCGCTCCAGCCGACAAAAAGCTATACGCTCTGCGTGATGTAACAGCAACAGTCGAAGCCATTCCGCTGATTGCCGGCTCCATCATGAGTAAAAAGCTTGCGTCTGGTGCAGACAGTATTGTATTAGATGTAAAAACAGGGTCTGGTGCGTTTATGAAAACGCTGGAGGACTCCGAGGCTTTAGCAAAAGAAATGGTCGCCATCGGCAATAACCTTGGCCGCAGAACGGTTGCGATTATTAGTGATATGAATCAGCCGCTCGGATTTGAAGTCGGCAATGCCAATGAAATCAAGGAAGCGGCGGCCATTTTGCAAGGGGAGAACGTAGAAGACCTCAGGACCCTCTCGCTTGAAATTGCTTCTCATATGACAGTGCTGGCCGGTGCGTTCAGCGATTACAAAGAAGCACGTGATGCACTTGAGGCGAATCTGGAAAATGGCAAAGCATTCGAAGTATTCCGCCAGTTTGTGATCGCTCAAGGCGGCGATGTAGGCATGATTGATGATCCTGCCAAGCTTCCGCAGGCCGCTTTTCACATTGAGGTTGAATCAGAGCAAGAAGGCTTCGTAGCTGAAATTGACGCAGAATCCATTGGGATAGCCGCTATGTATTTAGGGGCGGGACGTGCAACAAAAGACGATCAAATCAATCATGCTGTCGGTATTACATTAAAGAAAAAAATTGGTGACTTCGTTCAAAAAGGAGAGGTACTCGTTACGCTCCACGCGGATAACGCCACACCAAAAGACTCCATTGAAAAAGTAAAGCAGGCATATCGTTTTTCGAATGAAAAAGTGGAACGGCCGACGCTTATTCATAAAGTGATCAGGGACTGACAAATGTCAGTCTCTTTTTTTGTCGAAAATTAAGAGCTTTTTTCTAGTTTTGGTAAGGGGGAGGAAAATGACTCCTTGAAAAAGAATTGAACATATCAGCATGTAAAGGAGGAATGACGATGGTAACCATGAAAGCAGAAGCGAAAGGAAAAGTTCTCATTATTCGATTAACGGGAGAGCTCGACCACTACTATTCCGAGCAGGTTAAGGAATTTACAGAGCAGCAAATTGACAGCCATCAAACGCAGCACTTGATTTGGAACTTGTCGGGTCTGCCTTTCATGGACAGCTCAGGTCTTGGAGTGATTTTAGGGCGCTATCGCCAGGTAAATGAAATGGGCGGCAGTGTGACCGTTTGTGGATTGAATACACAGGTGAAACGCCTGTTTCAGCTTTCGGGGCTGTTTAAGATTATGTATGTCGATCAAACTGAAGAAGAAGCGCTGGGGAGATTGGAGGAATCTTCATGCAAAACACAATGACGATCTCATTTAACGCACTGGGAGAAAACGAAGCATTTTCGCGGGTAGCCGTTGCTTCTTTTGCAGCAAAACTCAATCCGACTGTAGACGATTTAGCAGAATTAAAAACAGCTGTTTCAGAAGCGGTTACAAACGCTATTATCCATGGATATGACAGTAATCCAGCGGGAATTGTTTATATAAGCGCCACCATTGAGGACGGAGAAATCGACGTGATTATCCGCGATGAAGGACGCGGAATCGGAAATATTGAAGAAGCGAAGGAACCTCTTTTTACAACAAAGCCTGAAATGGAAAGAGCCGGTATGGGCTTTACCATTATGGAGCATTTCACCGACCTCCTGGAAGTGGAATCGAGCACATCTTCGGGTACAGTCGTTCGCTTTAGAAAGCGGCTGGCGGGAAAGCGTGTTAACTGTGTTTAAGGAAAGAGCGGATTTCTTATGAAGCAGGCTGTACAGTTAACCGATGGTGAAGTCAAGGAGCTGATTCGGCAAAGCCAGGAGGGCGACGTGGAAGCGCGCAATAAGCTGGTTGAGTGGAATACCCGGCTCGTCTGGTCGGTGGTGCATCGATTTTTAAATCGTGGTCACGAGTCAGAAGATTTATTTCAAATCGGCTGTATTGGTTTAATTAAATGTATTGACAAGTTTGATCTTTCCTATAACGTTAAGTTTTCAACATACGCGGTTCCGATGATTATCGGTGAGATTCAGCGGTTTTTGCGTGATGACGGGGAAGTAAAGGTGAGCAGGCGCTTAAAGGAAACAGCCGGGAAAATGAGGCGTGAACGTGAAGCGTTTATTGTAGAAAGCGGACGCCCTCCGACTGTACAGGAACTGGCCGGAAAGCTTGGTATATCGATGGAGGAAGCGATGATGGCCCAAGAATCTTCCCGGCGGCCGGCTTCTATTCATGAAACCGTTTATGAAAATGAAGGAGAACCTATTACGCTGCTTGACCAGCTTGCAGCACCAGAGGCCAAGTGGTTTGATTCATTGGTTGTAAAAGAAGCCATAGAAAAGCTGCCTGAGCGGGAACAGCTTATCGTATTTCTTCGTTTTTTCAAAGACTGCACGCAGTCGGAAACTGCAAACAGACTCGGGATTTCCCAGGTTCAAGTATCAAGACTTGAAAAACAGATTATTAAAAGCCTGCGGTCAGATATGAATAAAACCTAGTCGGCACGGGGAAACTTCGTAAAAAGCGGAGGTGCTTGCTATGGGTCAAATCGTGTACATCACCTTAAAGCGCCATGTTCGCCTCGACGAACGGCGCATTTCTTTTTTTGATGTGGCTGAAGCCGAAGTCGACCAGGAAGCAAAGCCCATTTTAGAAAAACTGATTGTGAAAACGGCAAAGCCATCATCAGGCAATGTAGTCATTGTAACGATTTTAGATGTTGTGAAAGCATTAAAAACGGTTTTTCCTGATGCGCAAACGGTGATCACAGGCGATACAGAAACGATTGTCAGTCTGCAGCCTGTACGTGCACGAGCCCCGCTTTGGAAAATAGCATTTGTCTGGCTTGTGCTGTTTACAGGTGCTGCACTGACCATTATGAATTTTCATGAGGACGTATCTATGCAGAAAGTGCATGCAATTTTATATGAAAAAATAACAGGCATTAAAAATGAAAACCCGCTTATGCTTCAAATTCCTTATTCTATAGGGCTGGGGCTCGGGATGATTTTATTTTTTAATCGGCTGTGGCAAAAAAGACTCAATGAAGAGCCGGGCCCGCTTGATTTAGAAATGTTTAAGTATGAGGAAGACATCAATGCCTATCTGGCAGCCAATGAAAAGGAAAAGCCGTAGCATGGCGACGCTTTTTGTTTTGTTTTTAGGTCTAGCAGGCGGATTGGCTACAGGTGCCGGGTATGTGGCGTTTATTTCAGTCCTTGGTGTGATCCCGAGGCTGATGTCAGCTACGAAAACACAGCCGTATATTCACTTGTACGAGCTTTCACTGGTGCTTGGTGTACTTACAGGAACACTTCTGCATATTTTTAATACGCATTTTCACTGGCCATCTGTTACAACTGCCTTTATCGGTTTATTCAGCGGCTTGTTTATCGGCATGGGTGCGGCTGCCCTGACTGAAGTACTGAATGTGTTTCCTATACTAGCCAGGAGAGTAGGGGTTTTTGCCGAGGTGAACATGCTGATGATGGCTGTGGCGCTTGGCAAGATAACAGGCTCGCTTATTCAATGGATTTTACTTTCACCGATGTAAAAGGAGGCAGCACGATGATTTCGCCAGAAGAAATGGATGTTTACTTAGAAAAAGAAGCAGGGCTTGGTAAAAGTTTTGATACCGGCATAAGAAGGCTGACAGTAGCAGGGGAGCCGCTCCATATTTATTTCGTTAACGGGCTTTGTGAAACACGGTTTATTATCGAAATTATGGAATCATTGATTGCGCTTGAAAAAAAGGAGGGGAAAACGACTGCTGCCCTTGTTAAAGAGCATCTTGTCCATCAGGCAGTCGAAGAAGTCACGGATCCATCAAAGCTGCCGGCTGCGATCATGTCGGGACTGATTGGTATTTCAGTACCGGGAACGGCGTTTATCATTGATGTAAGAAGTTATCCAGGACGGCAGCCGGCAGAGCCTGATACAGAAAAAGTCGTGCGCGGCTCCCGTGACGGTTTTGTGGAAAATATCATCGTGAACACCGCTCTTACGCGAAGAAGAATTCGTGATGGCCGGCTTCGGTTTGAAATAATGAGAGCGGGAAGTGTTTCGCAAATGGATATTGCGGTCGGCTACATGGAAGGTGTAGCTTCCGATGAATTGGTTGAGCGGGTTAAGAAAGAAGTCACTTCTATTAAAACAGCCGGGCTCCCTATGGCAGATAAAACAGTAGAAGAATTTTTAATTAAACAGCACTATAACCCCTACCCTCTTGTTCGTTATACTGAACGAGCGGATATTGCCGCCGCCCATTTAATTGAAGGGCATGTCCTCCTTTACACCGATACGTCACCAGCGGTTATGATCATGCCGGCTACTTTTCTGCAGCATATGCAGCATGCGGAAGAATACAGGCAGCTTCCGGCAGCAGGCACATTTATCCGTCTGCTTCGTTTTGTCGGTTTATGGATGTCCTTATTTCTGCTGCCGCTCTGGTATCTGTTCGCTGCTTATCCCGCCATGCTTCCTGAAGCGCTTTGGTTTATCGGTCCACGTGAAACAACAGAAATCCCCCTTGTTTTACAAATCTTTATTGCCGATCTTGGCATAGAGTGGCTGCGAGTTGCTGCCATTCATACGCCGCAGCCGCTTTCAACTGCTATGGGGCTTGTTGCTGCCGTGTTAATTGGACAAATGGCTATTGATACGGGGCTTTTTGTGCCTGAGGTAATATTGTATACAGCACTTGCAGCTATTGGCACGTTTTCTACACCCAGCTATGAGCTGGGGCTGGCGAATAAATTGACACGCCTTTTTATTCTGGCAGGAACGGCCCTGTTTGGTCCAATTGGATTTGTTGTGTCGGTTATGCTTGTGTTTGTATATCTCGTTCGTTTAAAACCGTTTGGAGCTCCTTATCTATGGCCGCTGATTCCCTTTGACGCTTCATCGCTCTGGACAATCCTCATTAGACGGCAGGCACCGGAGCAAACCGGAACTCCAGAAATCAACCGAACTGATTTACGGTAAATAGGAATATTTCGTGTATTGAGCGAGGGGTGAATGTATGATATAGTACTTTTATTCTCATGCCGGGTAAAAGGCATAAAGACAATAGAACGGGGCGATTATGCATATGCACACATATGGGACAGCAGCTGTGAATGACCGCGGACATTTAGAAATTGGCGGTGTTGACGTAGTAGAAGCGGCAGCTCAATTCGGCACACCGCTTTATTTATATGACGTAGCGCTTATTCGTGAGCGTGCAAGAGGATTTAAAGAAACATTTGATAAATTGGGAGTCAAAGCGCAGGTGGCGTATGCGAGCAAGGCATTTGCTTCGATAGCCATGATGCAGCTGGCCGAACAGGAAGGACTTTCGCTTGATGTTGTATCGGGCGGGGAATTATATACAGCAAAAAGAGCCGGGTTTCCGGTAGAGCGAATTCATTTTCATGGAAACAACAAAAGCCGTGAAGAAATCGAAATGGCTTTTGAAGCAGGGATTGGCTGTATGGTAGTCGATAACTTCCATGAATTAGAGCTTATTGGCGAAATCAGTGAAGCCCGCAGTCAAGTGATGGATATTCTGCTTCGCATTACGCCGGGTATTGAAGCTCATACGCATGATTACATTTTAACGGGTCAGGAAGATTCAAAGTTTGGCTTTGATTTAAATAATGGACAAGCGGAAGAAGCATTGAAACTGGCACTTGAGAAGCCATTTATCCACGTATTAGGCCTTCACTGCCATATTGGATCGCAAATTTTTGAAACAACCGGCTTTATTTTGGCAGCCGAGAAAATTATCGGAAAATTGGCTGATTGGCAGCATCGTCTCGAATTTGAAGCGAAAGTATTAAACCTTGGCGGCGGTTTTGGTATCCGTTATACCGCTGAGGATGATCCGCTTAAACCAGCCGCTTATGTAGAAGAGATTATCAGCAAAGTGCAAAGTGAAACAAAAAAATATGGAATGAGTATGCCTGAAATTTGGATTGAACCGGGCCGTTCCCTTGTGGGTGACGCAGGTGTGACAATTTATAAAACAGGTTCAGTGAAAGATGTGCCGAATGTGCGCAAATATTTAGCTGTGGATGGCGGCATGAGTGATAATATCCGCCCTGCTTTATATGAAGCGAAATACGAAGCGGTACTCGCAAACCGTGTAAACGACCCGGTTGAAGAAACGGTATCGATTGCCGGAAAATGCTGTGAATCCGGTGATATGCTCATTTGGGATCTGCCGCTTCCAAAAGCAGAAGCCGGGGATTTGCTCGCGATGTTCTGTACGGGCGCTTATGGGTATTCCATGGCGAATAACTACAACCGTATTCCGCGTCCGCCAGTTGTATTTGCCGAAAATGGCGAGGCGAGACTGGTCATTCGTCGTGAGACATTTGATGATTTAGTGAAATTAGACTTGCCGCTTGGGCTGCCGCAGACAAACTAATTGGAGCAGGCATTATGAAAAACAATGTTGTTTTGCTCCTTTTATTCACTGTGCTGGCACTGGGGTGGGGACTGTATTACTGGTTTTTTATTGCGGGTTAACATCGCCTCTTGCGGTCGGGCTTTAGATTTAGTAAGATAAAGTACGTGGCGATATCAAGCAGGTAAATCCTGCTAATTGAAGAGGGATTTTAAATGCTGATTCGATATAAAAAGTCGTTTAAAAAAATTGCAATGGGCTTGCTTTCCTACATGCCTCGCGAAAAAGAGCTGCGGACGCTGACCGAAACGATGGAAAGCTACGAAGCAGATGACAGCAGACAGCTGTTTCTTTGGAAAGAGGACGAGGACATTGTAGGAGTGGTTGGTGTAGCCGTCAGCGATACAAGAGCTGAGATATTGCACATAGCGGTCAATCCGTCTTTTCGCGATGAAGGAATTGGAACGGAAATGATTGCCGCTGTAACAAAATTATTTTCGGACCGGACTGTTGCGCCAAGCGAAGCAACGAACCGATTTTTTGAAAAGTGTACGAAAGAAAGCCGGTAAAGGACGATTATCTCGTCACCTTACCGGCTTTTTTCAATGCGATTGCGGCTGTGCGGGCATCCAATACGTCCGTACGGTCACGCAGTTTGTGTTTGTTGAGTAGAAATTGTTCATTGGATTCCGGCTCAAAAGCAGCAGTAAACTGCTTCAATTCATTTTGAAGCAGTGGATCCGCAATCGGAATCTCAATTGGCTCAAAAGGAACATCGGCCTTTACATCGTCTGCCGCCTGCTCAATCAGGAGAAGAAAGTGCTCAGGATCAACACCGAGCTCCCTCAGAGCTTCCTGGCGGCGGATCAAGCAGGAGATTGATTTTTGGGCCATGCGGAGTGCGCCGGCTTTGTTTCCGCGCCGGTAATGATAAAGGAAAACAGCACACTGGATAAAGCCAACCCAGACGGAATCACGTGTTCCATCTACTTTTTTCCAATATTCTTCTAGCAGCTCGTGGCATTCAAAATAATCACGGTCAATATGAAAATGTGCCAAAAAAGCCAGGTAAGGCACTGGATATGAATACATTCGGTTTCCCCCAGTTCAAGTGGTTGAATCGAAGTAAGCGTATCATGATTTAATTCTTTTCTCAATAGCAGCCGTCTGAATACGCTGATGGCCAGCGGAAGGGAATAGAATGTAAAAAATGCAAGAAGTACAGGGGAGCAACCAATGGAATATAAAGTGAAAATTGATTCTTTTGAAGGGCCGCTTGATTTGCTGCTTCACTTGATCCAGCAGCTTGAAATAGACATATACGATATTCCTGTATCGGAAATCACCAATCAATACTTATTGTATGTGAATACAATGCAGCAGCTTGAACTTGATGTAGCCAGTGAATATTTAGTGATGGCCGCTACATTAATTGCCATGAAAAGCCGTTCACTGCTGCCGGATCATTCGGCAGAAGAAGAAGATTTTATAGAAGAAGAAGATCCGAGAGAAGAGCTGGCCCGCCGGTTAATCGAGTATAAAAAGTATAAAGAGGCAGCCGGCCGTCTTCATGAGCTTGAGGAAGAGCGGACAAAACTTTTTTCAAGACCGCCCGCAGACCAGCTTTTTTCATCTAATGAAGAAGGGCCGCTCAATGTGTCCCTTTTTGATATGCTCGGCGCTTTTCAGAAAATGGCCCGCCGTAAAAAGCTGGCTGTGCCGCCACGAGCGACGGTCCGCCGGGAAGAGCTTTCAGTGGAAAAAAGAATGGAGCTGCTCAAAGAAAAGCTGAGGCTGTCAAAAGAGCCCATTCTTTTTGATGACTTGTTTGACTCTCATGAACGGAACGAGCTTGTGGTTAGTTTTTTAGCCATTTTAGAGCTGATGAAGCAAAATGAAATTGTTGTTTCACAAGAAGGAAATTTTGCTGACTTATATGTAACGGCTGGAGGAAATAAAGGATGAAACATAACAGCATTATAGAAAGCCTGCTGTTTGCAGCAGGAGACGAAGGTCTGACAGCGGAGCAAATCGCCGAGGTCATGGACTTGCCGGTGCAGGAGGTCAAAGGCATTCTTCAATCGATGGAGGAAGCTTTGAAACAAGATGAAGCGAGGGGAACAGTGATCACCGCATTCGGTGACGAATACCGGATGATGACGAAAAAAGAAAATGCAGCTTTTATTCAAAAGCTCGCTGAAAAGCCATCACCGAAAACACTGTCTCAGGCAGCATTAGAAACGCTTGCCATTATTGCTTACAATCAGCCGGTTACACGCATCGAAGTGGAAGAAATCCGGGGAGTGAAAACAGAGCGTCCCATTGCCACCTTGTGCGCGCGGGGGCTCATTGAAGAAGCTGGCCGTGCAGATGCCCCGGGCCGGCCTATTTTGTATGCGACTACTGCTGAATTTTTAGACGCTTTTCAGCTTAAAAGCATCAAGGATCTGCCGCCGCTTGAAGAGGGCGATGGATCCATGCAGCAGGAAGCCGACTTGTTTTTCGGCCGATTCGAAGAAGCCCTTGAGGATTAGTCATGCTCGTCTTTCTTTTTTCATATAGTAGTGAAAAAAGAAAGGAGCGGACTGATGAAAAAAAAGAGGCTGTTCGCTTTCATCCTGCTCCTGGCACTTTCTGTTATGCCGACAGCTGCAAGAGCAGAACCATCTCTTTCTGCTCAAAATGCCGTGCTGATGGACATGGAAAGCGGGCGGGTTTTAGCCCAAAAAGAGGCACATGTGCGCCGGCCGATTGCGAGCATTACCAAAATTATGACCGCGCTGCTTGCAGTAGAATCCGGACGGCTGGATGAAACAGTGGCCATCAGCGATCGCGCCCGTCAAGTAGAAGGGTCTAGTCTTTACTTGGAAAAAGGGGACAAGATGAAACTGGAGGAACTTGTATACGGATTAATGCTTCGTTCTGGAAATGATGCTGCCATGGCAATCAGTGAATACGTTGGCGGCACACCAGAAAAGTTTGCCGCTTTAATGAACAAAAAAGCGAAAGAGATCGGAATGAAGAACACTTCTTTTATGAACCCGCATGGACTGCACGATCCGGCCCACTATTCAAGCGCTTATGATATGGCTCTTTTAACATCAGAAGCGATGAAAAACAGTACGTACCGGAAAATTGTTTCAACTGATTTGTACAAAACAAAAAGCAAACCGATTCGTGTTTGGGAAAATAAACACCGGCTTGTCCGGAGCGGAGGCATCATTACGGGAGGCAAAACAGGCTTTACGAAAAAGGCAGGCCGTACACTGGTCACAACAGCCAAAAAGGATGGCATGTCTTTAGCGGTCGTGACACTGAATGCACCGGATGACTGGATTGACCATACTTCTCTTTTTGATTATGGCTTCCATTCGTACAGCCCAACCATGATTGTCGGCAAAACGCCTTTTACTGTTCCAGGAGAAAAACAGCTGTATTATGCCAAAAAACAGGTCCGCTATCCCATGACGCCTGACGAAAAAAAGTCTGCTTACATTCGGCTGGTCATAGGGTCTGGCCAAACTGGAAAAGCAGAGTTATGGATCGGGAACGAAAAACAAACATCAATCACGGTTTATAAAACAAAAGAACGGGCAGACCCTTCTCTATGGGCAAAGCTGAAAAAGGAGCTGATGGCATGGTAAGCATTGCTTTTGCTTTTTTAATCCTGGCCGGGTTTCTTTTTGCAGCCATTAACGGAACGATGGCCGAGGTGAATGAGGCCTTGTTCGCGTCCATGGGGCAGTCCATTGAATTGGCGATTTCACTCGCCGGAATTCTTTTGTTTTGGACGGGCGTGATGAAAACAGCGGAAGCCGCTGGTATGGTAAAAGGACTGGCGGATGCAGTCCAGCCGCTTTTAGCCCGGCTTTTCCCGGAAATACCGGATGGACATGTTGTATTTGGCTATATTGCCTCGAATATGGCCGCCAATTTTTTTGGACTCGGTAATGCAGCCACACCGATCGGTCTTAAAGCGATGCGGGAGCTGAAAAAGCTGAGCGGGGACGAGGACAAAGCAAGCCGCTCGATGATTACCTTTTTAGCGCTTAATACAGCGGCGATTACGCTTATCCCTACCACTGTGATCGCTATTGGAATGAAAAATGGAGCATCAGATCCAACGGATATTATTATACCGGCCCTGGCTGCGACCATTTTGTCTTTTTTCTTTGCCATTGTGCTTGACCGTTACTACGCTTTTAGAAGGAGACGATAATGGCTGTTTGGCTTGTGCCGGCTATTGTAGCAGTGGTAATTGGCGTAGGGATCTTTAAAAAAGTAAACATTTACGAAACACTGACAGACGGAGCAAAAGAAGGCATGCAGACATGGGTGTCCATCGTTCCGCATCTTGTCATTATGATGGCGGCTGTGACGATATTCCGCGCTTCCGGTGCTGCCGGTGAGCTGGCCTCATGGCTCGCGCCGCTGCTTTCGCTGGTCGGTATTCCAGCTGATGTGGTCCCCCTGGCCCTTATGCGTCCGATTTCCGGCACGGCGACACTAGCCATGCTGGATCAGATTATGCAGGAGCATGGAGCAGATTCGTACATTGCAAAGCTGGCAGCGATTATGCAGGGCAGCACTGACACCACTCTTTATGTGCTGGCTGTCTACTTCGGGGCTGTCGGAATCAAGAAAACCGGTGATGCTTTGAAAATTGGCCTGCTTGCGGATGCGGCTGCGTTTTTCTTTTCCGTTCTTGCAGCAACCTGGCTCCTGTAGCCAGGTTTTTTTGCATTATACACACAGAACACAAGCCGCTTTTGCATAAAAGCTTTCGGAGTGTGGCAGTGTTAAAGCAAGGCAGGCAGCCCGTTATCCAAGATTTGTTAGAGCTGAAAGAATTTTATTGTAACCGGATGGTATAACTTGCTTAAAGGCGTTTTTAATGCGTTTTTTTGTTTTCTTTTCCTTTTTGAATATTTGTGCCATAATGCTTAATGGACGAAAAGACAATTATAGAGGTGAAATAGATGGAACGATTGCAAAAAGTAATTGCGCAGGCGGGAATCGCATCGCGCAGAAAAGCGGAACAGCTTATTCTGGAAGGGAAAGTAACGGTTAACGGAAAGAAAATAACCGAGCTCGGCACAAAAGTTGGATTAAACGATGATGTGCGGGTAGAAGGCGTGCCGCTTGAGCGGGAAAGAAAAGTGTATTACTTGTTTTATAAGCCGCGCGGTGTTATTTCAGCCGTAACAGATGATAAAGGAAGAAAAACGGTTGTGGACTTTTTCCCTGGAGTAGAGGAACGCATTTTTCCGGTGGGGCGTCTTGACTACGATACATCGGGGCTTTTGCTGCTCACAAATGATGGTGAATTTGCCAACTTAATGACACACCCGCGCTATGAAATGGATAAAACCTATATTGCCAAAACAGAAGGCATCGTGCAGCGCCATTTATTAAAACGGCTTATGAGCGGTATCAAATTAGAGGACGGAATGACGGCGCCGGCAAAAATAAAAGAGCTGTCAATTGACCGAAAGAAAAACCGTTCCCTGCTCGAAATTACCATTCACGAAGGACGCAACCGGCAAGTACGCCGCATGTTTGAAGCGATCGGGCATCCGGTGCAAAAGCTTCGCCGGGATCGTTTTGCTCATCTGACGCTGCATGGCTTAAATGCGGGTGAATATCGCGAGCTGACGGCCCATGAGGTGAAACAGCTGCGTACGCTGGCTGAAACAGGTTCTCTCCGCTAGTCATAAAAATGTCACATTTAAAGATTGAAGCCGTTTTCTTTTTACAGCAAAAAATAATGATATAATAAGTATAGTGTTTATTCCTGCCCGCGTAGTGAAACGGGCCTGGAGGCTGTCAAATGGAGAAAAAGAAAAAACGACTCGTTATACGAACCGCTATTTTAGCGGTTTTGGCTGGACTGGTTATGTATACGCTTTATACGAACTTAACGAAAGAATCCCGCGGCAGTCTGGAAGAAGGGGATAGGGCTCCGGATTTCGTGCTGAGGGATGTAAACGGTCAAACGCATCAGCTTTCCGACTACGAAGGAAAAGGCGTGTTTTTGAACTTCTGGGGTACTTGGTGCGAACCGTGCAAAAAAGAAATGCCGTATATGGAAAAACTGGCAAAAGAGTATGAAGGCCAGGTAGAGATTTTAGCGGTAAATGTAGGCGAATCGGATTTTCAAGTTGAAAACTTCGCCAAACAGTACGGTTTAACATTCCCAATCGCGATTGATGAGGGAAAAGAAGTGATGGATACGTACGGGGTTGACCCGCTTCCGACAACATTTATGATTAAGCCGGATGGCACGATTGAGCAAATTGTCATCGGCGGCCTTGTTCAGGAAGATCAGCTGCGTGCACTGTTTGAACGGGTAAAACCATCATCGTAAAGGGAGTTTTTGTATGGGGAAAGTGAAGTGTGAATGCGGCCGTCTAAACCCGGCCGGTACGATTTTATGTGAATCGTGCGGGCGTGCATTGACGGAAAAAGCAAAGCAGGACAAGCTTGTGGACATGCGCTATGAGGGAAGCGCACGCCGTTCACAAACCTATAACAAAACACTGATTGATAAAGTCTGGAATTTCTTTTCCTCCGTAAAAGTAGGCATCTGGATTATTGTGCTGCTGCTCGTAGCGGCTTCATTCGGCACCATCCTGCCGCAGGAGTTTTACATTCCATCCAACGTTTCTGCTGAGACTTATTATGAGGATGTATACGGCACATTCGGTAAGCTCTATTACATGATCGGTTTTCATGATTTATATAATTCCGTCTGGTTTAGCGCGCTTGTTGCCGCGCTCGGCGTGTCGCTTGTGATTGCCAGCCTCGACCGCGTGGTTCCCTTGTATCGTGCACTGAAAAACCAGCGCGTCGACCGGCATGAAACGTTTATGAAAAAGCAGCGCCTTTTTGCTCAGCGGGAGGGTAAGCTTGAGCCTGCAGAGTGGGAAAAAATAAAAGAAGCCCTGATAAAAAAGAGATATAACGTCCGCACAGAAAACGGGGCTCTTTTAGCAGAGAAAAATCGCTTTACAAGATGGGGGCCTTATGTGAATCACGTTGGGCTCATTATTTTTCTGCTTGGTGCGCTTCTTCGTTCGGTGCCCGGAATGTATGTAGATGAGCTGCTTTGGATTCGAGAAGGAGAAACCCTTCAAGTTCCCGGCACAAACGGAGAATATTATGTGGAAAATAACGGGTTTACTCTCCAAAATTACAAAGCAGGGGAAGACCCGGAAGTATTTAATGAAGCGATTGACCGCGTTGGAACCGTTGCAAAAAATTATCAGACGGATGCCGTATTGTACCGAAATAAAAACAATGAGCTGCCCGGGGCGGAGCCCGAGCTGACAAAGGTGCAGGAGGACTCAATCCAAGTCAATCAGCCAATGAAGTTCGGCCAGTTTGCCGTTTATCAAACGAGCTTCCGTCAGGATGAGATGAAAGCTATGCACTTTGCCCTTACAAACAAAGAAACGGGCGAAGAGTTCGGGGAAGTGGTCATTGATTTGTTTGACCAGCAGGCCGAGTATGACCTTGGCGGCGGATATAAAGTGGAACTGCTTGGCTATTATCCAGATTTTGATGGATTTACAAAAGAAGGGGAACCGACCTCAAAATCACCGCTGCCGAACAATCCGGCATTTTTATTTAATATGATTACACCAGAGACGCCAGATGGAGAAGTGAGCTTTGCCCAAATCCGTAATACAATGGAGCCACTTGGTGAAACAACGTTTAAAATGGCGTTTAAGAGCCTGGACACCCGGGATGTTTCAGCCCTGACCATTCGCAAAGACTTAACGCTTCCTATTCTGGCAGCGGGCGGCATTATTTTCATGATCGGTGTGATTCAAGGCTCGTATTGGAATCATCGCCGTCTGTGGATTCGTGAAAAGAACGGCCAGGTATATGCAGCAGGCCATACAAATAAAAACTGGCATGGCCTGAAACGGGAAATTCATTCGGTTTTGGAAGGGACAAGCGTTCCGGAGCCGGAAGACAGACAAAAGGAGTAAGGGGGCACACGTTGTATGGTCCATTTAGCGGATGCGAGCAGCACGCTGCTTGAAGCGGCTTTTTTCTTTTATTTAGCTGCAACCTTTCTTTTTGGCGGGTCGATCCGTCAAAAAGGTCTTCGTGAAGGAGAAGCGCTGAATCGGTGGGGCAGGCTTGGCATTACCGTAACCATCATTGGGTTCGCGGCACAGCTGGGATACTTTTTTACAAGATGGGCGGCGGCAGGTCATGCACCGGTCAGTAATTTATTTGAATTCACCACTTTCTTCGGGATGATGATTGTGGGCGCCTTTATTTTGCTTTTTTTTATTTACAAAACAACGGTGCTTGGTTTGTTTGCACTGCCGGTGGCGATTATTATTATTGCCTATGCCAGCATGTTTCCAAGAGAAATTAATCCTCTTATTCCAGCACTGCAAAGTCATTGGCTGGCGATTCACGTAACAACGGCGGCAGCGGGGCAGGGAATACTGTCCATCAGCTTTATTGCAGGGATGATTTTTCTCGTGAAAAATATTGATCAGACAACAAGCACGAAAAAAACAAAATGGCTGGAAGCTGTCATGTTTTTTATCGTTTCAGTAATTGCGTTTATTTTGCTTACTACCGGTTTTGCCATGGCGGATTACAAAGCAGAATTTGAGTATGTCAATAAGGAAGAGCAGGCAGCCAAGCAGGAATTTACCCTGCCGGCGTTTGTAGGGCCGAATGAAGGTGCTCTTCTCACAAAAGAAAAAATGGAGCCAGTCGTCCATGTGCCGGCGTTTATTAATGCGAAAAAGCTGAATACCGTAATTTGGTCGCTTGCCGGCGGTATTGTCTTATATGTGCTGATTCGCTTGATCACCCGAAAACGGGTGGCTGCTTCTTTACAGCCGCTTGTTCGACAGGTAAGCTCGGATTTACTGGATGAAATCAGTTACCGGTCTGTTTTAATTGGTTTTCCGGTGTTTGCACTCGGTGCACTTATTTTCGCCATGATCTGGGCACAGATTGCCTGGACGCGCTTTTGGGGCTGGGACCCAAAAGAAGTATGGGCGCTTATTACCTTTTTGTTCTATGCCGCTTTTTTGCATTTGCGTTTGTCCAAAGGCTGGCATGGAGAGAAATCAGCCTGGCTTGCTGTTGTAGGCTTTGGCATTATTATGTTTAATCTTGTAGCGGTGAACCTTGTGATTGCAGGGCTTCACTCTTACGCATAAGAAATTTAGCCCTTGCCTTTGGCGGGGCTCTTTTTTTGTATTATAATAGTAGATAATGTGCGTATGGGAGGGAATGTTTTTTGGAAAAAGAAATGAGCATTTTAGTCGTAGATGATGAAGAGCGTATTCGCAGACTGCTGCGGATGTATCTTGAACGAGAAAACTATGCCATCGATGAAGCGGAAAATGGAGAAGAAGCGCTTGAAAAAGCACTTCAAAACGACTATGACTGCATTTTGCTTGATCTGATGATGCCGGGTAAAGACGGCATTGAGGTATGCCGCGAGCTGCGTGTAACAAAAGCTACTCCGGTAATTATGCTGACGGCAAAAGGAGAAGAAGCAAACCGTGTTCAAGGCTTTGAGGTTGGCACGGATGATTATATTGTGAAGCCGTTCAGTCCCCGCGAAGTTGTGCTGCGGGTGAAAGCGCTCCTGCGCCGGTCCTCTCCAACCACTTATTTACATACGGACACAAAGTCAAAAGACTTGATTGTTTACAACCATTTAACGATCGATAACGATGCGCACCGGGTAACAGCCGATAATGCAGAAGTGAGTTTAACGCCTAAAGAATATGAGCTTCTTTATTTTCTGGCAAAAGCCCCGGATAAAGTATTCGACCGTGAGCATTTATTAAAGGAAGTATGGCATTATGAATTTTTTGGCGATTTAAGAACAGTCGACACCCACGTAAAGCGTCTGCGTGAAAAACTGAGTAAAGTCTCGGAAGAAGCAGCTAAAATGATTGTGACGGTTTGGGGCGTCGGATATAAATTCGAGGTTGGAAATGAATGAAGATATGGAGAAGCGTTGTCGGGAAGCTATGGATCACCATCCTGCTTCTCGTTTCCTTTGTACTAGCTTTTTTAACGATTTTACTGCTGGAGTTCTTTGAGACGTACAATATTGCTCAAGTAGAACAGCAGCTTGAAAATACGGCCGAAAAAATTGCCACGGTTATTCAAAATTACGGTGATGAAGAAACGAGGCTGGAAGTGGCCTGGGAGCTTGTAGATGAACCGGCCCATATTGTCATTGCCGAAAATGAACAAACCTTTCATTTCTCCCCGCTTGAAGAGGAAGAGTCCAGAATCAGCCAGAGCATCATTACGGACAACCCTAATCTGGCAGCTGTTTTCGACGGTGAGGAAAAAGTAAAAGCTGAAATTAATACAGCTGCGGGAGCGGACGGGGATCGCCGCTTTGAAAATTCCTTTATTGTCGGAGTGCCTTTTAAGCTGACAAATGGTGAGACAGGCGCGGTATTTATTTATCAGTCTCTTGAAGTGATGAAAGAAACGACGGAACAGACAACGAAGCTCATTCTGATTGCGGCCGGGATCGCCATTATTTTAACAACCGTGTTTGCGTTTTTTCTTTCCAGCCGTGTTACCGCACCGCTTCGTTCTATGCGTACAGCCGCTACCGAGCTGTCCCAGGGGCATTTTGATACGAAGGTTCCGATTTTAACAAATGATGAAATTGGAGCACTTGCGACTGCTTTTAACCGAATGGCTTATCAGCTGAAAGGAAACATTCATGCACTCAATCAAGAAAAAGAACAGCTGTCGAGCATTTTAAGCTCCATGGCAGACGGTGTGATTACGCTCGATCAGGATGGAGCAGTGTTAATTAAGAACCCGCCGGCCCGGCAGTTTTTGCATGACTGGAATTTTGAAAAAAAAGCACTTGGAATCGAAGCGGAAACGCCGACACTACTGCAAAATTTATTTCAAGAAGCGGTCAAAACGGAAACGGAGCAGGAAGGCGAATTAACGATGCAGGGCCGTTCCTATGTCATGATTGTCAGCCCGCTTTATAATGACGATTCGGTGCGCGGAGCGGTTACGGTTGTGCGGGATATGACAGAAGAACGCCGCCTGGACAAACTGCGTGAGGACTTTATTGCCAACGTATCTCATGAGCTTCGGACCCCTATTTCGATGATGCAGGGCTACAGCGAGGCCATTGTAGATGATATTGCCGCAACCGAAGAGGAAAAACGGGAAATCGCCCAAATTATTCATGAAGAATCGCTTCGAATGGGCCGTCTCGTCAATGAACTGCTTGATCTTGCCCGCATGCAGGCAGGGCATATTACGCTTCATAAAACGGATACAGTGCTCGAACCATTTTTACAGCGTGTCACCAACAAGTTCCAAGGACTTGCGAAAGAAAAAAATATCGACCTTTCTGCACAAACGAATAAAGCAGAAACAAACGTAGCCATTGACGAAGACCGGATTGAGCAGGTGCTGACCAACTTGATTGACAACGCTCTTCGCCACACACCAGAGGGCGGACGGGTAACGGTTATGCATGAAATAAAGGAAAAGGTTCATCTTATTCAAGTTCAAGATTCCGGAGCGGGTATACCAGAGGAAGATCTGCCTTTTGTATTCGAGCGGTTTTACAAAGCCGATAAAGCCAGGACACGCGGAAGAAGCGGGACGGGGCTTGGGCTGTCGATTGCCAAAAACATTGTTCAGGCCCACGGCGGGACAATTAAAGTACAAAGCCGGCTTGGACATGGCACTGTTTTCTTTTTTACCCTTCCAAGGCAGTCATAACTGCCCAAGCTGTACTTTACGCCGTTTTCTCCATTTTCAAGCAAAGAAGAAAATGTCTGCGGTAATAAAAAATCCGGTTTCCATTTTAGGAACCGGATTTTTTATTTATTCGAATTTTAACGCGTCGCCTTCAAATGGCTCGTCGGCAATTTTAATTGAATCAGTCGGGCAGCCCTCGAACGCGTCCTGCATATCTTCTTCAAGAACGTCAGGGACAACAGCCGTTCCTTCATTATCGTCTAAAATAACGAATGCAATGCCTTCATCATCATAGTCATAGATATCAGGGGCTGCAGCTCCACAAGCGCCGCAAGCGATACATGTGTCTTTATCGACAATCGTATACTTCGCCAAAATGTAAACCTCCCATAAAATCAGTCAGTAAGCGTATGTGAAAACACTTCTATTGTTCATTTTAAGTCTGATTAATTTACTTTTCAATAAAAAACTTCCCATATCCTGCATGAAAGGGATTTCACACAGAAGGGGAAGCGAAAAGAAAAGACAGGAACGCATGTTTTGTGATACACTATCGCTGTATAGAAAGGTGGGAGACAAATTGGAATGTCTTGAAGCGGTGATGCTTTGTATGCTGAAAGAAGTAGAGGGAGAGCGAACAGCTTCGTCTGTTTTTCATTTGTTAAAAGGAAAAAAGTCGGCCCAGACTATTCAGGATGCCCATTTGTTTAAACTGGACAAATGGTTTCAAACCACACCGTTTCTTACCATGGAGCTGTTTGACCGGATAGTAGAAGGGCTCCAGGCATCCGGCAGTCTCCAGGGTGAGCGGCAGCGCCTGTTTGTTACAGCGGAAGGAACGAATAAAATGAGAGCCGCTTTTGAGAAGACGGGTGAATTTCCTCAGCTGTCAGGCTGGAAGCTGGCAGGCACTGCGCCTGTGTTTTTCAGCCGTCTCCAGCTGGCTGTTCAAGTTGTCTCACACCTTGCTTATAAAGACCGGACATATTATCCCATTACGCGCGACGAAGGCGTACAGCAATGGGTCAAACAATTTGTAAAAGAAAGCGGCTTTGAAAAAGGACAGCTTGCCGCCGAGCTTCACCGGGAAATCCGTTTTGTGCTGGAAGAGCAGCCGGAACACCCGGACTGTCTGCTGCTGCGGTTTTCCGGATATACGCAAATAGGCAAAACGGTGCAGCAGACAGCGGACATCCTCGAAATGGAACCGACAGAATACTGGTTTCGCTTTTTACACAGCCTGCATGCTGTTGTACAGACTGTCATGGAAAAAGGCAGCCAGCTTCCTCTTTTAAAACATCTTTTAAGCGATATCACGGTATCCGTCCCTTTAACTGAATCTGCACGGAAAACAGCTGCTTATTTACATAAAGGAAAGACCATTGAAGAAGTGGCGGCTGCAAGAAGATTGAAAAAAGCGACCATTGAAGACCATGTAGTAGAACTGGCTTTAAACGATCCTCACTTTTCCATTCGTCCATTTATTGATGAACAAAAAGAAGCGGAAGTATTAAAAGCAGGTGGGTCAAGCGGCGTGCGCCAGCTCAAGCCGCTTAAAGATCAATTGCCAAATCATTCATATTTTGAAATCAGGCTTGTTTTAGCGAAGGAAAGCGGGGGAACAA
The DNA here is from genome assembly GCF_023715895.1 of Domibacillus indicus. Lineage (GTDB taxonomy): Bacteria > Bacillota > Bacilli > Bacillales > Domibacillaceae > Domibacillus > Domibacillus indicus_A. The sequence continues at coordinate 308,476 of NZ_JAMBOO010000003.1, read as the reverse complement.
TATGACCATTGATGAACATCTGCGCCAGACATTTGGTTTTTCTTCCTTCCGTCCTGGGCAGCGGGAAACAATTGAATCGCTGTTGAGCGGGCGTCATACCCTGAGCATGCTGCCTACCGGAACAGGCAAGTCGCTTTGTTATCAGCTTCCCGGGTATATGTTAAACGGCTCAGTTGTGATCGTTTCACCGCTTCTTTCCCTTATGCAGGATCAAGTGGAGCAATTAAAAGTAAGAGGGGAAAAGCGGGTGATTGCGCTGAATTCGTTTCTTCAGTATAAAGAAAAGAATGCGGCGCTCCTGCGGCTTGACCGTTACAAGTTTATTTTTTTGTCACCGGAAATGCTGCAAATGCCGAATGTGATGCAGGCGCTGCGTGCTCTTTCAATCGCTTTGTTTGTGATTGATGAAGCGCATTGTATTTCACAATGGGGATACGATTTTCGCCCGGATTATAGTTTGCTCGGCAAGGCCCGCGCAGCGCTTGGCAGCCCGCTTACTCTTGCTTTGACAGCAACGGCTGACGAACGAGTCCGTGCCGATATTTGTGAAAAGCTTTGGCTCGATGATATGGCAGAATGGGTTTTTTCTGTGAACCGGCCGAATATCGCACTTGAAATTGAAACGCTGGAAGAGCCGCTGCAAAAAAGAACCCGGCTGTTAGAATGGCTGCATTTTTTGAAAACACCAGGCATCATTTATTTCTCGGGAAGAAGAGCTGCAGAAGAAGCGGCTTCCTACTTGAAACAGCATGGTATAAAACGGTCCGCTTTTTACCACGGCGGAATGGATGCAGGCGACCGCTTATTGATTCAGCATCAATTTTTAAACGGCGATGTAGATGTGGTATGTGCGACAAGCGCATTTGGAATGGGAATCAATAAAGATAATGTCCGTTTTGTTATTCACTATCACATGCCGTCACAAATAGAAGCTTATTTACAGGAGATTGGCCGGGCAGGACGGGACGGGGCTCCGGCGATTGCGGTTCTTTTGTATGTACCCGGAGATGAGAAGCTGCACGAATTTATCGCAGAATCTGAATTTCCTGATGAAGGGCAGATCCGCCAGGTAACAGAATACGGCTTTCATCCGCGAGATGTACAGCCGCCGCTTTCGGAAACCCAGGAACGCTTTTTGATCCACTATGCAAAAGCTGCAGATGAACGCGGCGCACCAAGAGGAGCATGGATCAGCAAAGCACGAATGACCCTCCTGGACAAAAAAGCGGCCAAGCGAAATGAGCTCAAGCAGTGGATTGAGTCAACAGAGTGCCGCCGTGCCGCTTACATGCGTATGTTTGATGAACAACCGATTGAGCAGCCGCAGTGCTGTGACCGCTGTGGGCTTGATCATGCGCCGTACAAAACGAGCGGCGGGAGCGAAGCATCCGAGGAGCGGCTTGACTGGCGGGAGCGGCTAAATAGTTTGTTGCCAGGATTTTAACCTATTACGTTATTGGAGCTGGTCGGGTATAATAGAAATAATTTCTTTTACGATGACCAATGGGAGGAACGATAATCATGAAGGACCCTTATCGTGAAATAGCAGAGCAGCATAAGCAGCCGCTTGAAAAAGTAAAAGAGCCTGTGTTGGCAGAAGGTGAAACACTGCAGCGCCCTGTAAAAGAAAAAGCTGAAAAAAGAAACCATTTTCCACTCATTACAGCGCTGCTCGTATTTTTTATTGCATCTCCTTTTTTAGCGGTGTATGCTTTCAAAGAAGAAAAGCCGGCAGTGAACCAAATCGTACACGAACAGCCGGAGGATGCGCATCAGGAAACGGCTCAAAACGAGCAGTAACCAACAGAAGAGGACTGAAAAATGTTATGTGGAAACAATTAATGACAGGTGCCGCACTTCCATTAGCGGCAGCTGGTTTATATATGTGGAAGGAAGCATTCCGAAACGAGGTAAAAGAAACGGTTGTAACTGATGATCGATTTCCGGAAAAAGCGCCGCTCGCGCTTTTTTTTATTTCCGATATTCATCGCCGCCGTGTTCATCCTTCTATTATCTCAGCCGTTAAAGGCCGCGCGGATGCTGTCATTATTGGCGGCGATTTGTGCGAAGGCGGTGTAAAAAAAGAGCGTATCCGTGAGAATATCAAGCGCCTGTCTTCCATTGCACCAGTTTATTTTGTGCCGGGCAATAATGATTACGAAGCAGGTATAGAGCAATTAACGACTATGCTTGCCCGGTGGCAGGTAACAGTATTAAAAAACAGCTGGGCGGTACTGGCGGATGAGGTATATTTGCTTGGAACGGACGATTTAAGCGAAGGAAAAAGTGATAAAGCGGCTCTTTTTCACAATGTTCCAGTCAGCGCATTTAAAATTATTGCGAGCCATAATCCCGCTTTCGTCCGAATCATTGAGCCAGAGGACCAGGTAGCGGTTTTGCTTAGCGGCCACACCCATGGCGGCCAGATTCGTTTAGGGCCGTGGGGGATGTATGAGAAAGGCCGCTGGAAAAACGCGGGTGGTATTCATATGCTTGTATCAAATGGATATGGAACGACCGGACTTCCGCTTCGGCTGGGCGCCAGGGCAGAAACACACCTTATTACGATTTGCCGGCCAGGGCAGACGACTTAAATTTTACGGGTCCCAGGCCGGCTCGTATAATAAATGTACAACCTATCCGGGAAAGGGAAGAGCTTTATGACTGAAGGGAAATACAATATAAAAGCGGTATCGACGTTAACCGGGATTCAGCCTGGTACTCTCCGTGCATGGGAGCGGCGTTATGCCATTTTGGAACCAGTCCGAAATGAAGCAGGGCACCGGCTTTATACGGAAGAACATATTCGAAAGCTGAAGTGGCTTTCAGAAAAAGTACAGCAGGGCTTTACAATCAGCCAGGCCGCCGCTCTTCTCGATCAGCATGAAGATACTCATACGAGTCTTCAGCATGTTGAAACAAGCCAGCACGAAGCGCTGTCTGAAGAGCTGCTTCAAGCGCTGCTTCGGTTCGATGAAGTTAAAGCACAGGAGCTAATCAACAAAGCTTTTGCGCTTTATACAATAGATAACGTAACCATTAATATTTTAGCTTCATTGCTCGTTCGAATTGGAACGCTTTGGGAGGAAGGCAAGATTACGACTGCTCATGAACACTTTGCCACCTCTATTTTGCGTGCACGTATCGGAATGGTTATGCATTCGTTCCCTCATAACGGAGTTCTGCCGAAAGTAGTGGCGGTCTGCGGGCCGGATGAATGGCATGAGGTCGGCCTGCTGATTTTCACCTTGTTTGTCAGACGTCTTGGCTACGAAGTGGTTTATCTGGGGGCAAGCCTGAAAGAAGGCGATATCTTTACAGTGCTCCAAACAGTAAAGCCAAGATTCGTTTTTCTTTCTTGTACACTCCACCAAAATTTGGAGCCGACTTTGCAGCTTGCAGAGGATATTAAAGAAACGTACCCTGACATGCATATTGGTGTTGGGGGTACAGCAACGACAGGTCCTATTCCCGAGCATGCCGGCCAGTATATCGTCGGTACCACTCAAAGCGAATGGAGCGAGTGGATGAACAGCCGTCTATAAGCGGCTTAATTGAAATAAGCTGGCTTTTTTTCTACAATAGGATAGCAGAGAAAAAGAACGGGAGCGGATGAGATGAAAACCGAAGAATGTATTATTGTGGGCGGCGGGCCATGCGGGCTTGCAGCTGCGATAGCACTAAAGGAAATAGGCAAAAATCCGCTTGTAATTGAAAAAGGAAATGTTGTGAATGCTATTTATGGCTATCCAACCCATCAGACGTTTTTCAGTTCAAGTGAGAAGCTTGCGATTGGTGATGTGCCTTTTATTATTGAAGAGCGGAAGCCTCATCGAAACCAGGCACTTGTGTATTACCGGGAAGTCGTGAAACGGAAAGAGCTGCGGATCAACCGGTTCGAACGGGTTGAGCGTGTGGACAAACAAGAAAGCGGGCTTTTCCATGTATACACGTCTAAAGGATCATATGAAACACCTTATGTAGTGATTGCAACAGGATATTACGATCATCCTAATTATATGAATATCCCCGGAGAAGAAATGGAACACGTTTTTCATTACTTTAAAGAAGCCCACCCTTTCTTCGATACAGATACAGTCGTCATCGGCGGAAAAAACTCATCAGTAGACGCAGCACTTGAACTTCATAAAGCGGGAGCCAGAGTAACGGTTCTTTACCGGGGAAGCACGTATTCTCCAAGCATAAAGCCTTGGATTTTGCCGGAGTTCGAAGCACTCGTTCGAAATGGTGAGATTGGGATGGTTTTTGACGCGAACGTGAAAAGAATTGACCGGGAAACGCTAACGTATGAAGTGCATGGTGACGAGCATACCATTAAAAGCGATTTTGTGTTTGCCATGACTGGCTACCATCCAGACCATGCCTTTTTAAAAAAAATGGGCGTCGAAATTGATGACATTACAGGCCGGCCTATTTATACTGAGGCAACCAAAGAAACAAATGTTGAAAATATCTTTATTGCGGGTGTGATTGCTGCTGGCAATAATGCGAATGAAATTTTTATTGAAAATGGCCGTTTTCACGGTGGTGAAATCGCGGCTGCCATTCGGAAAAAAGAAGAAGACGGGGCATAACGCCCCGTCTTTTTTATAGAAATACGTGATGCAGCTGCTCCCTATATCCTGCTGATAGGGCGGCAATCAGCTTTAATCGGGCTTTAGGGCCATTTAAGCCGCCGGCAAAAAAAGCACCTGCTTCTTTGAGGGCAGCTCCTCCGCCTTCATAAGAATAAACAGGCTGGACCATTCCACTTTCACATCTTGAAGTAATGACGACTGGAAATCCAGATTGAATCAGTGGAAGAAGTGCTTTAGCAGCTTCAGGCGGCACATTCCCCTGTCCCATCGCTTCGATGACGACTCCATCACAACAGGCAGCCAGCTGCTCAATCAAAAAAGCATCCATTCCAGCATATGCTTTTAAAATAGGTACGCGGTAATGCAGCTCTTTTACCGCGTATGTTTTTCTTTTGAGCGGTGCAAAGAAAAAGTGGGGTCCGCTTTTTAGAACCGTACCAATGGGCCCGCTGTTGCGGCTTTGAAAGGAATCAAGGCTGCCTGAATTGGTTTTTGTAACAAATTCAGCACTGTGAATACTGTCATTCATAACGACCAGCACCCCTTTATCGCGCGCATCACAGCTGGCAGCTGTTTTAACAGCAGCTATTAAATTGGGTATGCCGTCTGCACCTGCCTCATTGCTTGAGCGCATCGCACCTGTCAGCACAACTGGAATAGCCGTATTCAGTGTTAAGTGGAGAAAAAACGCGGTTTCTTCCATCGTGTCAGTGCCGTGTGTGATCACGACGCCATCTGCATCAGATGCCTCGATTTCCTGTTTCAGCAGAAGCATCTTCTCTACATTCATGTGGGGAGAAGGGAGCTGGAATGGTTCTTTTACCGTATAACGTGCTTCAACCCCGGGGATATGGACCACTTCGGCAATAGGGTTGGCACCGTCTGGAGCTACGCTTCCGGCTGCATTTTCTTTCATGGAAATCGTTCCGCCGGTATGCAGCAGTAAAATGTGTTTTTTCGACATGTTTTATGCTCCTTGTTTTCAATCTTTATGTCTCATGATACGATGGAAAAAACAGAAAGAAAAGAGGGAACGTGGATGATCCCGATTCTTTCAGCAGGGATTGCACCTGGTCTTGCACTTTTAGTCTTTTTTTATTTGCGTGATCGCTATGAAACAGAACCGATCTCAATGGTTGCCAAAGCGTTTTTATACGGTATTGTGGTGACATTTCCGGTTATGTTTTTTCAATATGTGCTGATAGAGGAAAAAGTCGTCAATGAAGGCTTTATTCAGGCGTTCTGCGCGGTCGCTATCCCGGAAGAATTTATGAAATGGTTTATTTTGTACTTTCTTATTTATTCGCATACCCATTTTGATGAGCCTTATGATGGGATTGTGTATGCAACGAGTGTTTCGCTTGGATTTGCTACGGCAGAAAATGTCCTGTATTTAATCGCGCATGGAGTAGAGTATGCTTTTGTAAGAGCGCTCCTGCCTGTGTCAAGCCATGCGCTGTTTGGCGCGATTATGGGGTACTATATCAGCCGGGCCAAATTCGGAGACCGGCATTTAGAAAAGAAAATGCTGGCTCTGGCTTTTTTCGTGCCGTTTCTGCTTCACGGGTTATTTGACTACATTCTGGTTATCGAAAGCACTTGGATTTATTATATGATTCCGTTTATGCTGTTTTTATGGTGGTTTGCCATGCAAAAAGTAAAAAAAGCACATATTCTGACAGATGCATACCATAAGCTGAAATTGTAAAAGAGGCTGCTCAACCCGGGCGCCTCTTTTTTTCGTATAAAAAAGGAGGAGCATGACAAACTACTTGTATATTTCGATAGGATGGTGAACGAAATTGACAAAGTGGAAAAAGCAGATTGCAGTTTTTCTAACGCTTGTAGTGCTGCTTGCATCCGGGCAAGCAGGGGCGTTTTCAGGACAGGTGATTCAGCGCGGAGCTGAAGGGGACGATGTCATCGAATTGCAATCAAGGCTTCAATATACCGGTTATTACCGTGATCAAATTGACGGGGTATTTGGCTGGTCAACGTACTGGGCATTAAGAAACTTCCAGGAATCATTTGGCCTCCCGGTAGACGGGCTGGCAGGGACAGCTACGAAACGAAAACTTGAACAGGTGTCTAAATACGATGAACAGCATGTAAAAAGCCAAATGCGTAAAGGAAAAGCATTTACGTATTACGGTGGAGCCGAAACGTCGGCCCAATCAGTGAATACACCGACTGGATTTTCACAAAATGATATTCAGCTGATGGCGAATGCCGTTTACGGCGAAGCACGGGGAGAGCCTTATGAGGGCCAGGTAGCCGTTGCAGCGGTTATATTGAACCGGATTGGCAGTGAATCATTTCCGAATACCGCTTCTGGTGTTATTTTCGAGCCGGGTGCTTTTACGGCTGTAGCAGACGGGCAAATTTGGCTGACACCAAACCCGAGAGCGAAAGAAGCCGTATTGGACGCTATTAACGGATGGGATCCGACGGGCGAAGCACTTTATTATTTTAATCCAGACACCGCTACAAGTGACTGGATTTGGTCACGGCCGCAAATTAAGAAAATCGGGCAGCACATTTTTTGCGAATAGGAGGCGATCAACATGCGGACATTTATCACCGTCGCACTCGCTGTGCTCTTAGCTGTAACGGCAGTTTGGGGATACAGGCAGCACCAGGAAAAAGAAAGATTGGCGATCGAAGCGGAGAATGGGTATCAGCAGGCATTTCACGAACTTGTGTACCAGGTAGATGTGATTCACGATCGAACCGGAGAAGCGCTCGCGATGAATTCAAAAGATAATTTAACACCTGCACTGACAGATGTATGGCGCCTTACCTCTGAAGCGCACAATGCCATCAGCCGCCTTCCACTCGGCTTTATGCCGTTTTCAAAAACTGAAGAATTTTTAGGGAAAAGCGGTGATTTCACCTATAACACAGCAGTGCGGGACTTGGATACCCAGCCGTTAACCGATAAAGAATATGAGCAGCTCGAGTCTCTTTATAAGCAGTCTGCCGATATTCAAAATGACCTTCGGGCCGTACAAATGAATGTATTAGATAAAAATTTGCGCTGGACAGATGTAGCCCATGCAGCGGCTGACGGAGATGAGCCAAGAGACAATACGGTTATCGATGGGTTTAATACAATTGAGAGAAAAGCATCCGAGTTTTCCGAATCAGACACTTTCCGGGCGACTCAAGTGGAAAAATCCGTTTCGGACGATGCGCTCAAAAAGCTGGAAGGGCCTATGATCACCGAAAAAGAAGCGGCTCAACAAGCAAAGGACTATTTTCAGTTTGATGCGGAGGTTACGTCCGTAGACAGCAGTTTAAAAGGAGCTTCCGTTCCGTTTTATCACGTATCTGTTACAGGACAAGACGGTGAAGAAGCCAGCATGGATATCACCAAAAAAGGCGGTTATCCTTTAACGTTTACTGTGAATAGAAATCCGGGCAAAAGCCGAATAAGTTTGTATACTGCTTCTCAGAAAGCGGAAGATTTTTTAGAAAAGCACGGATTTGAAGGGATGGTTATGACAAACAGTGCGCAGTATGACCATACCGGTGTTTTTACCTACACCAAAAAAGTGAAAGACACGCTCGTTTATCCAGAATCTGTGACGATCAAAGTGGCGCTTGATACAGGTGCAGTTACGGGTCTTGAAGCACAAAACTACTGGAAAAATAAGAAAGAACGAAACATTAAGGAGCCTGCTTTAAGCGAAGAGGAAGCGAAAAAAGAGCTGCATCCGAAATTAACGGTAATGGAAACAAAAAAAGCGATTGTGACGAATGAAGAAATGAAGGATAAGATGTGTTATGAATTTTTAGCGGAGAATGGAACAGCTTCTTACCGGATCTTTATTAATGCAGAGAACGGAAAAGAAGAGCGGATCGAAAAACTATCAGAAGCGGAAGCTGCCTATAGGCAATAAGATCATATTGCATTTAGGTCTTAAATCCTTTATAATTTTTTCCAATAAGCGTTTTGGCCTACAAAACGCAGTAAGGAAAAAAGAGAGTGATATGAATGCTTCAGCCTGGTATCGTACTGACACTGGAACCATTTGAAGAAATAGATAAAAAAGAAGAGTATCGATGCAAAGTAGTCGATATAGAAGACGGAAAGCTGTTTATTGACTACCCGGTTAGTATTCAAACAAACCGGGCGGTTTTTTTGATGGAAGGAATGCAGCTTGCTGTCAGTTTCCTTGATCCGGCTGCTTCATCCGCTGTTTTTTTATTCCGTACGGAAGTAATCGCCCGGGTCAAAAAGAAAATTCCTATGCTTGTATTGCAGGACCCGGGTTTGAATCAATATGTACGCATACAGCGCCGAAAATTCGTACGGGTCCAAAAAGCGATTGATACAGCGGTCCACTTTGACGGAATGCCGCCTTTTTCTTCGCTGACGGAAGATATTAGTGCAGGCGGCGCAGCGATTGTACTGCCGAATTCTGTGCAGGCAGAGCCTGGCACAGAAGCCACCGTATACGGGGTGATCCCCTCTCAGCAGGCTGAACCCTTCTATTTTGAAGCGAAAGCAGAGCTGGTGCGTATCCGTCAGGATGAAAAAAGCGGACGCTGCATTGGTTCCTTCGAATTTAAAGACCTCCCTTATGCGGAGCAGCAAATATTAATGCGTTTCTGCTTTGAACAGCAGCTGCGGCTGCGCAGGAAAGGATTGGAATAATAAAGAGCCCATCGTTTGGGTTCTTTTTTGTGTCTAAACCAATCTGTGATAAAATGAATAAGAATTTTTGGATGAGGTGACGACATGGAAAAACAACTGCAAATTGCCATTGATGGCCCTGCTGCTGCAGGAAAAAGCACAGCTGCAAAAATCGTGGCAGAACGGCTTTCTTATATTTATATTGATACAGGCGCTATGTACAGAGCGATTACGCATAAAGCGCTTAAACATGACATAGATGTAGAAGACGGGGAAGCTCTCGGAAAGCTTCTTGCCGAGACGACCATTTCACTTAAACAGGGAGAAAACGGCCAGGTTGTCCTGGTGGATGGAGAAGACGTAACCGAAGTGATTCGGACAGACGAAGTAACAAATAATGTTTCGGCAGTGGCCCGTCACAGTGAAGTTCGGCGTGACATGACACGCCGCCAGCAGCAGTTAGCGGCCAGAGGCGGCGTTGTGATGGATGGGCGTGATATTGGTACAAGTGTGCTTCCGGAAGCAGATGTTAAGATTTTTCTGCTGGCTGGTGTGAATGAGCGGGCAAAGCGCCGCCATGCTGAAAATTTGAAAAAAGGATTTTCATCTGATTTGGAGAATTTAAAAAGAGAGATTGCCGCACGCGACAAAATGGATACAGAGAGGGAAGAGTCACCGCTTAAAAAAGCGGAAGGTGCGATTGAAATTGACACGACACATATGTCGATCGAAGAGGTAGCTGAGGCGATTATGGCGGCAGCAGGAGCGGGGGAGTAAGATGGTCACTTTTTATACATTCGCTAAAACAGTCGTAAAATCTATTTTAACCCCCGCCTACCGAATTCATGTTAAAGGTCATGAGCATTTTCCAAAAGAAGGCGGGGTGCTTCTTTGTGCAAACCACATTGATAATCTCGATCCGCCGATTGTAGGCATTACTTCTAAACGTCCCGTTCGCTTTATGGGGAAAGAAGAATTGTTTAAAAAGAAGTGGATGGGGAAATTAATGAAAGAACTGAATGTTTTTCCGGTAAAACGCGGCATGAGTGACCGGGAAGCCATTCGAACTGGTTTGAAAATTTTAAAAGAAGGACAAGTTCTGGGACTTTTTCCGGAAGGCACACGTTCGAAAAACGGCGAGTTAGGGAAGGGACTTGCCGGTGCGGGATTTTTCGCTCTTCGGACGGATGCAGCAGTTGTACCGTGTGCGATTATCGGCCCGTATAAACTAGGGAAGCCGCTGCAGGTTGTGTATGGACCGCCGATTGATATGGTTTCTCTTCGTGAGCGAAAAGCCTCAGCGGAAGAAGCAACAGAAGCGATAATGGAAGCCATCGCAAAATTAATAAAAGAGTATAAGGGCTGAGCTTCCGGCTTGACAAATTGGGCGATTTGTAAGAAGTTAGAAGTAAGAATTTTTAAAATTGACGCAGTTTGTATTGAGGAGGATTACATATGACAGAGGATATGAACCAGGCAGAAGTGAATAACTACTCCGTTGGCGACAAAGTACGCGCTACGGTTGTGAAAGTCGAAGAAAAGCAGGTCCAGGTGGAAATTCCGGACAGCAAGAAAGACGGTATTATTCCCATCAGTGAACTGTCAAGCCTTCACGTAGAAAAAGCATCAGATGTCGTCAAAGAAGGCGACGAGCTTGAACTGCTTGTCACAAAAGAAGAAGATGATCTATATGTGTTGTCAAAACGCAAAGCCGATGCAGAAACTGCGTGGGACGACATGCAAAAACGATTTGAAGAAGGCGCTATTTTTGAAGCGGAGATTAAAGAAGTCGTTAAAGGCGGCCTCGTCGTAGATCTTGGCATCCGTGGATTTATTCCGGCTTCACTCGTAGAGGATCACTTCGTTGAAGATTTCGAAGATTACAAAGGTCGCGTAATGAAACTTAAAATCGTCGAGCTTGAACAAGATAAAAACCGGTTAATTCTTTCACACCGGGCTGTATTGGATATTGAAAAAGCAGAAAACAAACAAAAAGTGCTTGAAAACATTCAAGCAGGTGATGTGATTGATGGAAAAGTGCAGCGTTTAACTGATTTCGGCGCTTTTGTTGATATCGGCGGTGTTGATGGACTCGTGCACATTTCCCAGCTTTCACATGAGCATGTAGAAAAACCATCCGATGTACTTACGGAAGGACAAGAAGTAAAAGTAAAAGTGCTGTCTATTGACCGCGACAGCGAGCGAATTTCTCTATCTATTAAAGAAACACTGCCTGGACCATGGGAAAACATCGCAGATCGTGCACCAATTGGATCAGAACATGAAGGTACAGTGAAACGCCTTGTTTCATATGGCGCGTTTGTAGAAGTGTTCCCAGGCGTAGAAGGTCTCGTTCATATTTCTCAAATCTCTAACCGCCACATTGGCACTCCTCATGAAGTATTGGAAGAAGGACAGACTGTTAGAGTGAAAGTGCTGGATGCCAATGAGCAGGAGCATCGTTTATCGCTCAGCATGAAATCATTTGAAGAAGCGGAGCCGGAAGAAACGGTTGATTCCTATGAATTACCGGAAGAAAGCTCAGGCTTCCAAATCGGTGATATTTTAGGCGACCAGCTAAAAGATTTAAAATAAACAAGACGGTGATGACAATTTGAGCAGAGCGGAACGTAAGATTGACCATATTCATTATGCATTGTCAACGGGACAAAGCCGGCGGACAGGATTGGATCATATTCAATTTGTTCACCAGAGCCTCCCGGGTTCCTCTGTCAAAGATATATCGCTATCAACGGAAATCGGCGGACTTCAATGGAGTTCGCCGATTTTTGTGAATGCGATGACAGGCGGAGGCGGAGAAGTGACAGCGCGCATTAATACGCAGTTAGCAGAAGCAGCCGCAGCATGCGGCATCCCGATGGCTGTCGGTTCTCAAATGTCAGCGCTTCGCCATCCGGAAGAAAGAGCTACGTTTGAAGCCGCCCGGAAAGCCAATCCAAAGGGCATCATGATGGCGAATATCGGAGCGGAGGCATCAGTGGAAGAAGCTCGTGCCGTGTGTGAGATGATTGAAGCAGATATTCTGCAAATCCATTTAAATGTCGTTCAGGAACTTGCGATGCCTGAAGGGGATCGGGATTTTCATGGAGCTGTTGACCGGATTGCTTCTATTTGCGAAACGGTAAAGGTACCGGTGATTGTAAAAGAAACCGGTTTCGGGATAAGCGCTGAAACGGCCCGGCTATTAAATCATCTTCCGTTGGCAGCAATTGATACAGCGGGGTTTGGCGGAACAAACTTTGCTGCTGTTGAAAATGAGCGGGCCGCACGCCCTCTTGCTTTTTTCAACAACTGGGGCATTCCGACTGCTATATCTATTGTTGAAACCCTTTCGGGGGCTCCAGGTCGTCCTGTTATCGCTTCAGGCGGTCTGCAATATGCTGATGATGTGGTGAAATCATTGGCACTGGGCGCTTCAGCAGCCGGGTTGTCCGGCTTTCTGCTAAAGGTATTGATGACAAGCGGACAGGAAGCCCTGGTAGAGCATATCGAACAAATGAAAGCAGATATAAAAATGATGATGTGCGCGCTTGGTGCTCGGTCCATTTCCCATCTTCACAGCGTTCCGCTTATCATATCAGGAGAAACGTGCCAATGGCTGCAGGCCCGTGGGTTAGAGCCGGAGCGTTTTGCTCTCCGCGCGCCGGTGCCATTTGATTCATAACCAAAATATGATAAAATAAATTGTTGATTGAACCCCTTCTCATGGTAGAAGGGTTTTCTTTTGAACAAAATAAAGAAGTACTGAGAATAAATTGGGTGAACCATTGAAGGGAAAGATGTAATGATGAAACGGACTGTTGCGATCGTTGGAAGGCCAAACGTAGGTAAATCAACGATTTTTAACCGGATTGCCGGTGAGCGTATTTCCATTGTCGAAGATGTGCCGGGTGTAACCCGCGACCGTATCTACAGTTCAGGCGAGTGGCTGACGCATGAATTTAACTTGATTGATACAGGCGGTATTGACTTGGGTGACGAGCCTTTTCTAGACCAAATTCGCCAGCAGGCTGAAATTGCCATTGATGAAGCGGATGTGATCATTTTTATCGTAAACGGACGTGAAGGCGTGACGTCTGCAGATGAAGAAGTAGCGAAAATTTTATACCGGTCTAAAAAGCCGATTGTACTTGGCGTTAACAAAATTGATAATCCGGATATGCGGGCGGATATTTATGATTTTTATTCCCTCGGTTTCGGTGAGGTTTTTCCAATTTCCGGTTCGCACGGTATTGGACTTGGAGATTTGCTGGACGAAGTTGTATCGCATTTCCCGACTGGCGAAGATAAACCGTACGAAGATGATGTTATTAAATTTTCATTAATTGGCCGTCCGAATGTAGGGAAATCGTCTCTTACTAATGCGCTGCTCGGTGAAGACCGTGTTATTGTCAGTGATATTGCAGGCACAACGCGCGATGCAGTTGACTCTCCCTATACGTACAATGGCCAAAAGTATGTGATCATTGACACAGCTGGGATGAGAAAACGCGGAAAAGTGTATGAGACGACTGAAAAATACAGCGTATTGCGGGCGATGAGAGCGATTGAACGGTCCGACGTTGTGTTAGTTGTGTTAAATGCTGAAGAAGGCATTCGTGAGCAGGATAAGCACATTGCCGGCTACGCTCATGAAGCAGGGCGGGCTGTGGTCATTGTCGTAAATAAATGGGATGCCGTTGAGAAAGATGAAAAAACGATGGGTGAATTTGAAGAAAACATCCGCAGTCATTTTCAGTTTTTAGACTATGCGCCTATCGTATTTTTGTCTGCTAAGACGAAAAAACGGATTCATACATTGATGCCATATATTGACCGGGCGAGTGAAAGCCACTCGATGCGTGTTCAATCAAGTGTGCTGAATGATGTCATTACCGATGCTGTGGCGATGAATCCAGCACCGGCAGACAAAGGAAAACGGCTGCGCGTTTATTATGCAACACAGGTTTCGGTCAAGCCGCCAACGTTTGTTGTATTTGTCAATGAACCGGAACTCATGCATTTCTCTTATCTCCGCTTTCTTGAAAACCGCATTCGTGATGCGTTCTCATTTGAAGGAACGCCGATTCACATTATTGCGCGCGCAAGAAAATAAGAAGGAAAGGCTGTGTTTCATATGACAGAAAAAATTGCAGTGCTGGGGGCAGGGAGCTGGGGAACAGCTCTTGCCCTTGTGCTTGCCGATAACGGTCTGGATGTGACCATGTGGGCAAAAAATAAAGAGCGGATAGCCGAATTGAATACGCATCATACAAACAGCCGGTATTTGCCGGATATTTTACTGCCTGCCTCTATTCGCGGCACAACATCACTTGCTGAGGCGCTTGAAGGATGCGGTACGGTCGTGCTTGCTGTGCCGACAAAAGCGATCCGGGAAGTGGCACGTCAAATCGTTCAGACGGCTGAATCACCGGTTACCGTTGTCCATGTGTCTAAAGGAATTGAACCTGATTCACTGCTCCGCATTTCCGAAATGATTGAGCAGGAAATGCCTAAAAATGCACTGAAAGACGTAGTGGTACTGTCAGGCCCTTCCCATGCAGAAGAAGTAAGCCTTCGCCATCCAACAACCGTGGCGGTGTCTTCTCATTCGCTTGAAGCGGCTCAGCACATTCAGGACTTATTTATGAACCAGAACTTCCGGGTTTACACAAATCCAGACATGATCGGTGTAGAAATCGGCGGCGCATTAAAAAATATTATCGCGCTTGCAGCTGGAATTTCCGATGGACTCGGCTATGGAGACAATGCAAAAGCAGCACTTATTACCCGCGGATTGGCGGAAATTGCCCGGCTTGGCACAAAGATGGGAGCGAATCCGCTTACCTTCTCGGGCCTTGCCGGTATTGGCGATTTAATCGTCACGTGCACAAGTGTTCATTCAAGAAACTGGCGGGCTGGAAATATGCTCGGCCAGGGCAAAAAGCTGGATGAAGTGCTCGAAAGTATGGGAATGGTTGTGGAAGGAGTCCGCACGACAAAAGCCGGTTATCAGCTTTCTCAAAAATACGATGTGCAAATGCCGATTACACAAGCACTCTATCATATTTTATTTAAAGAGCAGGATCCTAAAAAAGCCGTAGATGATTTAATGGCACGTGTAAAAAAACATGAACTGGAAGACTTAATCGATATTTTAGATACAAAGCGGGATTAGTGGAAAGGACGAACGCCCATGTCACCATCCATGCTGAAAATGTGGATTTCATTTGCCGGAATGGGGCTGATGATTGTCTCTATTTTTTCAATCTACATGAGCCGTTACAAGTTTCGTAACCGCTTTTTAAAAGGAATAACCGCACTTTTCGCTTATATATGCATGATTGTCGGCGGGCTTATTGTTGTTTATGTGGTTTTGAGCGGCCCGACTCGTTAATGAAGGGGTGAACCAGTAACCATGATAAGGAAAAACAGCCTGCTTCTTTTTTGGACGGCAGCGCTCTCTTTCATATTAAGCGGCTGCTTATATCCGGAGGAGAAGTTAAGCCAAAATGAACAGCCGTATGAAGACCAATTACGAGCCGTTCAAACGGCGGTTGATCAATTCCAAAGGGAAGAGGAAGGCATTTTGCCGATTAAAACAAAGGAAAATAATCCCGATCTTTATGAAAAGTATCCGGTTGATTTTGGGAAAATCTCACCTCGTTTTATGGCGGAGCCGCCAGGAAATGCATTTGAAAGTGGCGGCATTTACCAGTACGTACTTGTAGATGTCGAAAAAAATCCAACCGTCAAACTGATTGATTTGCGTATAGCTGAACAAATTCAAAGCGTGAATATCCGCCTTCTTGCCCAAAAGTATCCTCCTTTTAAAGAGACACTGGCCGATAATGTATATTCACTCGATTTTAAGAAACTTGGATTTGAAGAAGAGCCTTATGTAACAAGTCCGTATTCCGGACGGCGGCTTCCACTGGTCATAAGTGGTGACGGAACGCTTTATGTAGATTATTCGGCTGATTTGTATACAGCCCTTCAAAAATTGGACAAGCTCCCTGCGCCTGGCGAAGATATTCGCAGCCTGCTTATCCAGTCTTCTCCCATTGTACCGGCATTTTCATTGCCTTATACGGTCGATGAACAAGGAGAGCCTGTTTTTATGCAAAAAAAGAAGCCTGCTTAACATGCAGGCTTCTTTTTTTGCATACATTTAAAAAAACGCTCATACACTGTATGGCAGGCGGCGGACGAGCCGTTCGAAACGGGAGGGGGCTGCTGATGGAAAATACAGAAGTCATTAAGGATATTGCCGAGCGGACCGAAGGCGATATTTATTTAGGCGTTGTCGGTGCTGTCAGAACGGGGAAATCAACATTTATAAAGAAGTTTATGGAGCTTTTAGTGCTGCCGAACATGGACAGTGAATCGGAACGGCGCCGTGCACAGGATGAACTGCCGCAAAGCGCCTCCGGCAAAACGATTATGACGACAGAACCGAAATTTGTTCCGAGTCGTGCGGCGGCTGTGCAGGCGGGCGGTGTGCTCGTCAATATTCGGCTGGTAGACTGTGTAGGCTATGTTGTGCCGGAAGCGAAAGGATATGAAGATGAACACGGTCCACGGATGATTCAGACACCATGGCATGATGAACCGATTCCGTTCGATGAAGCAGCGGATATTGGAACGAGAAAGGTGATTGAAGAGCATTCGACGATTGGGGTAGTAGTCACAACAGACGGGTCATTTGGTGAACTGCGCCGCCATACTTATATTGAGGCGGAGGAACGGGCCGTTGCAGGATTAAAAGAAGTAGGCAAGCCTTTTATCTTGATTATAAACTCGGCCCGGCCTGAGAATTTGGAGACTTTAGAGCTGCAGCAGGAGCTGGCCGAAAAATATGATATTCCGGTTCTCGCCATGTCGGTTGAATCGATGACAGAATCGAACGTGCTGCATGTTTTGCAGGAAGCTTTATTTGAATTCCCAGTTCATGAAGTGAACGTTCATCTTCCTTCCTGGATTATGGCGTTGGATGAATCGCATTGGCTTCGGGATAAATACAACGAAATGGTAAAAGAAACGGTCAAGGACATTAAAAGGCTACGTGACGTGAACCGTGTTGTTGACCAGTTTGGCGGCGGTGAGTATATTGAGTCCGCTGTGTTGACAGGAATGGATATGGGGCAGGGAATTGCAGAAATCAACGTGAATGCGCCAAATGGCTTGTATGAAAAGATCGTCAACGAAATTATTGGGGAACCATTACGCGGCAAAGAGCATTTGCTGGAAATTATCCAAGATTATGCTCATATTAAGGAAGAATACGGGCAGGTAGAAGAAGCGCTGAGAATGGTCAAGCAGACCGGCTACGGTGTAGCGGTTCCGTCCATCAACGAAATGCGCTTGGAAGAACCAAAAATTATTCGCCACGGCTCGCGTTATGGCGTGCGGATGAAAGCAGTGGCGCCGTCTATTCACATGATTCAAGTAGATGTTGAATCGGAATTTTCACCGATCATCGGCTCAGAAAAACAAAGTGAAGAGCTCGTTCATCACGTGATGAAAGACTTTGAAGATGATCCGCTGTCCGTTTGGAACAGTGACATTTTCGGGCGTAATTTAAGCTCGATCGTCCGGGACGGTATTCAGTCGAAAGTATCCTTAATGCCTGATCATGCCCGAAGCAAGTTAAAAGATACGCTTGAAAAAATCATCAATGAAGGCTCAGGCGGAATGATTGCGATACTGCTTTAAAACGGGCTAGACTCTCAAAATGGGAGTCTTTTTTTGATGAAACCGGGGAAAATACCCGTTTAAGGTGGATTCTGCTTGATATGCCCGAACACATGTGATAATCTTTTAACAGAATTACGGTAAAACATTGATATAACAATGTTTATCGGGTCTCATGCGGGAGGAGGTGAATGGCATGAACAAAACTGACTTGATCAATGAAGTTGCAGAAACAGCAGAACTTTCTAAGAAAGACGCGACAAAAGCGGTTGATGCTCTTTTCGATGCCATCCAAGAAACATTGGCAAAAGGCGACAAAGTACAATTGATTGGTTTCGGCAACTTTGAGGTGCGTGAGCGTTCAGCACGTAAAGGACGTAACCCACAAACAGGTGAAGAAATCGAAATCGCTGCGAGCAAAGTACCGGCATTTAAACCGGGTAAAGCGCTTAAAGACGCGGTTAAATAAGTACATAGCCTACTCTGGCTAAAGCGGGACTGCCCCCATTGGGCAGTCTCTTTTTTTGAACACTTCACTTTGCCCAGAGTTGACCCGATATGCTAAGATGAAGTGCAGTACAAATAATATTACACATGCAATACATGTATACAGGAGTGGATAAAAATGGCTGAAGTAGATCACGCCAAAATTCAGCAGGCCGTACGACTGATTTTAGAAGCGGTTGGTGAAAATCCGGACCGGGAAGGTCTTCAAGATACACCGAAACGGGTAGCGAAAATGTATGAAGAAGCATTTTCAGGTCTTCACGTGGATCCAAGATTTTATTTCGAAACTGTATTTGAAGAACAATATGAAGAGCTTGTTCTTGTAAAGGACATTCCTTTTTACTCGATGTGTGAGCATCACCTTGTGCCGTTTTTCGGCCATGCTCACGTAGCGTATATGCCAAAAGGCGGAAAAGTGACCGGATTAAGCAAGCTGGCACGGGCCGTTGAATCGGTTGCCCGCCGTCCGCAGCTGCAGGAACGGATTACAAATGAAGTAGCAGACGCAATTATGGACATGCTTCAGCCGCAAGGGGTAATGGTGATTGTGCAGGCGGAGCATATGTGCATGGCTATGCGCGGGGTGAAAAAGCCAGGCGCTAAAACGGTCACCACAGCCGCGCGTGGTTTGTACGAAAATGACGCCCAGCTTCGGACCGAGCTGCTTTCGCTCATTCGTTCGTCATGAGAACACGAGTGTGATATACTAAGTGTGCGTAATGAAAAGGAACGAAACGATTTGAAATGATTTGAAATGATTTGCGAGTGAGGGGTTTTCACAATGAAGGAGTGGCAGGAGCAACAGAGTACACTACTTGAAGAAATCAATCGGGCATGCCGGCAGCCTTTTTTAGATAAAGTGATCGGCAGGCCGGTTATAAACCCGCTTCGGGCATCTGCATTAATGCTGGCATTTACAGACGAGGAAAGAAAAAGTGAACAGGTGCAGAAGCTGATGCAGGCAGCTGTTCTCATTGGGCTGGCAATGGATGTACATGATGCCATTCCGTCTGTGACCAAAGAAATCACACAAAAAAACCAGCTGATCGTATTAGCGGGTGATTATTTTAGCGGGATGTATTACCGGACCCTTGCAGAAGCGGGCTGTGTCCACTGGGTAGGCGTTCTTGCAGGAGCGGTAAAAAGGGTGAATGAAGCGAAAACATCGCTTCATCGGCATCAGCTTGAAACAAAAGAAGCCATATTAGACGCTGTTGCAGTAATTGAAGGCGATATTATTGGCGCCGTGCACATCGAAAAGGGTGCAGATGAAATAATGGCTCGTGCCCTGCGGCAGCTTTTGACGGCAGACCGGCTTCTTCGTGAGAAAAACGAGCCCTTTATTCTTTTTGAAGCATTAAAACAACAATACGAGACAGACCAGCAGGTCATCGAGGTTATCGAGCAGCGGCTTAAAGAGATCCATGCGGATGTAACAAAGTGTATAGAAAGCATAGATTCCTATAAAGCGGCTGTCATTGAAGCGGAGCGCGACCGCCTTTTTGGCAGCAGGCCGCTTCGGCTCGTGGAAGAAGGGTGACAAATGCAGCAATCTAAAGAAGAAAAAGTACACAGTGTATTTCAAAAAATATACGGTAACTACGATAAAATGAATTCTATTATCAGCTTTCAGCAGCACAAGCGCTGGCGAAATGAAACAATGAAAATCATGAATGTGCCTAAAGGTGCAAAAGCGCTTGATGTATGCTGCGGAACAGGCGATTGGACAATAGCGCTGGCGGAAGCCGTGGGGCCGCATGGAGTGGTCAAGGGACTTGATTTCAGTGAAAATATGCTCGTTGTCGGCAGGCAGAAAATAGAGGCCGCCGGTTTGGAACAGGTAGAACTGATTCACGGCAACGCAATGGAGCTTCCGTTCGAAGACGATACGTTTGATTTTGTGACGATTGGTTTTGGCCTTCGAAATGTACCGGATTATATGCAGGTGCTTTCAGAGATGCGCCGTGTGTTAAAACCAGGTGGAATGGTCGTATGCCTCGAAACAAGCCAGCCGCAAATGCCTGTTTTTAAGGAAGGATACGAGCTGTATTTCCGCTTCATCATGCCGGCGGTTGGCCGTCTTTTCGCAAAAAGCTATGAGGAATATTCATGGCTGCAGGAATCAGCGCGCCATTTTCCAGACATGAAAGAGCTTGCCCGTATGTTTCAGCAGGCCGGCTTTCAAAATGTGCGTTTTAAAGCTCACACAGGCGGTGTAGCTGCCACACATTACGGAAACAAATAATACTAGACCAAGAGCCGGGTGAAAAGAAATGAACATAAAACTAATTTATACGCGGTTAAAAGCGGATATCGATTTGATTGAGCAGGAGCTGGAACACGCCGTTCGTTCGTCATCGTCCATTCTGGAGGAGGCGTCTGTACACCTTCTTCAAGCAGGCGGAAAACGCATTCGCCCGGTAATGCTTCTGCTTGGCGCGAAGTTTGGTGATTACGATATTCATCGTGTGAAATATGCAGCTGCTTCTCTTGAACTGATTCACATGGCTTCACTTGTTCACGACGACGTTATTGATGATGCCGTTATCCGCCGAGGAGAGTACACGGTTAAAGCGGAGTGGGATAACCGGATCGCCATGTATGCCGGCAATTACATTTTTGCCGCTGCGCTTGACTCTATGACAAGAATTAAAGAAGTAGAAGCTCACCAGATTCTATCCCATACGATGACAGAGCTGTGTATCGGAGAAATCATTCAAATTCAGGATAAGTACCGGTATGATCAGCATCTGCGCGATTACCTTCGCCGCATCAAGAGAAAAACGGCTATTTTGATCGCAGCCAGCTGCCAGCTTGGCGCTATTGCAGCGGGCGCTCCGGCTTCGATCCACCGGAAGCTGTACGATTTCGGCTATAATGTAGGGATGTCTTTTCAAATTACCGATGATATTCTCGACTTTACAGCAAGTGAAAAAGAACTGGGCAAACCAGCCGGCGGTGACCTCCTTCAAGGAAACATTACGCTTCCTGTTTTGTATGCGATGCAGGATAGTGACATGCATGCGCGCATTACTTCTATTCATGCTCATTCAAGCCGTGAAGAAATAGATGATATTATTGCCCGCTTAAAGCGCAGCGATGCGATTGAACAGTCTCATGCGTTAAGCAGAAGATATCTCGATCGGGCACTGGCTATTTTAACAGAATTACCGCCGGGCCGGCACCGGAATTCATTACGTGATATTGCCCATTTTATTGGCAAAAGAAAATATTAATTTTTTCCATGAAAGCGTTGTAAATTTACAAAAGAAGTGTTACGATTCATCTTGTCCGCATGTAAGCGGTATACATAACACAGGAGTGGTGAAAGATGGAGCAAACATACTTAATGGTAAAACCTGATGGAGTACAGCGTGGTTTGATTGGGGAAATTGTGTCGCGTTTTGAGAAAAAAGGCTTCCGCCTTGTGGCTGCAAAGCTGATGCATATAACACCTGAAACAGCTCAACAGCACTACGGGGAACATAAAGAACGCCCATTTTTCGGTGAATTAGTAGATTTTATTACTTCTGGACCTGTTTTCGCCATGGTGTGGGAAGGTGAAAATGTCATTGCGACTGCTCGTCAAATGATGGGGTCTACAAACCCAAAAGATGCAGCACCCGCAACGATTCGCGGTGATTTTGGCGTTATTGTAGGGAAAAATGTCATTCATGGTTCTGATTCTCCTGAAAGCGCCAAGCGTGAAATCAGCCTTTTCTTCCAAGAAAATGAGCTGACAGCGTACGAAAAATCAGGCTCTGAATGGGTCTACTAATCATTCCTGGAGTTTTCAGCCGGCTGGGCTGGAAACTCTTTTTTTATGAAATTTTTCCCACTTCTTTTCCCGAGATCAGCTATAATAAAGAAAAAAGAAGCGAATCGACAGAAAGGATGAGCACAATGGGGGATTACGAACAATTTGTCGGCTCGATTAAGCGAAAAACAGGCATTGACCTTGGTTTATATAAAGAAGCACAAATGAAAAGAAGACTGACGTCTTTATACGAAAAAAAGGGGTATCCATCCTTTTCTACGTTTTTTGACGCATTAAATTCAAATCAAACGATGATGAATGAATTTTTAGACCGGATGACCATCAATGTGTCAGAATTTTATCGGAATGGCAAGCGATGGGAAGTATTAGAGAAAAAAATTCTGCCGCGGCTGCTCAAGGAAAACAAGCGGCTGAAAGTATGGAGTGCGGCCTGCTCTACAGGAGAGGAGCCCTATACGCTTTCTATGATTTTGTCCGCTTATATGCCGCTTGCCTCCGTGTCTGTTCAGGCGACAGATCTTGACGTAAATGTGATTCAAAAAGCAAAGCTGGGTCTTTATCCGGAACGGTCGCTCGCTGAACTGCCGGAACCTATGAAGAGGAAGTATTTTCGACAGGAAGGTGCTTTTTATAAAATTTCTGATGATATTAAACGGACGGTCACGTTTAAAAAACAAAATCTTTTGTCGGATCGATTTGAAAACAGCTTCGACTTGATCGTCTGCCGGAATGTGATGATTTATTTTACAGAAGAAGCAAAAGACGAGCTGTACCGGAAATTTAATGCAGCACTTCGGCCTGGCGGTGTCCTGTTTGTCGGAAGCACGGAACAAATATTTAATCCGGAGCGGTACGGTTTTCAGGTAGAAGATACCTTTTTTTATAAAAAAGTATAAAGCCGGCATGCCGGCTTTTTTAAATTTGTCTCCATGCAGCGCAGAAATTGTGATAAAATTCTCAAAAACAGCCGTTTCGGCTGTTCCAATGAATTTTAAATATGATATAGTAGTACATAACCGCTTTAACGTATTGAAGGGAGCAGGAGAATGAGATATTTAACAGCTGGAGAATCACATGGACCACAATTAACAACGATTATCGAGGGGCTTCCGGCCGGCATGGAGCTTCTTGCAGAAGACATCAACCATGATTTGCTTCGCCGCCAGAAAGGGCATGGGCGCGGCCGCCGCATGCAGATAGAAAAAGATTTAGTAGCGATCAAATCAGGTGTCCGACACGGATATACACTTGGCTCGCCTGTCACGCTGGTTGTGGAAAATGATGATTGGAAGCACTGGACGAAGATCATGGGAATTGAATCACTTGAAAACGAGGAAGCAGCGGAGGAGATCAAGCGGAAAATTACACGCCCTCGTCCTGGACATGCAGATTTAAATGGCGGTATCAAATACGGTCATCGGGATATGCGGAATGTATTGGAACGCTCATCTGCCCGTGAAACAACTGTACGTGTAGCCGCAGGGGCAGCAGCCAAAAAGCTGTTAAAACTACTCGGTGTAGAAATTGCCTCACACGTTGTCGAAATTGGCGGCATTCGTGCTGAAAATGTACAATTTGAAACGATTGCTGAACTGCAGGAGCGCAGTGAAGCATCATCTGTTCGCTGCCTGGATGAAGAAGCAGCAGCAAAAATGATTGAAGCGATTGATAACGCGAAGAAAAACGGTGACTCAATCGGCGGTGTTGTGGAAGTGATTGCAGAAGGAATGCCGATCGGAGTCGGGAGCTATGTTCACTATGACCGCAAGCTTGATGCGAAGGTCGCAGCCGCGATTGTCAGCATTAACGCATTCAAAGGGGTAGAAATTGGCATTGGCTTTGAAGCGGCACGCAAATTCGGCAGCGAAGTGCATGACGAGATTGCCTGGAGTGAGCAGCAGGGCTTTTACCGGAAAACAAACCGTCTGGGCGGCTTTGAAGGCGGTATGACGAACGGGATGCCAGTCGTTGTCCGCGGGGTTATGAAGCCAATCCCAACCCTTTACAAGCCGCTTGAAAGTGTCGATATCGATACAAAAGAGCCATTTACAGCAAGCATTGAGCGTTCAGATGCCTGCGCTGTTCCTGCAGCGGCGGTTGTGGCAGAAGCAGCGGTTGCCTGGGAGCTGGCTAACGCTATTTTAGAACAGTTTAACAGTGATCGGATGGATCATTTAATCCGCCAGGTAAAGGAACATGAAGCGTACGCAAGGGAGTTTTAATGATGAACCGTGTACTTGTTGAAACGACTCATAAAACCTACCCAGTCATCATTGGGGAAGGAGCGGTACAGGAAATCAGCCGCGTTATTCTTGATATACCCAAAGCACCAACCCGCTTGTTTGTCATCGCCGATGAAGCCGTTTATGCGCTTCACGGCGAGGCACTGCGGGACGCACTGCCGTCTTCGCTTGCAACAGACTGGCATTTCGTTCCGGCGGGCGAATCAGCCAAGTCCTTTTCTGTTTTTGAACAATGCTTAACCGCTATGCTTGAAGCAGCGCTTGACCGTCGCTCGCTTGTGATCGCATTTGGCGGAGGCGCCTGCGGCGACCTGGCAGGTTTTTGCGCGGCGAGTTATATGCGTGGTATTCCATTTATTCAAGTTCCGACAACAATATTGGCGCATGACAGTGCTGTCGGAGGCAAAACGGCCATCAATCATCCACTCGGCAAAAATATGATTGGCGCGTTTCATCAGCCGGAGGCGGTGGTGTATGACACAGCTTTCTTAAAGTCGCTTTCTGAGAAGGAAACGAGAAGCGGTTTTGCGGAAGTGATCAAGCATGCTCTCATTGCGGACCCATCACTGCTTGAAAACATTCAGCAGTCGGTGAAAAGCGCGGAAGATATAAAAGGTTCCTTTTTAGAGCATTGTCTGCAAAGAGGAATCGAAATTAAAAGTGCAATCGTAAAAGAAGATGAAAAAGAAACGGGCGTCCGGGCTTTTTTAAACTTTGGCCATACATACGGACATGCGGTAGAGGCGCTGTCCGGCTACGGAAAAACAGCGCACGGCGAGGCGGTTGCCTGCGGCATGATTTTTGCCCTTTATGCTTCACAGTTTAAAAATGATCTTTCCTTCGATACCAGTTCGTTTGCCGCATGGCTGAAGCGAGCGGGATATCCGGTAAAAGCCGGTACAGTTTTTTCGTTTGAAGACATTTACGCTGTGATGACCCGCGACAAAAAAGCATACGGCGGCACGGTCCGTTTTGTTTTGCTGAATGAGGTAGGCAAGCCGTATGTAACAGAAATGACAAAAGAAGAGCTTCAGCATATTGACGAGCACTTTCGAAAGGAGTCCGACACATGGTAAGAGGAATCCGTGGAGCCATTACGGTGTCAGCAAATGACAGCCGTTTAATGGAAGAAGCAACAAAACGTCTCATGGAAGAGATGATTGCACAAAATAACATTGATCCGGAAACCGTCTGCTCGGCGTTTTTATCTGCTACCAATGATTTAGATGCCATGTTTCCAGCCAAGGTACTGCGCGAGCAGAACGGGTGGGAATACGTTCCGGTTATGTGCATGCAGGAGCTGGCGATCAAAGGCGGTTTAGAACGCTGCATTCGAATTATGATGCACGTGAACACAGAAGTGGCGCAAAAAGATATTCAGCACGTTTATTTAGAAGGAGCGTCCGTTCTGCGTCCGGACTTGCAGCAATCAACAAACTGAAGGAGCGGAAAAAAATGAAATGGAAAGAACAAATACTTACATTAAAAGCATATCAGCCCGGCCGTACAACGGATGAAGTAAAAAAAGCATATGGCCTGCAGGACGTTGTCAAGCTTGCATCCAATGAAAACCCATTTGGCTCATCGGAACGAGTAACGAAAAGTATCCGTGAATACGCGGAATCATTTGCGATTTACCCGGATGGTTATACAACGAGTCTTCGCAAGGAGCTTGCTTCTTTCTTAAACATAAGCGAAAAACAGCTGATTTTCGGAAATGGCTCGGACGAAATTATTTTAATGCTTTCCCGTGCCATGCTTGAGCCCGGAAAAAACACAATTATGCCAACTCCTTCATTTCCGCAGTATCGCCATAATGCCATTGTAGAAGGTGCCGAAATACGGGAAGTAGAGCTTGTGGATGGCGCGCACGATTTGGACAAAATGGCTCAAGCCATTGATGAAAATACGGCTATTGTCTGGCTCTGCAGCCCGAACAATCCAACAGGTGTCCACATTACGGATGTACAGCTTCGCGGATTTTTAAACGGGGTACCGGAAGGCGTTTTGGTTGTGCTCGATGAAGCGTACTACGAATATGTAACAGCGTCCGATTACTACGATGCACTGGACATTATTAAAGAATATAAAAATGTGATTGTATTGCGCACGTTTTCTAAAGTATACGGCTTAGCTGCTTTCCGTGTCGGCTATGGAATTGCAGACGAATCGCTTATCGCACAGCTTGATCCCGTTCGTGAACCGTTTAATGTAAATTCGGTCGGACAAGTGGCAGCAGCAGCGGCTCTGTCGGATCAATCGTTTATTGAACAGTGCCGTATAGCAAACAAAGAAGGCTTAGAGCAGTTTTATGCGTTCTGCCGTGAAAATAATCTTGCGTTCTATCCATCAGAAGCAAACTTTATTTTGATCGATTTCAACTGTGACAGCAACGAGCTGTTTGAATACTTAATGTCAAAAGGATATATTGTCCGCTCAGGCGCTGCTCTTGGCATTCCGGGAACGGTGCGGGTTACAGTGGGATCAAAAGAACAAAATGAAGGTGTTATCGAGGCAATGAAAAGCTTTTTGGCTGAAACTGTAAAAAGATAGAAGGTGATGCGCCGATGAGAGGAAATGTTTTTATTGCCGGTCTTGGCTTAATTGGCGGATCTCTTGCAAAAGCGATAAAAAAAGCCCATGAGCAGGCTCATATTATCGGATTTGATGTTCGAGAATCCGAACTGGGTCTTGCAGAAGCACTTAACATTATAGATGAAAAGGCTTCTTCGTTTGAAGAAGGAGCCAAACGAGCGGATTTAATTATTTTAGCGGTGCCGGTTTTAAAAACGGAGGAAATGATTGAGATCCTTGCTGGACTCCCGCTAAAAGAAGGCGTGCTGGTAACGGATACAGGCAGCACAAAAAGCCGTATCATGGAGCGGGCCAAGCTTCTTGAAGAAAAAGAAGTTGTGTTTATCGGCGGCCACCCGATGGCAGGTTCTCATAAAAGCGGGGTCGCTGCTTCAAAAGAGCTGTTATTTGAAAATGCCTTTTACCTGCTGACGCCAGGGGGCGCCGCGAAAGAAAAACACGTTGCGATTTTAAGAAAATGGCTGGAAGGCACGCGGGCAAACATTCTAGAAGTAACAGCAGAAGAGCACGATAAAATGACAGGTGTAATCAGCCATTTTCCGCATATTATTGCCGCCTCGCTTGTGCACCAGGCTCAAAAATTCAATGAAGACAATCCGTTGATTGAGCGGCTGGCTGCCGGCGGTTTCCGGGATATTACCCGCATTGCTTCCTCAAACCCGGAAATGTGGAGGGATATTTCACTTCACAATAAAGAAATGCTCATCTCGTTATTAACCAACTGGCGTGATGAGATGGATGGGGTTTTATCTCTTTTGGAAACAGAAAATGGAGAAAAGCTCTATCACTATTTTAGCGACGCGAAAAAATTTCGGGATGGCCTTCCGACTGCTTCAAAAGGAGCTATTCCTGCTTTCTATGAAATGTACGTAGATGTGCCGGATTATCCAGGCGTCATCTCTGAATTAACAGGCTATCTGGCGGATGAGCGCATCAGCATTACCAACATTCGGATTGTTGAAACACGTGAAGATGTGTTCGGTGTTTTGGTGATCAGCTTTCAAAGCGAAAGGGACCGCCTTCGCGCCAAGCAGTGCATTGAGCAGAAAACAACATATGATTTATTCTTAGCATAAGAGAGGGTACAAAACATGAAACTGACGTTTACTAATCCGTCTCTTGGCGGGCGTATAGAAGTGCCGGGTGACAAGTCTATTTCTCACCGTTCCATTATGTTCGGAGCGCTCGCAGAAGGAAGAACAACAGTCCGCCACTTTTTAAAAGGGGAAGATTGCTTAAGCACGATTGACTGCTTCCGCAAGCTTGGCGTACAAATTGAGGAAACAGATGAAGAAATCATTGTCCACGGAAAAGGGTGGGAAGGGCTGCAAGAGCCGTCTGCCATCCTAGATACAGGAAATTCGGGGACAACCACACGGTTAATGCTTGGTATTTTAGCCGGACGCCCATTCCATTCTGTGATGATTGGGGATGAATCGATCGGCAAACGTCCAATGGACCGGGTAACAGTGCCTCTTGCAAACATGGGTGCGGATATCGCCGGACGCGACAATGGGCGTTTCACGCCGCTTTCCATTCGCGGCCGTAAGTTGAATACAACCGAGTACCGCCTGCCAGTTGCGAGTGCACAGGTAAAATCAGCCGTTATCTTTGCAGCGCTCCAGGCAGATGGAGAATCGGTTATCATTGAACCGGAAGCAACGCGCGATCATACTGAAAAAATGATCGAGCAGTTTGGCGGCCAGATCCGCCGGGAGGGTGACCGGATTATCGTTCATGGCGGCCAGACATTCCAAGGAACAGATGTGTATGTACCGGGAGATATTTCATCAGCTGCCTTTTTTATGGTAGCAGCAGCTATTACGCCGAATAGCGAAGTCGTGCTCGAAAATACCGGCTTGAACGAAACAAGAACGGGAATCATTGATGTAATGAAGCAAATGGGTGCAGATATAACGATTGAGAAAACGACGGAATCAGGTGAAGAAATGGGCACCATTACCGTGAGAACATCTCAATTAAAAGGAATCGAAATCGGCGGCTCTATTATTCCGCGGCTGATTGATGAAATTCCAATTATTGCCCTGCTTGCGACGCAGGCGGAAGGCGAAACGGTGATTCGCGATGCGGAAGAATTAAAAGTGAAAGAAACAAACCGTATTGACACCGTTGTAAATGAGCTGAAAAAGCTGGGAGCAGACATTGAAGCAACCGATGATGGAATGATTATTCGCGGAAAGTCTTCGCTTCACGGCGGATCCGTTTCTTCACACGGAGATCATCGAATCGGTATGGTTATGGCGATCGCCTCTCTGCTGACAGATGGTGCTGTAGAACTTGAGAATCATGAAGCCATTGCCGTTTCATATCCTGAATTTTTCGATCATTTGAATACACTGGTTAAAGGAGCGTCCTCTTTATGAGGGCGTTTTTCTGTTTTGGAAAGAAGGAATATAGCGGTCAAAGTAGAATACATGAAGTACAAGCCAAAAAGTTGCCCGATTGACCATCTTTGATTAAAATAAGGAATTAAGAAACGAAGACGGAGAAAGAAGAGGCGGTAAACATGAACAATGCGGAAAATATGATCGCACACCTGGAAAAGGGAGATATGGCAGGTGCATCTGCCCTATATGAAAAGGTGCTCGCCTCTAGTGATGCAGAAGAACAATTTATGCTGGGGGAGCAGCTGCTCCAGCTTGGCTTTTTAGATGAAGCAAGGCAGCTGTTTGAAGAGCTGCTGCGTTCTTTTCCGGGAGAAGGAGAGCTGTCGCTGCTTTTGGCAGAGACGCTTGTAGAACTTGACCGTGAAGAAGAAGCGATGCTTATTTTAGACGAGATTGATGATAGTGACCCGTTTTATACGCGATCACTGCTCGTGCTGGCCGATTTATATCAAATGCAGGGTCTGTATGAAGTCAGCGAGCAAAAGCTCCTGCAGGCACAACAGGCAGAACCGGACGAGCCTGTTATTAAGCTTGCACTTGGGGAGCTGTATTTAGAAGAAGGCAAGTTTTTAGAAGCCATCCGGCAGTACAAGGAACTTGAAGAAGCGGGCATGGAGGAGATTGCCGGCATTTCGATTCAAAAGCGCCTGGCAGAAGCATACAGTGCCGGCGGTGCTTTTGAAGAAAGCCTGCCTCACTTCGAGAAGGCCCTTGATGATAAAATAGATATTGATACCCTGTTTATGTATGGTTTTACTGCTTTTCAAGCAGGCCAATACAAAACGGCCGCAGCGAAGTTAACAGAAGCAGCAGAGCTTGACCCTGATTATCATTCTGTTTACTTGTACTTAGCACGCGCGCATGAAATGGAAGAAGATTTAGAAGCGGCTCTTGAAGCGGCCCGTTCTGGAATTGCGCGGGATGCGTATCAAAAAGAATTGTTTTTGCTTGCAGGAAAGCTGGCTTTAAAACGGGGCCTTGAAGAAGAAGGGGAGGCTCATTTTCGTGAGTCCCTTGCCCTGGATCCAGAATATACAGAGGCTGCCCTGGCACTGAATGCATTGCTGATGAAAAAGGAAGAATACGAAGGAGTGCTTGAAATTGCTTCGGTCTTCCGCGAAGCGGGCAGTGCAGAGCCTTTGCTGCTGTGGGACGCAGCCAGAGCTGCAGAGCGGCTGGAGGAGTACAAAGAAGCGGCAGAACTATATGAATACCTTTATCCGATTTTAAATGAAAATACAGAGTTTCTGGCCGAGTACGGCTATTTCTTGCTTGAGGACGGACATCGCCAGCAGGCGCTTTCTATTTTCCAAAAGTTAATGAAAGAAGAGCCGCTTAATGACGAATGGTCAGAACTTGTAGAACGCTTAAATACAGATACCTATTAAAAAAGGCAGAGGAGTGATGATGATGACTGCTCCGGTTTCCGTTCATGAGAAAAAGGATTTTATCCGCTGGTTTTTAAATCATTATCAGCTAAAGCGCAGAGAATCTGTCTGGATTTTAAACTATTTAATGAGCCATGACCAGCTTATGGAACATGTGCATTTTGTGGATGACGCCCAGTACTGTCCAAGAGGCATGATTATGTCATCTCATTGTGTGGACAGCGCACCTTTTCGCTTTTTTAAAGACAACATTATGACAACAGATGCAGAAAAGTCTTTTCATGATATTCGTTTAAATAAAGATGAAGATATCTTTATCGAATTAAAATTCAAAGATGCCCACTTGTCGCATCAATATGCGGCTGTACGGGTCGAAAATCCGTTTATGCCAAAACGGGTTCGGCTGACGGAAAAAGAAAAAGAGCTGGCCGAGCAATTTTTAAAATGGAGCGTGTATGATTTTCAGCGCGACCGCTTAAAAGAACAGATTGACGAGGCGCTCGACCGTGGAGACAAAGAAACCTTTTTCCGGCTGACCGACCAGCTCAATGAATTATTGGAACATACAAACGCATCCGACTGCTGACCGGATGCGTTTTTTCATAGCCTTGTATTTACAACCGGAAGAAAAGCGCTATATGATAAAAGAGGGTGATAAAATGAATTGGAATGGGAAAGATGCTGCACTCGTTGAGCAGCAAAAAAACTATATTGATACGGTTCTTATACCGCTTGTTCCGCTGGATTTTGGAACAGGGTTCAGGCAGTCAGCTGAGCAATATGAATTTATTGGACTGCTGGCTGATTTTCTTGAACGTCAGTTTAAAGGAAGGATCGTTGTAACACCGCCGTACGCTTATGTACCGGAAATGGCAGGTAACGCTGCTCTTTGGTCAGAAAGAGCACGCTCAGCAGCGTTTAAGCACGTTTTTTTTCTAACGGCAGATTCCATGTGGCGTACGAGGGAAAATGAACTGGGCGGCTCAGTCATTTTGGTTCCGTCTGTCCCCCTTGGTGACATGGAGGAGTCAGTTAAGCACTCGCTCATCTCCCACCAGGCAAAACAGCTTATTCAGACGGTTGTAGAGAAATGGCAAGATAATATTGAATAATTCAGAAAAATTTCACAATAAAAAAGCGTTTTCATCCCGAGGTTATTGACCTGCTATCCGGTATAGATTATCATAATAATGTCCTAGTTTATATTTATGTTCATATATTAGTCCACAACGGGCGACGCAAAGTGTATAAGGGGGAGGGAAAGTATGGGGAAACAACCTGTATCAAGACGTCAGTTTCTGAATTACACTCTCACTGGTGTAGGCGGTTTCATGGCGGCAGGTATGCTCATGCCGATGGTTCGTTTTGCGGTTGATCCGGTGCTTAAAGGGGAAGCGGCCGGCGATTTTCATCCTACACAACAAAAGGTAGCTGATTTAACAGATGTACCGGTACGCGTTGACTTTTCTTATGAGCAGACTGACGCATGGTATACATCGGAAGTCACAAGTACGGCCTGGGTTTACAAAAACGATAAAAACGAGGTTGTTGCATTGTCTCCAATATGCAAGCATCTTGGCTGCACGGTAAGCTGGGAAGGAAGCGGTCACAAAGACAAGTTTTTCTGTCCTTGCCATAACGGCATGTATGAAAAAAACGGAAAAAATGTCCCGAATACACCGCCGTTGAGACCGCTTGATGTCTATCCGACTGCGGAAAAAGACGGGCTCCTTCAGCTTGGCAAACCACAGGCAAACAATATCGTGTAGGGAGGCGTACAATATGCTCAATAAAATTTATGACTGGGTGGATGAACGTCTTGATATTACGCCGATGTGGCGCGATATTGCAGACCATGAAGTACCTGAGCACGTGAATCCGGCTCATCACTTCTCGGCATTTGTTTACTGTTTTGGCGGCTTGACGTTTTTTGTTACCGTCATTCAAATTCTGTCCGGAATGTTTTTAACCATGTACTATGTGCCGGATATTAAAAATGCATGGGAATCGGTTTACTATCTTCAAAATGAAGTCGCTTTTGGCGTTATTGTACGCGGCATGCATCACTGGGGTGCAAGTCTTGTTATTGTCATGATGTTTTTACATACACTGCGTGTTTTCTTCCAGGGAGCTTACAAAAAACCGCGTGAGTTAAACTGGATTGTCGGTGTTTTAATTTTCTTTGTGATGCTGGGTCTCGGTTTTACCGGTTACCTGCTGCCCTGGGATATGAAAGCACTTTTTGCTACCAAGGTAGGCATTGAAATTGCCGCTTCCACGCCGCTGATCGGCCATGAATTAAAAGTGCTGCTTGCCGGCCACCCCGATATTGTCGGTGCACAAACACTCACACGCTTTTTTGCCATTCATGTCTTTTTCCTGCCGGCTGCTTTGCTTGGCTTAATGGGTGCCCACTTTATCATGATCCGCAAGCAGGGGATTTCCGGTCCATTATAAAATCGGCCTTGCCCATTTCAGTCCAATTCAAAGGAGGGGAACGCAATGCATCGTGGAAAAGGAATGAAGTTTGTCGGAGACTCGCGGGTTCCTGCTGAACGAAAACCGAATATTCCGAAAGATTATTCGGAATATCCAGGCAAAACCGAGGCTTTCTGGCCGAACTTCCTTTTGAAAGAGTGGATGGTCGGTTCGGTGTTTTTAATAGGCTATTTATGCTTGACCATCGCTCACCCATCACCGCTTGAGCGTGTTGCAGATCCGACAGATACCGGCTACCTGCCGCTGCCAGACTGGTACTTCTTGTTTTTATACCAGCTTTTAAAATACTCGTACGCATCCGGACCATACAACATTATTGGTGCTTTTGTTATTCCAGGTCTTGCCTTTGGCGGGCTTATGCTGGCACCGTTTATTGACCGCGGTCCAAAGCGCCGCCCCATTGATCGCCCATTTGCAACGGGCTTTATGCTTCTCTCTCTCGCTGCGGTCATTTTCCTAACCTGGGAAGCTGTAAATGCAGTAGACTGGAAAGCAAGGGAAGCGCAGGGGGCAATTGTAGAAGAAGCCGCTATCGACACAAACTCTGATGGGTTTAAAATTTATCAGGAAAATGGCTGTATCAACTGTCACGGTGATACATTGTCAGGAGGATCGGCGGCACCGTCTCTTGTCGGCACCGGGCTGACACCGGAAGAAGTCGCCGATATCGCGAAAAATGGGAAAGGTTCCATGCCGCCGGGAATGTATAAAGGAAATGAAGAAGACTTAAAGAAGCTGTCTGAATTTATTTCTACACTAGAAGCAAAATAAAACGAAATGAACGGGACTGTCCGGCTCGATGGGCAGTCTTTTTTTCCATGGAGGCATATATATGCTGTTTTTTCTTTTATCAAACCGCTCCTTTATGTGGGTGCTTTTTATCATTAATTTACTTGGAACGATTTATGGATACATATGGTACATGCCTCAGTTAGAGCAGACAGATCCTGTTTTTCTTCCGTTCGTGCCTGACAGTCCGACCGCGAGCTTGTTTTTTACAATCGCCTTATTCGGCCTTTTGATTGGCCGGAACTGGGGGCTTATGCAGGCGCTCGCTGTTATGACCTTATTTAAATACGGAATATGGGCCGTTGTGATGAATGGGCTGACGCTCTTTGTTACAGGAGATCTCTCCTGGCTTGGCTGGATGCTGGTCGCCTCACATTTGGGCATGGCTGTCCAGGGGCTGCTTTATGCCCCATTTTTTCGGGTCCAGCCGATTCACCTGATTGTGGCTGCGGTCTGGACTGTTCATAACGAAATGATCGATTACGTTTTTATGCAGTATCCTGTGTATTCACAGCTTGATTTATACATTCAGGAAATTGGTTATTTTACATTTTGGCTCAGCCTGCTCTCTATTTTCATCACATGGTGGGTGTGTGTACGTTCAAAGCGATTAATGTGGTGAGAAACGGCATCATTCCTTCATCTCCGCGCATATACTGAAAAAAGCAGATGGGCGGGGGGATGGAGAATGGACAAAGTTATCGCATTTATCTGGAGTTTCCTTCTCATATTTGTACCAGTCAGCGGAGCGGAAGAAATGAATCCTGAGAAAAAAGAAGATCTGATTCACGTCACTGCACTCACGGGCGGGGTTATCGTGGCAGCGTTCTTATACACAGGCAGAAAAAAGTACAAAGGCATGAAAGAAGAACGAAAAAACAAGCATAATCTTTGACGCCCGGGGGTATAAATCGTTAAAATAAAGATAAGACAAAATACGACAACACAACGGAGGTAGAGGGAGTTAGATGATTTGGATCATTTATTTTATCCTGTTGATTTTGCTGCCGCTTTGGGCGCAATTTAAGGTGAAAAGCACGTATAATAAGTATTCAAAAGTAGCCGTTTCAACGGGAATTACTGGTGCAGAAGCAGCACGCCGCATTTTGGACGATAATGGTCTGCAGCATGTAAAAGTAGTGGAATCACGCGGGTTTTTAAGTGACCATTACAATCCGATTACAAAAACAGTGAACCTGTCACCGAATAACTTTCATGGTCATTCCATTGCTGGAGCGGCTGTCGCGGCTCATGAGGTGGGACACGCTATTCAGGACAAAGTCGGCTATGCGTTTCTTCGCTTCCGCCACGCTCTTGTTCCAATTGCGAATTTCAGCTCAAATATGTCATGGATTTTCATTATGATTGGCATTTTTGCCAGCGCTACGAATATGCTCCTGCTCGGGATTATTTTAATGGCTGCTGGTGTTCTATTTCAAGTTATCACACTGCCGGTGGAGTTTAATGCATCAAACCGGGCCATGGACCAAATTGTTGCTTCTGGCATTATTCGCAACAATGAGGAACGCGAGGCGCGCAAAGTGTTAAATGCGGCTGCCATGACTTATGTAGCAGCGGCTGCTGTAGCCGTTCTAGAGCTGCTTCGCCTTGTACTAATGTACACGGGAATGGCTCAAAACGACGATTAATCAAAAAGCACCAGAATTTTCCGGTGCTTTGAGAGTGTAGACAAAGTAAGAAAGCAGGCTGATTGAAAACGTCTGACTTTCCAGGAACGCCGCCGGCTGGGAAGCGGAGTGACCTTTTTGGGGGTCATGAGCATTCACAGCTGGCAAGTGACGCCGAAAGCGGGCGTTTGTGGGCAGCCTGAAGCACCGGGAATTTCCCGGTGCTTTTTAACGTTCAATCGGCTGTTTGTTTTCATCAAGAGTAAAGCCTTCTCCCAATACATCATGCACAACTGTCACCGAAACAAATGCGTGCGGATCCACTGCATGAATAATATTCTTCAGTCGGACGATCTCATTTCGGCCCACCACGCAGTATAAAACATCGCGTTCCTGCTTTGTGAAAGAGCCATATCCTTTTAAAATCGTCACTCCGCGATCCATTCGTTTGTTAATTTCGTCCGCAATTTCCTCATGAGCAGAAGAGATAATCATCGCGCCGCGCGCCGCGTATGCTCCTTCCTGCATAAAGTCAATGACACGTGCTGCGACAAAAACGGCAACGAGCGTGTACATCGCTTCCCGGTAATTGATATATGTTAAAAAGGAAGCTGTAATTACGACCGCATCAAATAAAAACATGGTTTTGCCCATGCTTATCTGCCAATATTTATGTACAAGCCGCGCAATAATATCGACGCCTCCTGTTGTGCCTCCGTACCGGAACGTAATCCCAAGGCCCACTCCGATAAAAACTCCTGCAAACAGAGCGGCAAGAAACAGGTCATCCCGAAGTGGGATGTGAAATTGCCAGTTTTGAAATATCCATAAAAAGAAGGAAACGCTAAAGGTGCCAATCAGCGTATAATAAAAAGAGACACGGCCGAGCAGTTTCCACCCGATCAAAAAAATGGGAATGTTAAGAAGTAAATTCGAGTAGGAAGGATCAATTTCAAATAAATTGTATAATAGCAGGGTAATGCCTGTAAAACCGCCCTCCGCTAAATTGTTCTGCATGTTAAAATGGACAAGCCCAAATGAAAAAATAGCTGAGCCAACCAAAATAAAAAATACATTTTTGGATTTAATGCCGCTTTTCATATACGTTCTCCTTTTTATTGTGATGAATAATAAGAAAAAATTGCACCTCCTCTATATAATATGTAACATATAAAAGAAAGAAAGTGGTGAAAAAAATGGATAAATCGATGCGTGATATGCAAAAAGAAGTAGACGACTATATCGGCCAGTTTAAAGAGGGCTACTTCAGTCCGCTTGCGATGATGGCCCGCCTGACAGAAGAAATGGGCGAACTGGCCCGTGAAGTCAACCATTACTACGGAGAGAAGCCAAAGAAAACATCCGAAGAAGAGAAAACGATCGAGGAAGAACTCGGGGATGTTTTGTTTGTAGCCATTTGCCTGGCAAATTCGCTCGAGATTGATTTGCAGACGGCACACGACCGGGTCATGCACAAATTCCAGACAAGAGACAAAGACCGCTGGACCAAAATTGAGGAGGATAAGTAAAAATGAGCAGTATTCGTGTTATTATCGCGGGCCCGCGCGGCCGCATGGGAATGGAAGCAGTTAAAATGGTGATGAATACACCAGAATTTGAATTGGTGGCAGCCCTGGACCGAAAACATGCCGGGGAAACACTGGAGGATATCGGGTTTTCTGGCTCGAAAGCACCGATTTATACAGACGCAAAGGACTGCTTCTCAGAGCATCAAGCCGATGTATTGATTGATTTAACAACACCTGAATTCGGCTATGTACATACAAAAACAGCACTTGAGCACGGTATTCGTCCAGTGGTAGGGACAACGGGCTTTACCGATGAACAGCTGGAGGAACTAAAAGAGCTTTCTGCCTCAAAAGAGCTTGGATGCATTATTGCCCCTAACTTTGCCATTGGCGCCGTTCTGATGATGAAGTTTTCCCAGATGGCAGCGAAGTACTTTAGCGACGTAGAAATCATCGAGCTTCACCACGATAAAAAGCTTGATGCACCGTCTGGCACAGCCGTGAAAACAGCGCACATGATCAGCGAAGTGCGTGAACCGAAACGCCAGGGGCATCCAGAAGAAAAAGAAACGATTCCAGGCGCACGCGGTGCCGAAATGGACGGCATGCATATTCATAGTGTCCGCCTGCCGGGCTTAATTGCACATCAGCAGGTGCTGTTTGGTGCGGACGGCGAGTCCTTAACAATCCGTCATGACTCTTACAACCGGGCATCCTTTATGTCTGGTGTGAAAGTATGTGTGGAAACGGTCATGAAAACAAAAACATTGGTGTATGGTCTCGAAAATATCTTGGATTAATGGGGGATTCTAATGAATATTGCACTGATTGCACATGATAAGAAAAAAGACGACTTGATCGAATTTGTAGACCTTCATAAAGATGTGTTTGGTGCCCACACGCTTTTTGCAACGGGCACTACCGGCACGCGGGTAATGGAAAAAACAGGACTTGATGTGCACCGGTTTCAATCCGGGCCGCTTGGAGGAGACCAGGAAATCGGCGCCCGTATCGCACGAGGGGAAATGGATTTTGTTTTTTTCTTCCGGGATCCACTTACGGCGCAGCCGCATGAGCCGGACGTGACCGCGCTTGTCCGTCTTTGTGATGTATATTCTGTTCCGCTTGCAACAAACCTTGGAACAGCACGCGTATTGATTGATGGTATTATTGAAGAACAGAGTGAATGATCGGCAGGAGAAAAATATGGGATTAAACATTGGTATTACATGCTATCCATCTGTGGGCGGGTCAGGCGTCGTGGCAACGGAGCTTGGCAAGCTTCTGGCTGAGCAGGGGCATACCATTCATTTTATTACATCGGCTGTTCCGTTTCGGCTTAATCGGGTATACCCGAATATCTTTTTTCATCAAGTGGAAGTCAATCAATATTCGGTTTTTCAGTACCCGCCTTATGATATTGCCCTCGCAAGCAAAATGGCTGAGGTGATTGAGCGTGAAAAGCTTGATATTTTACACGTTCATTATGCAATCCCGCACGCAGTTTGCGCTATTCTGGGCAAGCAGATGGCCAAGTCGAACGTAAAAATCGTGACCACGCTGCATGGAACAGATATTACGGTGCTTGGCACAGATTCGGCACTGGCACCAGCCATTAAATTCGGTATTGAACAATCGGATGCGGTCACAGCTGTTTCTCACTCGCTTGCGAAGCAGACAAAAGAGATGATCCATCCGGATAAACACATTGAAACCGTCTACAACTTTATTGATGAGCGGGTATACCATCCTGTTGAAAGGGCCCGCCATTTAAGAAAAGAGTTTGGCATTAGAGACGATGAAAAAGTGGTCATTCACGTATCGAATTTCCGCGCCGTCAAACGAGTCACAGATGTAATAAAAGTATTTGCCAACATTGCTGAGCAAATGCCCGCAAAGCTTCTCCTTGTTGGAGATGGGCCGGAGATGACGGTTGTCTGCCGGCTGGCCGAATCACTTGGACTTGAAGGACAAGTGCTTTATCTTGGAAAGCAAAACAATTTAGCGGAATTATACACGATCAGTGATGTGAAGCTTCTTCTGTCAGAGAAAGAAAGCTTTGGACTCGTCGCTCTTGAGGCAATGGCATGCGGCGTGCCGTGTATTGGAACGGATGCAGGCGGCATTCCGGAAGTGATTGAGGACGGTGAAAACGGCTTTGTCCGCCCCATTGGTGACATCGAAGCGATCAGCGGGGCAGCGATCGAATTGCTGACAAATGAAGCCTTATATGAACGGATGAAGCAGCGGTCAATAAAAACCGTTCAGGAGCAGTTTCATTCATCTGATATTGTAAAGCAATATGAACGTATTTATTACAGCTTGCTGGAGGAAGCCATTTATGATTGACCATCCTTTTTTTCGCCAGGCGCTGCCGGTTATTGCACGCCTGGAAGAAGCGGGCTTCGAAGCATTTTTTGTCGGCGGAGCGGTCCGGGACCTTTTTCTGGGCCGTCCTGTTCATGATGTAGATATTGCCACATCAGCAGTGCCGACTGAAGTAAAAGCAGTGTTTAGGAAAACGGTCGATGTCGGTATTGATCATGGGACCATTCTCGTTTTGCATGATGGTATTGGATTCGAAGTGACCACATTTCGGACTGAATCCGACTATACCGATTTCAGGCGGCCGGACGAGGTTCGGTTTGTCCGTTCCCTGTATGAGGATTTAAAACGCCGCGATTTTACGATGAATGCAATGGCGATGAATAAAAATGGCGAATGGATTGACCCCTTTGGCGGGAAAGAAGATATCCAAACGAGAAAAATCCGGACTGTAGGCCGTGCAGGCGAACGTTTTTCAGAGGATGCCCTCCGAATGATGCGTGCTGCCCGGTTCGTTAGCCAGTTGTCTTTTTATTTGGATAACGATACGAAGGAAGCGATGACCGAGCATGCGCCGCTGCTCGGTCACATCGCCGTTGAGCGGAAGCTGAACGAAATGGATAAACTGTTTAGCGGGTGCGATAAGCGCCAGGCGGTGGCTGTATTAATTGAAACAGGACTTTATCAATTTCTGCCGGGGCTGGATGGACAAAAGCCCGCGCTTACCCGATTGGCAGGCCTTCCGATTGAAGGGCTGACAGCAGATCAGGTTTGGACAGCGGCAGCTTACTTGTGTGCAGAGGAAGATCCGGTCCCATTTTTAACACAATGGCGGCTTCCGCAAAAAAGAATTAAAAGCATCAGCCGAAGTGTTCGAACGTTAATTCAGTTTTTAGCGAAAGGCGTTACCGATTGGCAGCTTTTTCAAGGCGGACTCCAGTCATCTGTTGACGCCGCGGCTGTAGGGTACGCACTGACCGGAGGAAAAGAGCTGGATGCCGGAAGTGCAGCCAGCCGTTTCGAATCGCTTCCGATAAAAAGCCGTCACGATCTCGTCATTACAGGAAATGATTTGATCCAATGGGCGTCCAAGCCAAGAGGTCCATGGATAAAAGAAGTGCTTGAACGAACGGAGCGGGCTGTCATTGCACGCGACGTTCCAAACGAGCGAACGGAAATTGAAAGGTGGCTGCATGCATGCAATCTTCTGTAAAGCATAAGCTGCTCGAGGTGTTTTCAAAAGCAGATGGTGAGTTTGTATCCGGCCAGGCATTGGCTGACTACATTGGCTGTTCGCGAACCGCTGTCTGGAAGCATATTGAATCACTGCGGCAGGAAGGCTTTGAGCTTGAAGCAGTACGAAACAAAGGCTACCGTATTACAGGGAAGCCTGATAAAGTAAGTGAAAATGAATTGTTAATCGGTCTTCAAACGGACCAGCTCGGTAAACAAATTATTTTTAAAGAAACAGTAGAATCTACGCAGAAAGAAGCACATAAAATCGCGGAAGAATCAGAGGAAGGAACGCTGGTCATTGCGGAAGAGCAAACAGCAG
The DNA here is from genome assembly GCF_023715895.1 of Domibacillus indicus. Taxonomy (GTDB): domain Bacteria; phylum Bacillota; class Bacilli; order Bacillales; family Domibacillaceae; genus Domibacillus; species Domibacillus indicus_A. The sequence continues at coordinate 267,301 of NZ_JAMBOO010000003.1, read as the reverse complement.
GGCGCGGCCGCATGACCAGAGCATGGCATTCTCCTAAGGGTACAGGGATTTGGATGAGTCTTATTTTAAAGCCAAACCTTCCGCCTGTGAAAGCGCCGCAGTTTACGTTGATTGCGGCTGTGGCCGTTGCAGAAGCTATTCAAGATGTAACCGGGCTGACGCCGGAAATCAAGTGGCCCAATGACCTTTTGATGAACGGAAAAAAAATAACCGGTATTTTAACAGAACTTCAAGCGGATGCTGACCGTATCCGTTCCATTATTATTGGGATTGGCATGAATGTAAACCAGCAGGCATTTCCGGCTGAGCTTGAAGACATTGCTACTTCACTCGCCATTGAAAAAGGAGAAACCATCTCCCGCGCTAAGCTTGTACAGGCTATCCTTAAAAATATGGAAACCTACTATAAAGAGTATGTGGAAAACGGGTTTGCCTCGATCAAAGAAAAATGGGAATCCTTTGCCGTTTCGATTGGCCGTCATATTACGGCCCGAACCGTGAACGGCTCGATTCGAGGGAAGGCAATTGGGATTACAGAAGAAGGCGTATTAAAGCTGCAGGATGAAGAAGGCATCATTCACTCGATCTACTCAGCGGACATTGAAATTGAACGGTAGTCAAATGAGGGGATGCCTGCTATAATAATCGTGAACAAGGGTGGTATCATGTGATTGAACTGCACCGCGTTCCGAAAGTGAAACATATTTTATAACAAGACAAACACTGCCTTGATCCGAATGGACAGGGACAGAGGGTCGAAACATTATTCCGTTTACAGCGGGGTCCTTCTGCTTCTTTCCAGCAAAAGGACCCTTTTTTATTGTTTCGTCTCCTCTGATCAAAAGGAGGAAACAGCGTGAAGCGAACAGCAGATTTTATTAAGATGAAAGCCGGTCAGGAAAAAATCGCGATGATTACAGCGTATGACTACCCGTCAGCCAAGCAGGCGGAAGCAGGCGGTTCAGACATTATTTTAGTAGGTGATTCTCTCGGCATGACCGTGCTTGGGTATGAATCTACGGTTTACGTGACAATTGAAGACATGATTCATCATACAAAAGCTGTTAAGCGGGGCGCCCGCAATACATTTGTCGTAACAGATATGCCGTTTATGACTTACCACGTAAACAAAGAACAAACGTTAAATACAGCCCGTGCCATCATGCAGGACGGAGGTGCCGACGCCGTTAAACTTGAAGGTGCCGGCGAAGTTGTGGATCGCGTCCGTGAATTAACGGCAGCCGGGGTGCCGGTATGCGCACATCTGGGGCTTACGCCGCAGTCCGTCGGTGTGCTCGGCGGCTATAAGGTACAGGGGAAAACAGCTGAAGCCGCGCAGCAGCTGTTAGCCGATGCAAAAGCGATGGAGCAGGCCGGAGCGTTCATGCTGGTGCTTGAATGTGTACCGCATCAAGTAGCGCAGTCGGTTGCACAAGCGCTTCACATTCCGGTTATTGGCATTGGGGCGGGTGTGGAAACAGACGGGCAAGTGCTTGTGTATCATGACATCACACGTTATGGAGTAGACCGGACAGCTAAGTTTGTGAAAAGTTATGCGGATTTTGACCAAGCCGGCATACAAGCTGTTTCTTCTTACGTAGCAGATGTGAAAGCAGGCGCATTTCCAGCCAAAGAGCATACCTTTACGATGAAGGAAGAAGAGCTGGATCGTTTGTACGGAGGCGTCCATTCATGAAAATTGTTCGTACGATCTCCGGTTTGAAGAAGGAAATACGGGAGGCTCAATCGGCCGGAAAGTCCATTGGTTTTGTGCCTACGATGGGTTTTTTGCATGAAGGCCACCTGACGCTTGCCCGACAGGCACGCAGCCAAAATGAGGTTGTGGTGATGTCTATTTTTGTCAACCCGCTTCAATTTGGGCCAAATGAAGATTTTGAGCGGTATCCCCGTGATGAAGAACGAGACACGCGGCTTGCAGGGGAAGTGGGCGTGGACCTTTTGTTTCTGCCGTCAGTAGAAGAAATGTATCCGGAAGAGCCAGCGGTGACGCTGACCGTTCATAAACGGACGAATGCGCTGTGCGGTCTTTCACGAGAAGGCCATTTTGACGGAGTGGCAACGGTAGTCATGAAGCTGTTTCATTTAACCGAAGCAGACCGTGCTTATTTTGGGAAAAAAGATGCCCAGCAGCTTGCTGTGATTCATGGCTTAGTGGATGCGCTGAACGTACCAATCGAAATTATTGGTGTGGATACTGTGAGAGAGCCGGACGGCCTCGCAAAAAGTTCACGGAATGTATATCTGCTTCCGGAAGAACGGGAAAAAGCGCCAGCCATCTATAAAGCGCTTGGGCTGATCAAGCAGTCCGTTGAAGCAGGAGAAACCGATGTCGCTTCCTTAAAGCAAAAAGCGCGTTACGTATTGGAAGAAGAGGCAGGAGCAGTGATCGACTACCTTGAGATTTTATCTTATCCTGCCCTTGAGCCGATTGAGAAGGTCAACAAAACAATCATTGCAGCCGCAGCTGTGCAGTACAAGCAGGCGCGTTTAATTGATAATGTGATTTTACCAGTGAAAGGAAGTGCGCCATGTACCGCACAATGATGAACGGAAAAATCCACCGTGCAACGGTGACCGAGGCCAATTTAAACTATGTCGGCAGTATTACGATCGATGAGGATCTGCTTGATGCAGCAGGCATGCTGCCGAATGAGAAAGTGCAGATTGTCAACAATAATAACGGTGCACGTCTGGAAACATATATTATTCCAGGTGAGCGCGGCAGCGGCGTCGTTTGTTTAAACGGTGCAGCGGCGCGTCTTGTTCAGCCCGGTGATACCGTTATTATTATTTCTTATGTGCTAGTAGCGGAAGAAAAAGTAAAAGAGCATAAACCAAAAGTACTCATTATGGACGCTGACAACCGGATTGCCGACATGCTTCATCAAGAACCGGCTTCCACCATTATGTAAGGATATTGACCACTGGTTATCCAGCGGTCTTTTTTTTATCAAATTTGATGCTTTTATCCTGTGAGCTTCCGTTGTGTTGGAGAAAAGCCGCCTGGCGGATGCTTTTGTTTGAATTGATGCCGATAAGCAGGCACCTTTTGCTCTTCTTATGGTAAACTGATAAAGAATTTACTTAAAGGTGTGTTTGCCGTGATCAATGATATACGATTTACCGTGGCAGATTTTGAAACAACGGGCCATTCTTACGCAAGCGGCGGCCGTATTATGCAGGCTGCTTTTGTGGCAGTTGAAAATGGCCGGATTGAAAGTCAGTTCAGCACGTATTTAAACCCGGAAATGCCGATTCCTCCTTTTATTCAGGAGTTGACTGGCATTGAGGATGAAGCGGTCCAGCAGGCGCCTTTTTTTCAGGAAGAAGCAGAGCGCTTTCGGGATTGGCTGGCCGATTCGGTTTTTGTGGCCCATAATGTTTTTTTTGACTTGCCTTTTTTAAACAGCGAACTGGAGGCGGCTGGTTATCCGCCTTTTACCGGTTCTTTTATTGATACAGTAGAGCTTGCAAAAATTGTCCTGCCTGTCTCGGACAGCTATAAACTGGGGGATTTATCCGATCAATTTCGTCTGAGCCACGGGCAGAAGCATCGAGCGGACAGCGATGCCCGCGCAACAGCGGAATTGTTTATTTACCTTGTCGACCGTCTGGAAGAGCTTCCGCTCGTCACAATTGAACAATTGCTGAAGCTGTCAACGGGGTTGAAAAGTGATATTCATTTGCTGCTGTCGCGTATCGCAGCGGAAAAAAAGCAGCGTGTAGAAATGCTGCCAGAGGAATGGACTGTGTACCGGGGACTTGCACTGCGCACAAAAAAACAGCCGGAAAAACGCAAAGCAGACGAGTCGATCTCGTTTCCTCAAACTGAGGAAGAAAAGTGGGAGCTGCTTGCAGGTGCTCCCGGCATGCAAAGACGTCCCGGCCAGATGGAAATGATGGAGGCGGTGCAGCACTTTTTTCAAAACAAAGAGCATACCGTCATTGAAGCCGGAACCGGGACCGGCAAGTCGCTGGCTTATTTGCTGCCGGCTATTTATGAAAGCCGGCGAAGCGGCCGGCCGGTTGTTGTATCCACTTATACGGTTCTGCTGCAGCATCAGCTGCTTGAACGGGAGCTTGCAAAGCTTGAAATCCTTCTGCCTTTTCATGTGAAAGCCGCCGTACTAAAGGGAAAGCGCCACTATCTGGATCTGTCCCGCTTTGTTCGGTCGCTGCGTGAAAAAGAGCGGAATTATGACCGGATTATTACAAAAATGCAAATGCTTGTCTGGCTGCTTGAAACTGAAACCGGTGACGGCGATGAATTAAATTTATCTTCAGGCGGCGCCCTATTTTGGAAAGAAGTATGCCAGGCAGACGATTATATGAATAAAGCAAAGCAGGCATGGAGAAAGCATGACTTTGCCCGGTATGCAAAGGAAGTAGCGGCCAGTGCAGATATTATTGTTACAAACCATTCCTTTTTAATTGCCGATATGAAGGCGGCAAAGCCGATTTTGGTGCCGGGAAGCTTTATTTTAATCGATGAAGCGCACCGGTTCGAACGAGCGGCAAGAGAACGGCTTGGCCGGGAGCTTTCAGTAGCAGACTTAAAGTTTTTTATGGGAAAAATCGGTGCAACGGAGGAAAGGCGGCTTCTGTATCATTTAAATCGAATTGAATCAAAGCGTCTTACAGAGCGGCCGTCGGAAAAAATAATGACTGCTATATCCGCCGTTTTAACGGAGGCAGAAGAATGGCTTGGCGTTGTTTCTGCTTTTTTTGAACGGCAGACATCCCGGATAAACCATGCGAAGCGCCAGCTCGCCATCACAGAAAAAAGCCGGAATATGGCCGGCTGGCAGCAAATCGAGTATGGCGCTGAACGTTTATACAATAAGGTGTCCCGTTTAGTGGAAGTGGTAGAAGAGAAAGTCCTTCCAATTGAAGATATTCGCAAGCAGCTTTCCGCCCGGGATGAACTATATGTGGATGATGCCCTTTTGTTTTTAGACCGGTGCCGAAACTGGAATCAACAGCTGTTTGAACTCGTGTTTCGTCCTGATGAAGAAGAAGTAGTGTGGATCGAGGGCGATGTACGCTCACTGTCCAATACGCTGACCATGCGGACACAGCCCGTTCAGCCGGGTGCTCTTATTCAGTCGTATTTATTGGAACGGCATCACATCCTTTTTACTTCCGCTACGCTGACAGTTGAGCAGTCTTTCCAATTCTTTGCACGGGAAATGGGTCTGGAAGCTTTTTCGTACCGGAAACACGTGATTCCTTCACCGTTTGATTATGCGAACCACTGCCGGATTGTCATTCCAAACGATGTGCCGGAGGTGAAAGAAACCGATCAGGACACATACGCGCAGGCTGTCGCTGATTATATTATTGCGGCCGCAGAAACAGCAGGCGGACGCATGCTTGTTCTGTTTACTTCGTTTGATATTTTAAAGAAAACACACGATTTTATTCGGGAAACAGAGCTGCTGGCTGAATACGCAATTTTTGCACAGGGTATCACAGGCGGCAGTGTAACACGTCTGGCTAAAAATTTCCGCCAGTATGATAAATCAATTCTACTTGGAACCGGCGCTCTGTGGGAAGGCATCGATATTCCGGGAGAGGATTTATCTGTTCTGTTTATCGTGCGTCTTCCATTTGCTCCGCCGGATGATCCTTTTGTCGAGGCGAAAAACGAGCAGCTGAAGCGGGAAGGGGAAAATGCATTTTCTGCCTACTCGCTTCCGCAGGCTGTCATCAGGTTCAGACAGGGATTTGGCAGGCTGATTCGCACGGAATCAGACCGGGGAGTAGCAGTCCTGTTTGATCGTCGTATCCTATCAAGCCGCTATGGAAAAGCGTTTCTTCAATCGATTCCAGATGTTCCAGCGAAAGAGCTCGATATCACCGGCACAATGGAATTGATCGAAAAGTGGCTTCCAGGAGAAAAATAATTGTATGAAGGCTTATTATTCCTGCTATAATTTGAGCCAGGAGGGATTTTAATGGAGTCAAAGATCGAAGTACTTTCCACGGTGAAAGTAGAGAATAACGGGGATTTGTATAAGCTTGTCGATACGTTGAACCGGACGCTGAAACGGGAGAACTTAATGTTCGGCCTTGCATTGGATGCGGAAGATCAAACAAAAGCTGTTTTTACAATTTACCGAACGTAATGAAGATGTGGTGAATATGCGAACAAATTTTAAAAAGTGGTTATTAATAATCGGAATTCCTTTGCTTCTAATTGCGATTATTGTCGCAATAATGTATAATAATGCACAAAAACCGTATGAAAAAGCCAGAGAGGCTGCTTTAGAACAGCTTCAGGAAAAAGCGTCTCTTTCGCAAATCGACGATGTGTACGTATATAACGGCACAAAAGCGTATTATACGGGTACAGGGAAGGATGAAAGCGGAAAAGATGTGGCGGTTTGGCTCCAGCAAAACGGCAAGTCCGATCCAATCGTCCAGCCGCTCAAAGGCAATGTAACGGAAAAGGAAGCACGCGCTCTCTTCAAGGAGGAAGCGGGCGATGCAGACATTTTATCGCTGACACTTGGCTTAGAAGGCAAAACCCCTGTCTGGCTGTTTACGTTTGAAAATAAAAACGGCCGCTTGAATTATTACTATTTGTCTTTTACAGATGGTACATGGTGGAAAAAGGTTGAAAACATTTAACAGAATGGAGAATGGATTCATGGATGTACAATTAGCAGAACGCGTAAAAGCATTAACCCCTTCAACAACCTTGGCGATTACAGCAAAAGCGAAGGAATTGAAAGCACAGGGTAAAGATGTGATTGGCCTTGGAGCGGGGGAGCCGGACTTTAATACACCGGATCATATTATTGAAGCAGCCTATGAATCGTTAAAAGGCGGCCAGACGAAATACACACCGGCTGGCGGTTTAGCGGAATTAAAAAATGCGATTATTGAGAAATTCCAGCAGGATCAGGGCATTACATATAAAGCAAACGAAATTATTGTCACAACAGGCGCAAAGCACGCTCTTTACAACTTATTTCAGGTGATTTTAAATGAAGGCGATGAAGTGATCATCCCGACACCTTACTGGGTAAGTTATCCGGAGCAGGTAAAGCTTGCAGACGGTGTTCCGGTTTATATTGACGGAAAAGAATCCAACGATTTTAAAATTACACCGGATCAGCTTGAAGCTGCTATTACAGAAAAAACAAAAGCTGTGATTATCAACTCCCCATCTAACCCAACAGGCATGCTTTATTCTGCGGATGAGCTGAAAGCGTTAGGAGAAGTGGCCCTCCGCCATAATATTTGGATCGTATCTGATGAAATTTACGAGAAGCTTGTGTACGGCGACAACAAGCATGTATCGATCGCCCAATTGTCTCCTGAATTAAAAGAGCAGACGATTGTGATTAACGGAGTATCAAAATCTCACTCCATGACAGGCTGGCGCATCGGATATGCAGCCGGTAATGCGCAAGTGATCAAAGCGATGACAGACCTTGCGAGCCATTCAACATCTAATCCGACGTCAACAGCTCAATACGGTGCGATTGCAGCTTATAAAGGCACGCAGGAGCCTGTAGAAGTGATGAAAAAAGCGTTTGAAGAACGCTTAAATATTATTCATGCGAAATTAAATGAAATTCCAGGGGTTACATGCTTAAAGCCGCAAGGTGCTTTTTATTTGTACCCGAATGTAACAGAAGCAGCGGCCCTGACAGGTCATGCAAATGTGGATGACTTTGTGACAGCACTGCTTGAAGAAGCAAATGTAGCGGTAGTGCCAGGCAGCGGCTTTGGCACACCGGATAATATCCGTCTTTCCTATGCGACATCACTTGAATTGCTTGAAAAAGCAGTTGAGCGCATTGCGGATTATGTAAAATCAAACCAAAAAGGGTAATATCGATTAGAAAAGCGGTCCATTCGGGCGGCTTTTCTTTTTTTCCGTGTCCTAGTATAATATGAAGCATTGCAAAGGGTCGAGGTGGAATGAACATGAAAGAAAAAGAAATGATGATTCGCTGGATGGAACAGGGTGCAACAAGCATTCCGAACGTTCTGTTGGAAAACTACAAGCGGCTGTCCTTAAATGAACAGGAAATGATGGTACTGCTGCATATTTACGCATATGCGCAAAAAGGCATTACTTTCCCGAGCTTTGAAGAGCTGTCGAACCGTATGTCGATGTCGTCTTCTGACTGTGCAGGCTGCGTGAAAAAGCTGATTCAAAAGCAGGTCGTCGCGATCGAACAGGGCAGCCAGACCGGCTATGAGTTTTATTCGCTGGAACCTCTTTGGCACAAGCTGGCTTCCATTTTTGAATCAGATGCGAGGGGCCAGTCGGTGCAGCAGGCTATGGTTGAAGAAAAAGACTTGTACAGTTTATTTGAAGAAGAATTCGGCCGGCCGCTTTCCTCCATTGAATGTGAAACATTGGCGCTCTGGATTGACCAGGATGGCCATGAGCCGCCTGTGATCAAAGCAGCGCTCAGAGAAGCAGTTCTGTCTATGAAATTGAGCTTCCGCTATATTGACCGCATTTTATTTGAATGGAAAAAGCAAGGGATTAAAACGGTGGAGCAGGCGCGAGAGCAGGGGAAAAAGTTTCGTAAACCAACTGGAACCGAACAAATTTCCCGTTCTGAGCATGCCGTCCCGTTTTACAACTGGCTGGAGCAGTAAGGAGAACAGATCAATATGCTGAACAAAATCCAAATTCGCCGCTGCCTGGATACATTTGCCGAGATGTTTCCGGACGCACACTGCGAATTAAATCACCAAAATCCGTTTGAGCTGGTCGTAGCAGTCGCACTGTCAGCGCAATGTACAGATGCGCTCGTCAACAAAGTAACCAAAGGGCTGTTTGAGAAATATAAGACGCCGGAAGATTATTTAGCGGTTCCGCTTGAAGAGCTGGAGCAGGATATCCGCTCCATTGGATTGTACCGAAACAAAGCGAAAAACATTCAAAAAATGTCGCGGATGCTGCTGGAGGATTTTGGTGGTATTGTCCCTGACACACAGGATCGGCTTGTTAAGCTGCCGGGTGTCGGCCGAAAAACCGCCAATGTCGTGGCTTCTGTTGCATTTGGTGTTCCCGCTATCGCGGTTGATACACATGTAGAGAGGGTGTCTAAGCGGCTCGGTTTCTGCCGCTGGAAGGACAATGTAACCGAAGTGGAAAACACGCTTATGCGCAAAATTCCAAAGGAAGAATGGTCGGATACACATCATCGAATGATTTTCTTCGGCCGCTATCACTGTAAAGCGCAGGCACCTCGCTGTCCGGAATGTCCGCTGCTTGATATATGCCGGGAAGGAAAAAAACGTATGAAGCTTGGAGGCACGCGTGTATGACAGTAAGGATCCCTGAAGAGCTTCGGTATTTTTCAACTGAAAGGGAAGCAGAACTGCCCGAATCCGTTTGTGTATATCCGTATTTTAAATATGAATTGGGCGGAGAAAAACCGTGGGAGAGTGAAAAAAGTGGTCTCCCGCTGCTTGAGTCTGCCTGGACAAAGATGGAACAGGCACTTGATGAAAAACAGCGTATACGCAGTAAAGATGTAAAAGAAGAAGTGGATGCGCTGTTGGCCATGTTTTTTATGGCGCTGTTTTGGGTAAACGGACAGCCGGCAGCCCCAGCGCTTTGGAAGGAAAAACAAGCGGATTTTGCGGTAAAGCCGATTAATTTTTTGGAGCGGTTCACTTACATTGATAACCGTCCTTACACGTACATGGCTTATCGCCAGCTGATCGAGCTGATGACAGAGCTGAAAAAAGCCGCCGCTGTTTACGCCATAAAAAATCCCCGATGAGTTTAAACTCATCGGGGATTTTTTATGGGGTTTCGGTTTGAACGTCAGGTGCTGGTTCAGCTGAACCATTGCCTTGCGTTGTGCCGGTTCCGCCGGTATTTCCACTTGTATTACCATTCGTGTTCCCATTGCCGTTTCCATTTCCATTGTTACCTGTAGCAGGCGTGCTTGGCTGTGGAGTAGAAGGCTCAGGATCTGCTGGAGCCGGATCTGCTGGCTCAGGATCCACTGGAGCCGGATCTGCTGGCTCAGGATCTGCTGGCTCAGGATCTGCTGGCTCAGGATCTGCTGGCTCAGGATCTGCTGGTTCCGGATCTGCTGGTTCCGGTTCTGTTGGTTCCGGTTCTGTCGGCTCCGGTTCTGTTGGTTCCGGTTCTGTTACTTCACCGCCTGGAACGGTTACAGATGTAGAAGCCGAATCAACACTTTGGCCGTCTACGATGGCTGTGACCGTGATGGAGTATGTTTGTCCCGGCTGTCCGCCGCCAAAGACGGTTGAGAAGCCGCCGATAGACTGTGTTTCCGATCCATTTGATACGCTGAAGGATGGACTGCCCTCACCGCTGTAGGACCATGAAACAGACATATTTCCACTCTCGTCTGCGGTCGCCGATAAGCCCGTTACCTCACCGCTGGATGTTTCTTCTTCAGTTTGTTCTTCCTCTTCTGTCTGCTCATCTTCTTCCGGTTCTTCTTCCTTTTTCGGAGCAGAACGCTTCGGCTGTTCGCCGCGGACAAATAATTCATATGTTACATCGCTGTCTGAAGCGCCGCTTCCTGCCACAACTGCTGGATTCGATCCTTTGACAATTGGCAGTTCAATGACGCTGTCTGGTTTTTCAAAATCAGGTGTATCTACGTCCTCAGATACTTTTGTCATCAATTCTTTAAACAGCTGTTTTGCAATCTGCTGGCTTTCCTTGGACAAGTACTCATTGCGTTTTTCATAACCTGTCCAAACGGACGCTGTATATTTCGTTGTATAGCCGACAAACCATGAATCTGGAGAAGCGCTGGTCGGAATATCGTATTTCTCACGCTCGTCCTGCGTGTAGTTCGTTGTTCCGGTTTTACCGGCCATATGAAGCGAAGGAATATTCGCTGCCGTTCCGGTTCCATAGTCTACAACACTTTCTAACATATCCGTAACCATATAAGCCGTGTAATCGCTCATGGCTGGTTCGGATTTAATATCATTTTTGACGACTGTGCCGTCTGCGAGTGTAATTTGTTTAACCGTATGCGGTTTGTTGTAAATACCGCCGTTTCCAAATGCAGCATAAGCGCCGGCCATTTGCAGCGGTGAAATACCTTCGTCGCCATCCATTCCGCCAATCGCATAGGATTCAAATTCATTTTTTAAATTGATGCCGAGCTTGCCGGCAAATTCATAAGCATCGTCAAAACCGACTTCCTGGAACGTTCGGACGGCCGGTGTATTTTTTGAACGGGCGAGCGCATCACGCATAGACATCATACCTGCGTAAGAGCCGCCGGCATTTCCAACAGAACCGCCATTTGTATATTGAAGCGGGCTGTCTTCCACTTGTTCATACGTTGACCATTTTAAATATTCAATTGCTGGGCCATAATCCAAGATAGGCTTAATCGTTGAGCCTGGCTGTGTCCGGTTATCGGTCGCGTAGTTGAAGCCGCGCTCGACTTCCTGGTTGCGGCCTCCGCCAATCGCCCGAATCTCGCCGGTTTCAGTATCTGTTAAAACGATACCGGCCTGGAACAGCTCACTCGGGTAGTCAATGTACTCATCGCTGTTTAAGAGCTCATACATAAAGTCCTGCGCTTCTTTATCAAGCGTTGTTTCAATCGTCAATCCATCTGTGTAGGCGTTGTAGCCCATGTCTTCGACTTCTTCAATCACCTGGTCAACAAAAGCGTCATATTCTTTGTCGACACCTGATTTGTTTACTGGTTTTTCAACAAGGAAATCAGTAATGTTTTCAGATTGTGCTTCATTCATTTCGGATTCAGTAATTTTGTCATGCTGGTTCATAAGAGAGAGAACGACGTCTTTCCGCTTTTCAGCGTTTTCCGGATGGTTAAAGGCATTGTAATTATTCGGGCTTTGCGGCATTCCCGCAAGATAAGCCGCTTCCGGCAGGGTCAATTCATCTAAATCTTTACCGAAGTAGTAATCAGCCGCTGCTTTAACACCCATTACCGCAGGTGTACCCGACATATAAATTTTGTTAACATACATTTCAAAAATTTCTTCTTTGGAGTATTTTTGCTCCAGTTTAAAGGCAAGATAAGCTTCCTGGGCTTTCCGCTTCAAGGTTTTATCAGCTGTCAAGAAAGACATCTTAACAACCTGCTGGGTAATCGTACTGGCCCCTTGTGAGCCAAAGCCGTTTGTCACGTTTTTCACTGCTGCACTGGCAAGGCGCATCGGATCGATTCCGTGATGGTCAAAGAATCGGCTGTCTTCCGTTGCGATAAAGGCATCACGGACCAAAGCAGGAATATCGTCATATTTCACATATTCACGGCGCTCTGCACCAACATTGGTCAGCAGTTTGCCATCATCCGTATTAATTTTTGATGAAATCGGATCTTTTAAAAGTGATTCATCAATTTCCGGTGTATCTTTTACGTAATAAGCAAACAGTCCTGCACCACCGATCAAAACGAGTAAAGCAACTAAAAGCAGGCCGAGAAAAACCCGTTTGAAAATCGAACGTTTTTTGTTCGAAGGTGATTTGGCTGGTTTTGCTTTTCGTTGTGCGCGGGCCGGCTTTTTCTTTTGCTGGTTCCGCTTTTCAGTTCTTGATTTGTATTCGCCAGACATTTGTCTCTTTTCCTCACTTTCAAAATTAAAAGTATACATCTTCCACGGCATCCAAGAATGGAATGCGCGGAGAAAAGCCCAGTTTCAGCTTGGTACTGCAGCTGGTGAGCTCTGCTTTTGTAATAGACTTGCGGCCGCCGTTATGCATACGTTCCCAGAAAGCATTCAATGCATGAAACGGCAGAAAAAAGAGCTCGTCCGTTTTAGAAAAACGGATAATTACAAAAGCGATACCGCCATGCTCGTCCACTTGTTTCATGTGGGCAATTTGGTGGGCGTGAAAGTTTTTGAGCGGAAACGACGTTTCACTGTTCGTTTCTTTCGCTTCAAAATCAATATACTTTCCTTTATAAACCCCATTGTAATCCGTTGTAGAAGCCTGCCTGAAATAAGCTTCCTTAATGACAGCCGCACTTCTGGCTGGATAGTCGACCCGTACAATTTGAACGGGAACAGGTTTTTTGTGAATGACCGCCATATTTTGGCTCAAATAATACGCATTCGTTTCATTAATATCGTCTTCAAGCGTCATGCCGCGGTTTGAAAAAACAGGATTCTTGTTCTGCTGCTTCGCGTGGGACGATTGAGCGGGCTGCGTATATTCTTTTCCATTCGGATAGCGGATCGCCATCTCATTCCCTCCTCTTGAATCCAATCAATATCATACCACATGAGCGAACAAATCGCCTGTTTGAAAAGACATATTCCTTTATGCCTTTTTCCGGGAGCAGAACATTGAAAAGCGACGGTCATTCGGCTAGTATATTAAGATAAATAGAATCATGATAAAAGCAGGGGATGTGCAATGAAAAGAGAAGCCGAAGAGATTGGAGCTCTTCAAGAAGAAATACGAGCTTTAAAAAAGGAGCTGGCCGAATACAAGCAGTTAGTGAAGGATGTGTCCGCTCCGATTATTCCGTCTATTATCCCAGAAACGATATTAGTACCGCTGACCGGGAAAATGTCGCAGGAACGATTTGAGCTTATTATTTCTGCACTGATGGATGCATGCTACGAAAACGAAATAGAAACCGTCATTATTGACTTTACGGCCATTACTAAAAAAGAAATTGAAGAAACCGAGCTGCTTGGGCAGTCTATCGATCAGCTCGTTGATTCGTTAAACTTGATGGGTGCTGAAACATTTTTAGTCGGATTTACACCAGCGTTCACACAGGAGCTTATGCGAAGCGGCATGCGGATTCGTCCGGATTTACATACATTCTTAACGTTCCGTCGCGCGCTTCAGTTTTTAATGAAGAAAAAAGGCATGACTTTTGCGTAAATTGTCGGATTGCCGCTTTCTTTGCCGTGTGTTCACTAGTTTTGTCAAGCGGGAAGGAGATCTCCTCCCAGCGGCGAATTTTACTAGTCAACAAAGCAAAGGGGTGACGGGAATGACAAAGCAAGAGTGGATGGAACAGTTGGCACAATTGGAAAAAGATACAATGGAGCTTGAGCAGCGATTGAAAATGAGGGTGGCAGACGAACGAAGCCGCAAAATTGCCGGCTTTCGCATCCACGCGGAGCGCGTTCATAACCGTTTGCTTCTAGTGGAAGAAGGAGCACGCTTTTTGTGCGGGGATGTAGTGATGCCGCTGAAGCCAGCAGCCGGCTCAATATGAAATGAGGGTAGAACGTGTCTTTAGGTGATCAAACAGTAAAATTACGGGAATTAATCGAACAAGCGAAAGCTATTTTTGAAGCAGGCCGCCAAACAAAGGAATCGGCTGATTTTTTCAAAACCGTAAAGCCGTTTGCAGACGAGGTAGATGCTGCAGCGGACGCTTGGGAACAAGCGGCGCTTTCGTATTTAAAAGAGCATCCGCAAAAATACGTGCATGCTGCCCAGATTGTCCAGGCAGCTGATAACGCCCGGCGGGTTGGTGCTCACGCCCACTTTTTTGAGACAGGAAGGGCAAAGTTTATTCAATCGGCAGATTCAGCCCTGTATGTGCTTGAATCGCTTTATTATAACTTAGAAGAATAAAGGGCGCGTTCAAGCGCTCTTTTTTTTGCTTTTAAAAAGATCGTTTGTTCGATAAGATAGAAGGAAAAGAACCGATTTTTAGGATCGAAAGCAGCAGGAAAAGAGGTGCCAGCAGGGCAATGTGGAAAAAAACACTTGTAGAGATGATTGAAGAGCTGCGGCAGGATGAAAATGTCATCCACTGGCATGAATTGGAGCCAGTAGAAGCAAAAACACGTCCGATGCCGGCTTTTTTGGATGAACGGCTGAAAAGGGCACTGGAAGCACGCCGAGTGCGCGAGTTATACACCCACCAATATTCAGCTTTAGAAGCTGTGCAAAAAGGAGAAAATATTGTAGCAGTGACCCCGACCGCTTCGGGCAAAACGCTTTGCTATAATTTGCCGGTCCTGCAAAAAATTGCGGAAGATTCAACAAGCAGGGCTCTTTATTTGTTTCCGACGAAAGCACTGGCACAGGACCAAAAAAGTGAATTAAACGAAATGATTGCCGAAATGGGTGCCGATATTAAAAGCTTTACTTATGATGGAGATACGTCGCCGACGATCCGCCAAAAAGTCCGGCAGGCGGGGCATATTGTGATGACCAATCCGGATATGCTTCATTCGGCTATTTTGCCAAACCATACAAAATGGGTCAGTTTGTTTGAGAACTTAAAATATATCGTCATTGATGAACTGCATACGTACCGCGGTGTATTCGGCAGCCATGTTGCGAATGTGATTCGCCGCTTGCTGCGTATTTGTGCTTTTTACGGAAGCAGCCCGCAGTTTATTTGTACGTCTGCCACGATTGCCAATCCGAAAGAACTCGCTGAAGCGTTAACGAACCGGCCGATGCGGCTGATCGACAACAATGGAGCACCACGGGGGCGGAAGCACTTTGTTTTTTATAATCCGCCGGTTGTGAATGAACCACTGAATATTCGTCGTAGTGCGACGGTTGAAGTAAACCGCCTGGCGCAGGAATTTTTAAAAAATAACATTCAAACGATTGTGTTTGCGAGAAGCCGGGTCCGGGTTGAAGTGATTTTAAGTCATATTCAGGAACTGGTGAAGCGGGAGATCGGCCCGAAAACGATTCGCGGCTACCGGGGCGGCTACTTGCCGAAGGAGCGGCGTGCGATTGAGCAGGGGCTTCGAAGTGGAGACATTTTAGGCGTGGTCAGTACGAACGCGCTGGAGCTTGGTGTCGATATTGGACAGCTGCAGGTCTGCGTGATGACCGGCTATCCGGGCAGTATTGCAAGCACCTGGCAGCAGGCCGGCCGTGCCGGGCGGCGTCATGGGGAAGCAGTTATCATTATGGTGGCAGGCTCGGCGCCGATTGACCAGTATGTCGTGCAAAATCCCGATTATTTCTTTGAGCGAAATCCTGAATCAGCCCGCATTAATGCCGAAAATTTAATTATTTTAGTTGATCATTTAAAGTGCGCAGCGTACGAGCTGCCGTTTCGGGAAGACGAACTGTTCGGCCCGATGGAGGTAGGCGAAATCCTGGAATATTTGCAGGAGGAGCGGGTTCTTCATTACAATGGAGGCAAATATCACTGGTCTCATGAATCATTTCCGGCGACCAATATTTCTCTTCGCTCGGCTGCACAGGAAAATGTCGTTATTGTTGATCAGACTGAAACAGCTAATGTAAAGATTATCGGCGAAATGGACCGGCTCAGCGCGATGACGCTTTTGCACGATGAAGCGATTTATTTGCACGAAGGAGTGCAGTTTCAAGTAGAAAAGCTGGATTGGGAGCACAAAAAAGCATACGTCCGCCAGGTGGATGTGGAATATTATACAGATGCTAATTTGGCGGTTCAGCTGAAAGTACTGGAAATAGACCGGACGCGGGAGCAGTCGCTTTCCTCTGTTCATTACGGTGACGTCACGGTGAATATATTGCCGACCATCTTTAAGAAAATTAAATTGACGACTTTCGAAAACATTGGCTCCGGGCCGATTACACTGCCGGAAGAAGAAATTCATACGAGTGCAGTCTGGCTAGAGCTTAAAATCGATGAGCCTGAAAAATCACTGGAACATTTACTCATGGGCATTGCGAACGTTCTGCATCATGTAGTTCCCATCCACACAATGTGCGACCGGAGTGATATTCACGTCGTTTCACAAATTAAAGCGGCCCATACAGGACTGCCGACTATTTTTTTATATGATCATTATCCGGGCGGCATCGGTCTTGCAGAAGATGTGTACAAGCGGTTCGACAGTGTCAAGGCGGCGGCCATTGATTTGATTCGCAGATGTCCGTGTGAAAACGGCTGTCCTTCCTGCGTTGGCATGGGGTTTGAGGGAATGAATGTGAAGCAAAAAAGCATTGAGCTGCTCAACCGGTTTTAAGGGGGGCTAACAATGAGTTTAATGAAAAAGCTGCAGCGGCAGAAAAAGCATATTGTACGTGATGGGGAAAAACCGGCTGCCAAAAAAGTGGAAGCACCAAAAGAGATTCGGCATTGGGAGACGTGGAAGGCAGCGGGAGCCGAGCTGTTTGAATTTGAAGGGGAATATTGCATCACACGTGAAACGCACCATCCGCTCGACACGCTCCACGGCTTGTATACATTTAGTGAGGCGCAAAAAACGATAGCACAGTGGTCATCTTTTAGTGGACATCATCCACTGTCGGCTAAAGGATTTCATCCATCTGATTTATACTTCTTTGATATTGAGACGACCGGGCTCAGCGGTTCAGGAAGTGTTATTTTTTTACTTGGAACCGCGCGCATTCATGACCATCAAGTGACGGTTAAGCAATTTTTTCTTCCTTCTCCAGGCAATGAAACGGCACTGTATGCGAAATTTCTACAGGAAACCGACTATACAACCCTGGTCACATACAATGGAAAATCATTTGACTGGCCGCAGGTAAAGTCACGTCATACGTTTGTACGCGAGCGGGTGCCGGCGCTGCCGGCTTTTGGACACTTTGACCTTTATCATGCATCCCGCCGGCTTTTTAAGCATACAATGGATTCCGTTAAGCTTGTCAACGTAGAAAAAGAGCACCTCGGACTCCAACGGGTGAATGATGTTCCCGGCCATCTGGCACCGATTATTTATTTTGATTTTATCGATCGGGGAGATCCAGAGGGTGTCCTGCAGGTGATGAAGCACAACGAGCGCGACATTTTAAGCTTAATTACTTTATATACGCATATCAGCCGTCTCGTGCTTGATGAAGAAGGAGGAAGTGATGACCAAACGACTCTTGAGGTAGGGAAGTGGTTTGAAGCATCGGGAAACCGTGCGGCAGCAAAAGAATCCTTTCAAAACGCTGCGAAGAGCAGCCGGGATGACGTCGCTTTAGATGCGGCGTTCCGGCTTGCGATACAGCTGAAAAAGGAACATTCTTTTGAAGAAGCGGTGCAGCTGTTTACCCGTGTCCGTCAGGCTGGGGCGGACCGCTCCATCGAGGCAGCCGTTGAGCTGGCCAAGCTGTATGAGCATAAGTGGAAAGATATTCCGATGGCGGTAAGAGAAACCAAATGGGCCCTGCAGCAAAAGCAGGAAAATCCGGCAGTCGAAGCCGCGCTGTTACACCGTTTGTGCCGGCTTGAAAAAAAGTTGTCGAAATAACCCGAAAATGACTGTCATATAGTTGTAACTTTTTTAAAAACACCGTAAAATGATAAATGGTTGTTTTTGAGATAAACTATAAATATGGGGTGAATGACAGGTTGTATCGTGCAATTCTATTTTTATTTTTCGTGTTTGTCGGCTTAACTGCATTCGTATTAACAAACTTAAAAGATAGTTTTTACGCATTGTTATAAGGAAAGAAAAAACCTCTTGGCTGCCTGCTTTCCGATTGACAAACGACCCTGTTTTTGAAACAATTAATGAAAAAATAGGCAGGATTCGATGAAGGTGGTGCAAGGCAATGTTGTCGGATAAACTTAAGTTAACAGGAAAAGATATCCTGGAAAAAGAATTTAAAACATCGATGCGGGGCTATAACCCGGATGAAGTAGATCAATTTTTAGACCTTGTCATAAAAGACTATGAAGTATTTCAGCAGGCAATTGAAGAGCTGCAGCAGGAAAACTTGCGCTTGAAAAAAGAAAACAGCACGATTTCAGCCCGGAAGCCGATTCCGGAAGCGCCAATTCGCCAGCAGCAGCCGGCTCCGGGATCAACCAATTTCGATATTTTAAAACGCTTATCGAATTTGGAACGCCACGTTTTTGGCGACCGTCTCCATAATGAATAAATTACCATTGCGAAATCTCGCGGTTTCTTTTATAATAAGGAACGAAATCGAATAACGTTTGGGTAATCGCTGTGAGTCTTGAGCTCGCAGAGGAAAGTCCATGCTCACACAGTGCTGTGATGCCTGTAGTGATCACGCCTGGCGAAACCATAAGCCAGGGCAGCAATTTAGTTTGCTGACGGCAGGGAAAACACCTACGTCCTTCTTGGATATGGTGTGAATACCTTGAAAGTGCCACAGTGACGTAGCTTTGCTAGAAATGGCAAAGGTGGAACGAGGTAAACCCCGTGAGTGAGCAACCCAAATTTTGGTAGGGGCACTTTCCGGACGAAAACGAACGAATGGAAAGGTGAAACATATAGGTGTTTCGCAGATAGATGATTGCCACCGGAGTACGAGGCCATACCCTGGCCGTTTGTAGTACAATGGTACAAAACATGGCTTACAGAACGTTATTCAGGGTTTATGAAATCTAACTAACACAGCTCTCCTTTATAGGGGAGCTTTTGTTCTATTTGGCGGGGGAGCTGACTCCTTTTTATGAAGGATTATCCAAAACAAATTAATGAATTAATCATCCACAACATCCGTGAAGGCGTGATGGTTACGGATAAAACGGGTGCCATTTTATTTGTAAATCCAGCGTTTCAAGTAGTGACTGGCTACAAAGCAGAAGAAGTGATTGGAAAACAGCCGAGCTTTTTACAGTCGGGTCTGCACAATCGCTCATTTTATGAACAAATGTGGAAAACCATCACACAAAAAGGACAATGGAGCGGTGAAATATGGAACCGGCGCCGCAACGGTGAGCTTTATCCAGAGTGGCTGACCATTTTGGCCGTGCATGATGACCAGGGAAAAGCGGAACACTATATTGGTGTTTTTACCGATATTTCCGATCAGCGCTCGGCAGAAGCAGAAGCACAAAGACTGGCTCATCAAGATGCTTTAACGGGAGTGGCCAACCGTTACGCTTATTATACGCGAATGGCTTCTGTTGTAGAAACTTCTCAAACATACAATCAAAAATTAGCTGTATTTTTACTTGATTTGGATCGTTTCAAACAAATTAACGATACGTTCGGTCAAAAAGCGGGAGACGAGCTGCTGATGGATTTAACCAGCCGCCTGAAACGGCTGCTTGGCAATAAAGATATGATCGCCAGGCTCGGGGGAGATGAATTTTCTATTACGCTGACCCATATCCGTCACGAACGTGAAGCTTTTCAGCTGGCGGAAGCGGTTATTTCTTCTTTTTCAACTCCTTTTCATATTGCAGGGCAGGATATTTATATCTCAGCGAGCATAGGCATCAGTTTTTTTCCTGAAGATGGCCGTGACGTGGAAACGTTAATTCGGCATGCAGACAAAGCAATGTACCATTCTAAACAAACAGGACGGAACCGTTTTTCGGTTTACCGTGAAGAGATGAATGAGGAAACGAAAGAAGCCCTGACCATGGAAATGGAGCTGCGCCGTGCCATTGAGCGAAATGAATTGATGCTTCATTATCAGCCGCAGGTTGATGCAGTTTCTAAAAGAGCAGCGGGTGCAGAAGCGCTGCTTCGATGGCATAATAAGCATTACGGCGATATACCGCCTGCAGTTTTTATTCCGCTGGCAGAAAAAACCGGCCTGATTATTCCGATTGGAAAATGGATTATAAGGCAGGTATGCCGTGATTTACATACATTGAGCCGACATGGGTTTACCGATTTACCGATTGCGGTAAATATATCGGCTTTGCAATTTTTACAGGATGGATTTGTGGAAACCGTCCAAGCTATTTTATATGAAGAAAATATTCTGCCGGAGCGTCTCGAGCTGGAGTTAACGGAAAGTACCGTTATGCCAGACGCACAGTCTTCAATCCAAAAGCTGGATCAGTTAAAAGGGCACGGCTTTCGGTTATCCATTGATGATTTTGGGACAGGGTATTCGTCGCTCAGTTATTTGCGCCGATTTCCTATTGACCAGCTGAAAATCGACCGAAGCTTTATTCAGCTGATGGATGAAGACGAGGATGATGCTTCAATTGTGGAAGCCATTATTACGATGGCGCATCGCCTTCATTTGAAGGTTGTGGCCGAGGGTGTTGAAAACGAGCGTCAATTTGAGCTGCTGCAGGAAGAGTCATGTGATATCGTTCAAGGCTATTTTTATTCAAAACCGATTTCTTTATCCGAGCTGATCACTTTTTTACAAAATGATGGGCCGAAATGAATCGATACGAAAAGAGGATGTTATGTATACATTAATCGCAACTGCTGCGATGGGACTTGAAGCCATCGTAGCCAAAGAAGTAAAAGATCTTGGATACGAACCGAGAACAGAAAATGGAAAAGTGTATTTCGAAGGAGATGCCTCTGCGATTGCACGCTGCAACATGTGGCTGCGTACAGCTGACCGTGTAAAAGTGGTTGTGGCTGAATTTTACGCCAAAACATTTGATGAGCTTTTTGAGAAAACAAAAGCGCTTCGCTGGGAGGACTACCTGCCAAAAGACGCCTCGTTTCCTGTACAAGGGAAGTCCGTTAAATCTACCCTGTTTAGTGTTTCTGACTGCCAGGCGATTGTGAAAAAAGCCATCGTAGAGCGGTTAAAATCCGCTTATCACGTGGAAACGTGGCTGGCTGAAACAGGAGCGCGTTTTCCGCTTGAAGTGGCTCTTTTAAAAGATAAAGTAACCTTGACAATTGATGCAAGCGGTGCCGGCCTGCATAAGCGCGGCTACCGGACCGGGCAGGGAGAAGCGCCGCTGAAAGAAACGCTGGCCGCTGCCCTTGTCCAGCTGACAAATTGGTACCCTGACAAGCCGTTTGTAGACCCGTTCAGCGGCTCTGGTACCATCCCAATTGAAGCAGCACTGATCGGCCAGAATATCGCTCCAGGATTTAACCGAGAATTTATTTCCGAAGGATGGGACTGGATCGGCGGGAGTATTTGGGATGAGGTACGAACGGAAGCAGAAGATAAAGCGAATTACGATCAGCCGCTTGATATCGAAGGGCTGGATGTAGATCCGAAAATGGCCCGGATTGCCGAAGCGAACGCGTTCGAAGCAGGGCTTGGTGACTTGATCCGGTTCCGCACAGAAGATGCAACGAAATTTCAAACCGATAAGGAATATGGTGTAATTGTTGGCAATCCGCCGTACGGAGAACGCCTCAGCGACCGTCCAGGCGTTGAAAAGCTGTATGCTGATTTAGGACGTGCTTTTAAGCCGCTCGATACGTGGTCCATTTATGTATTAACGTCTCATGAAGGATTTGAAGAAGTATATGGCCGTCCGGCTACGAAAAAACGCAAGCTGTTTAACGGATTTATCCGCTGTGATTACTATCAATACTGGGGCAAACGTCCGCCTCGCCACGAAAGTTAATCATCGAAAAAGCCTTTGACTATTTTGCGGTCAAAGGCTTTTTCTGCTCTATAAAATGCCTTGCGGTGAGAGTACGTGAAAAGAAAACGAATAATCAGAAAACAAAAAAATAAAATGTTCGTGTTTTGTATTGATTTTCTCAAATGATATGCTATTATAATGATTATCAACTAAACATATTCACTCATATAATCGCAGGAATCGGCCTGCAAGTTTCTACCGGACACCGTAAATGCTCCGACTATGAGTGAACAAGAGAACGGACCCGTCTGTTCGAAGCCTGAAGGCATTGTTCACTCTTTTTTGAGGAATACGTTGCGCTTCAGGCTTTTTTTATGCCTGAAGACGAATCAAAGGAGGAAACCTACACCATGAAGCGTCTTCATGAAAAAATGGAACAGGACGGACGCGTGCTTTCTGAGCACGTTTTAAAAGTAGATTCGTTTTTGAATCACCAGATTGATCCGCAGTTAATGAAAGAAATCGGAGAAGAATTTGCCCGGTTGTTCGAGGGAGCAGGAATCACAAAAATTCTCACATTGGAATCGAGCGGGATTGCTCCATCTGTGATGGCCGGCCTTGTGTTAGGGGTGCCGGTTGTGTTTGCACGCAAGCGCCAGTCTTTAACAATGACGGATGATTTGCTGACGGCGGATGTATATTCTTTTACAAAAGAAACAACCAACCGGATTGCGGTTTCTCAATCTTTCTTGAGCGAAGACGATACAGTGCTGATTATTGACGACTTTTTGGCAAACGGCCAGGCAGCGCTTGGCTTAATGGATATTGTAAAGCAGGCAGGAAGCAAGATTGCCGGAATCGGCATCGTGATTGAAAAGTCGTTCCAGGACGGACGAGCTTTATTGGAAAAAGAAGGCGTACGGGTAGAGTCACTTGCCAGAATCGAATCTCTTCATGATGGAAAAATTCAATTTAAAGTGGAGGTACACCAATGAAACCGACACGTTTAAAAACCGCTTCGCTCGGTATTCAGCATGTGTTAGCGATGTATGCAGGAGCAGTGATTGTGCCGCTGATTGTAGGCGCAGCGGTCGGTATGACGCCGGCTCAGTTAACGTACCTTGTCTCAATTGATATTTTTATGTGCGGAATTGCCACGCTTCTTCAAGTATACCGCGGCAAATGGATCGGCATCGGCCTGCCAGTTGTACTCGGCTGTACCTTTACCGCTGTCAGCCCGATGATTGCCATCGGGACGGCAAATGGCGTTTCCGCTATTTACGGCGCGATTATCGCTTCTGGTATTTTCGTATTGGTCATTGCCCCATTTTTCAGCCGGCTTGTCCGTTTTTTCCCGCCGGTCGTAACGGGTTCCGTTGTAACGATTATTGGTGTTACCCTTATCCCAGTAGCGATGAACAATATGGGCGGCGGACAGGGAAGCCCTGATTTCGGCTCTGCCGAAAATCTTACGCTTGCGTTTGCAACGCTTGCTGTCATTATTGTGATGTATCGCTTTTTCAAAGGATTTGCCCGGTCGATCTCTGTTTTGCTTGGACTGCTGTTTGGAACGCTCCTGGCATTCTTTATGGGCAAAGTCGATTTCTCAGCTGTCGCGGATGCTTCGTGGTTCCATTTGATTCAGCCGTTTTATTTTGGAACCCCGTCATTTGAATGGACAGGCATTTTAACGATGATTTTAGTGGCGATGGTCAGCCTCGTTGAATCAACAGGCGTGTACTTTGCTATTTCAGATATTTGTGATAAAAAAGTAGAAGAAAAAGATTTAGCCAAAGGATACCGTGCAGAAGGACTGGCAATTGTACTTGGCGGCATTTTTAACGCATTTCCGTATACAGCTTTTTCACAAAACGTCGGACTTATGCAGCTTTCAGGCGTGAAATCACGCAGCGTCATTTTCTATACAGCCGGCTTTTTAATCATCCTTGGACTTGTACCCAAAATCGGCGCTTTCACAACGATTATTCCATCCAGCGTATTAGGCGGCGCGATGGTCGCGATGTTCGGAATGGTTGTTGCGCAGGGCGTTAAAATGCTCGGCCGCGTTGATATGAATGCGCAGGAAAACTTGCTTATTATTGCTTGTTCGGTCGGTCTGGGTCTTGGTGTAACAGTAGTGCCGGACTTGTTTAAAGGTCTGCCAGGCGGCCTTCAAATCCTGACAGGCAACGGCATTGTAGCCGGCAGTATGACGGCGATCATCCTTAATATCGTATTTAACGAATTAGGCCGTAAAAAAGCATCGGTTTCTGTAGTAGAAAACAAAGTTTCGTAATAAAAAACTCTCATGTTTTAAAGACGTCATCTTCATTTCTTTCGATTAAAAGAAATGAAGGTGGCGTTTTTTTGTATGCAAAAAAACGTTAAACGATGAAAGGAGTTTACCTTTTCGTTTCAGCCGGCTTTCGATTATTTTTCCTCAGCAAAGAAATCCTAAGGGTGCTGCGTTTATATGAGCGGCGACCGATGTTTTGAGCGGCATGGATTTGTGCAAATTAAAACAGAAATCAACGGCTGTTTAAGTCCAAATGAAGCAAAAGCATCGGATAAAGCAGAATAGTGACCCGATCAATTAGGTACATACAGGTGCAGGGCATTGGCAGAGGTCTCCACCTGCGAAAATGATAAATAGAGGAGAAGTTTTAATATGGAGAAAAAATCATTGAACATTTTAATCACGGAGCATCGAGCGAAACAGAAGGAACATCAGGATAAAGCAGTCGCTCCGCCGGAACTAAGAGCCAGTGCAAAAGAAATCTTTGAACGGGCGAAAGAGGAAGCCGTTGTGGATTATGAGGAGAAGCTGCCGGCAGTTCTTGCGGAGATTGAAGCCGCAAAAGCGCATTATCTTTATGCTATTGCGTCTTATTCAGCGCTGAAAAAAGGCGTTAATCAAAAGATTATCGAAGCCGGACGTGAAGTTGGAAACGATTTTCAAGCGCTGGACCTGCCAAATCTGCGCGATATTGCATGGTATTGCCGTGACGATGATCAAGCAGACGGTTCAAAGTATACCGTATTTGAAGACGAAATCAGAAAAGCGATTAGTAGGGTGTGGTAAAAAGATCAAGCGAATAAATCACATGCACGCGGTCAATGAAGAAGAGATTTAATTTTTAATGTGAAAAAATTTATAAAATCACGATTTAAGTAGTCGCATTTCGGATGGCCTTTTACTGTTGTACAGCCGATTAAGAGAAAATGCGGTAGCAGAATGGGCTTGGCTTTGAAGCTATTGATTGAGGACTGCCTGAAAAAACCTTATATTTAAGTGTTCAAGCAACCGTCGTCAAAGCCAGACTGCCACAACTTTACAAAATATTAACAAAACTCAAAATGTGTAAAATTCAAAATAAAAATATATAAACGTAGTTAACTAGCATGTTTATATACGAGAAGCACGCAGCTTATATGCCGGCTTGAAACGTCATTAACACCTGCAGTTTATATAAAGCATGAAGAGAAAGATAACAGCTTAATGACAAATTGTTACTTTTTTACATAAACATTAAAAAACATTAACTCTATGTTTATTATTTCTATAGAGGGTATTAACTGAGCATTGAAGAAAAAGGAGGAAATGTTTTTGGATCACGTTAAAGCGATTATGATTAAATTTGTGATGATTGCGATTACTTTAGGAATCGTACTTACTGGATTTTATCAGGGAGAGCTCAGTGATACCCTCCTTATTAGTGCCGTTCTTTCAGTTGTCGCGTATATCATCGGTGATTTGCTTATATTCCACAAAGAAGGCGATGACTACGAGCGTAAGGAAGATCACGTTCAAAGAAACGTCCTTGCTTCTGTGTCAGATGCGATACTAGCTTTTTTTGTTGTGTCGCTTATGGGCAGATCACTTTTAATTAACGGCGGGGATGTTTTAACAGCTGCATTTATTTCAGCCATTCTTGTTGCAGCGGGTGAATGGTTCTTCCATAAGTACCTAGACAATCATGTATTTGACGACGAACACGCTCACAATCATATAAGATAATGATCAAGTCAAAAATAGGCGTATTTTGAATAAGACGACATGGCTGATTAACAAAAAACTAAATAACAGATCTTTTTGAGCGGCCCCGTGCGGGCGGCTCGTTTTTGCTTTCAAAACAAACAAAAACAGAAGGTGACAGCGAGGAGAATATGTAGAATGAAATGAGCCGCTGGTGAAACAATAATAGCATCAGGTGTTAAGCGCTGGAAAGAGCAGTACGGCAGAAGATATTGTGTGATATACCTGCATTAAACAAACAGTTTTACGGCGTTTCATGTTTCGCCGGCTTTTTGAAATTTAAAAAAGGGGGAGAGATAAATGGAAATTTTGTATACGGGTGAAGAAATGGTCATTAAAGGTGACGAAACTTTACTGGCGAAAATTAAAGGAAAGAGTCTGGATGGTATCAATGTAAGCGGCATTCGTGTAAATGCTGATGAGCTTGCCAAGTTGTTTGACGCAGCCCGCGCCGAAGGGTCTGTAGAAAGCATAGGCCGTTACGCCCTGCTGAAAGAAAAATACCTGGCAGCCTACAACGCATAAAGAGCGGTCCTGAGCGGGATGGCTCTTTTTTTATATGGAACAGTAAGAGAAGCCGCTTTTTGTTTAAACAAAACGTTAAAAAGGAAAGTCTAAAGAAACCAACAGCGTTTATTTAAGATGAAAAAAGCAAGGAGGGAAGGCAGAGAAAATGGAAATGGCCCATGTCTTTTCTTCTCATTTAAAACGAGTCGGATACAATCCTTTTCACCAAATTCTTCGAATCGAGTTTCAGGACCAAAGTATTTATGACTATGAAGGGGTGCCTGAATATATTTACAGAAGTTTAATGAGAGCAGATTCACACGGCAAATATCATGCCGCGTTTATTAAAGACCGCTATAAGTACAGAAGAGTTTGGTGACGGAGAGAAATATTTTGTGTTTTTAAGCTGATGAACCGGGTAAAGATACCGTGATACAAATACCATCTCAAAAAGGAGGATTCCTTATGGCTGAGAACCATGAGCGCAATGAATATTTTGAAGAGCGGGCTGGTACAGACGAGGCGAGATTTCATGTTGTTCCTCACAGTGATGGTGAATGGGCTGTGAAAACAGAAGGGAAAGACGAACCCAATGACACGTTCGGTTCAAAATCCGAAGCAGTAGACGAAGCGAAAAAAATGGCAGAAGAAGCTGGAACAATGGCTATTATTCACGACGAAGATGGACAAATCGAAAAACAGCATAACTACCAAAGCTGACAGCAGTCAGCAAAAAAGGATGCCCTCCATCAGGAAGGCATCCTTTTTATCATTTTAATATTATTGGGATCGTCCGGCTGCCAATCAAATTGCCGTCTTTATCAAAGGCAAGAAAAGTACCTTCGTCTTCTAATGCTAACGGATCAATTTCGGACCTGTCTTTTTTCAAAGCGAAATACCGCTGCCCTCTGTAGATCAAGTCATAATCGACGTCCCCGTCCGCTGCGTGGAAGCGGACGATAACACGCTCGACCTCACTGCAGCCTTCGTCAATAAACGTATCCATATAAAATGTATCCTTGGTCAGGCGAAGTGACGGTGAAGCAAAAACCGTGCCGGACGGCGAACAGCCAAGATAAAGCTCGCCGCAGGACAAATCACTTAAAATCGTCTGGTAAGCGGTACTGATCTTGCTGCTTTTTTCTACATGAAAATAGCGGCCGCCGGTTTCCTGTGCGACTTGCTGCAACAATGTTTCATTGAGCTGCTCTTTTGAACCGAGCCCAACAGTATAAACTGTGATACCTTGTCTTTTGGCTTCAGCTATTTGGTTAAGAACCTGCTGTTTATTTGATTTTCCATCTGTAACGAGAATGGCTACTTTTCTTGTGCCGGCTGTAAATCGGCTGAAGGCTTCATCCATCCCATCTGCGATATTGGTGCCGCCTGATTGAAAAACATTAAATAAACTATTGCTTGCAGCTGTCCATGAACGATCTGACCCGTATAAATGCATGCCCCGGTTGTTAAAATGAGTTGTTATATTCCATGAGGGCTTTAGTACTGAAAGCAATTCCTGTGACTTAGACACACGCAGCCGTTCGGGATCGCTTCGTTTCATACTGCCCGACGAATCAATAATGAATGCCACTTCCAAGTCTTCTCTTGCGCATCCTTCAACGGTTGAAAGGCCTGGATCATATAAAATCGATATGCTGTGTTTTGTCGACTTAATTTCGCTGTTTACTGCTTGATATCTCGAGTCCGTTTGAATCAATTCTGCATAAATGGTGTCTTCAACTGGTGAAGAAGAAGACAGTGAAGTCACCCATGCGGACACGGTTCCGTTTGAGAATGAAACATTGCTCGCTGATAAAAGAGCGCCTTTTGCTGAATAAAAGCGGACCTGTCCATTGTAATCGGAGATAATCTGTCCGCCCGGCTTTACGATTTTCGCTGTTACGTATGCCGTTGAATTGCCGTTTGCTGCAATCTTAGACTGGCTTGAAGATACTTGCAGCTCGGCTTTTGGTACATATGACAAATCAACTGTAACCGGCGTCCGATAGCACGCCATTCTTTCATTTACCGAGGTTCCTTCAGTAGCCTGTAATGAAATGGTGTCGTTTTTTCCTGTTGGTAAAGCAGGTGCTGTCACTTTTACCGTTACGTCCGGACCGTCAGTCTGTACGTAAGCGGATGAAGAAGCGGCCGAATAGTAGGGTTCTTCAGGCCAATATTCGTGCTCGTAATAGTCTTCATTAGAAATCATGCCGCCTGATTTTGACGAAGCTTGAAAAGAAAGAGACTCATCATAAGAAATGGGGTTGCCATAACAGTCTTTGAGCGACAAGGTGATGAACGTTGAATCAATGCCATTGGCAATAAGTGTTCTTTTTTCAATGTCTGCTGCCTGGAGACGCGAGTCGCCAGCAGGAGATCCGCCTGATGGCGGCGTTTCACCTTCAGGATTTGGAAACGTGACCGTTCCTTCCGGGAGAAAATCGGCAGGCAGCGGATATTTACTGTTGTCTTTACCTGAAGGGCTGGCATTTGTGCCCTTCATTTCACATTTGCCCTGCTTAGCAAGGCGATGCAGAAAAACAGCTGCTTCGGCACGGTTTAATGACTCGCCCGCTCCATAATCTGCAAAGTTTTTAATGCCTGTTTTTCCGCTTGAAAGCTGATTTATATACATATATTGAACAGCATAATACTCGTTTAAGTCGAAACCATGAAAAGCCGCCACGATTCGGGCAACCTGCCCACGGGTAACCGGCTTGTCCCGAAGTGTTGAATCGTTGTAGCCTTTAAGCGGAAGATGCTTGCTTTTGGCATACGCATATTGCGCAGCGGCCCAGTGGCGGTCGCCGGGCTGGCTTTTCGGCCATGTATCATCCGAGCAGTCATACCGGGTCAGCATGACGAGAAACTCCGCTTCCGTCAAAGTCCGTTTTGGCCCAAATGTTCCATTTGAGTATCCGGATATAATCTTATTTGTATAAGCCCAGTTAATAGATGTATAGGCCCAGTGATTGGAGCTGATATCAGAAAAAGGGACGGCTGCTTGTCCGGATCCGGATGAAACAAGGCCGATCATGATAAAAGCTAGCAAGAAAACGAATCGTTTGGTTTGAGTGAATACCTTCATAAAAGCCACCTTTTTGCTTATTGGAAAAATAACATATCATCCCGGTAATTCTGCTTTAAATCTTTTTCGAGAAAATGAAGAAATCGAATGGTCAGAGCAGATGCTTCTGCTCTTGTCATCGGCTTGGCCGGGTTAAAACGGTTGTTTAAATCACCATACACAAGACCAATTTCTGTTGCGACATATGCACTGTCCTTGGCCCATTTTGGAATAGAGGAATCATCCACGTAACCAGTATGGTAACCCGGATCTGGCGCACGGTGCTCAAGACCAAGGGCACGAATTAAAATGGCCACTGCTTCGGCCCGGGTAAGTGCGCTGTTTGGGCTGAACTTTGTTGCGCTGTATCCTTTAGAAATCCCTTTTGCTACGGCACTTTCGATGTATAAATAGTCTTTTTCCTGCGGGTCAAGATCAGTGAAAATCGCTTTTCTCGGTGTTTTTTGTTTTTTCGGCTGTTCTAGGACACGGATATCCGCCGCTTTCATGACCCCGACAATAAATGGATAACGGTTCATTTGTGTGCCTGGCGAGAAAAAGGAACTTGAATCATCAAATACACCGAGGGCATAAAGCTGTTCAATATTTTCCTTTGCCCAGTGTCCATTTAAGTCCCGGAATTTAGGCACAATCAGCCGTTCAATTAACGGAACTCTTTCCTGGCCGACTTGAACGGTTTTTTCAATACTGCTGCCGGGAAGGGTATAGGCGTATTCACCGATCATCGACTGCTCGCTAATACGAGCGTAGCCGCCGGTGAAACTCGATAGGTCCGGATCATGCGGTTCATATTGCAAAAATTTTGTTTTACTGTCGGATACTTTGCTCGTTATAAAGAAAGTACCTTCATTCGTTACAATCTCAGAATCGATCATTTGCGTTTCAGTCGCACCCCAGAAATTCTCATAACCGACATTTTTGCCGCTGAAATGAATGGTGACGAGCGCTTCATTGCTTTTTAGTTTATATGTTTTGCGCCCAGCCATATTTCCAGAATAGTAGTCTGAGGCAGGGCGGTTATCGGTAACGGTTCCCTGCGAGAGCTGATAATCATCCAGTGTATATGTTTCACTGCCAATCGTGATTTTTTCAGAATAACTTTTAACAGACGTTTGAGACGTTGTCTGGCTTTTTTCTGTTTTTACATTCATATCCGTCACGTAAGAAACACTGCGGGTCAGCTTATCTTTATCTCCTGGGCCTGTTAAGGTATAACGGTACGTTTCAGTCCGCTGGGTGGCTGTTTCACGCTCGGAGATCGTTACTTTTCCGCTGAACTGAACAGGCTGGCCGGATACAAATACATATTCTTCATACGTATACTCATTGTATACACCGCCGTTATAATCAAGCGGAGCGGCCGAGGCGGCTCCAGAAAAAAGAACAGAGGCAGCTAAAGAAAACAGAACTGCTGCGGTAAAAGCAAATAGCTTATTCATCGAAACATCCTTTCATTGAAAAATCATTAATTAACAAGAATAATCCGTCCTTTTACAATGGACTCGTGAACGATATACAGCCGGTCATGGATGTTCAATTCATCTGCTGAAATCACATGTCCATCACGGATAAAGGTCGTTTGTTCAATGTTCATATTTGAAATTAATCCTGCTTGATCCCATGCACCATTTGTCCAGCGGCTTACGTTACGGACAATAATTATTTTATGATCCTTTATCGCTTCCAGCCGTCCAACCGAAACAAGATTTGCAGATAATGCAGTTTCACTAATAAGGTGCATGCCGACAATGTGGCCGTCTGCTACATAAAAGTATCCGTAAGAACCGAGATGCTCTCTTACTTCATCCTGCTGCGGCACAATTTTAAGAACGCCTTTTCCAAAATCTTCAACGCTTGCTGTGTCATTGCTGAATGCAAGAGAAGGGCTTGAAGCAGGTGTCCATTTATTTTTCGATAGTTTTTGTGCATTGGATAAAGTCAGCTGGTAACCG
Organism: Domibacillus indicus; assembly: GCF_023715895.1. Classification (GTDB taxonomy): domain Bacteria; phylum Bacillota; class Bacilli; order Bacillales; family Domibacillaceae; genus Domibacillus; species Domibacillus indicus_A. The sequence goes on along the minus strand of NZ_JAMBOO010000003.1, from coordinate 235,564 downwards.
CTTGTCCAATGAATACGACCAAAATAAAGAGCATGATTGACAAGATTCGGACTTTCAAAGCCATCGTTCGTAATATGGATAACGTTCGCATATTCGCTTTTTTGCCGCCCGTCTGTTACGACAAAAGCAGCTCCCTTAAACGGCAGGCTGTTGGGATCAACAATGCGTCCGTTTCGAATAAGAATGGTACCTGTGTGATACGAAACAGAACCTGATTTTTGAAGGGTCAGCTTTTTTTGAGCCAGAGTGACAGAAGAAAGAGGCTCATAAAAAGTCCGCTCATTGGTTTTCTTAATCACAATTCGTTCTACCACTTCCTTATTAAACTGCCGCACGGTAACAAAATACGCTTCATTGTTTTGATAATAGCGGGCTTTATCAATGGCAATCGGCTGATTGCCGATATAGATTGGCGTTTTCGCTGTGTATGTATAACTCGTCTGGCGTGGAAGTTTGTCATCCCATTTCCAGTCTTTAAATGTCGTTTCATTCTTAATCGTCAGTTTACGGCGAATCGGATCTATCGCTTGAATCGTTCCTTTGGCTAAACGCTCGATTTTGATTCCTTGTGTATTGACATCAATGGACTGTATATAAGAAGTGTTATAAGAAGAAAAGGTTAATTTCACCCGGTCACCTTCATATAAAACACTTAAGTCAACAAGAGTGGCTCCTTTGTAAACTTCTGTCTGGCCGTTAAGATAGTATGTTTTGGTTTGGCCGTTGTCGAAACGGATTGAAAGAAACCCTCCATTCGGGTCGATCCGGTTAATAGTGCCGGTGACTGCTCGATCGCGGGTGTCAATGGCTCCAGGAGCCTCATAAGACTTGCCGCTCATTGATTTAATCCGGCGAAGGTTCACTGTCGCTTCGATGGCCATCCCCGTTTTAAAAGCGTCAATGGTCACGCCGATTGAATTAACAGATAAGGCCGCTGTTGAATCAATTGCCCATGTGGCGGTTTTTCCCTGATCATTTTGTATAATTACCCCTGTGAGCCGTTTTTCACTTGTCTCATCGTCCATTTGCACGTACTCATAGACTGCTTCCACAAAAGTGCCTTTTACAACCGAAGCCGCATTGACTGGATGTACAAAAAGCCCGTTTGCAGCAAAGCAAATCAGGAGGCTGTAAAAAGCCCAAAAAAAGAAACGCATGCTAAATTCCTCCAAATTCTTAAGATATAATGACTAGATGAATAGTATATAAGTAGTGTATCGTCTTTTTTTTCCAAAAGTTAAGATGATGCACATTATTTTTATAAAATTGTCTAAACAAATAAAAAAATAGACCGATAGTACTGATGGCTTGGTGAAAAAGTGATGAAATATGGCTTTTCTTGTGAAATAAAAAGAACACATGGGGGTGCTAAAGTGGTGCAGATACAACAAGATCAAAATACGATTATTAAAGAAGTGCTTAACTGTGCAGTAGAATCAATTAAAGGGATTGTTCCATTAGAGCTGACAGTAGGCCGGCCGGCGCTTTTAAACGGATCTTTTAACCACCATGCGATTGGGGTATTTATTGGCATTACCGGTGATCTGCCAGGCCGTATTATTTTAGACGGACCGGAAAACGCGTTTGCCTGCCTTGGCGAGAAAATGTTTGGTATGCCGATTGAAGGTGAAATGGTGGAGTCCTTTGCGGGCGAAGTCGTAAACATGATTGCTGGGAATATGGGTGTGGCGCTGGCTGCAAAAGGAATCAAGATCGATATTACACCGCCAACGATCATTGTAGGCGATTCGAAAATTTCAGGATTTAAACAGGCCATTGAACTGCCGCTTTCGTTTAAAGAAGCGGGCGATTACCGGCTTGTGCTTAATATTGAAAAAGGCGCTTAAAGAAGCATCTTTCAAACTGTAGAAAAATTAAATTGATGAACGTGCACATGAATGGGGTGGACCGGCGGCGTCCGGGCAGCTCCGCTTTCCATGGGGCAGGCGCTGAGCCGAATTTCGCCTGGCGGCTCCACTGGTCTCAGCTGCCCTCCCACCGCCAAGTGGCTTGCGACAAGATTGAATAGAGCTCACAAAGTTGTATCTTTCTGTTTAAAAAGAGAGAATTTCTATTCAGTTCTTGCTTATGGATCTTCAACACTACTTAGTGAAGCCGGACGGACGAAGACTCCTGCGGGAAGTACAGTGAGTCGGGAGACCCCGCAGGCGCAGCCGAGGAGGCTCCCGCACTGCCCGCGGAACGCGAAGTCCGGCAGGTTTCACTTATCGTCTTTTTTCTAAAAGCGAAAGACTTTGAAAGGTGCTTAAAGAAGCATCTTTTTTTGTTGAGTTCTTTTTTAAAAGGTGATACCATATAAATGAGGATGAAAATTATTATCAATTAAGAAAGTGGGCGTTTGCATGATCTGGTTATTTGTTACCGCAACAGTCGTTACATATGGCGGTGTGATGAAATATGTGCTTGATCATACTGGAAAAGGAAGCAAAGCGCTTGTCTTAAAAAAATAAAGTGGCAGAGGGTACAGAAAACCGGCAGAAGCTGGGCTCTGTATCCTTTTTTATTGGGCCAAAATCGTATACAATAAAAAGAAAACGCTTTGCATCGAAAGGAATGTTCATATGGGAACGCAAACAGCTGAACGGACACTGGAAGGGATTCGCATACGCACCGCCGGTTTGTATGAGCAGTTTTTACATAATGGGGACACGGAGCGTGCTGATAAAGCCGCTTTGTTTTTGCGCAAGCTGCATGAAAAAGAATTGATTGTAGCGTTTTGCGGGCATTTTTCAGCTGGAAAATCAACGATGATTAATGAACTGACAGGAGAAGCGCTTCTGCCATCCAGTCCGATCCCGACGAGCGCCAATGTCGTGAAAATCAAGCCGTCTGAAGAAAATTTTGCGAAAATTCATTATCATCATGGGCGGCCGCTCCTATTCAAAGCGCCTTATGATATGAAACATGTTAAAAAGTTCGCCAAAGATGGCGATGAAGTGGCTTCAATCGAAATCGGGCATGCCGGCTCCAGCCTGCCGCCGGATGTAACGGTAATGGATACGCCCGGAGTAGATTCTACTGACGACGCCCACCGTATTTCCACGGAATCTGCGCTTCACTTGGCTGATATGGTTTTTTATGTGATGGATTATAATCACGTTCAATCCGAGCTTAATTTCATTTATACGAAAGAACTTTTGTCACATGGCGTAAAGCTGTTTTTAATTATTAACCAAATTGATAAGCACAAGGAAGAAGAATTGTCGTTTGATGCATTCCGCCAGTCAGTGAAAGACTCGTTTGCGACGTGGAATGTAGAACCGGAAGCGTTTTATTTTACGAGTCTGCGCAACCGTTCTCTTCCGTATAACGACTTTGAGAAAGTGCAGACACTGATTCAGGACAGTATCCGAAACCGGGAGCAGCTGGCGGAGCAGTCAGCGGAAACGATGATGAACCGCCTGGTGCATGAGCATATGGAATGGCTGGCCGAGCAGCAAAAACAAACGGCTGAGCCGCTCGAAGCGGTTGTAGCCGAAGCAGGCTCCCAGTCGATTGAGGAAAGAGAAGCAGCCATCCGCTCAGAAATGGAAAAGCGGGACGCCTCTCTTTGGCTCAAGCAATATGAAGCCAGCCGTGACGATGTATTAAAAAATGCGATTTTAATGCCGGCTGCCACACGTGAAAAGGCGCGCAGCTATCTTGAATCAACCCGTCCGGACTTTAAAGTCGGCTTGTTGTTTGCGAAAAAGAAAACGGAAGAAGAGCGGGAGCAGCGCCTTCGTTTATTTGTAGAAGATATCCAAAAACAAACGGAAGCGCAGCTTGAATGGGCCATCCGCCAGGTAAGCGCGGCCTGGATGAAAGAAAGCCGTCTGGACGACTCTGCACTTGCCTTGAAAGCAGAAGAGCTTTCCGTACCGGTAGATGCCTCTTTGGCAGTGGATGCCGTAAAGCCGGGAGCCGGTGTAACGGGAGATGCCGTTTTGAATTATGCCGAGGATGTTGCGTCTCTTGTGAAAAAGCGTGCTCGCGCTGTGTCAGAGGCGTGGAAAGAAGAAGCAGCGCCTGTCCTTACAGCGCAATTCAACAGTGAATATGGGCAATATGAAAAAGAGTATAAAGTGTGGGCGAAGCGGCTACAGGCAAAGCAAACGCTTGAGGAGCTTGAAAAGCAGCGGGAAGAAAGAGAAGCACTGCTTCGCCGCATCGTATCCGAAGAAGATCCGATTCTGCCGCGTATTGTGCAGACACTGCAGGAAAAGTGGCGGGCAGAAGATGCAGAAGCGGTTTTATATGACGGTGTGGAGCAGTGGCAGACAGAAGAACGAAGCAGTGTAGAGTTCATTGAGGCGTCCGAACAGCCTCAGCTTCTGGCAGCAGGCGACAAAGAAGCGGTTGTAAACAGGCTGCGCCAAATGGCAAAGCGCCTTCATCATATACCGGGGTTTGCCCGGTTTGTAGATGGTGCTCTGCAAAAAGCAGCCCGCCTTGAAAACCAAACGTATACGATTGCCCTGTTCGGCGCTTTTTCGGCCGGAAAATCATCGTTTGCGAACGCACTGCTCGGTGAAAAGGTACTGCCGGTATCGCCCAACCCGACAACGGCCGCTGTGAACCGTATTCACCCGGTAGACAGTGAGCATCACCACCGGACAGCCGATGTGCACTTAAAGCCGGAAGAAATGATGCTTCAAGACGTTAATGCCTCTCTTGGCCTGTTTGGCCGGAGTGCTGCGTCTCTTGAAGAAGCGGTTCAAATGGTGCCGGATGTTCTCGCTGCGAATGAAGGAGAAGGAAAAGAAAAAATTCACTTATCTTTCTTGCGGGCTTTCTCAGCAGGCTTTGACGATTATAAGGGACAGCCGGATGGAACGCTCCGCGTTGATCTTGATTTGTTCCGCCAGTTCGTAGCCGAAGAGCAAAAAAGCTGTTTTGTAAATTCGATCGATTTATATTATGACTGTGATTTTACACGGCTTGGCATTACACTAGTAGACACGCCGGGAGCAGACTCAATCAATGCCCGTCATACGGGTGTGGCATTTGAATACATTAAAAATGCCGATGCGATTTTGTTTGTTACGTATTACAATCATGCTTTTTCAAAAGCAGACCGCGAGTTTTTAATTCAGCTTGGCCGTGTAAAAGATGCGTTCGAGCTTGATAAGATGTTTTTTGTGATTAACGCGATCGACCTGGCAGCAGACGAAGAAGAACTAAACGATGTAAAAGCGTATGTTCAGGATCAGCTGCTTCAGTATGGAATCCGGTTTCCAAGGCTGCATGGTGTCTCAAGCATGCTGGCGGTTGAAGAAGCCATGCGAGGCGAGTGGGATCATCCGCAGTCAGGCATGAAGCCATTTAAAGAATCATTCCGTGCCTTTTTAACGGGCGATCTTGCCCAGATGGCCATTCAATCCGCTGAAGCGGAAGCCGAGCGGGGAGTCAGCCAGCTTCAAAAGCTGATTGCCGCTGCCAAAGAAAGTGTCCATCAAGGAGAGCAGAAGCGGGAAGAACTAACAACGAAGCAGGCCAAAATGACCGCAGCGATCGACGCTGAGACAACAGAGGTAGAACAAAAACGCTTGGCGCAGGAGCTCGATGAACTGGTTCATTATGTGAAACAGCGTGTTTTTTACCGGTTCTCAGATTTCTTCAAGGAATCGTTTAATCCAGCTACGCTGAGCGGCCAGCATGAAACGAAAAAAGCGCTTCAGCGGGCACTCGCAGAACTGCTTCAATCAGTCGGCTATGACCTTGCACAGGAAATGCGTGCCACATCCATCCGCGTAGAAAATCATGGCGCGAAATTGATGCAGGATAAGCAAGTACGGCTGACAAACAAAGCCAGCATGATTGAACCGGAACTGCTGCTCTCAAACGTTCAAACTGGAAAGCTTATCGTACCCGATTTTAAAACAGCTTTTGAGGATCAGCCGCTTGAGCCGTTTTCCGGTACGCTGTCCCTGTTTAAAAATGCAAAAGCCTTTTTTGAGAAAAATGAAAAGCAGATGATGATGCAAAAGCTGCAGGAGCAAATCGAACAGCTGGCAGACGGCTACTTATCCGAACAAAAAAGCCGGCTGTTCATGAGTGCGAACGAGTTTATTGAACAGGAAACCGAGGAACTAAAACAAGCGATGCACCTTGATGTAACGGAGCAGTTTGACGCGTGGCTTCTCCTATTCGAACAAACAGGCAATATCGAAGAGTGGGAGCAGGTTCTTCGTGACATTTCTTAATTCACGGTTTCACGCCTGTGCCACGTGCCGGCATTTCGAAGCCTCACGACAGCCAGGCGGAATGAAATATACATGCAGCCGGCTCGGGTTCGAGACGAAGCCGGATTACCGGTTTAACTGCTGGGACCCGAAGGAGCATGTAAAAAAGCTAATGAAAAAGGAGTGATTGGATGATCGTCACAACGGAGTGGCTGAGAGAGAAGCAGAATCAAAACCCGGATCAAGTGGTAGTGATTGACTGCCGGTTTGATTTAGCCGGCCCGGCAAAAGGAGCTGCTTTATATGAAGAAAGCCATATTCCAGGCGCTTATTATGCGCATTTAGATCATCATCTATCCGGTGAAAAAGGGCAGGGAGGCGGACGCCATCCGCTGCCGGATATGACGGTTTTTGCGGCGTTTATGGAAAGCTGCGGTGTATCGGATAACACGTTTGTGGTTGCTTATGATGATGGCGTATCGATGTTTGCCGGCCGTCTCTGGTGGCTTCTGACTTATGCCGGCCACAAACATGCCTGCATTTTAGACGGCGGCTTTTCTGCTTGGACAAGCGAAGGACTGCCGGTAACAAAGAAGCAGCCGGCGCGCAAAACAGGTGAGCTCACCCTTCAGCTTCAGCCGGGTATGATCGCCTCTGCCGAAGAAGTTGCAGAAGGGGGAGCGCTTTTAATTGACTCGAGGGCACCCGAACGCTATTTAGGAGAAGCCGAGCCGCTTGACCGGGTGCCAGGCCATATTCCAGGTGCGATCAACCGTTTTTTTGCCGAAGCGATGGAAAACGGCAAGTGGAAGCCTGCCGAAGCGCAGCAGGTACGGTTTGCCGGAATAGAGCCGGATGAGCCGGTTATTGTGTATTGCGGTTCAGGCGTATCCGCAACACCCAATATTTTAGCCCTGCAGCAGGCGGGCTTCACCAATGTAAAGCTTTATCCGGGCAGCTACAGCGAATGGTCAAGTGACGAATCGCGCCCGATTGAAACGGAAAGGCATGATCGATAAGATGACAACCAAGAAATTACTGCTTGTGGACGGAATGGCTCTTCTATTCCGTTCTTTTTTTCAAACGGCGCCGAGCGGCCGTTTTATGTTTAATGAAAAAGGCATTCCAACGAACGCTGTGCAGGGGATGATCCGTCATTTGTTTGCGGCGGCGGACCGTATTCGCCCAACGCACATTACAGTCTGCTGGGATATGGGAAAGGACACGTTCCGTACCGATATGTTCAATTCGTATAAAGCACATCGCCCGGCTCCGCCGGCAGAGCTTGCGCCGCAATTCGATTTAGCGCAGCAGGCATCGGCCGCGTTTTCTCTTCACAATGCCGGGGTAAGAAACTATGAAGCAGATGACTGCATTGGCACCATTTCCAAATGGACAAAAGGAGAGGAAACCTACATCTTGACCGGGGACCGGGATCTTTTGCAGCTGTTAAATGGCCACAATTACGTGTGGCTGCTGCAGACGGGCTATGGAAATTGGAAGGCATATGATGCCGAGCTGTTTCGTGAGGAATATGGGATTGAGCCGGAGCAGTTTCATTATGTGAAAGCACTGATGGGAGATGCAGCCGATGGCTATCCCGGTGTAAAAGGAATTGGAGAAAAAACGGCCCTGAAGCTCATTCGCGAGTATGGAACGACAGAAGGTGTATTAGCAGGACTTGACGGTATGACCCCTGCGCTTCAAAAAAAATTGCGTGAAGGGGAAGATATGCTGCGCATGTCGGAAAAACTGGCAGAAATCCATTGCGATGTACCGCTTGAGTGGACGTGGGAGCAGGCCGCTTTTACAGGTGCAACAGAAGAGGCCGTCCGCTTTATTGAAGAAAATGGAATGAAGGGACTGTCCCGCCTCGCCCGCCATACAGGCTATATAGAAGTAGATCCGTTTGGCTTTGATTGAGGCAGGACGTGTACATAATCATTTCTTTTTTTGAAGAAACTGATCAGGAGAAAGTCTCCAAAACACCGTTTAAGGGTTTGCCCGAATGGCGTTTTTGGCTTCCTGGTCTGCTTTATTTTGCTTCGATGGAATCCATTTAACAAAAAATAATGGGAATTCATCTGCCATCGTTAAAATGGTCTGCAGTAGCGGTTTATAATCCGGCTTATGGATATATTCTTTTTCAATAGCCGCTACAACCGTTTGAGAATCGCTCCGGAGTGAGATGGTCTGGGCGCCCCGCTCCCTGCACAGCTCAAGTGCTTTAATGACAGCAGTAAACTCGGCTGCATGCGTATCCATTTCCCCAAGCGGAATGGAAAATCGTTCTGTCTTGCCATCCCAGCGAATCACGACACCTGCGCCTGCCCGGCCGGGATCGCCGGTTGAGGCTCCATCTGTATATACTTCAAACATATTGATTCCCCCCGATCTTTTCTTTTTTATTTTAAAGAATGGAGGCAGCGAAATGCAAATGACAATCCGCTTTATGTATGATTTTAAAGGTGTGAAAACGACGTTTACGTCCCAACCGATTGACCGGCACCTTGTGCAGAAAACCGCCGATGACCTGCTGAAAACCGGCCGCGTGAAAGAAGTAGAGATCATGGATGAGCTTGGCCAGGAATGGACATTGAAGGAATTTAAAAAGCTGAATGAAAAACTGGACGAAGAGCCGGAAAATATTACGGTGCTGTTTGATGGCGGCTTTGACGTCGAATCGGCCAGTACAGGGGTGGGTACGGCGATTTACTACACAAAAGGCGGCCGCCGCTACCGGCTGCGTGAAAATGCCCGGCTTGAAGGGCTTGATTCAAACAATGAAGCAGAATATGCAGCTCTTTACTTTGCCATGCAAAAGCTCGAGGAACTAGGGGTAAACAGCCAGCCGGTGACCATCACAGGTGACTCGCTCACCGTGTTGAACCAGCTTGGCGGGGACTGGCCGTGCTTTGAGGAAAGCCATGCCCGGTTTCTGGCGCGGATCGAAGAAAAAATTGCATCCATGCGACTCAAGCCGCTTTACAAACCAGTGGATAGAAGGCACAATAAAGAAGCTGACCAGCTTGCGAGGCAAGCACTCGAAGGCACACCCATCTCAAGTCATGCCGAGATTGGGAGTTAATGGGAAAGGCAGGTGCCACGTGTTGAACCGAACAGAACTTTTGCTTGAAGTAGAAGAGTTACTGAATACGTACTGCAAAGACTGCCTCGTGAAAAATACACTGCGTAAAGAAAGAGGCAAAACCGCTGCTCATAAATTTTGTATTACTCAATGCACAATCGGAGAAAAATTAAAACAGTACGGAGATAAGCTTTCTTAAGCCGGCCTATGCCCGGCTTTTTCCTTGTTTGAAAGGAATAGTTATAGTACACTTTTATTGATGACAATGTCAGGGGGAACGTCCTTATGCCGACACCGAGTATGGAGGATTACATAGAACAGATTTATTTGCTGATTGATACAAAAGGGTATGCACGTGTTTCGGACATCGCCGGTGCCCTGTCGGTTCACCCGTCCAGCGTAACGAAAATGGTGCAAAAGCTTGATAAAGATGAATATCTTGTGTACGAGCGATACCGGGGCCTTATATTAACAGCAAAAGGGCAAAAAATCGGCCGGCGTTTAGTGGAGCGGCACGATTTGCTTGAACGGTTTCTGTCGGTGATCGGGGTGGATGAAGCACATATTTACGAAGATGTGGAAGGTATTGAACACCACTTAAGTTCCGATTCCATCAACCGGATCGCGGACTTGATCGAATACTTTGAAGAAGACCCGGCGCGCATCGAAGCGCTGAAAAAAGTAAATGACCGAAACAAGGAATGAATCCGTCCCTTATTTAGGGCGGATTTTTTTCCAAACAAGGAGGAGGAGGAGTCCAGCATGAAGATTTTAAAAATCGAGCCGACACCGAGCCCGAATACGATGAAAGTAATTTTGGACGAAGAGCTTGCGGCTGGTAAAAGTACGAATTACAAGCCGGAGACAGCAGAAGGGGCGCCTGAAGTCATTCAAGCAATCTTGAAAATTGAAGGCGTCCGCGGTGTCTACCATGTGGCAGACTTTATCGCGCTTGAGCGAAACGGCCGTTACGACTGGCAGGATATTTTGCCGAACGTCCGCGCCGCCTTTGGCGAAAGCAGCACAGAAGAAAGAGAAACCAAACCGCTTGAGCATTTTGGCGAAGTGGAAACCTTTATTCAAGTGTACAAAGGTATTCCCCTGCAGCTAAAGCTTGTATCAGCAGACGAAGAAAAACGGCTGGCGCTCCCGGACTACTGCCAGGACGCGTTCCGGCAGCTGACCGAAAGCGGCGGTGACAATTACATTTTAGAGCGTAAGTGGCAGGAGTTCGGTATCCGCTACGGAGAGCTGGATGCGATTGCCCCTGAACTGCTGGAAGAAGTGATGGCCGCTTATCCGAAAGAACGGGTGGAGCGCCTCGTGGAAGCAGCACAGGCAGGCGGCCCGCTTGTGCAGCATAAAGAGCACGGCGTAAAGCCGGCTAAAGAAGCGTGGCTCAAGGAGGCGGACTGGCGTAAACGATACCAGCAGCTGGAGCAAATGCCAGATCCGGATCTTGCGGATATGCCGCTGTTAGAAGCCGCGCTTCAGGATGAAAAAGCCGCCATCCGGCGTTTGGCCGTTGTGTATGCGGGAATGATTGAAGACAAGCGTATTTTGCCTGTACTGCGTAAAGCACTCGAAGATCCAGCTGTTACGGTGCGCCGTACAGCCGGTGACTGTATGAGTGATCTTGGTTTTCCGGAAGCAGCGGATGCAATGATTGAAGCGCTGAAGGATAAAAGTAAAATTGTCCGCTGGCGCGCAGCGATGTTTTTATATGAAGCAGGCAATGAATCGGCGCTTCCGGCCCTGCGCGAGGCAGCGGATGATCCGGAATTTGAAGTGAAAATGCAGGTTTTGATGGCCATTGAACGGATCGAAGGCGGAGAAGAAGCAAAAGGCTCGGTGTGGAAGCAAATGACAGAAGCCCGAAACCAATAAGGAGGAATAAAAATGAATGCTTATGAAGAATACATGAAACAAATGGTGATCCCAATGCGTGCAGAATTAACAAACGCCGGGTTCACAGAACTGACAACAGAAGAAGAAGTGAATAGCTTTATGGAATCAGCCCAAGGCACAACACTTGTCGTGATTAACTCAGTGTGCGGCTGTGCGGCAGGCCTTGCCCGCCCGGCAGCGGTTCAAGCGTCTATGAATGAGCATGCACCAGACCGCCTCGTGACGGTTTTTGCCGGACAGGACCGGGAAGCAACAGCTGCGATGCGTGCATGGATGCCGGAATTTGAACCGTCTTCTCCATCGATGGCGCTTTTAAAAGGAAATAAAGTCGTACATTTTGTGCCGCGTGAGGAAATCGAAGGCCACGATCTCGGTGCGATTATCTCGAACTTAACAACGGCTTTTGATCAGCACTGCCAGTGATTGTCACCACATCTCAGCGGGCTGATGCCCGTGTAAGAGCGAGGGCGGCGGCGCTTGCTGAGCAGTTCGGAGTGCCCTTTATAGAACGGAAAAAGCAGCCGGTGAACAAGCTGGCTGCTTTTTATGAATGTCCGGTTCTTTTGGTATCAAAAGAGCGGCTTGAACTGCATGATGGCAGCGGGACACCTTTCTTTTTCCATCCCGGGTCTGCGATGTTTCGCGTCAAGCGGCTGCTCGCGGGCGGAGAAGATGAACTGGTAAACGTGTGCGGTTTGAAGAGCGGCATGTCATTTTTAGACTGCACAATGGGACCGGCGGCCGACAGTATTACCGCTTCTGCGGCTGTAGGAGAGGCAGGACGTGTGCAATCGATAGAAGCAAATCCGTTTATTGCCCATATTGTCGGGGAAGGGCTTGGGTTATGGACGGATGGGCCGGAGCCGCTGCTTGCGGCCATGAAAAGAATCCAGGTTCGGCCGGCCGAGTATCATACGTATTTAAAAGAAGTGCCCGATGAATCATTTGATGTGGTTTATTTTGATCCGATGTTTGAAACCGCGGTCGATTCAAGCGGAATTGCTCCGCTTCGGTCATTTGCTGCTTATCATGATTTGACCATGGAAGCTGTCGGGGAAGCAAAGCGGATTGCCAGACACCGCGTGGTGCTGAAAGACCATTTTCGTTCTCAGCGTTTTGCAGAATTCGGTTTTACCCAGCACATCCGGAAAACATCGAAGTTTCATTTCGGCACGATTGAAAAATAAATTTGCCGTATCATTTAAAAAATAAAATCAAGAAAAGATGCCATAGGGCCGATAAATGAACTTTATCGGCCTCAGGCTGGTGACAAACGCCCGCTTTCGGCGTCACTTGCCGGCTGGGAATGCCCATGACCCCAAAAAGGTCACTCCGCTTCCCAGCCGGCGGCGTTCCTGGAAAGTCAGACGTTTTCAATCAGCCTGCTTTCTTACTTTGTCTACACTCTCAGGCCGATAAATGAAATTTGTCGGCTTTTTTTATTAAAATATTGTTTTAAAATGAAAAAAACATGCCTGGTATCGAGGCATGGTTTTTTTCATTAATGGAGAAAAGATTGCTGCATGTTCCACTTTCAAAAGCCGTTCGCTGCTCGTTCTGGGCAAGCAGATCACTCCGCCAATGCCAGGCCAATCTTCTCTTTGCGAAAAAAGAGTAAAGAACAGGATGGGAATAGGCATACTAAAAAAAGGGTCTGTAGAAAAGGGAGGAACTGTAAAAGATTGTTGACACTCTCACCTGAATTGTGTAATATTTAATTGTACACAATTTAATTTTAAAAAATATAATTTTGGACAATTTATATAGGTGAAGGAATGATGGAACTGTGAATGAGAACTTAAAGCTTGAGAATCAGCTTTGTTTTGCGATCTATGCTTGTTCCCGTGAAATCACCCGGTTATACCGTCCTGTCCTTGAGCAATTTAACATCACGTACCCCCAGTATTTAACGTTACTCGTACTTTGGGAGCACAACAGGCTCACGGTAAAGGAAATTGGAGAATTGCTTCATCTTGACAGCGGTACATTAACGCCCATGCTAAAGCGAATGGAAGCGATGGACTTAGTCAAGCGTGTAAGGTCAATGGATGATGAGCGGAAGGTATGGATTGAGGTAACAGAGAAAGCAAATGAAATGAGGAAAGAAGCGGTCTGTGTATCGCAAATGTGTTCCCCTCATTACGGTATTACACAAGAGCAGTATGTGGATTTACTGGCGCAAATGAAACACATTTTAGGAAACCTACAAAAAGAAACAAGGAATATAAAATAAAAGTAGGCTACACAACAAATGCAGAAGCGGCAGGCCGTAACGAACGAGCAGCTTCTTCTGGCAGCATAGTAGACACGGATTTAAAAACACTCATGTACAAAATGTAATTTCGAAAACATAACGATTTAATAGAAGGAGTTTTACAGCTATGATTACACAAAAAATAAACGACTTTAATGAAATTGTAAAAGGACGCCGGTCCATTAAAAATTACGATCCAGCGGTGAAAATCAGCAAGCAGGAAATGGAAGAGATTCTTACACTCGCGACTACTGCACCTTCTTCCGTTAATATGCAGCCATGGAGATTTCTCGTGATCGAGAGTCCCGAAGCAAAAGCAAAGCTTGCTCCTCTGGCACGCTTTAATCAAAACCAGGTAGAAACTTCTGCTGCCGTGATTGCAGTGTTCGGCGATATCAACAACTTTGAAAAGTTTGAAGAAATTTATGGCAAAGCAGTAGAAGAAGGGCATATGCCGCTGGAAGTAAAAGAAGGCATTCACAAGTCTTTTGCCGGCTACTTCGAAACCATTTCCCGTGCAGAGATGGAAGATGTCGTCCTAGTAGATGGCGGCCTTGTATCCATGCAGATCATGCTTGCTGCCCGTGCATATGGGTATGATACAAATCCGATCGGCGGTTATGAAAAGGACCAAATTGCCGAAGCATTTGGTTTAGACAAGGAACGGTATGTGCCAGTTATGCTGATTTCTATCGGGAAAGCTGCAGATACAGGGCACACATCTGTCCGCCTTCCAATCGACCGAGTGGCGCAATGGAAGTAAGTTGTACAAAACGCTTCATGAAGAATGACTTCTGATGATCATTCTTCATGGTTCCTTAGAAAAGGTGATTACACAGGTGAAAGCGGAATAATGGTTTCACCTGCTTTAAATGTAATAAAAATCGTTACAGTTTGCCGCGATGAATAAAAAGCGATTATATGTAAACTTAAGATTGGAGGATCAGGAAAAATGGCAGCTTTAACATATGAAAACTGGGATGGCGTGCAGATCGATTTTCCAATAGACAATTCTTTAAAAGGCAGCCGCGATGTATTGAAGTGGGCTTTTGAAGAATATGGAGAAGAGATTGTGTATGCGTGCAGCTTTGGAATAGAAGGCATCGTCTTAATCGACCTTATCTCAAAAGTAAATCCAAACGCGAAGATTGCGTTTCTTGATACAGACTTTCACTTTCAAGAAACGTATGAATTAATTGAAAAAGTAAAGAAAAAGTATCCGACACTTCGCATTGAAATGCAAAAACCAGAATTAACGCCAGAAGAGCAGGCTGCGCAGTACGGGGAGGAGCTCTGGAAAAGCCAGCCCGATCTTTGCTGCAGTATTCGCAAAGTGGAGCCTTTAAAGAAAGTATTGACGGGACCAAAAGCCTGGATATCCGGCTTAAGAAGAGAACAATCTGAAACACGGCGCCATGTTGAATTTATCAACTTTGACAATAAATTTGAATCGATTAAAATTTGCCCGTTAATTCATTGGACGGAAGAAGATGTATGGAACTATGTCAAAGCATTTGGACTTCCGTATAATACTCTTCACGACAAAGGCTACCCGAGTATTGGCTGCGAATATTGCACCATTGCGGTTGAGGCAGGACAAAATTCACGTGCAGGCCGATGGGCTTCCCTTGAGAAAACAGAATGTGGTCTTCATAAGGTATAGGTCTCAAAGAGTGGTTTGAAAGGGAAAATCGGATAGAGAAGATGGAAAACTGTACTGTCAGTAAAGTAAGAAAGCGTCATTTTAACAGAATCAGGTAGATTTTATTCGAATGATGCTCAAAAACTCATCTTTTTCTGCACACACAGCTGCTCGATATGAATGGACGGTTACGGACATATTTTATATACGTACAGGCAAAAAAAGCGATCTTTCATCACAGGAAAGGTCGCTTTTTGGCTTATTTGATCCCGATTACTGAGCTTGGCTGTTTCCATTGTGATGGAGGGAGCTGATCAACTTCTAGAACGCGCTCGATCTGTGCAGGCAATGGATTACCGTATAAAAGTGAAATTCCTTTTGCGTTCCATCAAAAGGCCGGGTCAGGGCTTGAATCGAAAAAGTTCTCTTGGTATGATGCGGAGGGTACAAAGAAATGAACGGTCCGCACGGATCAGTAGGAGGAAACAGGTGAGCAGGAGTGAACAACAATACCTTGACTTAAGCCGTGATATTTTAGCGAACGGCAACAGAAAAGAAGACCGGACCGGTACGGGAACCATTTCTGTATTTGGCCGGCAGATGCGGTTTAACTTAGCGGAAGGATTTCCTCTTTTAACGACGAAGCGGGTGTCTTTTAAACTGGTAGCCTCCGAAATGCTTTGGTTTTTAAAAGGAGACACCAATATCCGTTATTTGCTTGAGCACAACAATAATATTTGGAATGAATGGGCATTTAAACGCTGGGTGGAAAGCGCGGAATACGAGGGACCGGATATGACTGACTTCGGCCGGCGTGCTTTGGCTGATGAAGCATTTGCGGTGCAGTATGATGAGCAGATGGCACTCTTTAAACAGCGTGTGCTTGAAGACGCGGACTTTGCGGAAAAGTTTGGCGAACTCGGCGACGTATATGGACGCCAATGGCGCGCATGGAAAACCTCACAGGGCGAAACCATTGACCAAATCGGTGATGTGATTGAGATGATCAAAAAAACACCGGACTCCAGACGCTTGATTGTATCCGCCTGGAACCCAGAAGATGTGCCGTCTATGGCGCTGCCGCCATGCCATACGATGTTTCAATTTTACGTAGCGGATGGCAAACTTTCCTGCCAGCTTTACCAAAGATCGGGTGATACTTTCCTCGGAATTCCATTTAACATTGCCGGTTATTCGCTGCTGACGCATTTAATTGCGAATGAATGCGGCTTAGAGGTGGGCGAATTTGTCCATACAATTGGCGATGCGCATATTTACACAAATCATATCGAGCAGGTAGAGACGCAGCTTTCACGTGAGCCAAAAGCGCTGCCGACCCTCGAAATAACAAAGGGAAAATCATTGTTTGATATTGAGCTTGATGACCTTCAGCTGACGGGCTATGATCCCCATCCAGCCATCAAAGCTCCTGTTGCAGTTTGAAAACCAGCCTCAGGCTGCCTGCAAACGCCCGCTTTCGGCGTCACTTGCCAGCTGTAAATGCTCATGACCCCGAAAAGGTCACTCCGCTTCCCAGCTGGCGGCGTTCCTGGAAAGACAGACGTTTTCAATCAGCCTGTTTTCTTACTTTGTCTATACTCTCAAACCAGCCTTTGGCTGGTTTTTTGTTTGTTTAAAGCGAATAGCGTCCGGGTAAGGAAAAGAAATCTGACCAAACTTTATATAGGGAGGCATTTTTCATGAACCAAAAACTGCAAATTTTAGGAGAAGGACGCAAAGTTCTTAAAAAAGAGGTAGACGAATTTGGAACAGACCGGACCGTTTCAACGATTGAATATGATGATGGAACAGTGGTGAAAATTACGGTTGCAAACGGTGATATAGATATTGAATGCAATAAAGGGCTGAACATGCAGCCGGACGGAAACACAGCAACCATTGTCGGCTAGTGTAAGGAAAAAGCATCCGGGCGGATGCTTTTTTCATGTGATGGATGGAAATATGGTACGATGTGAACGAAGAACGAAAGAAAGGAAGAGAGCCATGATTTCATTTATTTGGGCAGAGGCGAAAGGCGGCGTGATTGGCCGCGATAACGACCTGCCGTGGCGCCTGCCGGAGGATTTACGCTTTTTTAAAAGAACAACGCTTGGGTACCCAATTGTTATGGGGAGAAAAACATTTGCGTCCTTTGGAAGCAAGCCGCTGCCAAAGCGGGAGAACATTATTTTAACGACAGACCGTGACTTTCATCAGGACGGTGTGACGGTTGTTCACTCAAAAGAAGAGGTGCTTCAAAGAGCAAAAAATGAGGATATTTTTGTGATTGGCGGTGCGAATGTGTTCAAGCAGTTTTTGCCGGAAGCAGACCGTCTATACGTCACGAAAATCGAGGCGGAATTTGAAGGAGATACGGTTATCGACTTTATTCCATGGGATGAGTTTCAAGAAACCTCCTGTACAAAAGGAGAAAAAAATGAAGAAAATCCGTATGACTACTTTTTTTGTGTGTACGATCGAACGACAAGGTAAGAAGCCTTGTCGTTTTTTCTGTTTATAGGTCATTCGTTGTACAGTATATTAAAAAAATTCTTGCTTTTCTGTTATTATTCGAAGATAATAAACATTAATTTACTACATAAAAGCGGTTACGCAAAAAAGAGGGGGCAGTTTAGGGATGAGTAAATGGAAATGGATGATGACGACAGGTGCGGCGGCTATGATGCTGGCAGCATGCGGCGGAGAGGAAGAAGCCAAAACCGAATCCGGTGGGTCATCAGAAGGAGATACATATAAAGTGGGTGTTACACAATTTGTAGAGCACCCATCGCTTGATAATGCATACAAAGGATTTCAAGAAGGATTGAAAGAAGAAGGCGTTTCCGTAGAGCTTGATGAACAAAATGCACAGGGTGACCAAAATAATAACCAGACGATTGCGCAAAACTTTGTAGCGGATGACGTCGATTTGATTTTCGCTAACTCGACACCAAGCGCTACAGCAGCGCTGAATGCCACAAAAGATATTCCGATTGTATTCACATCGGTAACAGATGCGGTCTCTGCTGGATTGGTTAAAGACACCGAAGCACCAGGAGGTAATGTAACGGGGACACTTGATTTGCATCCAGACGCCATTTCCAATACGGTGAAATTTATGACCGAAGCAGTGAAAGGCAAAAATGTCGGCGTGATTTACAACGCGGGCGAGCAAAACTCTGTTGCGCAGGCAGAGCAAATTGAATCCATTTTAAAAGAAAACGGCTTGAAGATGGTACCGGTAACGGTTTCAGCCTCTTCTGAAGTAAAGCAGGCAGCAGAAAGCTTAGTCGGCAAAGTCGATATGTTTTATATCTTTACAGACAACACGGTTGTTTCTGCACTTGAATCCGTTATTCAAGTAGCAAACGATAAAGATATTCCGCTGTTTGTCGGAGAAAAAGATTCAGTTGTACGGGGCGGCTTTGCGGCATACGGATTCGATTATGAAGAAATCGGAAAAGAAGCCGGCAAAATGGCTGCACAAATTTTAAAAGGTGAAGCAAAAGCAGGCGATCTTCCTGTTTTGCCGCCGCAGGATTTAAAACTTGTAATCAATGAAAAAGCAGCAGCTGAAATGAATATCGAGATTAAAGATGAGTGGAAACAGGATGCAGAGATTGTAAAATGAGTGGAAAAGGCGCGCCTTCACCGGGCGCTTTTTCTTGTATATAGGGGGATTTTTTATGATGACAGCCATGTTTGGCGCCGCGGAATCGGGCGTCATTTATGCAATTATGGCACTCGGTGTTTACTTGTCATTCCGGGTGCTTGATTTTCCAGACTTAACGGTAGACGGAAGCTTTGTAACAGGCGGAGCCGTTGCCTCGATTATGATTGTAAATGGAAGCGATCCATTTACAGCGACGATCGCCGCGCTGTTTGCCGGCTTTCTGGCTGGATGTGCAACCGGAATGTTGCACACAAAAGGCGGCATCAACCCGCTTTTGTCCGGCATTTTGATGATGATTGCCTTGTACTCTATTAATCTGCGGATTATGGACAAGCCGAATGTGCCGCTGTTAGCGGAAGAAACGGTGATGACAAAAATAAATGCCTGGTTTGCTTCTGAGTGGAGCGTTCTTTTGTTTATGCTCGTGTTAACGCTGATCATTAAATTTGTCACAGATCTATTCTTGAAAACAGAAGTAGGACTGAGTCTGCGCGCGGTCGGAGACAACGAAGGAATGGTGCGGAGCTTTTCGGCCAATACAGGCTGGATGAAAGTACTCGGTCTGGGCCTTTCCAATGCCCTCGTGGCGTTCTCGGGCGCCCTCGTTGCCCAGTATAATGGATTTAACGACGTCGGCATGGGGATTGGGATGATTGTGATTGGTCTTGCTTCCGTTATTATCGGTGAAGCGGTTATCGGGCATTCTTCTATTGCCCGGGCGACGTTGGCGGTTGTGGTCGGGGCGATTTTATACCGGATGATTGTGACGCTTGCGCTTCGGATTGAATTTTTAGATACAGGGGATATGAAGCTGATTACAGCCGTTATTGTCATTATCGCGCTTGTTCTGCCAAAAATGCTCGACCGGCAAAAAGCGGCTGCACGAAAGAAAAAACGGCTTCAGCAGTTAGGAGGCAGCAGCCATGCTTGAAATGAACCAAATTTTTAAAGTGTTTTACGAAGGAACGCCCGATGAAAAGATCGCTTTGAACCGGGTAAACCTGTCGATGAAGCCGGGTGATTTTGTAACCGTGATCGGCTCAAACGGGGCAGGGAAATCGACGTTGATGAACGTGATTTCCGGCAAGCTTACACCGGATATGGGAACGGTCACGATTGACGGGACGAACATGACGTCGCTTGCCGAGCACAAGCGGGCATCCAAAATAGGCCGCGTGTTTCAGGATCCAATGGCTGGGACAGCCCCGACCATGACAATCGAAGAAAATTTGGCTCTTGCTTACAACCGGACGAAAACACGTACGCTCGCATTCGGTGTAACGAAAAAACGGCGTGATTTTTACCGGGAAAAGCTTGAAATGCTGCATCTGGGCTTGGAAAACCGGCTGCAGGCAAAAGTCGGCCTTCTTTCAGGCGGAGAGCGGCAGGCGCTTTCTCTTTTGATGGCGACATTCACTGACCCGAAAATTTTGCTTTTGGACGAGCATACGGCAGCCCTTGATCCGTCACGGGCGGAGCTGATTACGAATTTAACGAAAGAAATCGTAGACAAGCTCGGCTTGACCACACTGATGGTCACCCATAACATGCAGCAGGCACTGGATCTTGGCAACCGGCTGATCATGATGGACAAAGGGCAAATCATTTTTACGGCTAACGAAGCAGAAAAAAGAAGGCTGACCGTGGAAAAGCTGCTGGCAGAATTCCAAAAAATAAAAGGCGGCGGAGGCTTAAGCGACCGCTCGCTTCTGTCGTAAAATGGGAAGAAGACCATGTGTCTTCTTCTTTTTTGTGAAAAGAGCGTTAAGAGGATGGGAAGAATGGATAAAGAAAAGTAAAATGAAGGTATCACCACGTTGAATGGCAGGAAAGAAGGGATATAAATGGGCAGCATTAAAATTGTAACGGACTCGGCACTGGATATGACGAGCGATGAACTCCAAAAGCTCGGCATTACGATGGTGCCGCTGACCGTCCTGATTGACGGGAAAACGTATTTGGATACGGTTGATATTTCAGCGGAAGCGTTTTTGGATAAAATGGCCGCGGCCGGGGAGCTTCCGAAAACCTCACAGCCGCCAGTCGGCCGATTTTTGGATGTTTATAACGATCTCGGTGCAGACGGCAGCCAGATCATTTCCATTCATATGACCGGGGAGATGAGCGGAACATATCAAGCGGCACGACAGGCTGCTGAAATGTCTTCATCCGATGTAACCGTCGTCGATTCACGCTATATTTCAAAGGCGCTTTCTTATCAGGTGCTAGAAGCGGCCCAGATGGCGTCGTCCGGCCGCAGCGTCGAAGACATTATCGCACGCCTTGATGAAATAAGGGCCGAAACAAAGCTGTATATTATGGTCGATACGCTTGAAAACTTGGTTAAAGGCGGCCGGATTGGCCGTGCAAAAGGTTTTATCGGCTCTCTTTTAAATATTAAGCCGATTGCAGACCTAGATATCGGGGCATTATCTCCTGTTACGAAAGTAAGATCACATACAAAAGCGCTGCGTTTTTTTGCAGAGCAGCTGGGCAAAGAACTGGAAGGAAAAAAACTTGTTCATTTTTCCATTATGCATGCCGGCCGGAACAGTGCCGCTTTTTCAGAAAAGCTGAAAGAAGAAGTGGAACGGATCACCGGTTTTCAGCATGTTGAAATTGGCATCACAGCGCCTATTATTTCCGCTCATGCAGGACCGGGCGCCGTCGGCATTATGTATCAGGCTAAAAAAGAAGGATAAAAAAACAGGAACGAGCTTTCATAAGCCGTTCCTGTTTTTCTTATATGCATCTATAGGCGGATGAAGCGGCAAAGGACGAAGTGTCACTTGAATGGCCCGCGGCATTTGGTGATTGGACTGGGCTTCCTTTAAGAAGCGGTACATGGCTTTTCCGCCTGTTGAATTGGCTGAATGAATGGTAATCCGTTCTGCGAACAGCTGGTGCTCAACCATCAGCTGGACGAGAAGAAATCCATTCCTGCTTTTACTGACTAAATCATGATCCAGCGACAAATGGCCGATGGCATGACTTTTTAATAAATCAAAACATTCGTCGATTGTTTCGACAAGTGTGTGGTCAGGAGGACAAGTGCGGTAGTCGTCAAGAAAAACATTGATACTCATCATTATCAGTCCTCACGTTTGACGTAACCAAATTATACCACGTTTTGGACATTTAAACGAGAAAAAGAAAAACAGGCGCTTTATTTAAGCGCCTCAGACTGTAGACAAATCATATTGATGAATGTGCACATGAATGGGATGGATCGGCGGCGTCCAGGCAGCTCCGCTTTCCATGGGGCAGGCGCTGAACCCGACTTCGCCTGGCGGCTCCACCGGTTTCAGCTGCCCGCTAGTCCCATAGGAGTCTGCGCTGCCCTCCCGCCGCCAAGTGGCTTGCGACAAGATTGTATAAAGCTAATAAGGTCGTATTTTTTTGTTTAAAAAAGAGAAAATGTCTATTCGGTCCTTGCTTGTTGATCTTCCACACCACTTAGTGAAGCCTGCCGGACGAAGACTCCTGCGGGAAGTACAGTGAGTCGGGAGACCCCGCAGGCGCAGCCGAGGAGGCTTCCGCACTGCCCGCGGAACGCGAAGTCCGGCAGGCTTCACTTATCGGCTCTTTTTTAAAAGCGAAAGGTTTTGTCTACACATGAGGCGCTTTGTTTAAGCGCCTGGCAGCGGAGTAGGAGTTGGTTCTGCATAGCCTTCACTATACGTATGATCAATATAAGTACGGATTTCTTGCGGCGATTTGCCTTCTTCTGTCATGGCTGCAGCTGTGGCGGCAATGTCCAGGCAGACTCCGCAGCGAGTACCGTGGTCATCCCAGGTGATTTCATTATTGTTTTGTTCCGCAATAAAACAATTCAAGCTGCTTTTATGGCCGGCAGACTCTCCGCATCCACAGTAGCAGGGTATTTGATCGAGCACAGCCGCATGTTTGGCAGCGGCTGCATAAACAGCCCGTACGTTTTCCTCTTTGTCATCTAAAAAAGCTGGCAGTGTATCGGCTGAAGCTGTCACTTCCTGCAGGTCGCCATTCGCGGCTGTATGTGTATGAGAGGTATGTGACTCAGCGGCGTCATCATGTCCACATGCGGCTGCAAAAGGAATAGACATCGTTAAAATGATGATTGATAGTTTCTTTTTCAACGTGTTTTGGGGCTCCTTTCAAATTAGAAGAATACCGGAAAAACTGATATAATCATACATTGAAACCCAATCACTTTCAACCGTGCTTGGAACATGATACGATTTTGAAAAAGAAGAGGTGACGGCGTTGAAGTGGGGAGCAGCGGGCATCATATTAACAGTGCTGCTGGCCGGGTGTGAGAACAACGCACAGGAAACAGTAGAAACACGCGTCCCGCAAAATATAAAGATTGTGTCAATCGGGGATTCCCTGACAGAAGGAGTCGGAGATAGTACAAACTCCGGCGGCTATGTTCCATACCTGGAAGATCAGCTGGAATCGCTCGATGAAATAAAAGACGCATCGTTTGTGAATTACGGAAAGCGCGGCAACCGTACAGACCAGCTGATTAAACGGCTGAAAGAGGAAAAAATGGAAGCGGACATTCAACAGGCCGATATCGTCATGGTTACGATTGGCGGCAATGATGTCGTAAAAGTAGTAAAAGAAAATTGGTCGGATTTAACAGTGGATACATTCGAAAAAGAAGAAGAAGGCTATGGAGAGCGCATCCGCACTGTACTGCAGGACATTAGGACAATTAACGAGGAAGCAGGCATTGTGCTGATCGGCATTTATAATCCGTTTGGCCGTGTTTTTGTTGATACGGATGACGACGAAGCGATTGTTCAAGCATGGAACAAGCGGGCAGAGGAGGTGGCCGCCTCATTTGATCGAACTGTATTTGTAAATGTCGAAACGGTTTTTGGCGAAGGCAGTGACGGGCTGTTTTTTGAAGATCAGTTTCATCCAAATGATATGGGGTATGAACAAATGGCAGGCCGCATTTTTGATACGATCAATGGAGATCCGCTTGAAGAACTGACCAGCCAAAAAATTGTTATGCCAAATGAGGGATCAAATTGACGAAATGGAAAGTGGCCTTTTTTCTACTGTTAGGCGGTATTATTGCCTTCATGGGAATGATTTTGATTTTTATTTTTCTTCCGTCTGGCGCGGAAAAACCGGCCATGCTGGAAGCAGAAGGGGAAACGGCTTTTCACGTAACCTCCACAAAAGCGGAGCTGAATCAGCTCGTAAACTATTATTTAGCACAGGAAGCCGGCGATGCGCCGATCGATTATGATGTATATATTGGCAATGATGTAGAGCTGTATGGCTCTTTCCCGGTGCTTGGAACAGACATTGACTACTATATGACATTCGAGCCGGAAGCGATGGAAAACGGCAATATTGTCCTTCGTCAAAAAGGCCTGCGCGTCGGCCTGCTTGATATTCCGGCTTCATACGTACTGAAAACAGCTGACAGCGCCTATGCGTTTCCCGACTGGGTGCACGTTGTGCCCGATGAGGAGCGGATTTATGTATCACTTGCCGAAATGCGGCTCGATAATGGAATGCGGGTAAAAGCCGAATCATTTAATTTAGCGAAAGACGATATTCAATTTGCGGTGCTTCTGCCGGAAGGAGCCGCAGAATAGGAGGCAGCAGGATGGAAAAAGCAATTTTTGCAGGAGGATGCTTTTGGTGCAT
Source organism: Domibacillus indicus (assembly GCF_023715895.1). Lineage (GTDB taxonomy): Bacteria > Bacillota > Bacilli > Bacillales > Domibacillaceae > Domibacillus > Domibacillus indicus_A. The sequence goes on along the minus strand of NZ_JAMBOO010000003.1, from coordinate 211,162 downwards.
GGTAAAGCCGTTTCATGAACAGCCGGGCATTGAGTCGGTTGTAAGCGGCTATACAGGAGGACACACGGAAAATCCAACGTATGAAGAAGTATGCAGCGGAGCAACCGGTCATATTGAAGCGGTTGAAATCACTTTTAATCCGGATGTTTTTTCATATGAAAAACTGCTCGATGTATTTTGGATGCAGATCGATCCGACCGATGCAGGCGGTCAATTTTATGACCGGGGGCGCTCTTATATGCCGGCCATTTTTTACACGACTGAAGAGCAAAAACAGCTCGCGGAAGAATCGAAGCAGCGGCTTGATGCAAGCGGACGGTTCAAAAAGCCGATTGTGGTAGAAATCCTGCCGGCACAGCCGTTTTATCCGGCCGAAGCGTACCACCAGGACTACTACAAGAAAAACCCCGCTCACTATAATGCGTACCAGACCGGTTCAGGCCGGGCTGCTTTTATTCAATCACATTGGAGGGACATGCAATGAACAAAGAAAACTTAAAAGAGAAATTAACGCCGATGCAATATAACGTCACGCAGCAAAACGGAACGGAGCCGCCTTTTCATAATGAATACTGGAATGAAACGGCAGAAGGCATTTACGTGGACATCGTTTCAGGCAAGCCGCTGTTTTCTTCTAAAGATAAATATGATGCGGGCTGCGGCTGGCCAAGTTTTACGAAGCCGATTGAAGCCGTAGAGGTACTGGAAAAACGCGATTTGTCACACGGAATGATTCGAACAGAAGTGCGCAGTAAAACCGCTGATTCGCACCTTGGCCACGTATTTCCGGATGGCCCGATGGAAGCCGGCGGTCTGCGCTACTGCATTAACTCGGCTGCGCTCCGCTTTATCCGTAAAGAGGATTTAGAAGCAGAAGGATATGGAGAATACAAAGACCTTTTCTAAAGTTTTTGAGAGGGTAGACAAAATAAGAAGACAGGCTGAGTGAAAACGCCTGTCTTTCCAGGAACGCCGCCAGCTGGGAAGCGGAGTGACCTTTTTGGGGTCATGAGCATTCACAGCCGGCAAGTGACGCCGAAAGCGGGCGTTTGCTGGCAGCCTGAAAGACCTTTTTTAAGGTCTTTTTTTTGGAGGGAAATAGGATGCATAAGTCATTTTATCATTATTTAATGAGGTACCGGGAGGAGCCGCCGCGCGATAATCTGGCTCTGTTTGCGAATGAAGCATTTGCGGATCATTCTTTTCCAAAGATGGCGGATTCTTATGATGTATTAAGCCGTTATTTGGAAATGGATGTGGATTATTTGCCGACGATGAGCGTATTTGATGAAGCGTGGGAAAAATATGAGCAGGATGAATTAAACCGGTGAAACTTTTTGAATGATGGGTCGTAAATAAGACAACGACAAAGAAATGGAGTGAAGCTGGATGGCATTGTTTAACAAAGCATTGGCAAGCATTGGAATCGGAAACGCAAAGGTGGATACGAAGCTGGAAAGAACCAAATACACAGCCGGCGATGTGATGCGAGGTGTGGTAGAGGTAAAAGGCGGAAACGTCGCCCAGCAGGTGGATTCCATCTATGTATCGGTGATGACGACATATGTGCGGGAAACAGATGACCGCAAAGTAGTCGAGGAAGCAGCGGTAGTAAAGGAAAAATTAAATGAACCCTTTACCATTAATCCTGGTGAAGTACGGGAGTTTCCGCTTCAATTGACGCTTCCATATGAAACGCCGGTTACACAGGGGAAAACGCGGGTTTGGGTGGCCACAGGCCTTGACATTAAGCAGGCAGTGGACCCGGCCGATAAAGATTATATTGATGTCCATCCTACTGTCATGGCAGAAGAAGTGCTCGAGGGTGTCCGCGCGCTTGGATTCCGTCTTCGCGAAGTGGAATGTGAGCACGCCCGCCTGACAAAATATCCATTTGTGCAGGAGTTTGAATTTGTGCCGGTAACAGGCGAATATGCCGGCAAGCTGGACGAACTGGAGGTCTCGTTCCTGCAGCAGTCCAAAGAGGAAGTAGAGGTGCTGCTGCAGGTGGATAGACGGGCACGCGGCCTGGGCGGATTTCTGTCTGAAGCAATGGGCACCGATGAAACAAATATCCGCCTGCGCATTTCCCGCCAGCAGCTTTCAGGATTGCGGAAGATGCTGGATGAAACGATCCGCCGCTTTGCTTAAGAATCAGCGAACTCACTTTGACCGCTGGCATGATACATGCCGGCGGTTCTTTTGTGGTGTCATTCTTGTACTGCCCGCAAAGGTGGGATAGAATGGGATAGAACCCGGGCATTCGTCCGGGCAGATTCGTGCGTTTTAACATATGTACGATAGAAGAGCCAATGGGAAAAGTCTCGAGTTGATTGGCTTATTTTATTTGATGGAGGAATTATAAATGAGTGTACACATTGGTGCAAAACAGGGCGATATCGCCGAAACAGTCTTGCTTCCGGGCGACCCACTGCGGGCAAAATATATTGCGGAGACGTTTTTGGAAAATCCGGTCTGCTATAACGAAGTTCGTGGCATGCTGGGCTTTACCGGTACATATAAAGGAAAGAAGGTATCTGTTCAAGGTACCGGCATGGGTGTGCCGTCGATTTCGATTTATGTGAATGAGCTGATTCAAAGCTATGACGTCAAAAACTTGATTCGGGTCGGTACTTGCGGAGCGATTCAGCAGGACGTAAAGGTACGTGACGTGATTTTAGCGATGACATCATCAACAGATTCCAGCATGAACCGGGTGACGTTTCCGGGAATCGACTATGCGCCGGCAGCCGATTGGTCCCTGCTGAAAGCGGCTTTTGATGCCGGTACGGAAAAAGGGCTCCAACTGAAAGTGGGCGGCGTGTTTACAGCGGATCAGTTTTACAATGATAACGCCGACCATAAAAAATGGGCGCAGTACGGCATTTTAGCCATTGAAATGGAAACAACCGCTCTTTACACGCTGGCAGCAAAATTCGGCCGCCGTGCCCTGTCGGTGCTGACGGTAAGTGACCATATTATTACAGGCGAAGAAACAACAGCCGAAGAACGTCAGACAACGTTCAATGAAATGATTGAAGTGGCGCTTGAAGCGGCGGTTCTATCCAAATGAAAAAAACAGCTTTAACCCTGGCAGCGGCTTTGATGCTTGCCGGATGTACGTCAGCAAAAGAAGAACCCGTAAAAGAAAGTGAACAAACAGCACCTGCAAAAGAAGCCGTGAAAAAAGAAACAGGACCTGTCATTGACGCATCGCATTTCAATCAATTGAAAGAGGTGAACGGTGTGCAGGAAATTCAAAATCCGGAAAATATGATGGTGCTTGTGAACAAAGAGTTTGCGCTGCCTTCTGATTATAGCCCGCCGGATTTGGTTCGCCCGAATGTGCAGTTTTCCTTCGGCAATCAGGACATTGAGAAAAGCTATATGAGAAAAGAAGCGGCCACCGCGCTTGAAACAATGTTTAAAGGGGCGGAAGAAGACGGGATTTACTTGTTTGCCGTGTCAGGTTATCGTTCCTACAGCCGCCAGGAAGAAATTTTAGCGGCCGGGGCGGCAGCAAGCAGCAAAGAACAAGCCTTAAAATCGATCGCTCCGCCAGGCATGAGTGAGCATCAGTCGGGTCTTGCCATGGATATTTCCTCCGAAGGCAATCAATATGAACTCAATGAAGAGTTTGAAGCGACAGAGGAAGGGCGCTGGCTCAAAGATCACGCCCATGAATACGGTTTTATTCTTCGTTATCCGAAAGGCAAGGAAGATATTACCCAGTATATATATGAACCGTGGCATTTTCGCTATATCGGCAAGGAAGCAGCGGCTGTGATTTACAAAAACGGCTGGACACTCGAGGAGTATTTCGAGCAGATGAAACCAGCAGAGTAATCTGGTGATTTCAGCGTGTAGACAGCGTTAGAAAGCAGGCTGACTGGAACCGGCAGAGTAATCTGCCGGCTTTTTAGCAGGTTTTTGTTTTCAAAAATAAACGAAAACTGCTAAAATGAGAAGATCAGTGTACATAGATGATGAAAGCGGGGAACAAAATGGAAGAAGAAAAGCCGGAACAGGGCCATTATGTCAAAATAAAACGATTTCCGTTTATTATAATGATTTTTGCGCTCGTGTTTATTACGGCGGCGGTAACGACACTTACGCTTGCTTTCGGTGACGAGAAAGCAGTTGAAGTTGGAGCGCCGGACCGTTCAGAGTTCAGCAAATTATATGAAGCATACGACAAAATTCAAAGCACGTACTATGAAGATGTGGATCAGGACAAGCTCGTCAACGGTGCGATCAACGGGATGATTGATTCACTTGAGGATCCATACTCAGATTATATGGATGAAAAAGAAGCTTCTCAGTTCCATGAAGAAGTATCCAGCTCGTTCCAGGGAATTGGAGCTGAAGTACAAGAGCAGGAAGGTTACATTGTCGTCGTATCGCCGATTAAAGGATCTCCTGCCGAAAAAGCGGGCTTAAAGCCGAATGATATGATTCTTTCCGTAGATGGAAAAAGCATTCAAGGCATGAGCGCTTCCGAAGCTGTTCTGCTGATCCGCGGCGAAAAAGGAACGAAAGTGACATTAGAAGTGCGAAAAGCCGGAACGGAAAAAGCACAGAAAATGACAATTGTCCGCGATGATATTCCGATTGAAACGGTGTATGCTGAAATGCAGAAAAACGGCATCGCCCATATTCAAATCACAAGCTTTTCCGAGCATACAGCCGAGGAGCTTGAAACAGCCCTTGCTGATATGGAAAAAGAAGGCATGAAAGGCATCGTCCTGGATCTTCGTCAAAATCCAGGCGGCCTGCTTGATCAGGCCATCGAAATGTCCAGCCTTTTTGTACCGGAAGGCAAAAACATTTTACAAATCGAATCTGCCGGCAAAACCGAGGCGTATAAAGCTGAAGGCGGCGAGAAAATTGAGCTGCCGACCGTTGTGTTAATTGACAGCGGCAGTGCGAGTGCGGCAGAAATTATGGCGGCAGCCCTCAATGAATCGGCCGGCATTCCGCTTATTGGTGAAAAATCCTTCGGAAAAGGCACCGTTCAATCGGCTGAGGACTTCAGCGATAATTCTAATTTAAAGCTGACGACAGCAAAATGGCTGACGCCGAACGGAACATGGATTCATAAAAAAGGCATTAAGCCGGATGCGGTTGTAGCGCTTCCTGATTATGCAAACTTGACGTATATTAATCCGGAATCAAAGCTGCAGCTTGAATCGATGACAGATGAAGTGAAAACAGCTGAAAAAATGCTGTCTGCCCTTGGTTACGATCCGGGCAAAGCGGACGGCTACTTCGATGAATCAACGGAAAGCGCCGTAAAAGAATTCCAAAAAGCGGCAAAGCTTGAGGAAACGGGTATCCTAACCGGTGCTTCTACGACGAAACTGATGGAGAACCTTCGCTTAAAGCTTGAACAAAACGATACACAGCTAAACCGGGCGATCCAGTCCGTGCAGGCAAAAATCAAATAAAAAAAACCTCTCCCGGCGTGGAGAGGTTTTTTTATGAGCACATTTTATGGGAGAATAGACGTTTGTCCCTAGCCAAACGACAAAAAGAAGCATAAAATAAAATTCGGAAATAAAGGAGGGTTCTTTTTGGCAGATTGGCATGCATTGTATCAAGCACTGTGGAAAGGACGCACGTTTACCGATATAGAAGAAGCGATCCAAAACGAGCTTGAGGATAAACTGAATCATCCGCGCCTGCGCCGAAAGCCGGAACAAAAGCTGGTTGAAGCGGTACGTCGTGTTTGCGCGTCGTCCTTAACGGATACAGAAAAAGTAACGCTAATTTCTGTTTATTTGGATCATTTTGAAGAAATCAAACAAAAGCATTGATTTTATACCCCTTCGCGTATAAAATAAAGCAGGAAACGGATGGAGGGAAGCAAAAATGACGGTGGTGATCATGGCCGCCGCAGTGCTGGTAATCGCAGCAGCGCTGCTTATTGGCTATAAACGTTATTGGCCGGTTAACGTAAAGCGCATATCTCTCGAAGAAGCGGCTGGGCATCCGGTAATTGATGTGCGTGACTGGCAGGAAGCAAACCGACTGCCGCTTGAAGGAGCAGAGCTTATTCCATGCGGTTACATTCCGCGGAATGCGGGCAAATTTGGCGGGCAGGAAGTGTATATCGCTGCTGCTTCAGCGGTTGAACGGAACTTTTCCGTCCGGCTGTTGAAAAAATACAACATTCATGTAAAAGGGTTTATTTGCATGGATGGCTCTCTTTAAGCCGGTGCTTTTGCATCGGCTTTTTAAATTTGCCAGCCCCGTATCGAATCCTTTAGGATGGAAGTAGAGAATGGGGGGGACGCTTCATGGCAAAACGCGCATTAATCACAGGCGGTTCAAAAGGGATAGGGCGAAAAACGGCGGAATACTTAGCAGCCGCAGGATGTTCGGTCGTCATTAACTACCGTTCAGATGCGGCAAGTGCAGAAGTATTTGCAACAGAGCTGTCAAACCGGTTTGGCGTACAGGCGTCAGCTGTACAAGGAGATGTATCACGAAAAGAAGATTGTGAGAAAATTGCTTCCTTCTCTGGAGAGATTGATATTTTAATACACAATGCAGGACCCTACATACAAGAACGAAAACCAATGGCCGACTATTCCTGGGACGAGTGGCACCAGCTGATCAGCGGTAATTTAACCTCTGTGTTTTACTTATCGAAGCTTCTCCTGCCGGGAATGAAGGAGCGGGGGTGGGGCCGGCTGATTGCCTTTGGCTTCGACCGTGTGGAAACAGCGCCGGCCTGGGTCGACCGTTCCGCTTTTGCAGCTGCCAAAACGGGGCTTGCCTCGCTGATCAAAACGATTGCCCTGGAAGAAGCATCATCCGGCATCACTGCGAATATGATTTGTCCGGGGGATATTGCAGGCAGGTGGAAAGAAGAAGATATAACAGCTGCTGAGGGAAAACCAGCTCCGCTTGTGCCGGTCGGTCGGCCGGGAACCGGCGGGGACATTGCACGGGTAGCTGCATTTCTTGCTTCCGAGGCCTCCGCTTTTATCACTGGTGCGATTATTCCGGTAACGGGCGGCCAGGATGTGCTTTGCAAGCATTTTCGAAATAGAAATTGAAAAAAACGTTTTTCATCCTAATTCTCTCATTCACATACCAGTCATATAAAGAAAAAACATCACGCTGCCAGGCGTGATGTTTTTTTGTGCTGCACTATACGCAGGCGTACAGACAGCGTGATGGCCCCGCACGTTAAACCGGTAATTAAGCCGATCCAGTAGCCGTATGGGCCCCAGTCAGTCCAGCGGGCGAGCGCCCAGCCGAGCGGCAGCCCGATGACCCAATAGCTGATCATGGTCATCATAAATGTGACATTGACATCTTTGTATCCGCGGAGTGCGCCCTGCACCGGTGCCTGTACCGCATCCGAAAGCTGGAAAATCGCCGCGTAGATTAAAAACGAGGCAGTCAGCCCGAGAACTTCCGCATCAGTCGAATACAAATGAGCGATCGCATCACGGAACCCGAAAATCACAACCGTGCCGACTACCGCAATGCCAACCGCCATCGCAATGCCGATTCGGCTGTACTGCCGGGCATCTTGAAACCGTCCAGCCCCGGCTTCAAAACCAACCACAATCGTCAGCGCCATCGATACGCTGAGCGGGATCATGTACGTAAGTGAAGCGAAATTGATGGCAGCCTGATGAGCCGCAATGACGTTTGTGCTGTACTCACTCATCAAAAGCGTTACCGCGGAAAAAATACTCGTTTCAAAAAAGATCGACAGCCCAATCGGCAGGCCTAGCAGCAAAATTTCTTTCCATTTTGCAAAGGACGCACGCGGCAGGCGTCCAAACAGCCGGTAAGCCGAAAACGGCTCCTTCCGCCAGACAATCCAGACAGCGAGCAGGAAAATAAGCCAGTAGCTGATCGCGGACGCATAACCAGAGCCGACACCGCCAAGTTCCGGAAAACCGAATTTCCCATAAATGAGCAAGTAGTTAAAAGCGACATTGACGGGCAGCGTCATCACCGTAATGATCATCGACGTGCGAGTCATGCCGAGCGCATCGATAAATCCGCGGACAACCGCCGTTAAAAAAAGCGGCAAAATGCCGAATGACAGTCCGATCACGTACTCATAAGCGATGCGGCGCACGTTATCCGTTAAATTCATGATTCCGAGCACGGGTTCAAGCAGGACCCATCCAAGCAGATAGGTAATGGCGGAAATCACAAGCGCCACATAAATCGCCTGCATGACAGAAAAAGACACCTCACCGCGGCGTCCGCTTCCCGTTAAATGGCCGACAATTGGCGTAATCGATAATAAAATACCGCTGAGTCCTGTATAAACGGGCATCCAAAGAGAGGAGCCGACCGCTACGCCGGCTAAATCATCGGCACTGTAATGCCCGGACATAATCGTATCGAAAAATGTCATCGCAAACATGGCAATCTGCGTCACAAGAATAGGGATTAAAATAAATAAAAATTGGCGTACTTTTGCACGCGTTGTGGCTGTTTCAATCAAGCCGTTCAACTCCTTTACCGAAAGATAGTATAGCACAAAAGGAACAGGTTGAGATTACTGGATTTATTTAAGTTGGGATATAAAGAAAACGGGGGTGTTAGTCAGGTTAACCTGGTTTTGGAGAGCTTTTTTAATGTAGCACTCCATTGGCATCATACCAGCCCGCAAAACAAGCCATGCTGCAATGAGTTATCCGGTGCTGGTCTTTCTTTTTGCCGCCGCGCTGTTCATTCATCTGTTCCTTTACTTTTTATTGGCAAAGAAGACAGGGATTGAAGTAGAAAATGAAATGATGGCCAAATACGATCTGGACGTAGAAGTATATAAAGTCTCACATCATGGATCTTCTACAGGAACCTCAGCATCATTTTTGGCCGCAGTTGATCCAAGTGACGCGATTTTGTCCTATGGGGAAGGAAACACATAGGGACATCCTCATTCCGAGGTGCTAAATCGTCTGCTCGATTATGATGTTGAAGTATGGGAAATGCCAGAAGGTGACGTAGAAACATGGACAGATGGCAAGGACATTCATTTTACACAAGGAATCGATGAAGAACCAACACAGGACGAACCAATGACAAGCAACGACAACATTGTGATTGCCTGTAAGGATTTAAGCGGGGAAACTGTTGGTATGAAAAATAGCGGTTCTAAAAACATAGATGTGATAGGATGGACACTCGTCAGCTTTAAAGGAAATCAAACATACGCCTTCCCTGATGGATTCATTTTAAGGGCTGGGAGAACCGTTATGTGACCTCCAGTTCTCATGCAAAAGAGCAGCTGCCAACGTATCTGAAATGGACAACCTCTAACATGTGAGCGAATATCGGAGATCCAGCACAGTTATATGATTCGACTGGTGAGCTAGTGAGTGTGGTGGATTGATGAGAAACGGTATTTATATGATTGACTCCATTGAAAAAGGCCAAGCGAATCTGTTATGGAGTGAAGATGAATCGATTAAAGAGCTGGTAGAGGTTGAAAAGCTTGGAGCTAATGTGAAGAAAGGAGACTTGATCAAAATCATATCTCTTCCGGGAGGTCTCCAGATTGATCTTTTAGAAGAGGAAACAGCTAGAGCAATTAAAGAGCAGTTGCTCAAGCAAACTGAAGAAAAGGAATAAAAAAAGCGGTATCAGTTATTTACTGATACCACTTTTTTGAATTTTAGTAACCAAAAGCTGTTTTTACTTAAAGGAAGGGATTAATTGGATGATTATTCGCAAGCAATACCGTCACCATCACGGTCTAAGTGATCGCCAAAGCCAGGATCGCCTGTACGAATAGGAGCAGCGCCAGCAGCTCTTACTGCCGAGCAATTTTCATAAAACACACTTTCTACTGCTGGTTCTTCCTCTTCAATTACCGGTTCTGTTTCTTCTTCAACTACTGGTTCTTTTACAGCAGGCTCTTCTTCCACAGGTTCTACTGGTTCAGGAGCTTCTTCTTCAACAGGTTCAAACTCTTGTTCTTCCTCAACGGCAGGTTCCTCTTCGGTTACCGTTGGTTCTTCTTGTTCTTCTGTAACAGGGGCTGTCTCAGTATTTTCAGTGTCAACATCTGTTTCCGTATTGTCCCCGAAAATTGCTGAACATGCTCCAAATAATAACCCGAAAATTAATATGAGGCCTAGACAGCCGAGGCAACCAAAACAGCCGCCACGTTTTTTATTGTTTCCATTATTGGTGTTAAACATTTGTATACCTTCTTTTATTGATTTATATATCGATCACAAGAAAATACCGCGCCTATAAAAACAGACGCGGTCTAATAGAAATTTATTTTGGCATAGTCAATTCTACTTCAAAACCAGGCTTGTTTTTCGCGTGATTTTGATCAAGGAAGACCGCACGATCGTTCTTTAACATAATAACTTCAAAGAAAGGTGTGAAACGTTCTTCAGAAATTTCAAATGCGGAAAGGAACTTTCCGAACATTTCTTGTTCTTCACGTTCTGCTTCGCCATCTGATAAAGAAGAATCTACTAGATTAACTAAGATACACATTTTTTGTGCATCTGATAAAACTGGGGCAGCTTCTTTTAAAAATTGATCAATTGAGTTGCGTTGTACGTATTTAATTGCTTTTTCCATTAAATCGTCATTATTTCCACCAACGATAACCTTGCCACCTTTGTTTTTTCCTCCTAAAACAGCAAGCAATTGGCCAATTTCTTCGTTGTCAAATTCGCCGTCTGAACCCATCATGTAAAGCAGGGAAGTAGCGAAAGCGAAGTGCGGATTCATGCCATTATCGTTTTTAGTAGAATCACCTTTAAACATATCAAATAAACCCAAAATTAAATCCTCCTTAAAATTTGATTATATGAATAATCTCAAATGAGATTTCATCCAAAAAACTTTTTATTAGGCAAAGTTCTTCTAAGAACTTCCTCTTTATCTTGATTATAGGAAAGACTATTGTTTTTCACAAGTAATTCCATCTTTATCATGAGTCTTACTTTTATTTTCATTACAAAGAATAGGGAGTAGACGCAGCTTCCCTTGGAATAAATCCTAAGAAAGAAGGTAGCGCCTCATTAGGATAAACGAGTTCTTAATCTTTCTACTATTGCATCTAAATTGGATTCTGGAATGTTTCTTATAGTTCGTTTTTTGGAACTAAACATTCCTTTCATTTCAAGAATAACCATTCCAAGCTCCATCTGTGCCATTCCAAAAGGATTTGGTACAATGTCGAAATCTACACTTTTAATATCTTTATATTTTACGACTTCAGCGTCTGCTCCACCCATGAGCCCACCTTTTAGAGTGGTAAAGTATAGATTTTGCTCGCCGATAATCATAAAACCTGTTTTAGTAAGTTTAGGATCAGCAGATGAAAAAGAATAAATCTTTTCATCAGGCTTCATAACTTTTTTTAATGCTTTAATTGCCATTTCGTAAAATTTTCTTTCACTTTTTGGAAATTCTAGAGATATTTCTTCCATCTCACTAAGTGTGATCGGATATTCAATTTCACCAAAACGGCTATTAAATTTAGTGAATTTAGCCATATTATGTAGGCCTCCATATAATAAAAAATTTTATAATTGCATTTAGAAATAATACAGAGCGCAACAGGATTATTCAGATCAAAGAAAACGTATGAGAAAAGCCATATCAGTTAGCACGCTGATGTGGCTTTTCTTTATAAGTGCTTACTGCTCAATTTTATCAATAAATATACTAGGGATAGTAATATCTCCACCCATTGTAGACTCATAAGTTAACAGACCATTTGATGTCCCCATCACAGTAATTAGATCATCTTCCAGTATTCTAGAATCGGTAATATAGGAGTCGTAAGCACCAAAAAGTATGGTGTCGTAATCTTCGTTAACAGCAATCCTTACTTGAACTTCTCCATCACCTTCCATTACCTGAACAACCTTGCCATAAAATTTAACTTTCTCACCGATATAATCATCAGGGGTTCTAGCTAACTGGTCATATGTAATACCTGTCTCGTAGCCTCTTTTTTCTTCTTCTTCAGCTTTTCTTTGAGCTTCTGCAGCAGCAGCTTCCTCAGCAGCTTTTTTAGCAGCGGCTTCCTCAGCTTTTTTCTTAGCAGCGGCAGCATCTTTAGCTTTTTGTTCTTCAATCTTTTGTTGCTTTTCTTTTTCTGTTAACTCAAACCAAGGCTTTGCTTCTTCGACTTTTTGTTCTAAAGTAGTAATTTTTGAGCTCTGATCCTTAATGGTTTTTTCACTTTCATCAAGTTTAAGTTGTAGAGCAGCTACCTGATCTTCTTTTTCAGATACAGAACTTAAATTGGTAAACAGTAAAATAGTCACCAAGATAAAAGCACCGAGCAAAACCATTACCTTTTTGTTTTTCCAATCCACTTATGTATGTACCTCCATTTAAAATAGTTCCCCCAGACTAAATCAACGACATTTTCAATTCTAAATTCCAAAGTAGTAAATTTATAACTGAAAAAACAACTTCTTTATTATGCTATAAAAAACTAGGAGTTTCTACATGATTTTTCTTGACAAAACACTGAAAATAATGTATTTAAACATAATTATTACCATTTACAAAATAGATTTACACATGAGTATGTACCTGTAGATGAATCGATTGAGAAAAGCTGTATCAGTTATCGCGCTGATGCGGCTTTTAACCATATATAGTTAGGCGTGCCAGGAGAAAGAAACGCCCTAACCCAAGAGTGGAACTACAAAAATATATAGAATATATTAACAGCTTGCTTAAAAATCTAAATTTTATTTTTCTAGTGAGTTAATTAATTGAAATTTCCCGATATTATTGAATTATAAGGATTAAGGAGGTACTATAATGCACCCTGTAGTTGAAGAAGTTATTAGTCGTAAAGTAGTTTCAGAAGAGGAATTAAAAAGGCTTATGAAGAGACATGGAAGAGATCCTAGAGGAATTGGTGGATTAAGTAATAGCAGGCAAATAGTATGGATAGCCAAAACGCGTAGTTGGAAACCGGGAATTACACACAGTGAATTCCAATAAGAAAATACTAGAGAATAGGTTATATTTTAAAGTAAAACCGCAACATTTAATTCTGTTGCGGCTCTTACCTTTATCTATTTCGGATTTTATCTTTCACAAGCCCATCCGTCTTTATCACGATCATGTTTAGTATCGTAGGCAGGGTGGCCTTTCTTTACGCCGTTCGGATACTTCTTGCGAAGCTCTGTGCAGTTCTTAAATGTTTCTTTCTTTGGAGCCGGAGCTGGTTTTGGAACTGGCTTCGGTGCAGGAGCTGGTGTCGGCTTTGGAGCCGGCTTAACAGGAGCCGGAGCTGGCTTTGGGGCGCAGCCACCTTTAATTGCATTGGAATTTGACCAGATTCCTTTTTTGGCTGATTTTGCTTTATTTTCACTTTCCTGCAGTTTCTTTAGGTATTTTGTGTTTGGTTCGAAAACAGCAATTCTGGCTAATCCGTTTTGAATTAGCAGCTCATTAAACATAGTTTCATTCACATATACGTAAGCAAGAAGACGGCCGTATTGATCTCGAGTATCTTTATCAAATTCGATACTTACTGTCTTTGTTTTATCTAGCAGGTATTTCTTTGTATAGGCAGTTGCTTCGGGTCCGTATAGCTGTACACATTTCTTAGGATCCTTCGTTTCTGGGGTATCAATTAAAATCATTCGAACTGTTTCAGCTCTTCCTTTGTATGTAACTTTAATTGTATCTCCGTCTACAACCTCATTAACGGTTACCTTTGTAGCTGTCTTTGGCAGCGCAGCTTCAGCAGTTTGAGACGATAGATCGTTAAATGCCGGTGTAAAGGATCCAGCGAGTAGTGAAACAGACAGAAGGGACGCAGCGACAGGTTTAAATAATTTCTTTTTAAGCAACATTTTTCTCCTCTTTCAATAAATTAACTAAATCTATTTTCCTATGAAAAAGGGTTGGTGGCTATCATTTTCGTTCGACAAATATAGACAGTGATAAATAAAAAAACTCTCTCTGATTAGGAGAGAGTGATATACATACTTTATTCGCAAGCTACCTCGTCGCCATCATGATCTAAGTGATTCCCAAACCCAGAATCCCCCTGTACAAATCGACGCAGCACCGGTAGTTCTTACCGCGGCCAATTTTCCTGAAATACTTTCTAACTCTTGTTCTTCCTTCTTAACTAATAGAACCAACGTGATAATCTTTAAAAAAATAAAAAATTATCAAAAAGTAATAAAAAAATGAAAATGAGGATTATAAAGGTAAAAACCGGGTAACCCAATAAAGAATATTAATCATCTATTATTTTAATTAGTTGAAGGCTCTTTTGACGTGAAATGTTATTTTCATAATCTTTATGGTTCATTGCTAAAAAGATAGTATATCGAAACTTTAAAAATGTTGAGTTTAAAAAATGAAGGTTTTAATGCATTACTACATAATTGACACTTTACTTATCAGTAGTAATGTTTTAAAAAATATAGTGAAAAGAGGGCAAAAGATGAAGAAATGGTTTTCAGGATTTGCAGTGATTTCATTTTTGTTAATGGCATTTGGCAGCGGTTCCTTAGCAGCACCTTCGGATGACAGAGATTGTGGAAATTTCGCGAGCAATCAGGAAGTTATGCAATTTTGGTATGATAATGGATATAGCGCTTCTAATGATCCGCATGATTTAGACCGTGACAACGACGGAGCCCCTTGTGAAGTGAGCTCATCGGAGTACAACGACTTTGTTGCTTCTCAGGAAAGCAATGACTCTACATCTGACAGCAATGATTCTACATCAGAAAATACTAATTCATCATCTGATAGTACTTCTGAGGAACAAAGCACTGCTAACACTCAACAATCAAACGCATCAGGTGAAAAAATGCCTGATACGGCTACCAATGATGTCGGGATGATAGGAATGGCCGCTGTTATGGCCGCAGCTGGCGGTGCCCTTCTTATTCGTCGCAAAAAAGTGAAAGAGTAACGACAAGAGCGACAGGGCAACCTGTCGTTTTTTTATAGTAGGAGGTAAAAAAGATAATTACATACGGTTAATGGAGGTGTTATTTTGAGAAAAATAATAGGCATTTTCTTGTTGATAGCCGGTCTGGTTCTTGGGGTCTCCAATTTTGTAAGCTGGCAGGAAGGCCGTTCATCCGCCGAAAATATGACAACAGAAGAAGTAGCCCACTATGAACAGATTAAAACAACTCCTGAGAAGACAACGGATAATCAAAAAGTTACACCTTCTCCACAATCACCGAGTAAAGAAAAGGTTATGATAAACAATCAGCATGAACTAGGTGAAAAAGTAGGTATGCTTGTAATCCCAAAAATCCAACAAAAATATCAGATATTTTGGGGAACCGATGAAAAGGTATTGAAAAAAGGAGTAGGGATGTTTGACAGCAAAAGAACGACACCTCCCGGGGAAAAACATACAGTGTTAAGCGGTCACCGCGATACAGTTTTTGTTCGGTTAGGTGAATTGGAAATAGGTGATTCTTTGATGGTGGAATATAGCAACCAAACCTACCATTATATTATTCAAAAGATATGGATTACAGATAAAGATGATCGCTCCGTAATAGTGGATAAAGCAACCTCTACTTTAACGCTCACAACGTGTTATCCTTTTTCCTATGTAGGAAATGCTCCTGACCGGTATATCATTCAAGCAGCTCTATCAAATCCAGAATGATAAATCAAAAAGTCACATCACTTTGAAACCGGTGTGGCTCGTTTTTGGGTTGAAAAGCGGGTTTATCTTCCGCACACAAGTACATCCCTGGGAGTGCGAGCATGGAGTTGACCTGGTTTGATGAAATCCCGAACGTTAAGCTCCCCAACTTAGAGAGAATAGGCCACGAAATGCATGCAGATGACTGGCAGACGATCATTCACGCGATTTCAGCGCACACTTCCTAAAAGAATAAGAAAAGGGCTGCACACCGGATAATCCGCTGGCAGCCCTTTTTAGTGACTATAGCTTTTTCTTTCCATCCCGCCGAGCAATCTCCTCTGTAACGATAAAAGCGAGATCGTCATTGCCAAACAGGGACAGCACACCGAGTAACGTTCCATCCGGCACCTCGCCGGCTTCTTCTTTTGGCACTGTTAAAGCCAGCGCGTCTTTTAAGGCTTGATTCTCAGCTTGATCCGGATAGGCTTTCATGTACACGGCTTTCGGGTCCAGGTCGTGATTGATACACCACTGGGCAAACACCAGAATCATCATATTCTCTTCTTTCTGGTAGCTCTGTACAATAAACTCTTCCATTTCCTTTGACATTTCATCTCTCCTCACACAGATTGCTTTGCTTCATTGTATCGGGATCATCTTCCGCACTCAAGCACCACACCCGTTTCAAGGAAAAAGCTTCACTTTACTCGATTCTATCATTTGAGGTTTTTAGCCGGAAATCAACAAATTTTCACAGGCATTTGGTAAAATCATAGGAAATAAATAAAGGAAGTGTCTAAAAAATGCCTGTCCATAACAAGCTAGTCCGTGACCGCATTTTAGAAGTGATTGAAAAAGCGGGAAAAACGTATACATCGCGTATTTTGGATGAAAAAGAATACATACAAGAAGTGAAAAGAAAAATGCACGAGGAATTAGCCGAATATGAAGGTACTGAGAACGATCAGGATGCGGTAGAGGAGCTGGCTGATTTATTGGAGCTTATCCATGCAGCGGCAGCGATCCACGGAGTGACAGCTGAAGAACTAGAGGAAGTACGCCGTGAAAAAGCAGAAAAACGGGGCGGGTTTCAGGACCGCATTTATTTAATAGAGGTAGAGGATGACTAAGCTGCAGCTGATCACCTCGCAGTTACTTGACGTTATCAACCGTCTTGCTGATGAAGCAACGGAAATTGATATTTTAACCTCCTTTGTCATGAAGTCTGGCGTGAAGAAATTGGTTCCCGCTTTGCAAAGGGCAGCTGCGCGGGGAGCGGAAATTCGCATTGGAACGGGTGACTATTTGCATATTACCCAGCCGGATGCGCTGCAAATGCTGGTTGAAGAAGTGCCAGAAGCGGAGATTCGCTTATATAAAAGCGGCGGCCGTTCGTTTCATCCGAAAGCATATTTGTTCCGCCTCGGCGAGAAGGGGCATGTGATTATCGGGTCCTCTAATATGTCGGCATCTGCTTTAACCGGCGGCGTCGAGTGGAATGTGGCGGCTGAAAATGACCATTTGTTTGACGAGGCGCTTGGTGCGTTCGAAGCAGTCTTTTATCACGAACAGACTGTCCCGGTGAACCAGGAAACAGTTCGTGACTACCGCAGCCGCTACACGAAGTTTCATGAAAAAAACGTGCTTCGTGCAGAGTGGACGGAAGCAGAAGAAGTCGATGCAATGTTTTCTGAGCCGGCCGGACAGGAATCGATAGTGGCAGAACAAGGAGAAACCTATACGGTTTTATCGCCCCGGCCTGCCCAGAAAGCGGCCCTTGCGGCACTAGAGCAGACGATGGAAGAAGAATATGAACGAGCGCTGGTTGTGATGGCGACCGGGCTTGGCAAAACGTATCTTGCCGCTTTTTTTGCCAGGCACTTTAAACGGGTGCTGTTTGTCGCTCACCGCATTGAAATATTAGAGCAAGCAAAAAAATCCTTCCTGCATGTACATCCGGACCGAACAGCGGGAATTTTAAATGGTACCACGAAAGAAAAAGAAGCGGATATGATTTTTGCCTCCGTCTTTACGATTGGCTCCAAGCATCATCTGCATACGTTTGAACGGGATGCTTTTGATTTAGTTGTCATTGATGAATTTCACCATGCTGCAAGTCAGTCGTATCAAAAAGTGCGTGATTACTTTACACCATCGTTTTTTCTTGGGATCACAGCCACACCCGACCGGATGGACAACAAGGATGTATACGGCATGTGTGACGGAAACGTCGCCTACCGGATTCATTTTATGGAAGCGATCCAAAAGCAATGGCTCGCGCCGTTCCATTATTACGGTGTGTATGATGACACCGACTATTCGGCGCTGACATGGCTTGGCACCCGCTACGACGAAGAAGAATTATTAGCGGTGCAGCTGCGCACCGATATGGCAGAAAAAATAATCAACGCCTGGCGCACATACAAGCAGACAAGAACCATTGCATTCTGCTCCTCTATTCGGCAGGCGGAATTTTTAAGCCGGTATTTCAATGAAAATGGCTTTCGTACGATTGCTCTTCATTCCGGTACGAAAACGATCTCTCGCCCAGCCGCGATATCGATGCTGGATAAAGGGGAGCTGGATGTGATTTTTACCGTTGATTTATTCAATGAAGGGACGGATATCCCTTCTGTTGATACGATTTTATTTGTGCGCCCAACTGAATCGTTAACAGTGTTCACCCAGCAGATCGGCCGCGGCCTGCGGACAGCACCAGGAAAAACACACTGCGTACTGATTGACCTGATTGGCAATTACCGCAATGCCGATGTGAAAATGCGCGTGTTTGATACTGAGCCAGATCGCAAAACAAGGGATGTAATTCCGGCTGTACCGGCATCCTGCATAATAGACTTTGAATTAAAAGCGGTTGAACTGCTCCAAGAAATGAATCGAAAGCGTAACCCGCGAAAAGAACAGCTGCATATGGCTTATGAAGAGTTAAAGAAAGAGCTGGGCCGGCGTCCATCTTATTTAGAGCTTCATTTGCATGGGGCTTTCGACAGCAAAATGGTCAAGGAATTTCACCAATCCTACCCAGGCTTTTTATATGCGGCGGGCGAATTAAATCAAGCGGAAAGAGCCGTGTTCGAGCAGTTTGGACACTGGTTTGCAGAAGTCGAAAAAACCGGTATGAACAAAAGCTACAAAATGGTCGTGCTCCGCTACATGCTGTCAAAAGGTTTGGAACACTGGCTGGACTCGGTTACGCCGGCAGAAGCAGCGCCTTATTTCCACCGCTACCTCACCTCCAAAGAGTACCGGAAAAGAATCGATTTCTCCGACCGGCAGGGGAAAAAGCTGGAGCAGTATAATGAAAAAGCAGTGGCTGATTTGATTGCCAGCATGCCCATGTCTAAATGGAGTGGAAGCAGCAAAGGGCTTATTACCTTTGAAAACAATGTTTTTCATATTCACATCGAAGCGGCAGGCAATCCACTCGTTTATGAGTGGACAAAGGAGATCTGTGAGTTTAGGCTGCATGGGTATTTTGAGCGGAAAGAAATGAAACAGTCGTGAAATAAGAAATAAAGCGATTTACAAAACAGATTCTGAGCCAGCTTTTTTAAGCAGGCTCTTTTTTATTGTATGAGGATTGTTTCAAGGCATGATACAGCTAAATTCGTTTAGACTAGATGATTTATAAATTGTTAAAATAAGGAATATAATTTACAGAAATGGAATATTATATCCATAAAGTAAATCAGTTCTTTTGACCCCTGCAAAAAATAATACTTGCTTTACACTTCTTTTACAAAACAGGTAATTTGATGGATAAAAACAGAGAAAACCCATCTTTTCCCTTTCGTCAGCGAGGAGTATAACAAAGGGTGCCGGAACGGGCAAATTTAAGCTGAAATTTGTCGTCTTTGCCTTTACAATTGGCACTTTTTGTAGGTATTTACACTCATTCATCCACACGCTACGATAGTCATGCCCTTAAGGAGTACCCAGGGCTGGCGCTAGCTTGGATTGGATGTTTCCATGTTATTTGAACAACTTGCGCAGCAATACAACCCGATGATTCACCGCATCATGAACAAGCTGCATATTTACAAAAACAAAGAGGATTTTCATCAGGTGGGGCTGATCGCCCTGTGGGAAGCACATACACGATTCGATGCGTCAAAAGGCGATTTTGCGCCGTATGCGTATTCGTACATTCAGGGACGCCTGAAAAATGCTCTAACAAAAGATGCCACATTCAGTGACGGAACGGTCTTGACCGGCCAATCGGATTTGTTTGAAGGCGTGGATCCGGAGCCAACACCGGAGTCCGCGGCGCTTGTTCAGTTATGTGGGGAAGGGCTCGATGGCCGGGCGGGGGAATGGTTTCACCTGTCTGTGATCAAAGGCTTATCGAATCCGGACATTGCCAGAAAATGCGGTGTGACGCCGGCTGCTGTCCGGAAATGGCAGCAAGCCGCAATCAAGCAATTGCAGGACGAGTTCAGCGACAGTGAGTAAATAGACCCGTTTATGCAGTGGGGCTGCCCGGAACGATAGGTGAAAGGCGGGACAGATTTTACACATTTCTTTTTTTACAGATTTGAGTCTTGAATCTTGGATGACCGGAATATATTTCATACGGTGGCCTTTTAACCGTTTGTCAGGAGCAAGGTCGAAAAATGGCAGGAAACAAGGAGGAATCCATATAAAAGCGATTGTCTGTTCCAAATACGGGACGCCGGATGTTCTGCAATTCACCGAGGTGGAGAAGCCTGTTCCGAAGGACGATGAAGTGCTCGTAAACATTCGTGCCGCATCGGTCAATTATGGAAATCTTGTTTTGTTGAAAGGAGAACCGTTCCTCGCCCGCTTTGCGTTTGGCCTTTTGAAGCCAAAGCACCCGATACCTGGAGGAGATATTGCAGGCCGGGTAGAGGCAGTGGGCAGGGAGGTGAAGCAGTTTGGGCCAGGTGATGAGGTGTTTGGCGACTTGTCCGGCTGCGGCTGGGGCGGCTTCGCTGAATATGCGGCGGTCCCCGAAAGGGCACTGGCGCTAAAACCAGCCCAGCTTTCGTTTGAGGAAGCAGCGGCGGTCCCGATGGCGGGTGTGACAGCGCTGCAGGGCCTGCGGAATAAAGGGAACATCCGGCCGGGGCAAAAGGTGCTCATTCACGGTGCTTCTGGCGGGGTTGGCACATTCGCCGTCCAAATTGCGAAAGCATTCGGGGCAGAGGTAACGGGTGTGTGCAGCACGAGAAATGTTGATACGCTGCGATCGCTGGGTGCAGACTATGTCATCGACTATAAAAAAGAGGATTTTAAGGAAAAAACGCAGCAGTACGATTTGATTCTGGCGGTGAACGGGCACCAGCCGCTTTCTGCTTATAAGCGCGCCCTGCGTCCCGGCGGCATTTTCGTTCACGTCGGAGGGTCGGGTGCCCAGTTAACCGAAACGATGGTTCGCGGGCCCTGGATTTCTTTAATCGGAAATCGGAAAATGAGCAGCATGCTGCAGCGGCAAAACCAAAGCGATTTAGTTTTTATAAAGGAGCTGCTCGAAGCGGGCAACGTAAAGCCGGTTATTGATAGAAGCTACACATTGAGTGAAGTGCCCGAAGCTTTCCGGTATTTTGCAGAAGGACATGCGCAGGGGAAAGTGGTCATCACCGTTTAACACACATTGAATAGAATCGAAGAAGCACCGGAAAGAGGATAAGAATAGAGTACGAGAGGAAGGCAGCCAAAAGCTGTCTTCTTTTTCTTTTTTTTCCTCTCCGGGTATCGATTTTTCCTTCCTCTCTGTACATAAAAAACGAAAGGGGAGGAAAAAGGATGAAAACGAAGATGACAATCAAGGAAGCCGCGCTGTTTTTAGGTGTATACCCGGGAACGCTGTACCGGTATGTGCAGGACGGCTCGGTGCCTCATTACCGGGTGGGGCGGCGGATTTTTTTCTCGCAGGAAACACTGTCTGAGTGGATCGAGCGTCAGGAGGGGATGTAAATGGCGAAGTACCGGTTTGTGTATGCGAATTTCTGGAGTGACAATAAAGTAATGGACATGTCGGCGGCGGAGAAGCTTTGTTTTTTATATGTGCTGACAAACAGCCAGACGACGCAGATTGGCATTTACCCGCTGAATGTGCGCAAGGCGGCGTTTAAAATGGGAATGGCAACGCCCAAGGTAGAGGAATGTTTTCGGGTGCTTCAGGAAAAAGGAATCATCCGCTTGAGTGAAGAAACAGGCGAAATGGCGATTCGGCATTGGGGCCGCTACAATTTCACCCGGGGCGGCAAGCCGGTCGAGGATTGCGTGGAAAAGGAATTGTCGCTCGTGAAAGATACATCGCTCGCTGCTTTTATCGCAGCGCATATTCCGCCTGGCCGCATTCGGGCTTTGTACGATACGTGGACGATACGCCGGCAAAAACAAAACGGAACTGAACAAAAGGAAAAGAAAACGGAACGAAACCGAACGGAAAGCCGTCCGGCGGCCTTGCAGTTTTGGGAATCATCATTTGGCCGGGCGTCCCTGGCCATTGAGCAGGGTCTGCTGGAATGGTGCTCGGCACTCAGTGAAGAGCTGGTCATCGAAGCACTGAAGCGGTCACAGGAGGCGGACAAGCCATATGCATATGCACAGAAAATTTTAACGAGCTGGCAGGCGGAAGGCCGGACATCGCTGCAGGATGTCTGGAATAAAACGGAAAGAGCGGCAGCTGATCCATTATATGAGCCACTTGTACCCGACATAGAAGCAGGGGAGGAAATCGGATGAAAGCGGAAATGGCGGTTTTAGGCACCTGCCTGCATGACAGCCGGGTGGCGCTTGATACACACATTGTCCCGGCTTATTTCGAATCTGCCCTGCACCGGGAGCTGTTTTCCCACATTCAAACCGAGGTGCAAGCCGGCAGAATAGTCGATGTTGTTACGCTGTCGGTCAGCGGGCTGATTGAGTCGTTTGGCGGTGCGCCGTATATGAATGATTTGATCGCCCATGCGAATATTGACCGGTTTTCCCATTATGAAACGCTTTTGATTGAGGAATGGCAGAAGAGGGCGGTCCGTTCGATGTGCATTCAGGCATCGTCGGAGGAGTGGCCGGCAGACCGGATTATGGAAGCGGCGGCACGCATAGAAAGCGTCCGTATACAAAGGGCACAGTCGACGTCCCGTTTGGTAGAGCCGCTCCGAAAAGCGCCATTTGAAAAAGAGAAACAGGAGCCGCGCGCCATGACAGGAATCCGAAGGCTGGATGAGACGCTGGGCGGCTTTCAGGCAGGCGAGCTGACGGTCATTGGCGCCCGTCCTTCGATGGGAAAAACCGATGTAATGCTTCATCTGGCACGGATGGCCGCAAAGGGGGGATACATGCCGGTTGTGTTTTCTATTGAAATGTCAGCATTGTCGCTTGTAAAGCGGCTTTTAGCGATGGAAGGCCGGTTTAATCGAACGAAAATGCGTAATCCGTATGAGCTGTTCACCGCAGCACAAAAAGAAAAGTGGCCGGAGATGGTTCAAAAAGTAGCCGGGCTCGGCATGTATGTCGTCGATCAGCCTGCCGTCACGGTGTCCGATATGCGCTCGGCGGTCAGAAGACTGTTAATCGACCACCCTGAAGCGCGCCCGGTTGTATTTATCGATTATTTAGGGCTGATTACGCCCCCGCATTTTTTTGATGGGAATGTGACCGCGCAAATAGCGGCGGTTTCGAGAGGTTTAAAAGCGATGGCAAAAGATTTTGACTGCCCGGTGATTTGTCTCACGCAGCTTTCACGGGCCGTGGAAGCACGTGCGGACAAGCGGCCGATGCTTTCGGATGTGCGGGACTCCGGGTCGGTGGAGCAGGATGCGGATGTGGTGCTGTTTTTATACCGGGACGCTTATTATTCCAAACAAGCAGGTGATAAACGAATGGAGATCATTGTGGCGAAAAACCGAAACGGTCAGACGGGGTTTGTGACTGTTACCTACATAAAAGAAACGGGCATTCTGGTTGACCGTGACGATTCGATCTCTGTTTAAGGAAGCGTTTAAGCGTCAGGAAGATACGCTTGTTTATGGGCTGCTTGATTTATTGCGGCGCGGGGTGGTCGATGCAGAAACGAGCGAAAACAAAATTCCGTTTGAAGCGATGGATAACGAGACCATTCGGGAGATGAAAAAACGAAATGAACTCGGCTTTATCCCGGTTCGCGTGTACGCAGCCACAGCCAATCGGACGCTGTGGCTGCTCATAGCGGCGGAGTCCAGAGAAAAAGCCATACAAAAAGCATGCGACCTTGGCGAGCCTCCCTAGTGCCGTTGCGTGCTGCCGCTCTGATTATGTTGTTGAGCGAAACGGGCGGGCGGTGACGATGGGAGACATGATTGCTGAATGTGAGTCGTTTCCCGCGCTTGTCGGTGTAGTAGATGTGAACAAGCAGCAATCATCCACATTCTCTAAACCAAACTGTAAGAAATAAAATTTGTCAAACAGCCTGTACACTTCGTACAGGCTGTTTTCGTTATAAATATGTAAAAGAGCAGAACGGTTCCGCTTCTTAAAACTATGGAAAAAAGATCCAAAAACGAATATTTTCTACTTTTCTTACGAGAAAACGACAAATTTAACGTGTAATTGCTAGTTTCTTCTGCTATGATCAATTTATAGGTCTAAGGAATTATAAAATGCCTATTTCGACAATAAAGGGGAATAAAGTATGAGATGCATCGGTAGGATAGGAACGCCGTTGTTTGCCGATTTTGCTTATTTCTTTTGGGCAATGAAGCTTGATTTTGCGCAGCTTTACAATGGATACCATCTTTTATCGCTGTTCTTTTTTTCTATCATTGCCTGGTGGATGGGCAGGCACTATGATTATAACCGCAATTTAAACGAAAAATTAAAGGAAAAAAAGAATGAGCTGCAAAGCCTGTTAGATAACGTGGATGCGGCCATTTGGTCCATCGATCATAGAACGAACCGTATGTCACTGTCGAAAGGATTTGAAAAAATTCTCGATGTTTCGCTTCAAGATGCTTACACAGAGAGCACACTTTGGCGCAAATATCTTTATCATGAAGATTACCATAAGGCGTTACATTTTCTTCGGTCTTATAAAAACGACAAAGAAGAAGGGGCCGTTAAAACGGCTGAATTTCGGATCGTGAGTAATGGGCAAATCAAGTGGGTCGAGGTAAAACTATCCCCGATTCGGAATGAAAAAGGCGAGCTTGTAAAAACAAACGGTGTCGTTCTAGACATCACTGAAAGAAAAAAATCGGAAGAGCAGATTAAGCAGTTAGCGTATACGGATTTGCTTACGGGGCTGCCAAACCGGACGTCATTATTTATTGATTTGAATAAGCGGCTGCAGGAAGGAAAAGAAACAGCGCTGTTCATCATTGATCTTGATCGTTTTAAAACAGTAAATGATTCTTTTGGCCACCTGGCAGGAGATACACTGCTTAAAGAGGCAGCCGCGCGGTTTAAAAGTGCTTTGCCGAAAGAAAGCGGTTCCATTTACCGGTTTGGCGGCGATGAGTTCTGGTTTGTCTGCCATGAGACGAACAAAGTGCAGCTCACTCTTTTAGCGGAAAAGATGCTGCAAACCTTAACTTCACCCTTTATGATACAGGATCATGAGATTGTCATTACACCGTCGATTGGGATCAGCACGTTTCCTTCCGATGCGAACAGCATGGATACATTGCTTGTGTACGCAGATTCCGCTATGCGTATAGCCAAAGAAAAAGGACGAAACAATTATCAGTTTTTCGATTCGAGTTTATACAATAAGCTGCAGCGCAAAGCGGCGCTTGAAAAAGAGCTGAGACGAGCCATATGGAAAGGGGAACTTTTTCTGCACTATCAGCCTCAGGTCGATCTGGCCACAAGCCAAATTACAGGGTTTGAAGCGCTCATTAGGTGGGAAAATGAAAGATTTGGCTCTGTGTCTCCGTCCGAATTTATTCCGATCGCCGAAGAGTCCGGCTTGATCACCTCAATTGGCGAGTGGGTGCTGAAAGAAGCGTGCCTGCAAAACAAGCGGTGGGAGCAGCAGGGATACGGGCGGTTTAGCATGAGTGTCAATATTTCCGTTCAGCAATTTCAAAACCGGCATTTCGCAGATACCTTTAAAGCGCTGATTCGGGAAACCGATATGGACCCAAGTCTTTTGCAAATTGAAATTACCGAAAGCATCATGCAGAATACGCAGGAAACAAAGCATATTTTAGACCAATTAAAAGAAATCGGGGTGAAAGTCTCGATTGATGATTTCGGTACCGGCTATTCCTCCCTCAGCGTGTTAAAGGAACTGCCGCTCGACTGCTTGAAAATTGACCAGTCTTTTATAAGGGATGTGACGACATCCAAAAAAGAAGCAGCGATTGTCAAAAATATTATCGACCTGGCGCACAATCTTGAGTTGAACGTGGTGGCAGAAGGTGTTGAAACAGAAGGCCAGCTGTGCATGTTAAAGAAGCTGGGCTGCCAGACCGCGCAGGGCTATTTGTTCAGTAAGCCGCTTCTTCACCAGGAAGCAGAAGAGCTGCTTATGCGGGAGCAGAAAAAAATGAAAATGGATGCGTAAAACTGTTTATATGACGTGTGGGCTTTATACTGAAGTAAAGCGGGCGTAAGCCGCCATTTTAAAATTGGCATGCGGCTGTTTGCCTGAAAGAAGCGCTGAGCGGCTCCACAAAACAAAAAAACCTGCCGGAATCCGGCGGGTTTTTCTTATCCCTTTAAGAATGCGATCATCATAAAAATGAACCAGGTGAAAAACGGAACCACCATCGCCAGAAGCACATGTTTATAGGAATACCGGTCGCGCCATTTTTTTAACATTCGGTCGATCACAAAGAAAAACAGCGCAGCGGCCACTGTGTACCAAAATAAAATAAGACCGAAGATCAAATGAAAGATCAGGGAAAACAGCCATTCATTGTGGCCGTTTTTCCGGCGGGTCAAATAACGTGCCGCTCTGTCACTGATCAATGATGTCAGCACAAAATAAATAATGGCCATCGGCGTAATGTACATCATGTAAACCGGAATGGCGTTTGTAAATCGCTGAAGGGAATTGGACCAGCTGGATGCCGGCGTATCAATCGGCAGCGGCTGAATAAAAACCAGCAGCAGGAAAAAAAGTGTACCGGCCAGGGCACCGGCAATAAGTTTGCGTTCATAATACCCTGGGCTTTTTCTAACGGGCATAAGAAGTCTCCTTTCGACTCGTTCCATTGCATGCATGGGACATCTGCCGTTTTGTGCAGGAACGTGTATGTAAATTAATGAACTTATCTACATCTTTAACCTTTCTTGACAGTAGTTTAAACATTTGCACGCCATAAAATGTGCCGCTTGCTGTTAACCGGTAGAAAAATCCGTTTTTTTTCGAAAAGAGCTTATAAAAGAGAAGAAACCAAACAGCAGCCGGCTCCCGAAGCCGGCTGCTGTTTGGTTAAGCAAAAAATTCGTCGGGCGGCGCCGGCCGTCCGAGCAGGTAGCCCTGGGCGGCGTCGCATTGATATTCTTTTAAAATGGAAAGCTGTTCTTCCGTTTCGACTCCTTCGGCCACAACGTGAAGACCGAGATGATGGGCCATTAAAATAATGGTTGTCGCGATTTTTTCGGCGCTTTCGTTGACGGCAATGTCACGGACAAAAGACTGATCAATTTTTAATGTGTCAAGCGGCAGCTTCTGCAAATAACTGAGCGAGCTGTAGCCTGTCCCAAAATCATCAATAGAGATAAAAACACCGATGCGCTGCAGCTGCTGCAAAACAGCAGCGGCATTATCCGTGTCCATCGTCATGCTTTCGGTAATTTCGCACGTTAACTGAGACGGTTCAATGCCGGTTTCTTTGATGATCGCTTGAATCGTTTCCGCCAGATTGGACTGGTAAAACTGTGAAATAGACAAATTGACAGACATACAGGTAAGAGCACGGCCTTCTTCCTGCCACGCCTTCAGCTGACAGCAGGCGGTGCGGATGACCCACTCGCCGATAGGAATAATCAAGCCCGTTTCTTCCGCAATCGGGATAAACTCGCCTGGTGAAACCAAGCCGAAATGCCGGCTGTTCCAGCGAATCAGGGCTTCTGCCCCGTAAATGTCACCGGTGCACAAGTTTTGAATCGGCTGATAAACAAGGCTTAGTTCATCCCGTTCAAGCGCTGAGCGAAGCTCGCTTTCCATTTTTAATTTTTTGAGTGACTGCCGGTCCAGCATACTGGTGTAAAATTGAAAGGAATTTCGTTTTTTCTTTTTGGCTTCATACATCGCCATGTCGGCTTTGCGGAACAGGTCTTGCTCTTGCAGACCGTCGTGCGGATACAAGCTGATCCCAATGCTTGCTGTTATAAACAGCTCATTTCCTTCGAGAGAAAAAGGGTCGCGAAACGTCTCTAACATCGCTGCCGCCATATCAGCCGTATCCTGGGGGCTTGTCCGCTCAATCCAAGCGGTAAATTCATCGCCGCCTTCACGGGAAAAAAGAATAGAATGACCGAGACGCGTTTGAATGCGGTCAACAACCATCTTAAGCAGATCATCGCCGGTTTTATGGCCGAATGAATCATTAATAAATTTAAAACGATCCAAGTCCAGGAAAAAAAGTGCGTGTGTATCATGCGGATAACGAGCAATCGTATCCTCGAGCGCCCGTCGGAACTGCCGGCGGTTCGGCAGGCCGGTCAAGTGGTCATGATAAGCTAATTGGTGAATTTGTTCTTTCGCCCGGTAATGCTGAATGGCCAGGCTCGTTAACCGGGTCGCTTCACGGATCAGCCGTTTATCCGCTTCGGTCGGTACAGACGGCTGGCGGGCATACATCGCAAACGTGGCAATCACCTGCCGATCGTCATTGAAAACAGGGGTAGACCAGCAGGCGTTTAACTGGTGTTTAAGCGCGACATCCCGATATCCAGGCCAGCGGCGGTCTTTTGAAACGTCCGCTGCAATAACAGGCGCCCCTAAAAAAGCAGCTGTGCCGCACGATCCCTGGTTTTCAGCGATGGGAACCCCATCAATATATTCAATATATTCATCAGGCAGATGAGGCGCTGCAGCGTGAAAAAGAGCCCTCTTTTCATGGTCAAGCAGCATAATCGCACACGGATGGCCCGGTGAAATGCCCTCTGCCATGGCTGCAATATGATGAAGAACTTCATCAAAGGGAGCGCCTTTGGCAATCATCTGCAAAACACGGTTTTGCCCGTTTAAAAGCTCGCTTGTATATTGTTCATCCGTCCGCACGCGGCCGATGCCAAAAGCGCCTTGAACAACGCCATTCTCGTAAATAGGAACGGCATTGACAGATAAGTGAACGATATATCCATCTTTATGCTGAAACATCATACGAAAAGATGCTTTATTTCCTTGAAGGACACGGCAGAAATGAGCTTCTACCTCTGCCACATGTTCTGTTGGGATTACTTGTTTATAATCGATCTGGTTAAATTCAGCTGACGTATAGCCCAGTATGCGAACTGCTGCTTCGTTCATCAGCTGAACATTTCCTTTCGCATCCATGGCAAACGAAATTTCGTCGCCTTGTTCAAATAAAGATTGGTATACATCGAGCAGTGATGAAGACCAAAACAAATTTTCCATAACCTCTGCTCCTTTTTCCGCAAGCATTTTTTTAATCTTACTAGAAATTTGTCGAATGAGCTATGTAAAAACGGGGGAAAACGGTAGTTTAAAAAGAAAATGAAAGCCCGTTCTTTTTCTCTTTACCCTGTTTTTTGCTTAAAGAGCAGGCAAACAATAGTTTTCATGAAGGAATAAATTGTTTATACTGTAAATTATGAATAGTTAAATAGCAAAGGAGCAGATGTCATGGCGTTTCAAGATCAAATGCGGACGTTTTTAGACGCTCGTTATAAAGATGAATTATTTTTAGCAGATTTGTTTCTCGATTTATATGGAAAGTTAGAAGCCTTTGACGATTCTTTGGAAAAATATGCAGCGGTCGGCTTGGACGCAGCATTTGAAGCAGCAGAAAACGCAGCAGCGCTCCGAATCGAAGATCGTTTTCTCCGCTTTGACGTTGTATTTGATGAAACAGAGCCGTTTATTCAAGTAAGTGCGGGTAAAACAACGGAAGAAGAGCCGGATATTCTCGACAATATTTATGCGGACCAGGCATCATATGCGGACAGCTTATACTGGCAGCAGGGCGAAGAAAAAGCGTTTGATTCCTATTTGAAATCAGCGTTTGCCCGGCTTTTCTAAAAGCTTATTTTGGGCTGAATAAATCATACAAGAGCGGTCTGTCGATTAGGACAGGCCGTTTTCGTCTGTAAAAAAGCTAAAACGACACAATTCTTCCTTTATCTGGTCTTCAGTTGTGATAGAATGAAAGAAAAAAGGGAGAGTGGAAAAGTGAGAAAAATGGTTAAAGCAGCCGGAGTGCTGTCCGTGCTGGCAGCCGGCCTGTCTTTTAGTGGACAAGCCTCCGCCGATACTTCTGCATGCGCTGCATATGGAAGCGTACAGCCGGGCGTGAATCCGTCCTTTCAGCACATTAACTGCCTGCTGACAGAGGAAGCGCTGAAGCAGGAGGTTCCGCCTGAGGTTGTTAAAGCGGTCGCAATGAAGGAAAATGCATGGAAACAGTTTGATGAAAACGGAAATCCGATTGTTTCGGCAGACGGCGGCATTGGTCTTATGCAGCTGACCAATCAGTCCCAATTCGAAACGGAACTTTTAAAAACAGACCTGGTTTATAACATTAAAGCGGGTGTAACCGTGCTTGACCAGATGTTTGAGAGCGATGTTCCTAAAATTTCCGGTGCAGGCCGTGATGTGATCGAAAACTGGTATTTTCCTGTGATGGCCTACAATGGCATCAAGCCTGTTAACAGCCCGGTTAAACAAGCAACCGGTGAAAGAAATACGGCTGCTTATCAAGAGCAGGTATTTGCGATGATAAAAAATGACAGCTTTTTAGATGAAGAACGGTCATTTGCGGACTTTGGCTTTAAGCCGGAGGATTTTCAATATGATCCGGATCGGACGGACAATATTGTATTCAAGAAAATGAGCTATACGCCGACGGGCAAAACGAATCAGACTGCTTATAACCTGCAAAAAGGTGATCAGGCCGTAATAATAGCAGATTCGAAGTTAAGAAGCATTCCAGGCGGCGGAACAAATGATTATAAGGAGATCCTGCCTGCAGATACCGCTTTAACGATTACTGGCCCGTTTCAATTTGACGAAAATCCAAATAACACTAGCCGGCAGTTTGTCTGGTACCCAGTGAGAACCACAGCTGGCACAACAGGTTTTGTTTCGTCTGCTTACCTTGAAAAATCGGACAAGCCTGCTGCGCCGTTGTTTAAAGATGTGTCAGCTAATCATCGTTTTTATAACGATATTGCCGCGCTTAGCAGCCAGGGAATTATTAATGGATATGATGATGGGACCTTTAAGCCCGGTAATCAAGTGACGCGCGGTGAAACGGCTATTATGGTCGTACGGGCGCTTGATTTGCCGGTCACCGGTTCAAACTATATTAACGTTGTCCTTAAAAACGGTATTATGGGCGGGTATCCGGATGGTAGCTTTGGAGAAAAGAACCCTATTACACGAGCGGAAACGGCCATTGTGCTGACGAATGCTTTCAAGCTAAAAGAAACCACATCCATTTCGTTTACTGATGTGAGTTCAGCGATGCGCTCGTATGATTCAATCCGCCGTGTTGTTGCGGCAGAAATTGCCTACGGAACGGAGAACAATCAGTTTAAACCAGATACGCCTGTTACACGCGGCGAACTTTCAGCGTTTTTAAATCGCGCATTGCAGCGATAATCCAATAGACCTGCCCATCAGCAGGTCTATTTTTTATTGCCAAATGTGCAAAATTCAAACTAAGAAAGTGTTTTTAAAAGGACAAGCAAGGGAACGGTAAAGAGAATAGAAAAAAGGGGGACTGCGTATGTGGCAGGCATTAATGTGGGGCGGTGTATCCGGCTCAGCCGTATTGCTTGGTGCGTTAGCGGCGTTGTTTGTACCTATTCAAAAGCGGCTGATCGGCTGCATTATGGCTTTTGGAACAGGGGTGCTGATCGGAGCAGCCACTTATGAGCTGCTCGGTGAATCCGTTGAAGAAGGCGGCTTTTTAGCGACCGGAGCCGGCTTTATGGCTGGAGCGCTTGTTTTTACGCTTTTAGATATTTACATTTCACGAAAAGGGGCCGCTAAACGGAAACGCTCGCACGAGCAGGATTCGAGCGGCGGATCGGGACTTGCGATTTTCATTGGAACGGTTATGGACGCCATTCCGGAATCCATTATGATCGGTGCGAGCCTTTTAGCGGGAAAAGGGGTCAGCTTTTTACTTGTCATTGCTATTTTTATCAGTAACGTGCCGGAGGGGCTTTCAAGTACGACGGGTCTTTTAAAAGGCGGCTATTCAAAGAAAAAAATATTCCTTTTATGGCTGACTGTTCTGATCATTTCTGCTCTTTGCGCATGGGGCGGCTATTTCTTCCTGGAAGATGCAAGCCCGGCCATTATGGCGGCCATCGCGGCTTTTGCGGGCGGCGGGATTATTGCGATGGTCGGGTCGACTATGATGCCTGAAGCATTCGAAGAGGGCGGCCCAGTCGTCGGCTTTATGGCAGCACTTGGGCTTTTTGTATCGCTGCTGCTAAATGAGCTGTAAAAGAGGGGTCTCCCTCTTTTTTTCTTGTCTTCAATTTATGGAAAGCTGCTACACTGTTAATAAGAGGTGGACGCTTTATGATAGAGGCAGAACAGTGGATCGAAAATACGATCGAGCAGGCGGGATGGCTTGGACCAATTTTATTTGTGTTTTTACATCTTATCCGCCCATTTTTATTTCTGCCGGTCGTGATTGTTTGTATGGCAGGAGGATATGCATTCGGGTTTGTCTGGGGATCTTTATATTCTATTATTGGCCTGTCACTGATGAGTGCCGTTTTTTATAAACTGATTGACCACTTTCCGCGTGTGCGCGAACGAATGTTAAAAGTAAAACGGAAAGTAGCCGGGGAGCGGAAAATGACGATCGGGCAGGTTATGTTGCTGCGGGTGATGCCGTTTGTTCATTTTCACCTGCTGTCCGTTTATTTAATGGATATGACCAAATCGTACCGCGAATACATGCACTATTCTATGCTCGGCGTGATTACACCGGCTCTTTTATATACCGGTTTTGGCGATGTGATTGAAAGAATGCCCTGGTATGAATCGCTTACGTTTTTAACGGTGCTGCTTTTGCTTTATGCCCTGCTTGAAAAAAGGAAAAAACGCAGGCAGCAGGATCGGGATAAGAAGTCTTAACACATTTAACTAATTTTTGAATTCATTATGTGCAAAATTCAATAAAAAACAAAAACGAGCCGTATCCAGGCAATGTTTATTCTTTGTGAGCGGGGGAATACTTTTTCTGTAAAATAAAACGGATGGAGTGGATACCATGACGCAAGATAAATTTGAAAAAATGGATGAACAAACACCTCCGCAAACACAAAGTGAACAGCCAGGTATCGAATCAGAAATGACGCCTGAGCCGCTGTATGATGACCCGAATTATAAAGGATCTGGAAAACTCGCCGGAAAAGTCGCTTTGATCACAGGCGGTGACTCTGGAATCGGCCGTGCGGTAGCGGTTGCTTTTGCAAAAGAAGGAGCCAATGTCGCGATTGCCTACTTAAATGAAGAAAGTGATGCGAAAAAAACAGTCGACATCGTTGAATCGTATGGCGTAAAAGCGATGCATAAAGCAACTGACGTCAGCAAGGTGGAAAACTGCAGACAGCTTGTGGAAGATGTTGTGGCAGAGTTTGGCGGCTTAAACATTCTCGTAAACAACGCGGCCAAGCAATTTCCGACAAAGAACTTTTTAGAGATTTCACCAGAGCAGCTGCAGGAAACGTTCCAGACGAACATTTTCTCGATGTTTTACATGTCACAGGCAGCCCTTCCGCATTTAACAGAAGGAGATGCCATCATTAATACATCATCCGTAACGGCGTACCGAGGCTCACCAGAGTTGATCGACTATTCATCAACTAAAGGAGCGATCACAACGTTTACCCGGTCGCTGTCAGCGAATTTGGTGGAAAAAGGAATCCGTGTAAACTCCGTTGCGCCAGGTCCGATTTGGACGCCGCTCATCCCGGCTACATTTGATGCAAAGAAAGTAGGAAAGCACGGAGACAGCACGCCGATGAAGCGCATGGGACAGCCGTCTGAGAATGCGCCGGCTTATGTATATCTCGCTTCAAATGATTCCTCATACGTCACAGGACAAACGATCCACGTCAATGGTGGCGACTATATTACTTCTTAATGATAAAGCCCCTGCTTTTAGCAGGGGTTTTGTGTGAGAAAAGTTCACATTTATATTGTGATTTTGGGTGAAAGCCTTTATTCTAAAAAAGTAATCTATTTTAAATATAGAAATGGAGAGATGATATTTGGAAGCATTCGTGACCTCATTAAATGGCATTTTGTGGAGCAATCCGGTGATCTACGGACTTTTAGCTGTCGGTCTAATTTTTTCAATTTTAACAAGATTCTTGCAAGTTCGTCATTTCAAGGAAATGATTACTTTAATGTTTAGCGGAAAAAGCTCTGATGCGGGGGTTTCGTCTTTTCAAGCCATGTCTATCGCGCTGAGCGGCCGTGTCGGAACGGGAAACATTGCCGGAGTGGCATCCGCGATTTTCTACGGCGGTCCGGGTGCTGTTTTTTGGATGTGGGCTATTGCCTTTATCGGCGCGGCAAGCGCATTCGTAGAGTCTACGCTGGCTCAAATTTACAAAACAAAACAAGATGGGCAGTATCGCGGGGGTCCTGCTTATTATATTGAAAAAGGCATGGGTGTAAAATGGTTCGCTGTGTTATTTGCCATTGCGGCCTTGATCGCCATGGCGATTTTAATGCCGGGTGTTCAATCCAACGCGATTGCTGGCGGTATGACAAATGCTTTTAATATGAGTCCAGCGGTTACAGGTCTTATTATTGTTCTTCTTCTTGCTTTTATTATTTTCGGCGGCGTGAAGCGTATTGCGAATGCTGCACAAATCATCGTACCGTTTATGGCACTTGGCTACATTTTATTAGCTCTTATCATTGTGGTTATCAACATTACGGAACTGCCCGCGGTTCTTTCCCTTATTTTCCGGAGTGCATTCGGCGCGGATCAAGTGTTCGGCGGATTGCTCGGAATGGCAATTTCATGGGGAGTAAAACGCGGCGTTTATTCAAATGAAGCAGGGCAGGGTACCGGGGCTCATCCGGCAGCAGCAGCAGAAGTATCTCATCCAGCCAAACAGGGGCTTGTGCAGGCATTTTCTGTTTATGTTGATACGCTTTTAGTTTGTTCTGCAACAGCGTTTATGATTCTCATGACAGGCATGTATAACACGCAGGCAGAAGATGGTTCGTTTTTAGCTCAAAACCTGCCGGCCCAGGAAATCGGACCTGGATTTACACAGGCAGCCATTGACACCGTGTTTCCTGGATTTGGATCTGGATTTGTAGCAGTGGCTTTATTCTTTTTCGCTTTTACGACGATTATGGCGTATTATTATATTGCCGAAACCAATATTTTTTACTTGATGCGCGGCCGGACAAGCATGACGGCGATCAACATTTTACGTATCGTTTTACTTCTTACAACATTCTACGGCGCCACAAATGAATCAACGCTTGCCTGGGCATTTGGCGATGCGGGACTTGGTATCATGGTATGGCTGAATGTGATCGCCATCGTGATCCTGGCTAAACCGGCGCTTCTTGCATTGAAAGATTACGAAGCCCAGAAAAAGCAGGGCAAAGACCCGGTATTTGATCCGAGACCACTTGGGATTAAAAACGCAGACTTCTGGGAAAATGAATATAACCAGAATGACGGAGACTTGAATATACCACCTGTTCAAAAAACAAGCGGCCCCTAAAAGGGCTGCTTTTTTGTGTATAGATGGAAGAAATGATGCGTTTGGAAGCGATGCAATGAAAGTTTGATTCCTTTTGTTTAAATGTATTTCCGTTTGGGGAGCAATTTGCTAAAATGAGCAAGGATGAACAAAAGGAGGTTTTTTACATGACTGGTGACCAGAGGAAAAAGTTAGTCATTTTGATGATTAATATGTTTATAGCCATTGGCAGCTTCGGTATCATTATTCCTATTTTGCCTGCGTATTTGGACTCCATTAACGAAGGAGGAATGGCTGCCGGGCTGATGATTGCGATTTTTGCAGGTGCGCAGCTTGTTTTTTCACCGATTGCCGGTAAATGGGCAGATGATTACGGCCGGCGGAAAATGATCATATATGGTTTGTTCGGACTCGCGCTTTCCATGTTTGTGTTTTATTTCTTTGATTCGATTTGGATGCTGTACGCTTCGCGTGTGATCGGCGGAATCGGAGCCGCCCTATTGGTGCCGGCTATTTTCGCTTATGTGGCGGATATTACGTCGTTTGACCAGCGGGCGAAAGGCAACAGCTTGATTTCAGCCGCCATGTCATTCGGGATCGTAGTCGGCCCTGGTATTGGCGGCTTTCTCGCGGATTTCGGCTTAAAAGCCCCGTTTTTGATTTCTGCAATTGTTGCTTTGTTCGCGGTTTTGTTCTCTATTGCGCTCCTAAAAGAACCGGAGCGGCCAGAACATCCGGCCTCAGCAGACCATCCGGCTGAGGAGCCGATGATGAAAAAGCTGGCCCGCTCGGTGACCCTGCCATATTTTATTCCGCTTGTCATTACCCTTGTGATGAGCTTTGGCTTAATGGCATATGAGTCGGTGCTTGGCTTGTTTGTCGACGATGAATTTGGCGCTACACCGCAGGATATTGCCCTCATGGTGACGTCTACCGGCATTGTCAGCGTACTTGTCCAGCTGTTTGTGGTCGACCGTATTGTAACCAAGTATGGGGAAGGTAAAGTGTTGAATCTGTTTTTGGCCATTGCCGCTCTTGGCTTCTTCATTTCCTTGTTTGCGGGAAATTACTGGCTGTTTTTCGGCATTTCGCTTCTTATATTTTGTGCCACATCGATTTTGCGCCCGGTGCTCAATACGCTTATTTCCAAAATGGCAGGCTCGGAGCAGGGATTTGCGATGGGCATGAATAACATGTATATGTCGATTGGAAATGTGCTCGGCCCAACCTGCGCTGGACTTTTATATGATGTGAATATCTTCTTCCCGTTTATGCTCGGTTTGGTGCTACTTGGACT
Organism: Domibacillus indicus; assembly: GCF_023715895.1. Lineage (GTDB taxonomy): Bacteria > Bacillota > Bacilli > Bacillales > Domibacillaceae > Domibacillus > Domibacillus indicus_A. Next base: position 174,386 of record NZ_JAMBOO010000003.1, on the reverse strand, counting down.
GACGCTCATCATTACAATCATCTGGCAAAAGCGGTCTGTGAAACAAAAGGTGCTGTCTTCTTAATGAGAAGGCAGCATTTTTTGTCGAAAAAAGGCGATGAAACATGGATTGACAATCCATCATTCCTGTTGTAAAATCACTTCCATTGACTTTCAGAACTGTAACAAATAAAATTACAGTATGTTTTCAGAAAGGGGAACGCACGGTTGAATAGTAATTTCACCATCGCGGTTCACAGTCTCGTGTATCTGGCTTATTTGCCAGGGCATATGGCTTCAAGCGAGGCAATCGCTCATAACGTAGCGACGAATCCCGTGCGCATTCGTAAAGTGATGAGTGCGCTGCGCCATGAAGGGCTCGTGAAAACAAAAGAAGGTGTCCGGGGAGGATACATGCTCGGAGAAGATCCAGGGAATATTACATTGGGGCACGTTTATGAGGCGATCTCGCGCGGAGCTCTGCAGCCAGAGTGGCAAACAGGTGATCCAAAATGTGAATGTCCGGTTTCCTCTAATACGCAAAGTGTAATGGACCTTATTTTCAAAGAAGCGGAAGATTCATACGCATCCTTTCTGCACCAATTTACGGTTGCGTCTGTTTTGCTTCAAATCAAAGCAGATTAATGACCGGTTGAAACAGGGAAGTGGAAAAATGGGGAACAAAGTACAATTTCATGTCGGTGACTGGGTACAAGGCGAAACGTGGGACAAACAGAGAATCTACGGATATGTCATAAAAATAGAAAACCCGGAAGACATTACAAAAGTGTATATTGTGGAATCCGTTAACAAAGAATTAGAAGGACGAATGATTCGTGTTCTGTCCAAGTCGCTTCAGCTCGTGCCAGAACAGGAACCAGCGGAAGCAGCACTTGAACAGCTGATTGATATAGCGCTTTTAACAAAAGATGAAGAATGGTTTGGGCAGCTGCTGAAACAGCTGAAGGAACTGCGAACACAATATTCATAACAGAATCAGCTCTCTGCTTTAGCAGAGAGCTAATTTTATCAAAGGAGCTTTTAAAATGAAATCAAAATATGCATCTTTATTCGAAACAGTGACATTGCGCAGCGGTCTCCAGTTAAAAAATAAAATTGTCATGGCTCCAATGACGAACTTCTCGTCGAACGAAGACGGCACCGTTACAGATGCGGAAATTGCGTATTACGCACGCCGCTCAAAAGGAGTGTCAGCAGTTATTACAGCTTGTACATATGTAACACCAAACGGAAAAGGCTTCGAGGGAGAGTTTGCTGCTGACCGGGATGAAATGATTCCAAGCCTTGCGCGTCTTGCCTCTGCGATCAAAGCCGAAGGCGCTAAAGCCATTTTACAAATTTTCCACGGAGGCCGCCAGGCGCCGCCTCATTTAGTGGATGGAGACGTGGTCAGCGCCAGCAGCGTACCGGCTGAAGCGGAAGGAAGCCCTGTGCCGCGCGAATTATCTGCTGCGGAAGTAGAAGAAATCGTTGCTGCTTTCGGGGAAACAACCCGCCGGGCAGTGGAAGCCGGCTTTGACGGCGTAGAAATTCACGGCGCGAATGGCTACTTGATTCAGCAATTTTTCTCTCCTCATTCAAACCGCCGGGAAGATCGGTGGGGAGAACGCCTGGCGTTTCCGCTTGCCGTTGTAGATGCGGTGAAACAAGCCGCTGCAAAAGCAGATCGCCCGTTTGCAGTCGGCTATCGCTTTTCACCGGAAGAGCCGGAAACACCGGGGATTACAATGGCAGACACGCTTGAGCTGATCGATGCGTTAAAAGAAAAAGAACTCGATTATCTGCACGTATCTCTAATGGAATTTTGGTCCGAGCCAAGACGAGGCGTCGATGATACGCGCACACGTCTTGAAATCATTAAGGAGCGTGCGGGGGATGCCGTGCCAGTTATTGGTGTCGGTTCGATTTACACAGCAGATGATGCAGTGAAAGCACTCGGAACGGGTGTGGATTTAATTGCGATCGGCCGCGGGCTTATTATTGAGCCGGACTGGGTACAAAAAGTAGAGAGCGGCCAGGAAGAAACCATTGCCGTCAAAATTGATAAAGAAGCGCAGGAACAGCTTGTGGTGCCAGATCCGCTCTGGAAGGCGATTATTCATACACCAGGCTGGTTCCCGGGCGTTTAAAAGAAAGGGTGCTTTTTACATGCCGTTTATCACAGTAAAAGTGTTAGAAGGAAAAACACCTGAACAAAAACGTGATCTTGTCCAGCGGATGACGGCAGCTGTCAAAGAATCATTCGATGTAGACGCGGATAAAGTATTCATCTTTTTTGAAGACTTAAAGCCGGAGGATTACGGCAAGCAAGGCGAATTGCAATCGTTTAAAGAGGAAAAATAATCGGGCAGCCCGGAGTGATCCGGGCTGTTTTTCTGTATAATAAGCAGAATACCAAACAAAAAAAAGGAGTCATTATGACCGAAACATTTCAATCATTTTCATTAACCAAAGATATTATGCGGGCGCTTGATACACTTGGCTATGACGATCCAACCCCGGTTCAGGCCGCTGTAATCCCCGAAGCACTTAAAGGAGCAGACTTGATTGTTAAGTCACAAACCGGGAGCGGCAAAACGGCTTCTTTTGCGATTCCGCTCGTTCAGCTGACCGAATGGGAGGAAAACAAGCCACAGGCGCTTGTTTTAACACCGACACGGGAGCTGGCTGTACAGGTGAAAGAAGACATTACCAACATCGGCCGGTTTAAACGAACAAAAGCAGCAGCGGTGTACGGGAAATCTCCATTTGCCCGTCAGAAGCTGGAGCTCAAGCAGAAAACGCATATTGTGGTTGGGACACCGGGCCGTGTGCTCGATCATATGGAAAAAGGGACGCTGGAAACCGGCAGCATTCGTTTTCTTGTCATTGATGAAGCGGATGAAATGCTCAATATGGGCTTTATCGAGCAAGTTTCATCGATTATTGAGCGTCTTCCGGCGGAGCGCGTCACGATGTTGTTTTCCGCTACATTTCCGGAAGACATTGTCCGCCTGGCAGACACCTATATGAAAGCGCCCAAGCGAATTGAAATGGCGCAGGAAATCGCTGCCCCGTCGATTACCCACGAGCTTATTCAGGTGGCGGAAGAAGAAAAAACGCGCGTGCTGCAAAGCGTGCTGACTGTAGAAAATCCGGACAGCGCCATTCTGTTTTGCCGGACACAGGAGCGGGTGGAAGCGCTGTTTGACGCGCTTGATGCCGCTGGAATATCATCAGGCATGCTGCATGGCGGAATGGCGCAGGAAGACCGGTTTATCGTGATGAATAAATTTAAACGGGCGGATTTCCGCTACTTGTGTGCGACAGATGTTGCCGCCAGGGGCATTGATGTAGAACATATTCCGCTTGTGATTCATTTCGACGTGCCGATGGAGAAGGAAGCATATGTGCACCGTACCGGCCGTACTGGACGTGCCGGTCATTCCGGAAAAGCCATTGCACTTATGGCCCCGTTTGAAGAAAAATTCATTGAACCCATTGAAGAATTAATTGGCTTTTCTTTGAAGCGAGTGGAGCAGCCGGCTCAAGAAGCAGTGAGGGCAGCAAAGCCTTCCTTCACAGCCAAAATGGCCCAGCGTCCCGAACGGAAAAGGGATAAGGGAGAGCGTTTAAACAAAGACATTATGAAGCTGTATTTTAACGGCGGCAAAAAGAAAAAGCTGCGTGCGGTTGACTTTGTCGGCACCATTTCAAATCTCCCGGGTATCGAAGCGGCTGATATCGGCATTATTACTATTCAGGACAACGTTACCTATGTGGAGATTTTAAATGGAAAAGGGCCGGATGTGCTGCGGGCGATGAAAACAACGACCGTTAAAGGAAAGCAGCTGAAAGTGCAAAAAGCAAGAAACTGACCTTGGGCCGATCATAACTGAAAGTCTCTGCTGTTTATTCATGGCTATTAGGTCATGATGATGGCAGAAAATCCAAAAGCACGCCCGGTAATAAGCCGGGCGTGCTTTTTTAAATCACCACAAAAACGTTTTCTTCGTTTACAAGTACTTCAAATGTTTTCACCTGGCCGGTATCAGGGGCTTCCACTGAACCGGTATCAAGATTGATTTTTTCATCGTGAAGCGGGCAGAACAAATGATGGCCGCTTACCATACCGGCTGAGAGGGGACCCTGCTTGGCTGGACACGAATTGGCGGCCGCCCGGAATGTACCATCACTCAGTTTAAACACGGCAAGCATGTGGCCGCCGGCTTCGACTTTTTTGCCGAGCTGCAGCGGAAAATCATTAACCTGGCCAATACAAATAGATTCATTCATCTTAATGGGCTCCTTCCGTTTCGAATAATTGCTTCTTCATTTGTTCATTTTCCACAATGGCCTTCCATGGTTCTGTAAAAGTGGAAAGTGCCGTTTCAAGCCGCTCGGCAAGCTCACGCTGCTGTGTAAACACGCGTTCTTTTACCCACTCTAAGCCGACTCGCTCGATCCAGGCAGATGTGCGTTCTAAGTAGCGGGCATTTTCACGATACAGCTGTAAGAAAGCAAGAATCATCGCTTCTGCTTCGTCATCGCTTGAAACCCGACCGAGCAGTTCACCCTGGCGAAGATCCACACCGCCGTTGCCGCCGACATAAATGTCCCAGCCGCCTTCAAGCCCGACAAGCCCAACATCTTTAATCAGTGATTCGGCACAATTACGCGGGCAGGCAGAAAGTCCGAGCTTTACTTTGTGAGGAGAGGTCATGCCTTCTAGCTTTTTCTCGAGCCGGACGCCAAAACCAACGGAATCCTGTGTGCCAAACCGGCAGAATCGTTCTCCAACACACGTTTTCACAGTGCGCAATGTTTTTCCGTATGCATAGCCGGACGGCATATCAAGTTCCTGCCATACACTCGGCAAGTCTTCCTGGCGGACACCAAACAAGTCGATCCGCTGGCCGCCGGTTACCTTCAGGAGCGGCACGTTGTATTTTTCGGCTACATCGGCAATTTTTCGAAGCTGCTCAACCGTTGTAACACCGCCATACATACGCGGAACCACTGAAAATGTGCCGTCTTTATTAATGTTTGCATGAAGCCGTTCATTCACAAACCGTGAAGCCGGCTCGTCTTCGTGGTCAAGCGGATGAATCATGCCCAGATAATAGTTCAGGGCCGGACGGCATTTGGAGCAGCCTTCTTCATTTTTCCAGCCGAGTACATTCATCACTTCTTTTGTGGTCTGCAGTCCTTTTTCCCGGATTTCTGCCGATACCTGCTCATGGGATAAATCGGTGCATCCGCAAAGGTTATCAGCTGTTTTCGCTTCAAAACCGTCACCGAGTGTATGGGCCAGAAGCGCTTCAATCATTGGTTTACAGCCGCCGCATGACCGGCAGGCATTCGTCGTTTGCTTCACACCATCCAGTGTATCGGCACCTTCCTCGGCAATCGCCCGCACGATCCGCCCTTTTGTCACACCGTTGCATCCGCATACGACTTCGTCAGCGGCCATGGATACAACCGGATGCTCTCCCGGTGTACTGTTTTCCGCCGGCAGAATTTCCACTTTGCTCATCGCCGAAATATTGGTTCCTTTACGCATTAAGTCTAACAGGCGCGGCGCATCGGATGTATCACCAAACAGGACGGCTCCGCGAACCCGGTTTCCTTCAATAACCACTTTTTTATAAACGCGGTCAAACTCATCATGCACACGAATTGATTTTGTGTCGTCTGTTTCATGGAAGTCACCGGCTGAAAAAACGTCCACACCGGATACCTTGAGCTGTGTAAAAACAACAGAACCTGTATAGGGCGTTACACCGTCCCGGCTGCCGGTTACAAGACGTGCCGCCAATGTTTTTCCTTGTTCGTAAAGAGGGGCGACAAGACCGTACGCTGTGCCCCGGTGTTCCGCACATTCCCCGACGGCATAAATATCGGGCAGGCTTGTTTCCATGAAATCATTAACGACGATGGCCCGGTTTGTCTGCAGTCCGATTTTGACAGCCAGGTCGATGTTCGGGCGAATACCAACCGCCATTACCACAAGGTCGGCAGCAAGCTCTGAGCCGTCTTTGAAAGTGAGTCCGCTCACATGCCCATCACCGTTCAGCCGGACAGTCTGCTTGTTCATTAAAAAGGTCATGCCCTGCTGTTCAAGTTCTTCTTTCAGCATTCTGGATGCCTGTGCATTGAGCTGGGCTTCCATTAACGAATCAAGCACGTGTACCACATATACCTCCATGTTTAAATTGAGCAGTCCGCGGGCAGCTTCCAGCCCCAGCAAGCCGCCTCCAATGACGACCGCGCGCTTTTTGCGGTTTGCATAATCGATCATCGTTTCACAGTCTTCCATGTTTCGAAAGCCGATTACGCCATTTTGATCAGCGCCGGGAAGAGGGAGGATAAATGGGTTTGAGCCGGTCGCCAGGATCAGATGATCATAGGAAATGAATTTTCCAGACGCGCTCGTGACCGTTTTTTCGGCTGGGTCTACCTGTACAACCGCATCTCCTGTATGAAGGTGAATGCGGTTTTTGGCATACCAGTCAAAATCATTTAACACAATTTCCTCCATTTTTGTGTTGCCCTGCAGCACTTTTGACAGCATAATCCGGTTGTAATTCGGATGCGGTTCATCTCCAAGGACGGTAATATCGAAACGCTCTGGATCATGCGCAATGATTTCTTCCAAACAGCGAATACCTGCCATGCCGTTACCAACTAACACCACTTTTTCTTTCATGGATACCTCTCCTTTTATTCCTGTTGTTTAAAAGGATAAAGGAGAAAACAGAATATAAATGTGAAAAACATCACAATAAAAGCGGAAAACTGTGGCAGCTTTGTGGACAGTGAAAAAGAAAAAAACCGGCAGGCATGACCGGTTTTAGGAATCAATTCTTTTGGAGCCCTGGATCAGCAGCCATTGAAGAGGAAGGCGGGCCCACAGCACCCCTGCGGGAAGCTTTTTCTCGCCGAGTGGAATGTTTTTCATTCCCATATACACATTAGCTGGAAAAACAGCGGCTAAAAAAGCCGACATCGTTTTTGTGACAAAAGACGTTCCGCGGTTCAACAGCAGGGCGGCTCCGTATATCACTTCAATGATGCCAGAGACAGCGACAATTGCTTGTTTAAATGGAAGAAAAGCAGGCACAATCGCTTTAAAGCCGTTGGGCCGTTTGAAGTGCGCGATGCCTGCTGCTAAAAAACCAGCTCCGTAAAATAAGCGAATCAATGTTTTCATCCTGACACACTCCTTTTTTTCTACCATAGGAAAGGAAGGGAGGCCTGTCAAATAAAAAAGCACCGCCCTCAGGCGCTGCTTAAGTGTGTAGACAAGGTCTTTCGGCTTTTAAAAAAGAGCCGATAAGTGAAGCCTGCCGGACTTCGCGTTCCGCGGGCAGTGCGGGAGCCTCCTCGGCTGCGCCTGCGGGGTCTCCCGACTCACTGTACTTCCCGCAGGAGTCTTCGTCCGGCAGGCTTCACTAAATGGTATCGAAGATCAATAAGCAAAGAATGAATAGATATTTTCTCTTTTTTAAATAGAAAGATATGACCCTATGATTTCTATACAATCTTGTCGCAAGCACTTGGCGGCGGGAAGGCGGCGCAGACTCCTATGGGACGAGCGGGCAGCGGAGACCGGCGGAGCCGCCAGGCAAAGTCGGGCTCAGCGCCTGCCCCATGGAAAGCGGAGCTGCCTGGACGCCGCCGATCTATCCCATTTATGTGCACGGTCATCCATATCATTTGTCGACAGTTTAAAGCACCGCTCAAAGGCGGTGCTTCGCATCTATTAAACAGTAAACTGACGGACAACCTGCTGCAGTTCTTCTGCCATGACAGACAGGGATTTCGCAGCCATATTCACTTCCTCTAAAGAAGCAAGCTGCTCCTGCGTTGCTGCTGCCACTTGTTCAGCACTCGACGCATTGTTTTGCGCCACATCCGAAACGGAATGAATGGAGGATGTCAGCTGGTTCACAATGGCGGCTACCTGTGCAGCGATCGATGTCACATCCTGCACGTGTGGGGTAATCTGCTCCATGCCGTTTAAAATGCCGGTAAACTTTTCAGAGGTATCATCCGACAGGGAAATACCGGTTTGGACGCTTTGAGACGCCTGGCTCATCAGCTCAACCGAACGCTGCGTATCTTTTTGAATGACATCAATTAATCCAGCAATTTGTCCGGCAGACGCTTGTGACTGCTCAGCCAGCTTTCTTACTTCACCGGCTACCACTGAAAAGCCTTTGCCGTGCTCGCCGGCGCGGGCTGCTTCAATCGCCGCATTAAGAGCCAGCAGGTTTGTTTGATCAGCAATCGAAGAAATCACATCAATGATGGTATTAATTTCGGCTGACCGCCCGCTTAACGATTTAATCATTTCATCAGACGCCTGCACATGCTCTTGAATTTCGTTCATTTGTGCCACTGTACGGCGGACGGATTCTTCTCCTTCAGCGGCATGGGACATCGTATCAGCTGCAGATGCAGCCATGATGCCGGCACTGTCGACAATTTTTCCGGCACCCACACGCAGTTCTTCCATATCATTTACAATAGTTGTAATCGCGCTTGTCTGCTGATCGGCTCCGGCAGCTACTTTTTGAATAGAATCGGCCACATGGCCGGTTGCAGCCGTTGTTTCGTCTGCAGAAGCAGTTAACTCTTCAGAAGCCGCTGCCACCTGCTCTGTGTTGCGGTCTACCTGACCAATCAGCTCACGCAAATTTTGTGCCATCAAGCTGAAGGCACGTGATAAATCACCAATCTCATCCCTGCGGCGGTCCGCTTCAATCGCTTGAGTCAGATCGCCCTGGCTCAATGTATCAGCGCTTTGTTTTAATGAGTAAAGCGGCCGCGTAATAGACCGGATAATGGCCCAAACAAGTGCAGCGCCCGCAAGCAGGGAAAGAAGAATGGTAAGGGCTGTTTTCCATAAAATCGGCTTGGCCGCTTCCGTTATTTCACTTGAATACATGGTACCGCCGATTTTCCAGCCAGTCGCTTCATTTGTCATGAAGGTCATAAACTTGCTGTCATTGTCGAGTGTGTAATTAAATGAGCCTGATTGGGCATCATACAGCCGGTCGTAAAGGGCGTCTGTTGCTTCTGCTCCAAATTCTTCGGTTGGGTGAACGATAAAGTGGCGTTCACCGTCAAGCAGGATGGCATAGCCTTCCTTGCCGACTTTGATCGGGTCTGTCATGGCTGTAATAGAATCAAGCGTTAAATTGATCCCGATTACACCGCTTTTGTCGGCTGTCTGGCGGGCAATTGTCACGACGTTTGAGCCGGAGGAAGAAACATAAGGAGGCGTAATCACCGTTTCACCGTTTGCTTCAACCGCCTGCTTGTACCAAGGACGGTCTCTCGGATCATAATCGGCTGCCAGCTCCTGGCGCGGCTCTTGTATCATGATGCCGTTTGTTGTGCCGACATAAATGCTGACTGCCTCCGGGTGAAGCTTCGCGTATTGGTCAAGGCGGAGGCGAAGAGCCGGGCTTTCTTCTCCTTGAATCGATTTGGCCGTTACGAGACTGCTGTAAATTTCTGCGTCATGTGTTTTCTTTCCGATTTGGTCGGTAATGAGCCGGTCAAGCGAGGAGATATTTTCATTGGCAGAGGCCATCATCTGCTGCTTGATTTCATTTTTCGCGCTGTTGTATGCGGAAAAGCCGATTAAAAGAGAAGGAATCAGCAGGACGGCTAAAAATGAAAGAATGAGTTTTTTACGTATAGTCCATTTCATGGTGTTGCTCCTTTTTAGATGATGCTATTATTTTATCGCTTAAATGCAGGGAATCAATCCTTTTTTTATGAAAAAAATAAGTCTTTTTTAACAAATAAAAAAACGGACCTGTGTCTTAGGTCCGCTTTTTTTATTTTGTTATTTTTTCGAAAAAAGAGTCGTCGTAGACATTCAAATGAACATCGGCTTCGATATCTTCGTTTTGAAAAGCAGCAGTTTTCATGCCAGCTTCCCGCGCAGGAATCAAGTCGAGTGAACGGTCGCCGATCGCCCAGTCGAGCCCGTATTTTTCATGCAGATATTTATAAGCGGCGGCATCCGGCTTGCGCGGGAACCCGTCTTCCTCCGGGCTGATAATTTCGGTGAAGTACTCAAGCAGGCCAAACTTTGTTAACAGGTTTTTCGTTGATTCTTTCGTTCGGTGAGTTACAATCACATTTAATTCTGCAGCAGCAAGCACGCGGTCAATTCCTTCGAAAGGAAGGCAGGCCGACTCTGCCTGTTTATGATCCAGCTCTGCAAACATGGCGCGAAAATCCTCTGAAATGCCATAGTGCGCAAAAGCGAGCTTTGAATTTTTTTTCAGCCAGCGAAGCGCCTCATCCCGGTCAACAGGTGTGCCGTGTGCCGCTTCGTGAACCGTTGCAAAGCTGGCCAAAATAGCCGGGTATGTATCGAAAATTGTTCCATCTAAATCCCAAAGTAGTCTCATGTTGTCATTCTCCTTTTTTCTTTCGTATAAAACTGGTAAGCACCCTTGCCGCTTTGCTTTACCGCATACATGGCCGCGTCTGCTTTTTGAATCAGCTGCTCCGGCTGCGGATAAAGGGCAATCCCAGGAGCCACAATCGACAAAATCTTGCTGCCAAGCGTTTTCGCCCATTCGTCGTTTTCAAACGAAAAAAGCCATACATAATAAATGGCTGTGATAAACAAAATAAAAACAAGGTATCGCTTAATCAACTAGCTGTCCCCCATTTCAAGCAGTGTATTTCATATTTTATCACAAAAAAGAACCGCTCTGATGGCGGTTCTATAAAATTTAAAATGATTCCGTGACACTGTTTAAAGTGGCAGCCGAGCCTGCTACTTGCTTGGAGGCCCGCTCGATTTCTTGAATCACGTCGAAAAACTGCTGCATTTTGTGATCGATGTCTACATTTTTTTCTTTCGTATCGCTGATGAGGGAAAGAAGAGTGGAAAAATCCTCATCCGTTTTGGCCATGCCGGAAATGCCTTCTTTTACAACCTGGTTGACGGCGCCGACGGATTCGCTCATCTGCCGGATTAAATCATGTGTTTTCGTAATATGAGCAGAGACATTTACCGTTGACTCTTTTGTTTGGTCAGACAGCTTGCGGATTTCTTCGGCGACCACCGCAAATCCTTTTCCATGTTCAGCGGCACGGGCTGCTTCAATTGAAGCATTTAAAGCGAGCAGATTTGTCTGGCCGGCAATGTTTCCGACAATCGTAATGACATCTACAATCCGCTGGGAGATATCGTTTAATTCATTTGAATAAAGGTGAATATCGTTTATGGCGGACTGAATGGCCATCAGTTTATCATTTTGAGCCCGCAGCTGTTTTTGGCCTTCTTTGGAATGGGCTTCCGACTGATCCGCCTGCACAAGGCCTTTTTTTGTTAAATCGGTGATTGAATCAGATTGCTTGGCAAGTGCCTGCAAGGAGGTGCTTGTTTCTTCAGAAATAGCAGCCAGCTCCTGTGAAACCGCGGAAATATGCCCTGCCAGCTGCGCTTTTTGCTCCGTGTCTTGAAGGCGGATTCGGTCATGTTCCTGCTCGTAGGCTTCAAGTACAATCTGCTGCTCTAAATTTAACATTTTTGTAACGGCTTGAATGGCCGCTGCTTGGTCTGCCGGCGTCCAGGGCTGCTCCAAAATCAAGGCTGTTAAAGAATTAAGCAGATTTTGAAAAGCAGACATGTACCATTTTGTCTGCAGTCCGATCCGAACATGCACATGAGCGATTCGGTATCGTTTTTTCAAAAACTCACCGTTAATTTGACCGTGGAACAATTCAGCATTATGAGAACGAAGCGTTCCTTTCAGCCGGTCAACAGAGCTATGGCTCTGGATGATGTTTACGAGTCCGGGCTGTTTCACAATTCCCGCGTAAAACGTATCAATCATCTGGTCAAGGTGTTCATCGACGACCGGTTTCATGGCTTTAATATAACGCAAGTCTTGTTGAGTCAATCCAATCATGCTCATTTGATCAGCCAGATCGGAACTGGCTGAAATGTCTATTTTGATTTCACCAGATGTATGCGTAAAAAGTGCATCAGGTTCTTTTTTAAAAGAGCGAGAAAATCCAAACAAAAGTACTGCTCCTTTTTCAGTGTTTATTTGATGGAAATAGTGTATATGTTTTTTATTGGGAAAACCATATTTTTTTAAAATAATTTGACTTATTTATACACGAAGTACAGAAAACAAACAAGAAAAAGCGGATTCGAAACACGAAGCAGATTTGTCAGAAAATACTTATTTTTAGATGAAAACGGTTTATTAAGGAAGAGTGCTTGCTATTTTGTTCGGAACGCGTTATCTCTATATAGAGAGATAAATTGTTCGAAACCTAGGAGGATATAATGTCTAAAGTAATTGCGATTAACGCAGGAAGTTCATCATTAAAATTTCAGCTTTTTGAAATGCCGGAGGAAACGGTACTGACAAAAGGCCTTGTAGAAAGAATTGGATTAAAAGATTCTGTTTTCTCTATTACAAAGCCAGACGGCACAACAGACACAGAAGTAACGGATATTCCGGATCATTCTGTTGCCGTACAAATGCTTTTGTCAAAACTTGTATCACACGGCATCGTGTCGTCACTTGACGAAATCGACGGTATCGGCCATCGCGTCGTGCACGGCGGCGAAAAATTCAGCGACTCTGCTTTGATCGATGACGCAACTTTAGCGCAAATCGAAGAATTGTCAGAACTTGCACCGCTTCATAACCCGGCGAACGTAACAGGTATTCGAGCGTTCCAATCGGTATTGCCAAACGTGCCAGCTGTAGCGGTATTTGATACAGCGTTCCACCAAACAATGCCGGAGAAATCATTCCTATACAGCCTGCCGTACGAATATTACAAAGAATACGGCATCCGGAAATACGGCTTCCACGGTACGTCTCACAAATACGTATCTGAGCGTGCTGCAGCCCTGCTTGGCCGTCCAATCGACCAGCTTCGCTTAATTTCCTGCCACCTTGGAAACGGCGCCAGCATCGCTGCCATTGAAGGCGGAAAATCTATTGACACATCTATGGGCTTCACGCCGCTTGCCGGTGTAGCAATGGGAACACGCTCCGGAAACATCGACCCGGCCTTGATTCCATTTATCATGGAGAAAACAGGCCAGACAGCGGACGAAGTACTCGATATCTTAAACAAAAAAAGCGGTATGCTTGGCGTTTCTGGTGTATCAAGCGACCTTCGTGACTTGTCTAAAGCAGCAGAAGAAGGCAACGAGCGTGCAATCACAGCCCTTGAAGTATTTGCAAGCCGTATTCACAAATACATCGGTTCATATGCAGCTCGTATGTCTGGCGTAGATGCGATTATTTTCACTGCTGGTATCGGTGAAAACGATATTGCTTCTCGTGCCCGTATTTTGAACGGCCTTGAATTTATGGGCGTTTACTGGGATCCAGCACTGAACAATACGCGCGGTAAAGAGCAGTTTATCAGCTACCCGCACTCACCAGTTAAAGTCATCGTTATTCCGACAAACGAAGAAGTCATGATCGCGCGTGACGTTTCTCGTTTGGCTGGCGTTTAAAGCGCTGCAGCAGTGTTTTTGGCTGGTTTATGGTGAGCGAATTATCCATTTAAATAAAACATTTTGGGTCATCAGCAACCATAACTGATTTTGACCCTTTACCCTCTTAGATGTGTGAATTTTAACACGGAAAAGAGGGTTTTTTTATGGCCAGAAGAAAAACAAAAATTCAAAGTGGATTGTCTGTTGAGAAAGCACGGGAAATTGTGATAAGAGTAAAGAAAATGGAGGGACTATCAAAACATACAATTGAGAATTATAACAAGTTATTCAATGACTTGGAGCGGTGTTTTGCTAAAAATAAATATATGGAGAATTTCTCAATCAGCGATGCAAGAAGGTTTTTGGAATGGCAGCTAACTGAAAAACAGCAATTTCAAGGAGTAAGATGGGGAAGAGAGAAAAAGATAGGTGTTTCCGTCAGTTCTGCAAATTCATACTTGCGGCTGGCGAAAGGAGCATTTTCAACACTCATTAATGAAGGACACCTTGAAGAAAATCCTTTTATGGAAATTAAAAATATTAAATTTCAGAAAAAGCAGGTTGAAACTTTGACTGAGGAAGAAATACAGAAAATATTGAAATCACTTGACCACTCTTGGTTCGCTGATTTTAGATCAGCAGTTTTAATTCATGTGCTGCTCGATTCGTTTGGGAGAATAGGAGAAGTTTTAGCATTAAAAAAGCAAGATATTGACTTTCAAAACGGCTCAATAACCTTTAATGAAACAAAAAACAGCTTGTTTAGAATTGTGCCAGTAACAAAAAAGACATTGAACCTTTTAGAAAAGTTAATTGAAGAATGTGATGACTGGGAAAGTGAATACATTTTTCTGACACATGCAGGCAATAAACTAGGTACAGATGCAGCAAGAAAGCATATTCATGAAATTGCAAGGCGGGCAGGAATTAACAGGAGAATACATCCACACATTTTCCGGCATACAAGTAGTATGATGTTTCTCAAAAACGGCGGTTCTATTCGAATTTTACAGAAAATCCTCGGACATGCTGATATAAAAACAACTCTGATTTATTCACATGTACTTGACGACACAATTAAGGAACAACATGAAAAATTCAGTCCTATAAGACATTTAAACGATGGAAGAAAGCAAAAAACACGAACTTCACAAACCGAATTCAAGAGGTGAACGTAAAGGCTTCACATTCTGTGTGAATTCTCCCTGTAATAAGTTTTAGAGTCGTAGTCGCTACCTTTTGCTTATTATATGGCAGCAGGAGAACTAAATGATTATGCAGGGCGGGTTGTATCTGTTTACGAAGATATAGAGGAGTTAAAACAAACAGCGAAAAAAGCCGGGGATCCTGACTTTCATAAACTCCGCCTTCAAAAGCAAGCCGGTTATTTCCCCACAAATCGTTTGCTGGATGATATACTAGATGAATGGTTTTAGAAAGGGGTTCACCGGCTTATGAAATATTTAAAACCACAGATGAAACAGCTTGTTAAAGAAAATGAAGAATTGCAGCTGCGTTTAAAAGAACTGATGAAGGAACACAACCTTGAAAAAAACTTTGCTCTTAAAGCACTGTACCATGCAGAAGTAGCGGACGGCGGAAAGTTTCAGTTTGCTTACCAAGCCCTTGACTTGCCAAAAAGGTAAGTCATTTTTTCATTCAAGGGGCTTGGCTTATCAGCAGTGCTGGTCATAAGGCAGACTGAATCAGTTTAGTTGAGCCAAAAAGGTATGTACTTGATTAAATCATGGTACAATAGCTGTTGAAGCAAGGTTGTTTGTTTTTATCTTGACTAAAAAGATGTTTAATCAAAAGGAGATCGGATCGTTTGAATCATAAAGAAGTAAAAAGTGAGCTGCCCCCAAATTTTAAGGAATTAAAAAAGTCGGCCGACCGGACGTCTAACTGGAGAGAACGTTTAGATGCGGTGGAAGAGCTGGGCCAGTGGAAAAACGACCAAACCATTAAGCTGTTAAAGCGGATTATGGCCGCCGATACAGTATATAAAGTACAAGAAGCGGCGTTCCGACAGCTGAAAAAGCTAGGGGAAGACGTTCAAATGCCACCGCAGAAAAAAAGCGGTGCGATAAAAGATGTAAATAAGATTTTGCTGCGCATTAAGAAAAGTTTGCCGGAAGGCCACACATTTAAAGAATTTGAAGAAAAATTGAAAAAGATGCGGCTTGATGTATACGATACGTATGAAGGCGAAAAAGGAGCAGACTTTGACAAGTGGCTTCAAGAAACATGGGTATCGCTGCCGGCTAGGTAAGCTCCATTGAATAAGAGCTGAATAAAACAAAAACATGAGTTTTTTAATTTAGCTAAAGACCATAGAGAATTGAGCTATGGTCTTTTTCCTGATTATCCGGATATTGTTCCCACTCCTGCAAAACCGGTCTGTCTTTTCCCGTTTGCCGGTTTCATCCCTCTTTTTGCACCAGTAGGAATCATAAGGTGTTAAAACCTAGCGTAACTCTTATAGGAGAAGGGTTTCCGGGAAAGAAGATCATCTCTTTGGAGGTGGTCTTTTTTTGTGTTTTAAAAGAATTGGTCACAGATTTGGTCACGAGCCTGTGACCAATTCAATAATATTGATTAAAAAGTTGTGCATTAACCTCCAAAGATTCCTTAGCTCAGCTGGGAGAGCGCTACCTTGACAGGGTAGCGCTCAATGAGGAAACTTATTTAAGTGACTAAGATGAAAATGAAACTCAAAATAGCATGAAACAATAACTGATTTATGCTATTATCAAGATAAGCACACATCTAAAGGGCTTTGGATGTGATAATTAGCGAATCGTTATTCCAACAAACGAAGAAGTCATGATCGCGCGTGACGTTTCTCGTTTGGCTGGCGTGTAAGGCGCTGCAGCAGCGTTTTGCGTGAGTGCCTGGTGATGGTTACAGGTCGAGAAATGGGCTTTTCAATCAAATAGTTGGTGAAATAAAACCATGACCTGAATTTCACTTTAAAACCCTCTTATGTGTTGAAACCATTACACACTAAGGGGGTTTTTTCATTTTTAAAAAAGAAACGAAAAACATAGGCTCAGGAAACACTGTCGGTTGAAACAGCAAGAGAGGTTGTCACAAGAATTAAGAAGCTTGAGGGTCTATCAAAGTATATTCTGGAGAACTATCAGAAGCTGTTTAATGACCTTGAACGCTGCTTTTCCAAAAGAAAGCTTGTTTCTAACTTTACCATTGAAGATGCCAGGCGGTGTATTGACGGCAATTGAATGAAAAAGAGCCATTCAAAGAAGTGCGGTTCAGACAGGATAAGAAAATTGGTGCCTCGATCGGTTCAGCTAATGTGCCTTCCGTCATGATTTAAATTGACGTTTATTGTTTTAAACCAATAAATATAAAAATAATATAATAAGAATAACCAAAAATGCTTTTGGAGAGATGGAAAGAGTGTCGGAATGGTGCCAATGTCGAATTTATTCAAACAAAGCACAAGTGAAATCCATGTAGTCATTTTGCGGAGATAAAAATGAACAAAAAAGATTTGTTTATGTGTAATATTTTTTTCACTCAAAGGGCTTATTTTTCTTCTTTTAAAATACAGAAAAATTTGGAAGTGAGTGAGTGGATTTTATGAAAAATTTATTCAATCAAGATGTGCAGTCACTCGGAATTTCTGGGATCATAAAAATGTCTGAAATAATTAAAACATACGATGGTGTCGTGGCATTAACAATAGGCGAACCTGATTTTCAAACGCCCTTTTTAATAAAAGAAGCAGGAAAGGCTGCCATAGACAACAATCGCACGTTTTATGCACCAACGGCGGGGGAACCCGCACTGCGAAAAGCAGTATCATCATTTATGGAACGGAGATACCATTTATCGTATAGCCCCGACACTGAAATTGTTGTCACGAATGGGACAACGGAAGCCGTGTTTCTTACGTTGAAGACCCTTTTGTCACCAGGTGATGAAGTGATCCTTGCCACACCCGCTTATCCAGGGTATGAGCCCGTTATCAAGTTATGCGGCGGTGTGCTCGTGCCTATTGATGTTAGCGGTACACGTTTTAAGTTAACAAAAGAACAACTGGAGCAAGCCATTACACCTAAAACAAAAGCAATCATTCTAACCTTCCCCTCTAATCCAACAGGCGCCATCCTAACAAAAGATGAGTTAATGGATTTGGCGAAAGTCATCGAAAAACATAATGTTTTCGTCATTTCAGATGAATTGTACAGTGAATTGGTTTTTGATCAACCTCATCAATCCATCGCTTCATTTCCTTCTATAAGAGAAAAAGTGATTGTTATTAATGGCGTGTCCAAGTCTCATGCGATGACGGGATGGAGAATCGGATTTACGCTTGCGCCTTCCTATATCACCAATGAACTGTTTAAAGTTCATGAATACCTCAATACAAGTATCTCTTCTATCTCACAAGAAGCCGCTGCCTATGCCCTCAATCACGGAGAAAAAGAAGTGGCACAAATGAAACGTGAATATCAAAAACGGAGAGATTATTTGTGTAAACGATTAAATGCCCTGGGATTTGATACAATTGTGCCTGATGGAACGTTTTATGCGTTTCCAAGTATAACGAGATTTCATCATGATTCCTATGCATTCAGCATGGAACTGTTGGAGCAAGCAAAAGTAGGTCTTCTGCCCAGTACCGTTTTTACAAAAGGAGGATCGGATCGACTGCGTATCTCCTTTGCTTATTCAATGGAAAAATTGAATGAAGCGATGAATAGAATCGAGCAATACTTAAAAACAAATAAAAAAGGCATTTAACAGAATCCATTCACTCGTATATGAACTACGGGAAGCCTGGTATAAAATACGAGAAAATGGCGGAGTGCCGCACAATGAACCATGACCTGTATCCGGAGACGGTAGATAACCGGCAAGAGGCGCAGAAATGAATGTGGTCACACAAAATTGGCCGAAGTGTGACCACGATAGTCTGCTTAAGAAGAGATGTCCTAATAGGGCATCTCTTTTCTTTTTATCAGCCTTGGGATGGTGATACATACTTTTTAGAAGGTTTTCTGAAAAGATAAATTTGTTTGGTATTCTTTTGATATAATGAAGGGAAATCTATTAATTTACATAAGAGGAGAAAGAAACCATGAAAAAGCCATTAAATGTTTTAGCTGCATCCCTGGTAGCAGGGGTAGTTTTCGCATCGTCCATGTCTCCAGCATTTGCAGAAACAGAAGAGGACATTGTTCCTGTACCAGAGGAAAATGCACCACAACCGTCACAGCCGACAGATGACCTGCCGCCATTGGATTTAGGTATAGGGGTTACAAGATTTACAGATGTACCCTCTAAAACAGAGCTGGCTTATGCTGTACAGTTTCTTGACCAGAACGGGATTGCAAGGGGCTACACAAAAGACTACCAGACAGTATTCGGAGTAAACGATCCGATTAAACGGGTGGATTTCGCTGTGATTCTTGGTACATATATGCCAATTGACACAGGTGTTCCGAATGCTGGCTTCAGAGACCTTCCGGCGCGTGCTGTGAGGATCGTATCAGCGCTTAAATATAAAGGAATTGCCAACGGTAAGACTGCTACATATTTTGGTGCTGCAGAAAGCATCACTCGTGGGGAAGCGGCTGTCATGCTATACAATGCGTTTAAGGGCTATTTCGATGATTCTGAAGCAATTAAAAATCCATTTACAGACGCTGTGTCTCGTTATGCAGAGCCTGTTCGTGTCCTGCATGGAGCTGGAATCATCAAAGGCATCAGCAGCACTAAGTTTGGCACAAACGACAGCATTACTCGTGGTCAATTTGCCATGTTAATTCATCGGATTTTTCAGCAGGAGCAAAAACTGCGCAATGAAAAGAAATCCGGATTTGTTGCGTTTGGAGACAGCAATACATCTGGCTCATACTTTGACGCACAGTTTCCAGCGTCTTTAGGGAAAAAGTGGACAGACCAGGTAGCGTCTGTTTATGGAGATGGAAGGGATGATAAGGTATATAATGCAGGGGCCAGCGGAGACGAGACGGACGATGCAATGGCGCGCTTCAAAGCGAAAGTACTTGACGCAAAACCTCAATCCGTCACACTCATGTTTGGAATCAACGATGCCCTGCTGAAGCCTAATGGTCAGCCACAGGTAGACAAAGAGAAGTTTAAACAGAATCTTACCTATATGATTGAGCAGCTCCGAGTAAGAGATATAAAGGTTGTTCTGATGACCAACACACCAATTGTTGAAAAAACGTATTATGCTCTTGAGCTAGAGGATGGGAGAAACGTTGCTCCTTTATATGCAAAGCTGGGCGGCTTGCGCAGCTGGGTTAACAGCTACAATGACATTATCCGTGAGGTTGGCCAAAAGCTGTATGTTCCAGTTGTAGACGTTCACAATATCTTAGTTGCCAAAGCGGGAGCATCAACGGATTCAGCGCTAATCAAGAGCGGATACCTTGATGGTGTAACAGGTATTCACATGACGCCAAAGGCTAATGACATCGTTGCGAGAGAAGTAAAAAAGGTCTTAGCCGTGGATGAATATTTTCCATCGAAACAGGATGGTTTATCCATGAACATAGAAAAAACATCCTATCAACTTAGCGAGATCCGAGCTATGCCGATAAAGGTTACGATTAAAAATGAAAGTGACGTCACGTATCGTTACCAGCCTGCATTCACCATTCAAAAACTGACAGGATCTGACTGGGTTACGCTTGATTACAGTCCCGGATTTGTTCCCCAGAAAGAGATGTATTCTATTGAAGCAAACAAAAGTGCATCAAAAAATATATCGTTAAAAATGTATCTTCCTGTTACAGAAGGAAGGTACCGTATCATTCAGGAATTTGAGAGCAAGGAAGGCCGCGTAAAGCTGTCAACGGACTACTTTAATATCACAAATATTCCGGAATAAGGAGAGCGGCTATAGGCCGCTTTTTGTATTAAATTCAACTATTCGTAAAGGTTTACCTCAACACACTGGAATGTTAGCGGGACAAGTTCACATTGTGAGGCAGCGTTTGTATCGATCTGCACACGGCAAGACAATAAATAGTCACAAGAAGCAGGAAAGAGAGTGTAATAGGACGACGGTAATCTGCGAAGAAAAAGAGATGTCTTAATCAAGCAACTTTTTTGTCTCTATTAATCTCAAGATCGTGGTAGCCTCTTTGCAAAAGTTTATTGGAGGATAAGTTTATCAATATTCATCTGTTATAATTTAATTGTATTAAATTACAGAAGAGGAGAAAAAAGACATGAAATTGCCTTGTAAACTTTTAGCAACGACTCTGCTTGCAGGAGCAGTATTCTCAGCGGCACTTCCAGCAGCACAGGCGGCAGATTTCATGCCGATTTATGCAAAACCTACAGCTGAATTCCCATTTACTGACGTCCCGGTAGATCGCAAGGAGGGAATCGAGTATGTTTACGGGGAAAAGATTATGAGTGGAATTAAATCTGATCTATTTGGATTCGGCTATCAAATCAAACGTGTAGATGCCGCAGTCGCTCTTTATAATGCTTTAGGTCTTGAACCATCCAATGAAAAAACAACGTTTAAAGACCTTCCATCTCGTGCTGTTACAGCTGTATCAACTCTTCAAGCTGAAGGGATTGTCAATGGCAAAACATCTGCTTCATTCGGTGCAAACGATCCGATCACAAGAGGAGAATTTGCGATCATGGCGTCAAGGGCATATGACGGGATACTAAAGCCAGCAGAAGCGGCTACTGCCAAGTTTACAGATGCTACAGGTCGCTATGAAACAGCCATTTACAGACTGCAAGCCAGTGGGATTACAAACGGAATGACGGCGACTACATTTGGAACAAGCTTTCGCATTACAAGAGGAGACTTTGCCATTACCCTGGCAAGAATTGGGCTGTTTGCTAATCTTGTGGAGGAAATCCCATCTTCAAAAGACGGCATTGTAATTGAGTCTGACAGGACAAGTTACAAAATGGGTGAAGGCGTGGCGTACACGATTACTAATAACTCAGAGAACCCGGTTGGAACTGGTTATAGCTTCTCGCTGGCAAAGAAATTTGGGGGCAAATGGAAACCCATTCGGAGCAACCTTTATTTCCCTACAGTCGTTGAAATAATAAATCCAGGCGAGAAATTTAAGTATAGCGTCATTCTTGAGCAAGAATACTTCCGAGATCCTCTTACAGCAGGAGAGTACAGAGTTACCCACGGAGTTTTTCCTAAAGCTGATGCAAATCCATCTAAAGTTAAAGTAGCAGTTTACTTTACAATTCCAGAATAAAGGATAGAAAAGTGAGTTATTAGGCAGCATTCAAATCATAAGTCGTTTATAAGGCTAATTATCCATTTAAATTAAACATTTGGGTCATCAGCAGCGATAACTGAATTTGACCCCTTGCCCTCTTGGATGTGTGAGTTTCCACACTGAAAAGAGGTTTTTTATTGTGGCTAAAAAAACAAAAATTCAAAGCGGGTTGTCTGTTGAGAAAGTGAGGAAAATTGTGGTAAGGGTAAAGAAAATGGAGAGACTATCTGAACATACCATTTCCAATTACAACAAGTTATTTCATAACCTAGAGTCCCTTATGTTCTTTTTTGAACCTACTTGTGAAGTTCGTCCTTTTTTTTTGAGAATGCTCGCTTTGCCAGCGCAAGTATGAGTTGGCAGAACCCCTTGAAACACCTGTCTTCTTTTCTCTTTCCCACCTTACGCCTTGGAACTGCTGTTTTTCTGTAAGCTGCCATTCTAGAAATCTTCTTGCGTTACCAACTGAAAAGTTATCCACATATATTTATTTTTGGCAAAACAGGACTCTATTTCATAAAATATCTTATTGACTTGCGGATGATGAACCATGACTTGTATCCAAAGGCAGTGGACAATCGACAAGGGGCAGGGGAAAGAGCGTGTTCATACGGAGAGACGAAGAAGAGAATTGCATCTATAAGGGCTTTCCATGTTTCCGCAATCTTGGCAAACAGGGTCTGCCCTTGCAGGTACGCTAACAAACACGCTGCCACAAGGCCAGATATCAGACGTTTTATTTCGTTCACGTATTTTTCAATTTTATCTGATGCAGTTCTGCTTTTTTATTTGTATCCCTGTTTCTTTTCTCAAATGGCTGTATAATGAGAAATAGACAATGAGAGAGGCAGGATACTGTGAATTACATCGTACTTGATATTGAATGGAATGCGTCAAAATGGAATCCACACCACCTGGAAGAAATTATCGAAATCTCGGCTCTGAAAGTGTCGCCCGCTACATTGGACGTGGTCGATGTCTTTTCATCCCTGGTGAAGCCGGCAGAACGGTTAACACCGTTTACGAAAAAACTAACAGGCATCACGGAGCGGGATGTGTCTTCAGCCCCGTCTTTTCCGCATGTATTAAAGAAATTTAAGGTGTTTCTTGGAACGGAGGAATCTTGTTTTGTGACATGGGGGAAAGAAGATTTTCGGTTCTTGGAAAAGGAATGCAAACGTTACCGGCTTCCTTCCCTGAACCTGTCCACCTATATTGACATATTGCCGATTCTTCAGTTTGGCCTGTATGATACCTTTAACGGCAACACCCCCAGCCTGACTAAAACCATGGAGGTGTTCCAAATCGAAGCAGACGGGCAGGCACACAACAGCTTAGATGATTCGATGAATACCTTAAAAGTGTTTCGCTATCTTCACGGAAAACTGGATGTTCATGCGACGTACAAATCAAACAAAACACCTGAAGAACGGTATCTACATGAGGATACACTGAAATCCAGCGGAAAAAAGCAATTAATGAAATGCATCTTCGCGTATATGAAAAAGCATGACGTAGACGATGTGGCATTCGATGCCTTCTTTACGAGCCCCATCTGGCTGGAGCGGGCCGCTGCACTTGATCTGAATGAACACGTAACGGCGGTTTTTAAAACTGATTTTGACGCGCAAAAACAAAAGGCATCCGAGAAATATGTATCCCACAAAGCATTGCTGCTTACCAAAAGATGAAATGTCAAAACGATAGTCTGCTTAAAAAGAGGTGTCCTAATAAGGCATCTCTTTTTGCTGGTCACGCTTATGCGCCTTACAGCCGCATTTTTGGAATTTACTTGTAAAAGCCAGCTCCCCTATTTCATGAAATGAATGAATGCTCTAAAGAAGAAGTTTTATTCATTAACTTTCTAGCCTCTAAACTTTTAACTACTCATTGACTCGATTACACGAAAAGGGGCTGTACAAGCCGGTTAGCGTTTATGGACCTCAGAGTATATCTGGATAAAGCCAATCGAAGAAAGTCGCCAAAATGGAGCAGCGCAGTGTTACATAACGTAATGTTTCATTGTGATTGGTTGTGGTAATATCCTTAAAAAAGGAGGGACAGAAATGCCCAATTACAAAGTTCAATACTATGAAAAAATACCATTAGACTTAAAAACCATTGAGGTCGCAGAAGAAACTGCTGCTAAAGCCAAAGAAGTAGCAATGGACAGGCTTGATAACCAGCTCGATGTAGGGCACTATACAATCCATAAAGTTGTTGAAATAAAGAGCTGACTCTTTTGAGGAGTTAGTTCTTTTTATATAAAGGCTCGTTAAACGATAGTGTTGATAGTTGATCAAAAGAAAAAGGACTGTTCTTGGGTCCCTTTGTTTACCTCTTCTTTAACTAAGGCCCCCGTTTATTTGAGTAGATTTCTTCACAATTTTTAAGAAAGCCTCAACAACCTCACATATAAAACATCCTCACTCTATCTTATTACTTAAATATTCTTCGAATGTAATTTTCCCTGCTTTTTGAATAGTATTAGTATTTTTTCCATCGAGGAAAGATCTATATAGTTTTCCTGGTAAGGAAATGTTTAAAATTTTATTTGTTTCATTATTTACTTTGATTTTGAGTTCAGCCATTTCTTTTAATGTCATTATATCCGGGCCGCCAAAATCATTCGCTCTTCCTTGTGGACCTTTATCGACTAAACCTATTAAATGACTGGCAAATTCACTTACATCGACACTTTGACATTTAATGTTTCCAGGGACAATATATCTTTTAAAGAAAGGTTTTGATAAAAATAAATTTTCAACGAAGTGATGGAACTGAGTCGCACGTACAATTGTATAAGGGATAGAACTATTCTTTAATAAACCTTCTGCTTCATATTTTAGCTTATAATAATTGAATGGTATTTCATCTATGCCCACAATTGATGGGTAAATAAAATGTTTTATGTGTTGAATCTTTCTTAAAAATTCCTCAAAACCTGAAACCTCAACGTTTTTTGAATTTTTAATCGGGCTTGTTGCTGCGTGAATAATGACATCTACTTCATTTACTGCTTCTTCTATACCTTCAAAAGACAATAAATCGCTATAAACCCACTCGAAATGTCCTGTTTCTTCAGGTTTTCTTCTCGAAGTTATTTTAACTTTATAATCAGAACCTTTAAGTTGATTTAGCAAAGCTGTACCCAGTTGTCCTGTTGCACCTGTAACTAATATCCTCAATTGCAACACCCCCATTTTCTGGATTATCTTTGTATTGTAATATTCAGATGTCGGGAGCTTTATTCAGTTAATCTGCCCCGCTTGTTCAACAAGAAAATCAGCCGCAACATGTAACAGAGCCTTTATAAAAAATTATATTATGAGGTGTGTAAATGACCGGCAGCAAAGCAGAAATGGATACACCTCTAACATGTTTTGCCAGAGGCTGGACAGCCTTCCATGAAATTATAAAACAAGTGAATCGATTCTACGAAAAAGAACTATACGAGCCAGTTGGCGTTTACAAGATAAAGTGTTTAGATGGTAAACCCGGCGGAAAGGGGCCCGGAGTATACGTGTTCACTGTGCCGTCCATGTTGCTGCAAATGTAAAGAGCCGATTTCATCAGCAATCGGAGATCACCAGGCGTTTTCAGCCGATTATATGGTACATACAAGACACATTCTACGCTCTGGCTAAGTACGGAGCATTTCGAACAGGCAGACGTTGAACATGCCAGATATGAAGCGTTATTGGCAGCTGTAATGACGGCTAAGAGGAAGCAGATTCGGAATTTAGCTGGATATGGTAACGGCGATCGGATGCTGGACCATTTTGTGTATGAAGATAGTCAGCGTATGCTTGCGGAAGCAGCGTCGTGAATCGCACAAAAAAAAGCCGCGGAGATGAATCCGCAGCGGAAAGAAATAGGGGGTAATTAGTTAATGCAAAAACTATGTTTATCGCTACCCGTTTTGGCAATAAAATAAACCGCATACAAAAAAAGCTGCGGACGCGACTCCGCAGCAAAAGACAGATGAGTGATGAAGGATAGGTGGTAAGAACCTTGCTTATTGTTACCCGCTCTACAAAACGATAAACAGCAAGTATGAAATTTGCGAAATAAAGCTACAACGGGCGCTATACATAAAAAAAGCCGCGGAAAATCCGCAGCAAATAGTGACACGTATGTAGAGAAATTAGGAGGTGGTAGGGTTACCACGGTTAATCCTTTACCCGCTACGGCGAGAATTTAAACCAAATATATAAAAAAAGCTGCGGAAAATCCGCAGCAAAACCAAAAACCAGCTGGATATGGTGCAACGATTGATGAGGTATTCAATACGTTAGCAAATCGTTGGTCAAAAACATCACTTTCTCCGCTTTGTATACGTCTGTGATGACGACAAAAAAAGAAGCGCCTTCACAAGCTGCCAGGCTTCTTCAGCAGCTTGCTGAATAGGATGCTGGACCGTTATGTACTCGGCGAACAGAATCGTATACTTATGGAGAACGAAGACACACCGGCTAACCCCAAAATGAAAGCTCGGATAAATGTAAAGAAGCCGGAAAATATTAACCCGACCTCAACGTGCTAAATTAAGAATTAAGCGGTGTTATAAAGATGAAGGCACTAATTTCACACAACGAAATATAAATGAATGTAGGAGTAGGTTCATCTATATCTTTCAGTACAAGGATATGGGAATCCACCCTTATTAATCTACCGGTAAATTCAATATCACTTTTAGTGATGACCGAAATAACTTGGCTTTCTAATTTTTTTAATTCACTCTCGAGTCCGGGGATGCAGCAGCAGTCACACCGTTTCTCTTGTTGCTCCATATTTTGATCTTCGTGTGAAGAGGAAGACATACCTTAAACACTCCTTTCTTTAATAACTTATGAAGAAGTGTTTAGGTTTGTAACGATAATTACCTAGATTTAAATTGTTTTTTGAAGATATAGATGTATCCGCAGGCATTATTTGAGGGGCCATGGATGAATTACAATATTTGAAGGATAACTATAGCCATAAAAAAGGCGAGGCTTTAATAAAAGAAACCGTTAAATTACTAAAGTAATATTTCTTGGAGAGTGCTATTGTTTCATGGATTGGCGGGAACGAGTCCGCTGTCATTTTAGTAAATACAGATCAAGCACAAGTTGAATCCTTTGTAAAAAGCTTCCTGAAGAAATGAAAGAATATAATATAAAAAAAGAGACGTAAAAATCAAAATCTCGATTGGGTATGAAGTTAGTGCCATTCTATAGGAGAAATGGAAAGTTTATTTGCTGAAGCTGATAAAAAATATGTATGAAGATAAGAAAACAAAAAAGGAATAACATCAAATTAAATTGGATCAGTGATGATTGAGACTACACAAATATTATAGGGATAATTTGATCGAAATTATGCACCATAAAGCAAGAAGCCAAAAGAAAATCAAAAAGTAAAATCATTTTAAAAAAGTTATTCTGATTAACACGAAGGTCGAGGTCACTCACGGCGTGCTTCAGTTAGCTGGTATCCCGTTCACCTTTACGACATATTCATTCAGCCCCTTTTATTTGTAAAGCAAATCGCCACACAAAAGGAAGGGGCTTTTTGCGGCGCCAGCATTTTCCGCGTATACATTCGCCTGGCTCATTCAAAATATAAAGAGCGGACTGTAAAGCGAAAGGAGCTGGGCAAGATGAAGAAACATGCACTTCTTAGGATGATGTTATTATCAGTTGTGGTCATGCTGGCTGCCGGCTGTGCCAATCAAAATGAAGAGGCTCACCAACTCGATTATGAAGAAACGAAAAAAATGGTTGTGGATATATTAAAAACCGATGAAGGAAAAAAAGCGCTGCAGGAAGCCATAAAAGACAAAGAAGTCCGGCAGGAAGTGATCATGGATGAAAAAGTGATCAAAGAAACGGTTCAAACGACGTTAACGTCTGATAAAGGCAAGGAGTTCTGGCAAAAAGCATTTGAAGATCCCCAATTTGCCGCAACGTTCGCCAAAAGCATGAAAAAGGAACATGAAGCACTCCTCAAAGAGCTGATGAAGGACCCGGATTATCAAAAAATGCTGATCGACGTTATGAAAGACCCTGAAATGCAGAAAACGATGCAGACAGCGATGAAAAGCCAGGAATTCAGAAAATATCTCCAAGGGGTCGTAGAGGAAACGCTGGCCAGTCCTTTGTATAAAGCAAAAATGGAAGAAGCGATTAAGAAAGCGGCGGAAGAAGCGCAGAAAAAAGAGCAGGGCGGGAGCTAAGAAATTTTAGCTTCCTGTTTTTTTTGCCGTAAAGTCCCTTTTTAAAGGGGCTTTTTTCTTATTTACAAATGTAAGCGATTTAATCTCTTCTTTTCCATTTTGGGCATGTTTATACAAGGAAAAAGAGAGGTAGATGTTTTTTACCTCCTGCACTTCTTTGCACCTAGGTACATATAAACAAGAATGATCATGAAAGGGAGAAGGGATAAAATGAAGACAACGAAAGAAAATAGTACGGGAAGGCTTGTATCTGCGGATGGCGCTTCTGTCGAAACGGAAGTGCCGCAGAAAAAACAGTCATTGTCTCAAAAAGCTTATTTAAAGCTCATTACGCTCATTTCAACATTCGGTGGTCTTCTGTACGGATACGATACAGGCGTGGTGAATGGAGCACTTCCTTTTATGTCCAGGGAAGACCAGTTGAATTTAACGCCGTTTACGCAAGGGCTTGTGACCAGCTCACTGCTTCTTGGAGCCGCGTTTGGAGCCATATTTGGCGGAAGAATGTCTGATAAAAAAGGAAGACGAAAAACCATTTTAAGTGTTGCGTTTGTTTTTTTACTTGCTACAATCGGCTGCGCCGTTGCACCAAACGTGGAAATAATGGTTTTTTGCCGGATTGTATTGGGTCTCGCTGTTGGAGCCACTTCGGTTACCGTTCCGGCTTTTTTAGTGGAAATGGCACCTGCTGAACGCAGGGGGCGAGTGGTTACCCAAAACGAGTTGATGATTGTCACAGGCCAATTGCTTGCATACATATTTAATGCCGTTTTAGCCAATTCTTTCGGTGAACTTGCTCATGTGTGGAGATATATGCTTGTCATTGCGACTTTACCAGCGGTGGCTCTATGGATCGGGATGCTGATAGTTCCGGAAAGCCCGCGCTGGCTCGCTTCAAAAGGAAGATCAGTCGAGGCATTGAATGTACTGAAAAAAATTCGAGAAGCGCAGCGGGCAAAAACGGAATTTAATGAAATTGAACATACGATTCAGGAAGAGGGCAAAATCAAAAAAGCGACTTTTAAAGATTTGAAGCTGCCTCACGTCCGCAGACTCGTTTTGATTGGAATTGGTATTGCGATGATTCAGCAGTTAACAGGCGTCAATTCGATTATGTATTACGGAACCGAAATTTTAAAAGATGCAGGATTTTCCACAGAAGCGGCTCTGGTCGGCAATATCGCCAACGGTGTGATTTCTGTTTTAGCAACTTTTGTCGGTATTGCACTGCTTGATAAAGTAGGAAGACGCCCGATGCTGTTTACCGGCATGGCGGGAACAAGTACATCCCTGCTGTTAATTGGAATTCTGTCAATGGTGCTGAAAGACAGCAGCATGCTGCCGTACATTATTCTTGGACTCACCGTTGTTTTCCTTGCTTTTCAGCAGGCTGCGGTTTCTCCGGTTACCTGGCTGATGCAGTCGGAAATCTTCCCGCTTCATTTGAGAGGGCTGGCAATGGGGATTACTGTTTTTTGTCTTTTCACGATGAATTTCCTTGTGGGACTGCTGTTTCCGGTTTTGTTTGACGCATTTGGATTATCGAATACGTTCTTCGTTTTTGTTGGACTCGGTATTTTATCTCTTTTGTTTATTAAGCGGTTTGTACCGGAAACAAAAGGGCGTACACTTGAGGAAATTGAGCATTCCTTCCAAGTATCGGAAGAACGTTATCTGGCTAAAGCAAAAAGAAAATAAACGCACCGTTTTCCCCTTCATGCCTTTTCAAAAGGTAGGAGGGGTTTTTTCATTTCTCTCTACTTGTAGTCGCGTCCATATGTAGATAGGGGCAATAAAGCGGAATAGTATACAAGCAGGCGCTTCGTGCTATTTCGAGCAAAAAGAGTGGATTCATGTGATTGTCGTTATTTGACGACCGAAAAAGATTGATTATGTAAACGCTTTCTTTTATAGTAGAACTTGGGTTGGATGGCACGCGTGGCCATCACGGTATTTAGCGTAGGCGGGGCTGATACCAGAGGAAGCGATATATGCAAGCTGCATCAGAAATCGTTTTTTAAAATGAAAATGCATAGAAAGGCGGATGAAAAAGAAAGAGAGACTTTTAAAATATGTTGAACAAAACAGCCGCAGGCCAAAGCAAAAGAGATAAAGAAACACATGCTTTATTGAGAGAGCAGATGATGCTGCTTTTAAGCGCTTTTTATCCGAAATATAAATGGGAATGGCCGCAGACTAATATAATGTGTTGATGAAAAGGTTTTATAAACACAAAGATTGCTGTGAAAGAAAATCTCTATTAGCAGCTTCCTGCTTTTTATCCTGCTGCATAAAACATCCTCGTTTTCTTCAAAGAATCATTATCAAGGGATGAAGATTCTTTCGTTTACTTTTTAACCAGCTCATCATTAGACCCTCTTGAACAAAACTCTATCGGAAGGCCGTTGGTGTTTATGCACCGGCGGCCTTCTTTCATTTTTGTCTGCTTTTTGTTTTGATTACCTAATTGATTCCCATATGTTTTTTCAGCGGGACATTTTCTTTTTATGTTTACATGCTGAAAGTTGAATAGAGAATTAAATGAAATAGCTATTGAAAAGCCATTCATATAGCCGGGAAATAAATAAATATTCCTATTTAATGGGAGCGTTTCTGAAAAATATGATATAATGATCACAATACCATTGTATCATTTGTGTGCGGTTTGCTGTAAATGAGCAATAGAATCAAAATCTCCGATAAAGGCAAACTTTCCGAAAGGCAAGGACGCAAAGCCAAGGGTCTAACGTTTTAAACTATGACAGCCGGTTACCGAAAAGGATTGGATTATTGAAGTCAACAGGGTATCATATCATGCTTATAGCAGATAAAACTCTTTATTTATTGACGCTTCCTAATCTTTTTAGGAAGCTTTTTTTGCATTCTGACTTTTATGCATCTTTACAGGGCCGGCTTCGTTTAAATTCATACCAGCAAGGAGTAGAGAATCGTTGAAAATTGGAGCGAAACTATGGACAGGGTTTAGTATAGGACTTGTTTTTGTCAGTATCATTGTTTTATTAGGCTTTGGACAGTTTTTTCAGTTTAAGGATACACTGCACGATTTAACCGGCAGCCAATACAAGAAACTCGATTTAACGACCACGATTCGAAGTGAAGGAAATGCCATTGCGAAATCTATGCGTGATCTGCTTCTCGTTGATTCTTCTGCCACGAAAGAGCAGCTCATAAATAAAATCGAGGACACGCAAAGAAAAATGGATACAAACCTATCCGAATTAGCTTCTATTACGACAAAGAATGATACAAAAGCTGCCGCTGAAAACCTTGAAAAGAACTATGCATCTTTTATTGGCCTGAGCAACCAAATCATGTCGGATGTTGAAGCTGGCAGAATGGCGGAAGCTTCGAGTTATTTAGCAGGAACAGGAGCGCAGATCGAAAAAAGCTTTTTTGAAAATATTAACGAGTTAAATGATTTATATGAAACAGGAATGGAAGAAAAATTGAATGCGTCTTTAAATGAATACAACAAGGCTTTACGTTACATGGGCTATCTTAGCTTGTCCGCTTTAATCGTCGTGCTTGGATTTCTGACCTGGATGCAGCGCACGCTTACAGGCGGTTTAAAACATGTCTCAAATGTAATGTTGAGCTTTGCGGATGGAAAAGCCGGTCTCTCAACGAGAATTCACCTGAAACGCAAAGACGAAATTGGCGATGCAGCCAAAGCGTTTAATACAATGGCTCAATCACTGGAGGAACATGTACAAGAAATTGAAAAGCAAGGATGGTTAAAAGCCAACCTGGCTGAAATCGCGACGAAACTGCAAGGGATGGAGTCTGTTTTCAGTGTAGCCAATACCTATATCCAAACCATTACACCGCTTGTTGGGGGAGTTCAAGGAGTATTTTATTTAAAAGAGGAGGAGCAGGAGGATCTGCAGCTGGCCGGCTCTTATGCTTTTAAGGAAAGAAAGCATATGGAGAATCGGTTTTCTGTTGGCGAAGGCATTATCGGTCAGTGCGCTCTTGAACAGCAGACCATTCTGCTGAAAAAAGTACCATCTGACTATATCACAATCCGGTCAGGGCTCGGGGAGTCAGCTCCTCTTTCCATTATGGCTCTTCCCGTTGTATTTGAAGGAAAACTGTGGGGGGTGGCAGAGATTGCTTCTTTCGAAGGTTTTACAGCCATTCAGCAATCATTGCTGACAGAAACCGCACAGACGCTCGGAATCATTCTGGACAGCATCTACAGCAGAACGCAATTAGCCAAACTTCTTGAAGAATCCCAAGTAATGACAGAAGAGCTGCAGGTTCAAACAGAAGAGCTGCAAGTGCAGCAGGAAGAACTGCGGAAGTTAAATGAAGAACTAGAAGCGCAGGCAATGGAATTAAAAGCGTCGGAGGAATCTCTTCAGCAGCAGCAGCAGGAACTCGAGTATATGAATGCAGACCTGGAAGAACAAAACAGCAAATATGAACA
This sequence comes from Domibacillus indicus, assembly GCF_023715895.1. Classification (GTDB taxonomy): domain Bacteria; phylum Bacillota; class Bacilli; order Bacillales; family Domibacillaceae; genus Domibacillus; species Domibacillus indicus_A. Next base: position 141,954 of record NZ_JAMBOO010000003.1, on the reverse strand, counting down.
GAAAAACAGAGAAGTGGAAATGGCGAAGGCGGATTTGGAGCAAAAAGCAGAGCAGCTTGCCCTGAGCTCAAAATACAAGTCAGAATTTTTAGCTAACATGTCTCATGAATTGCGGACGCCGTTAAACAGTTTGCTTATTTTATCCCAACTGCTGCTTGATAATCCACAGCATAACCTGACAGAAAAGCAGCTGCAATTTGCCCGTACGATCCACTCTTCGGGAACGGATCTCCTTCATTTAATCAATGAAATCCTGGATTTAGCCAAGATCGAATCAGGGAAAATTGAAACAGATGCGAAATCGGTTCCCCTCGCCCAAGTGGCTGAAACGCTTCATGCCAAGTTTTCTTTTATGGCTGAACAGAAAGAAATTGATTTTAAAGTAGCAGTAGAGGAAAACGTTCCTGCTCACGTATTCACAGATCCTATGCGCCTGCATCAAATATTAAACAATTTGATCAGCAACGCCTTGAAGTTTACAGAGGAGGGACATGTAACAGTAAACATAAAACGGGAGGATGACCATATCTCGTTTATTGTCAGTGATTCAGGAATCGGGATCCCTAAAGATAAGCTGTCGTTAATTTTCGAGGCTTTTCAGCAGGTAGACGGCACGACAAGCCGCAAATATGGAGGCACAGGACTTGGATTATCCATAAGCCTTGAGCTGGCCCGCCTGCTTTCTGGAGAAATTCATGTAGAAAGTGAAGAAGGAAAAGGAAGCACATTCCGTTTGTCTTTGCCGTATGAAGAAGCAAACGAGATCCAAACAATTCAAGTACCTGCATCATTGTTAATGACAGAGGGACAGCTGGCATCCGCAGCTGAGGCGGCTGTGCCAGTAAGGGAAAAACCGGCTGGCATACTGGAAAAGGAACAGGACAACTCGATAAGAAAAAAGCTTCTCATTGTAGAGGATGAAGAGGGGCAGAGGATGAGCATAAAAGAGCTGATGAGCGTTTATCCAATTGATATCTATACAGCGGGAACTGGAGCGGACGCGATGCAGTCCTTAGCAGCCACTCGTTTTGACTGCATGATTTTAGATTTACAACTTGCGGATGTCTCAGGGCTTGACCTTCTTCAACAACTAGAAAAACAGCCGGTCTTCAAACCTGCCCATATGATCATTTATACAGGCAGGGAGGTAACGATAAAAGAAGAAATACATTTAAACAAGTATACAAACACGATTATTATCAAAGACACGATGTCGCCTGAAAGACTTCTTCAAGAAACGGCAGCCATCTTTCAGCTGCCGGCGGATTCCCTGCCGCAGAAAGTACCATCTGCCGCAGCTTCCATAACAGACAATGTGTTAAAAGAGAAAAAGGTTTTACTAGTAGACGATGACGTTCGCAATTTGTTTGCTGTATCGAGCATTTTAGAAGATCATGATATGAATGTGACTTTTGCAGAAAATGGAAAGGAAGCTCTCCGACTGCTGGAAGAAGGCCTGTCATTTGACTTGATTTTAATAGATATTATGATGCCGGAAATGGACGGATATGAAACGATGCAGCATATCCGCCGGAAAGTAACCTGGCGGTCACTGCCAATGATCGCTTTAACGGCTAAAGCGATGAAGGATGACAGGGAAAAATGCATAGAAGCCGGAGCATCTGATTATATAGCAAAGCCGATCGACCCGGAACAGCTCATTTCGCTGTTGAAAGTTTGGCTATACGGACAGGGTGAAAAGCAGCATGAGGCATGAGGAAATAGAAAAGCTGGAAATAGAGCTCCTGCTAGAAGCGATTTTTCGAAGATACGGATATGATTTCCGGAATTATTCATATCCATCGATTAAACGGCGTACCTGGCATCGAATTGCTGCAGAAAAACTGACGGGTATCGCGGCGCTTCAAGAAAAAGTGATTCATGATCCGTCCTGTATGAACCGGCTGTTTTATGATTTTTCCATCAATGTGACAGAAATGTTCCGCGATCCATTATTTTTTCTTTCTATGCGTGAAAACGTGATGCCGCTGCTACGGACCTATCCTTTTATCCGCATTTGGGTGGCGGGATGCTCGACCGGCGAGGAAGTTTATTCGCTGGCTATTTTGTTAGAGGAAGAGGGTTTGCTCGCGAAGTCTAGAATTTATGCCACAGATATGAATGCCCGCGTCTTAAAGCAAGCTGCGGAAGGGCAGTTTTCACTGAAAACAATGAAAGATAACACAGATAACTATATTAAAGCAGGCGGAAAACGGGCATTTTCTGAGTACTATACGGTGAGATCAAACGAAGCGGTGTTTCATTCGCGGATTAGAGAATGCCTTGTGTTTGCCCAGCACAATTTAGTGACAGACAAGTCTTTTAATGAATTTCACCTTATTTTGTGCCGGAATGTTTTGATTTATTTTAACCGGACGCTCCAGGAGGAGGTTCATGATTTGTTTTACAACAGCTTAAGCCCTTTTGGATTTTTAGGCTTGGGAAACAAAGAAAGCATCCGCTTTACAAAACATGCACAGCAGTATGGGGACGTGGATGTTCAAGAAAAGATCTATCGAAAAATAAGGTAAATGCAGACAAGAAGGTGGGGAAATTAACGTGGATAAGAAAATTAAAATTTTATTAGTTGATGATCGTCCAGAAAATTTATTTGCCTTGAAATCTGTTTTAGAAAATGATTCTTATGAGCTTATGAGTGCGTATTCCGGAGAAGAAGCCTTAAAGCTGTTATTGAAGGAAGAATACGCCGCTATTTTGCTGGATGTGCAAATGCCCGGGATAAATGGCTTTGAAACAGCCAAGATTATTAAAATGCGGGAAAAAACGAAACATATTCCCATTATTTTTGTGACAGCTATTAATAAAGAGGTCGAACATGTTTATACGGGTTACTCTGTGGGTGCCATTGATTATATGTTTAAACCGTTTGAACCGGAAACACTCCGGGCTAAAGTCAGCCGCTTTGTGGATATTTATCAAAACCAGAAAGTGCTGAAAAAGAAAAATGAAGAATTGCAGCAAGCCCACATGGAGCTTTCGTCTCTGGCTAAAGAATTGGAAAAAACAAAATCCTTATATGAGGTAATCAGTGAAACCCATTTAGATGCCATTATTGTTTTTAATGAAAAAGGCAAAATTATCATGGCAAATCCTGCCGCCCACCAGATTTTTCAGTATGAAGGGATGAAGCTGGCAGGTCAGCCGATTGAAATGCTCCTTCCGTTTTTTCAAGCAGAGGGGTATAGACAAACAGAAAAATTAGTTGAAAAAAAGGGGAAGAAACGCGACAGCAGTACTTTTTCAACTGAATTGCAAGTGGCACAGGCATATGTGGAGCAGGGAAAAGAGCGAATTTTCGTTTGTGCCATGCGTGATATCACGGAAAGAAAAGAGCAAGTGGCAAAATTAGAATACCAGGCTACACACGATTCTTTAACAAACTTGCCCAATCGGTATTTTTTATACAAATATTTAAAAGAAATGGTTAAGGGGAATTATGCGGAAGAACCATCGTTTGCCCTTATCTTATTGGACTTGGACCAGTTTAAAACGATTAATGATACGCTTGGCCATCACATGGGCGACCAGCTTTTAAAAGAAGTAGGATATTGCCTCCGACATGTAAGCAGCACCGGAGACATTGTGGCCCGGCTTGGCGGTGATGAGTTTGCCCTGCTGGTGAAGGATGCGTCCAAGGACAATATAATGGCAGTTATTCAGCGCATCCAGCGCGTTTTATCTCAGCCATTTATGATTGAAGGAAAACCTCTTACCGTTCATTACAGTGCAGGGATTGCTCTGTTTCCTGAACATGGGATTGATGAAGAAACTCTGCTCCGTAAAGCAGATATCGCTATGTATACAGCTAAAACAAACGGCAGCGGCTATTCTTTTTATACGGACGATCAACAGCAGCAATCGAATCTTAATCAAGTGATGCTGATGGGGGAATTGAGCTCTGCTATTCAAAATAAAGAGCTGCAGTTGTACTATCAAGCTAAAGTGGATATTCAATTGAATATGGTAGTAGGGGTGGAAGCGCTTGTTCGATGGAAGCATCCGAAATTAGGATTGGTTTTTCCTGATGAATTTATTCCACTGGCGGAGCAAACAGGATTAATTCATTCGCTTACTCTTAATGTGTTTGACCAGGCTGCCTGCCAAATTCGACAATGGCTGGATAATGGATTAAATCTCACTATTTCCGTCAACCTCTCTGCCCGCAATCTCCAGGATGAGGGGCTTCCAGAAAAGCTCAAAGCGGTTTTAGATAAGTACCAAGTGCCTCCTCAATGTTTTACCCTTGAAATTACAGAAAGCATGATTATGACGAACCCCGAGAGAGCGATGCAGGTACTGACACAATTACATCATATGGGGGTAGTGCTGTCTATCGATGATTTTGGTACCGGCTACTCTTCTTTAGCTTACTTAAAGCATTTGCCTGTTAATGAAATTAAAGTCGATAAATCATTTGTGATGGATATGATGCATGATGGGAATGATATGATTATTGTTAAATCCATTATCCATCTAGCGCATAACCTATCGTTAAGGGTAACCGCAGAAGGAGTAGAAAACGGGGAAATACTAGAAAAGCTTCGAGAGTTTGAATGCGATACAGCCCAAGGGTATTTCATCACCAAGCCTTTGCCTGCCGATCAGATTTTTCAATCACTGGAAAAATCGTCTTGGAAAGTGAGAAAAGTGAATTTAATATAATAGACACTGTATACAAACAGGGAGAAAAAGAAAGCTTGAACAGGCATTCTTTCAGACTGTAGACAAATGATAGGGATGACCGTGCACATGAATGGGATAGACCGGCGGCGTCCAGGCAGCTCCGCTTTCCATGAGGCAGGCGCTGAGCCCGACTCCGCCTGGCGGCTCCACCGGTCTCAGCTGCCTGCTAGTCCCATAGGAGTCTGCGCCGCCTTCCCGCCGCCAAGTGGCTTGCGACAAGATGGTATAAAGCGAATAAGGTCGTATCTTTTTGTTTGAAAAAGAGAAAACGTCTATTCAGTCCTTGCTTATGGATCTTCCACACCACTTAGTGAAGCCTGCCGGACGAAGACTCCTGCGGGAAGTACAGTGAGTCGGGAGACCCCGCAGGCGCAGCCGAGGAGGCTTCCGCACTGCCCGCGGAACGCGAAGTCCGGCCGGCTTCACTTATCGGCTCTTTTTTAAAGCGAAAGGCTTTTTCTACACACTGAGAACGCCTAAATAGGCGTTCTTTTTCTTTTAGTTATTGTTCGCTTTCATTTATTCATTATATTCGTATTTCACCATTCCATAGCCATTGCTCTATTGATTCAGCGCGTTTTTTGATTTGTGTTTTTTACATTTGTTTGTACTTCACTTTTGTATGGATCGTGTACTCTAAAAGCGCTTTTTAAAACGCTGGAATCGACCGAACGTGTATACAAAGCACAAATCCGGGGAAACTGTCGATGATTGCTGGCAAGGCGAAAGGAGAGAGAACATGAAGCGGAAAGCCACAAAAGATGCGGTGGAAAAATATGCGAAAACACCAAAGAAAAACGTTGAAGAAACCGATTATTCCGTTGAATTTGCCCGCGGGGAGGACCCGATGAAAGGGGCAAACCGCAATTCAAAATTGGGACGAAAAGGCAGAAGCTAACCATAAGAAAAGAGGAGGAAAAGGGTATTGTCACAAAACAACCAATTTAAGCCGGGACAAAAAGCGCCGAATAATGGTGTTTACATTGAAATCGGTGAAACAGGTTCTTCGGTCAACGATCCTCAAAAAGTTGAGCTTAAAGCAGGCGATGATTTTCCAGATACAAAGAATAAAGATCGAATTTGGACAAGGCATACAAAATCATAAAGCGAGCAGCCCTTCTTAGATTTCTTCTCTAAGAGGGCTTTTTGGCGTGTGAAAAAAGAAGCCTTTATTACTTTGTTTGCATATAAAAGGGACAAGCCGCATACATTTGATCATGAGAAGCAAATGTTTTTTAAGAGGAGAGGGGACGGGAATGGAGATGAAAGAAGACATTCAATTTATAAGTGATATTATGGTAGATAAGATTGAGGAATTAAATGACGTGATTGAAATGGGCGGGACGCTCAGCCCTAAAGTGGAATTAACCTTTGCTATCGGCCTTCAAAGTCTGCTCAGCCAGTCGATTCAAAAAGGAGATAAAGCGGGCAGAAACAATCCGCCTCCAGCCAAGAAGTCAGAATATGAGACGCTCTCTTCCATTGCCAACAAGTAGCGGGGGACAAGCAATTAAAAACGGATCCTTTATGGGATCCGTTTTTGATTAAAGGAATGTTCGCTGTACTTTATGCCAGAATGAATTGTTTTTTAATTTAACCGTTTTAATAATGCTGCCGGTCATTTCTACTTCAATGTTTTGAATGTTTTGGATGCTGAGCGCTTCATTGTCCAGGCCGATCACCGGGTAGTTATTGCCGTCTTGTGCGATGCTCAGCGTCAGCTTGCGGTCGCTGTGTAAGATAAATGATGAACCGAGCGTACGGAATTGGTTATTGTTTAGAGATGCCATTTCATTCACCTGCATACACGGAATGCGAGGGTCTACAACAGCTCCGTTTAAGGACCGGTTGTAAGCTGTGCTTCCCGTTGGTGTAGAAACAACAATGCCGTCACCGCGGAACGTTTCAAAGTGAAGGTCATCAATATGTACGTCCATGACTAGTGTTTTAATAATGGAAGAGCGGACTGACAGCTCGTTCAAGCATTTGAAATGGGATTCACCGTCGATATGCACATCTATCACTGGATAGCGGCGCACTTCCACTCCTGCCGTTTGAATCGCTTCGATCATTTTTTCCGTATCGTGAATGTGAAAATCACAATACAAGCTTGCTTCCACTTCGTCTGTTACACCGACGTATAAGCAGTCATCACGAAATCCGGATTTGCGGACCGCCTGCAAAAACGCTCCGTCGCCGCCAACCCCCACAATAATATTGGCTTCTTTATAATCATCCACTACGACAAATCCCTGTTCTTCAGCAAGTGTAATCAGCTTTTGAATGTCAGGCAGTTTTTCAGGATTTTTTTTATACGAAAAAAACATGTTTCTTCTTGATTCCATTGGCTAAAACTCCTTTATCGTACAAGATACTTCCATTCTAATGTATAAGGGCGGCAATAGTAAAGGAGGACGCCAGGTGAAAAAAGCAATTGTGATCGGTGCTGGAATCGGGGGCCTGGCTGCCGCTGTTACATTACAGTCAAGAGGCATACATACAACGTTTTTTGACGAAAACCGCACGCAGGCGGCAAAATGACGAGTGTCGATGCAAAAGGCTTTCATTTACTATACCGGAGGTACGACCCACCCGGGCGGTTACGCTAAGCGGACTGAATGTGCCTTTTCATTAAATGTTCCAAAAACCATTACTGAGAATCGGAAAGATGGCTCTGGAACACATAGGCATCCATGTGTTAACGGAGAACGGAAAAGTCCTCTCTCTAAAAATGGTTTCACCCGTACCCGTAAAGGGACGGACAGTAAAATGCATGCTCCGGTTTCAGCAGAAGACGTTTATCTTTATTAAAGCTTTTTAAGAAAAAGGAAGAAATGACTTTGCCTGCCGACCCTGTCATCCCGCCAGGTAATGCGCTGCATACGCGTTTAGAAAAGAATGGAAAGGGAACGTTTCTACTAAACAAGTAAGCGCAGGAGGGAAACAGCTTGGCAAACGAATGGTGGAAAAGGGCAGTCATTTACCACATATATCCCCGCAGTTTTCAAGACAGTAACGGAGATGGGATTGGTGATTTACAGGGCATCATTTCGAGGCTGGATTATGTGAAAAAGCTGGGAGTGGATGCAATTTGGCTTTCACCGGTATACAAGTCGCCGAATGTCGACTATGGATATGATGTATCGGATCACCGTTCCATATCAGAAGACTATGGCACGATGACGGATATGGAGGAATTGATTTTTGAAGCAAATCAACGCGGGCTAAAAGTGATTTTAGACATTGTCTACAATCATACATCAGATCAGCATCGCTGGTTTTTAGAAGCGAAAAAGTCGAAAACGAGCCGGTTTCGCGATTTTTATCATTGGCGCCCCGGCACTCCCGATGGCCCGCCGTCCGACTGGATGTCTACCTATCATACAAGTGCATGGGAATTTGATGAAAAAACGGGTGAGTATTATCTGCATATGAACAGCCGGCGGCAGGTGGATTTAAACTGGGAAAACCCGAATGTCATCCATGAAGTAAAAGAAATGATGATTTTCTGGATCCGAAAAGGCGTTTCGGGATTTCGGATCGACCAGCTTGGCCACATTAACAAAAAGAAATCACTGCCGTCATACGAACAATATGTAGACAAAAAAGCGGATCCCCATTTTGAAATTATTAAAGATGAAGGAGCCCATCCGTACGTCCATCATTTAAACAAAGCCGTTTTTTCAAAATACGGCGTAATGACGGTTGGAGAAAGCGGCTCGGCTACGCCGGAAGAAGCGCTTTTGTATACCGATCCGGATCGGCGCGAAGTGAATATGGTGTTTTCCTTTGACCACCTGCAGGTTGAGGAAGAGGACCCGGAATCCGATGTAAAAGTAAATGTGGTCCAGTTAAAAAAAGTAATGGAAAAATGGCAGAAAACCTTGGAGGAAAAGGGCTGGAATACGCTGTTTTGGTGCAATCACGATGAGCCGCGCATTGTCACACGTTTTGGAGACGAAGGCGAGCATCGTGCAGCGTCTGCTAAAATGCTGGCCGCAACACTACATATGATGAAAGGAACACCGTATATTTACCAGGGAGAAGAAATCGGCATGATAAATGCAGATTTTGAAGGAATAGACGAGTTTCGCGACAGCAAGTCCATTACTGAATTTCACCAGCGCCATTATGAACAAAATGAGGACAAAGAAAGCGTGCTGGCCGACTTAAATAAAAGAAGCCGTGATCAGGCAAGAACGCCCATGCAGTGGAATGACGGAAAAAATGCCGGCTTTACGGAGGGAGAGCCGTGGATTAAGGTCAATGATAACTATTTAAGTGTGAATGTAGAGCAGAACCTGGACGACCCGGAATCGGTTTTCTGGTTTTACCATAAACTGATTCACATTCGGAAAACAAAATCGGTTGTGACCGAAGGAACCTTTGGTTTAATGGCGCCGGATCATCCGTCGGTGTTTGCTTATACGCGGACAGGAGGGGGCGAAGTACTGCTCGTCATTAGTCATTTTGGCAAAAATCCGGTTTCTTTTGCAGTAGACAGGGAGCAGATAAGCGGCCTGTCGGGTCACCTGCTTTTATCTAATTACAAAGTGGAGGACGACGTGTCAGTCCTGGAGAAGCCTATTGAGCTGCGTCCGTATGAAACAAGAATTTATCTGTTTAAAGAAAGGGAAAAAGAACGATAAAAAGCCGGCTGCTGATGCAGCCGGCTTTTTTTGGGATTTTAAATTGTCTCAGTTGAATGAGCGTCACGGTAAAAACTCAACGCTTTACTAGTGAAGGAGTATGTGGACGAGGATAATTGGAATTGTTTGTTACGCTTCCATTGCCTGTTCGTTTTCCTGATCGTTGCGCATTAAATAAAGCGTGAAGAGGTCTTTCGGTACTTCATACAAATCGAATACAGCTTCGTTTTGATTTAATTTAGCATACACATCGGGCCGTGTTTCGTTAGCCAAAACAACATAAGGCAGTTTTTCTGCCGCTTTGCGCGAGCGGATATTGACTTTGCGAATGGACATGTAAACCGATTCAATGCCCATTTCATAAAACAGCTCTCTGAAAAACTCTTCTTTGGCTGGTGCATTGTAGCCTTTGCCGTGATAAGGCTTGCCGAGCCACGTGCCGAGAAAGCCGGCGCCATTTTCAATATCATACAAGTTGATTGTGCCGATTGGGCTGCCCCATTCGTCAAGAATCGTCCGCGAAATCAGTTCACCCCGTTCTTCCGCTTCAATCGTTTGCTTGGTGGCAAACACAAACTCCTCGTATGAGTGGACTTTTTGGCGCACAAAAGGGAACACATCCGGGTGCGTCATCAAATCAAATAAAGCATGACTTTCATGAACATCGCGTTTCTTCAACATTTTCTTTCCCTCCTCTGTTTTACAAAACGAGGGCATAGCGGTTCATACGTGTCCCGATCCACCCTCGAAATTTTTTAAAAAACAAACAAGACCGTCACAACTGCAGCCTGTCCATAAAAAAATTCCGGGATGGGAATCGAACCCATTAGAACCGATAGAAGAAACCGGTGGCGCACCATTTGCCTTCCCAATACAACTAGCATTAAAATGTCGTCGTTAATCACATCATATAAAATTTTTACCCATTTGAAAATAGATTTTAACCGCAAATTAAAAATTTTTTCGACACGATTTTAAATTTTAATTGAAAATGATTTTCTTTACCCTGTGATGATAGGAAAATCAAGTATGCACCGGCTCGTATGCACTAGGAATATGCAGATCCGATTGCCGAAGTGCTTGGTGATACCGACCCGAAAATGGATGAGAGTGAAGGTGATGATCCCGAAACCGATTTGGCAGGTTATCAACGGATTGAAAAAGGACTGTAGGTTGATGGTACAATGAAAGGCTGCGCACAATACGCCAAGCAGCTGATTGGTAACACGAAGCTGCTTCGTGCAAAAGTGAAAACGGTTGAAGTAACGCCGGATCTTTTCATTACAGGAGCCGTCGATTTATTAAATGAAGTGTCGACATCAAAAGTAACAGGTGAAGAAGACTGGTATTCACATACGGATTTGTATGATTTTGCAGCAAATGTAGAGGGAGCGGAAAAATCTTTTCCCTGCTGCAGCCGGAACTGAAGAAAAAAGATGAAGCGCCGTCGACTGAAACCGAACCAAAATTCGATGACGTATATACTCTGCCCAACAATCAGAAAAAAGCACAGGCACAGTGCCCTTTTACGGAACACACCAGACGGGCATTACAACGCCTGACCAAAACCTTAACCACAACAGAGCGGGCAGAAGTGAATGGACGCAGGGAAATCGATCAGCCGGCCGGCTGAAAATGCACCTATGCCGCCTGAAGATACAGGGGCAGCAGATGGCTGGATGGCTGGAGGCACCTATATAGTTGTGCGCCGTGTACAGATGTTTATCGAAGTGTGGGTTCGGACAACATTGAAAGAACAGGAAGCGACATTTGGGCGCCGCCGCTCCAGCGGTGCACCGCTGGGAGGGAAAGACGAATTTGAAAAAATGAATCTTTCTAAAAGAGACGAAACAGGGCAAAAGCAAATACCGCCGAATTCCCATACAGCGCTTGCGCATGGAGATGGAAGCATCAAAATTTTGCGCCGACCGTATTCGTACGTGGATAGATTGGATCCAAAAACAGGCAGCTTTGACGCAGGGCTTTTGTTTATGGGTTTTCAGCGGAGCATTCGAAAGCAATTCAGGCCATCGAAACAAGCCTGGCAAATAGCAATAAGCTGAATGAATAAACGACGATCCGCCGAGGGATTGCCATATTTGCCTGCCTGGTGTGAAAAAGGGAGGCGGGCTCGGTGAAACGTTTCTTTCTTAAAGGGGCTGCTGTTTTCGTTATTATATGCGGAATAGAGATACAAAGTGCATCGGCAGCAACCGATGCGGACGCTTTATTTGTGCCGGTTGGCGAGGCGATGATAAAAGGGCTGACGGGCATCGCCGCTGTTGTGATGATGGGGGTTGGCACCTGGCTGCATGGAAAGTCAAATATTGCAAAGTGGAACGCTTTTGTGAAGCAGTCGATGGGAAAAGCCGCAGCGTCAGGAAGCATCCTGTCATTTGCGTTTATCAGCTTTTTATCGGTATTTAGAAAGAGTGCCGAAACGATTATTTTTTATGCCGGAATGGCGCCGGATATGAGTGCAGGGGCACTTGCCGCCGGTATTGCTCTTGCTTTTCTCATTGTGTCAGCCGTTGGGCTGATCGTGATCAAATACAGCGTTCGCGTGCCGATACGTCTTTTTTTCACAGGCGCAGCTCTGTTAATCTATATATTGGCTTTTAAAATTTTGGGTAAAAGCATTCATTCCCTGCAGGTGGCAGGAGTCATTGATACTCATACAGCTCCAGCTGTGCCGTTTATTGATATAATTGGCTTGTACCCGACGCTTGAAACGATGCTGCCACAAGTTATTCTACTTATTATCATTGGCATTTCGGCGCTTTGGTTTAAAAAACAGGAATCAGCTGCTTGACAGTAGATCGAAACAAAGTTCATAATGGTAACAACATTCGAATAAACCTTTCCGGGGCAGGGTGCAACTCCCGACCGGCGGTGTTGGGCCTTGAGGCCCTCAGTCCGTGACCCGCATCACGTGCATGCGGTGGATCTGGTGTGATTCCGGAGCCGACAGTGAAAGTCTGGATGGGAGGAAAGGACAGTGTACGTTTTCTGAATTTTTGGAAGGGAAACGTTTATTTCTTGATGCTAAAAGCCCCGTATTGACTGTCAATGCGGGGCTTATTTTTGTCTAGCTCCAGGCGCCATCGGCTCAAGGTCATAAGTCAAGCTCTGCTGGAGGCAAAAAGCGCCTCCTTCAGTGCTCGCCTTATGCTGGTCGCCGATAAGCGGGCGCCTTGTGCTTTTCTTGTGTACAGGCGGTATTTTGACTAAGGAGGATGGCTCTTCTCGTGAATAAAGAACAATATATGAATCTTGCTCTTTCGCTCGCCGAAAGCGCGGCTTACCAAACATCACCAAATCCTCCTGTGGGCGCCGTTGTCGTCAAAGACGGCCGGATTCTCGGAATGGGTGCTCATTTAAAAGCAGGAGAAGCTCATGCAGAAGTGAATGCGCTCATGCAGGCGGGTGATGCGGCACAGGGAGCAGATATTTATGTAACACTTGAACCGTGTGCTCATTTTGGCAAAACACCGCCTTGTGCAGATCTTATTATTAAAAAAGGTTTGCGCCGTGTGTTTATTGCTGCGGTTGACCCCAATCCGCTTGTAGGCGGCAAGGGTATTCAAAAGCTTCAGGAAGCTGGTATTGAAGTTGAAACTGGAGTTTGTGAACAACGGGCACTTGAAGTATTAACACCATTTTTTCATTTTATCCAAACAAAACGGCCTTATGTGACGATTAAAACTGCTGTTACCGCCGACGGCAAAACGGCTGCCCATACCGGGCACAGCCGCTGGATCACAAGTGAAGCCGCCAGAGAAGACGTACACCTTCTCAGAAGCCGTCATGATGCCATCCTAACAGGTATCGGCACGGTCCTGCTTGACAACCCGCTCTTGACTTCCCGACTGCCCCAGGGAGGAAAAAACCCGATTCGAATTTTACTGGATACGCATTTGCGCGTTCCGCTTGATTTTCACATTGTTCAAAACAAAGAAGCAAAAACGATTATTTTCTGTGCGTCCGATGCCCAGACAAAAAAACAGCGTGCATTAGAAGATGAAGGGGTTACGGTAATCCGCCTGCCTCATATGTCGATTGATGCGGTGCTGGATGAGCTCGGCAAAATGAACATTATGACACTGTTTGTAGAAGCAGGGGCTGAAATGAACGCCTCCTTTTTAGACATCGGTGCGTTTAACCGGCTCATTATGTATATGGCGCCAAAACTGATCGGCGGCAAATCGGCTCCATCTTCGTTTGGAGGATTGGGCGGATCGTCGATGGATGAAGCACTCGACCTTGCTTTTGTTTCAATGGAGCAAGTAGGGCCGGACTTGAAAATTGTCATGGAAAAAAGGTGATCCTATGTTTACAGGAATTATAGAAGAACTTGGCACAGTCGAACGAATTGTGCGCGGCGGCCGGTCGCTGCAGCTTACCATTGCTGCCAAAAAAGTGCTGGAGGATGTTCACCTTGGCGACAGTATTTCAGTCAGCGGTGTTTGTTTAACCGTTACGACTTTTACAAAAACTCACTTTAGCGCCGATGTAATGCCTGAAACCTTTACATCTACCGCTCTTGCTGCTCTTACGCCGGGAGCGCGTGTGAATTTAGAGAGAGCGATGGCGGCCAATGGCCGGTTTGGCGGACATTTCGTCTCCGGACATGTGGATGGTGTCGGTCATATTGTTTCAAAAAAGCACGAAGAAAATGCCCTGTACGTGACGATCTCGTATCCAGAAGAGCTGAGCCGCTACTTTTTGTATAAAGGCTCCGTCGCTCTGGATGGTACTTCTTTAACACTTTTTGGGGTGACAGACGAAGGAATTACCGTATCTCTTATCCCGCACACACAGGACGAGACCATTTTAGCTTCTAAAAGTGTGGGTGATCCAGTGAATATCGAGTGCGACATGCTCGCGAAATATGTCGGCAGTATGCTGGAGAAAAAAGAAGCGCCGAAACGCGGCGTTACGATGGATTTATTAAAAGAGAACGGTTATTTGTAAGGAGGAATATCCATGTTTTCGACAATTGAAGAAGCGATTGCGGATTTAAAAGAAGGTAAAGTCATCATTGTAGTAGACGATGAAGACCGTGAAAACGAGGGCGACCTTGTCGGCATCGCCGAACTTGTGGACGGTGCCATGATTAATTTTATGGCAAAAGAGGGCCGCGGCCTTATTTGCGTGCCGGTTGAAGAACAAATTGCGAACCGGCTTCATTTCCACTCTATGGTGGAACGCAACACGGACAGCCATGGCACGGCGTTTACAGTGAGTGTTGACCATATCAATACGACAACCGGCATCAGTGCATTTGAACGAGCGGATACCGTAAAAGCGATTGTGGACGATGCGGCTGTGCCTGCTGACTTTAAACGGCCGGGACATATTTTCCCGCTGATTGCCAAGTCAGGCGGTGTGCTGCGCAGAACCGGCCATACCGAAGCTGCCGTAGACCTTGCCAAGCTTGCCGGACACAAGCCGGCTGGTGTGATATGCGAAGTGATGAATGATGATGGAACGATGGCCCGCCTGCCGGAGCTTGAAGTAATGGCGGAAAAATTCGGCCTAAAAATGATCACGATTGAGCAGCTTGTTGCTTACCGCCGCGGTCGTGAAACGCTTGTCCGCCGCGAAGCGGATATTCAGCTTCCAACGGATTTTGGGCAGTTCCGCGCAGTTGGCTATGAGGAAGATTTAACAGGCCAGGATCATGTAGCTCTCGTAAAAGGAGATATTTCCGGTGATGAGCCGGTGCTTGTCCGTGTTCATTCAGAATGCCTGACAGGCGATATCTTCGGCTCACACCGCTGCGACTGCGGACCGCAGCTTCATGCTGCCCTTGCACAGATCGAAGAAGAAGGCCGCGGCGTGCTGCTTTATATGCGTCAGGAAGGCCGGGGTATCGGGCTGATTAACAAGCTGAAAGCATACGAGCTTCAGGAGCAGGGCTATGACACGGTCGAAGCAAACGTAAAACTCGGATTTAAAGACGATCTGCGTGATTACGGCATTGGCGCCCAGATTTTGCGTGACCTTGGCATTTCCAAAATGCGGCTGTTAACAAACAACCCGCGCAAAGTTACCGGCTTAAACGGGTACGGTCTTGATATTGTCGAGCGTGTGCCGATTGAAATGCCGGCCAATGATGATAACCGCAGTTATTTAAAAACGAAAATCTCAAAGCTTGGCCATTTATTACATGTAGAAGAGGGGAATAAATAATGGGAAAAACATTTGAAGGACATTTAATTGGAGCAGGATTGAAAGTAGGCATCGTTGCCGGCCGTTTTAATGAATTTATTACAAGCAAACTCATCGCAGGAGCAGAAGATGGATTTATCCGCCATGGTGTAGACGCAGACAACATTGACATCGCCTGGGTGCCGGGGGCATTTGAATTGCCGCTCGTTGCAAAAAAAATGGCGGAAAGCGGAAAATATGACGCTGTCATTACACTCGGTGCTGTTATTCGCGGAGCCACTGCTCACTTTGATTATGTCTGCAATGAAGCAGCAAAAGGAACTGCCCAGGCTGGCATGCAAACGGGAGTACCTGTAATTTTTGGCCTTTTAACAACAGATACGATTGAGCAGGCGATTGAACGCGCCGGTACAAAAGCGGGCAATAAAGGCTGGGACTCAGCGATGTCTGCTATTGAAATGGCGAACTTGCTCCGCTCATTTGACGCGTGATATAATGGCCTTTGTGGCTGGCTGCCAGACATTCATCTGACAGCACAGCGGGTAGGGAGAGGGCGCTTCACAGTAAGCAGGTTTTAACAATGAATGGAGGAATTTTTAAGCTTCGCGAGCACGGAACAACCTTCGCGAAGGAATGGTCTGCGGGTGTAACGGGTTTTTTAACCGTTATTTACATTATCGCAGTGAATGGGCTCATTTTATCTGAAGCAGGTATGCCATTTGAGGCTGCTGCTGCCGCAACAATCGTGTCAGCGGCTGTAGGATGCTTGATTATGGCGCTCTGGGCAAATGCCCCGATCATTATCGTGCCGGGCATGGGGATTAATGCCATGTTCACGTATACGTTTGTCCAGGAGATGGGCATGACATGGCAGCAGGCACTTGGCGTTACTGTTACATCGGGTCTTTTATTTGCCGTCGTGACATTCACGCCGCTTGCCGCCAAGTTAAACAGCGTGGTGCCGGCATCCTTAAAAGAAGCGATTACGATCGGCCTCGGTTTGTTTCTGATTGTGATCGGCGTCGAGAAAGCCGGATTTTCCTGGGCTGCTCTGCTGACGCTTCTTGTAGCAGTAATTCTTTATTTGCGCAAGGTGCCGGGAACATTCATCTGGGTGATTGCAGCCGGAACCGGCATTGCCTGGCTGTTCGGCAGTCTCCCGGAGGCATCGGGAAGTGTTGGGATCAAAAGCTATGGGGAGGTATGGGGTGCCTGGACGATTCAAGGCCTGTCCCCGTTTGTTTTTATACCAGCGGTTTTTTCGTTGACGATGGTGCTGGTGTTTGAAAACATCGGGCTTGTGCACGGGCATTTGAATTTGGCCCGGCAGCCGGAAAAATTCAAGCGTGCTATCCAGGCCAATGCTGCTTCTGTTGTGGCAAGCGGTCTGGCCGGATCAAGCGCGAATGTATCGGCTGTGGAAAGCGCAGCGTCGATTGCATCCGGCGGGCGGACAGGTTTAGTGCCGCTGACGGCTGGACTGCTGTTTCCGCTCGCTTTTATCGCAGCGCCATACTTAAATATGGTACCGGGCTCTGCGGTTGCCCCGATTTTGATCATTATCGGTACGCTGATGGCGATGAACATCCGCCGCCTGTCTGTTTCAGACTGGACTGAATGGATTCCAGCCTTGGCGATTATCGCTATCATACCGCTTACCTCAAGCATTGCAGATGGTATTGCGGCTGGCTTCATTTTGTATCCTATTTTAAAAGTGACCCGCGGGCGATTCCGCGAAGTGCCTGTTTCGATGTATATTATCGCGGTGCTTTTCCTAATGAATACAATTGTTCACTAAAAAACCCGCCTGCAGGAGGCGGGTTTTTTCTTTTGTTAAAAATGACACAAACCCTTTCGAAATGCAACACCAATGGGTTCAAATCTGCTATACTAAACAACAAATCAGCTGTGAAAGAGGGAGTTATGTTGGAGATTTCGTATATTAAAGGCCATGGGTCGGGAAATGATTTTATTTTGATCGATGAGTGGACGAATGCATATACATTTACAGAAGAGAACCGCCGCGATCTCGCTTTAGCGCTTTGCGATCGGGAAAAGGGCATTGGAGCGGATGGAATTGTATTTGTGATGGAAAGCGCGCATGCCGATGCGAAAATGCGTATTTTTAACAGTGACGGTTCGGAAGCGTCTATGTGCGGCAACGGGCTGCGTTTGCATGGACGGTATGTGCTGGATAAACTTGGAGAAAATGAGATTATCGTTGAGACAAACAAAGCCGATCTTTATGTAAAGAGGGACGGCGATATTTATGAAGGCGTGCCGGCATACCGTGTTCAAATTTCACCGGTCCTATTTAATCTTGCGGATTTGCCAATGACGATCGGAAAAGAACATTTGTTTAATGAAGTGGTGCCTGAACTGTCTGATTCTATCCGGTTCTCTGCGCTCGCCGTACCGAACCCTCACTTAATTGTTGTGGCAGACCGGGAGCTCATTGCTTCAGATGAGCAAAAACGGATTTCAGAAATGCTGAACGGGAAAAACGACATTACGCCAGATGGTGTAAACGTCAGCTTTGTGTATCCAATCCAAAAAGGAACGCTGTATGTGCGGACGTTTGAGCGCGGCGTTGGCTTCACCAATGCATGCGGTACAGCGATGTCCGCTTCTACGCTGACCACATGCCAGCTCGGTTTAAATGAAATGGAAACGCCTATTGATGTATACAACAACGGGGGAAAAGTCCGCTGCGAAGTACATGTGCATGAAGACGGACAATACTCTATTGATTTAATCGGAAACGGAACGTATATGTTCGGGGGTACAATCAGCATTGATCTTGATACGCCGGCTCATTTTACCGTTCATAACCAGGAGGCGTTCGCTGAACAAAACGCCTATGAGCAATTGCGCGAGGAAGTAGAATTGTATCTGGCTTCAACCGTTTTTTAATCCAGGAAGGTTTCCTGGATTTTTTGAACGGACGAGGCTTGAAAAACCTTTACAGCTAAGAAAGGAAGATTGCGATTGCAGCAAAAAAACCGGCGCGCCTACGCTTATTACGGCTCACTTGTGCTGTTTCTCGTCCTGTTTACGTGGGGATTTTTCGAAGTGGTCGAGGCCCTTCAAAGAAATGAAGTGGCGGCGTTTGACACGAAAATCATCAACGAGGTACAGTCATGGATCAACGAAGGCCGGACAGCGCGGATGATCTTTTTCACCAATCTTGGTTCCGTCATGTTTTTCAGTGTGGCAACCGGGGTTATTTCTCTTTTTCTCGTGATCCGCAGACGATATGGATGGGCGCTGTTTTTTGTACTGGTAAATGGCCTTGGCGGCGCGTTTAATCATTTTTTAAAAGAGCTGTTTCAGCGTCAGCGGCCGGATATTCTGCCGTTAATTGAACAGGGCGGCTACAGTTTTCCAAGCGGTCATTCCATGGGATCTTTTATTTTTTACGGGGCACTTTCTTTTATGCTGTTCCGGCTTTTAGATGGAAAGTGGAAAAAAACCGTATCGGCGCTTGCGGCCGGCTCTATGATTTTTTTAATCGGCTTATCGCGCATTTATCTCGGTGTTCATTATCCAAGTGACGTAGCGGCCGGCTTCTCCATAGGCGCTGCCTGGCTGTTTTTTTGGATTATGCTGTTTCATTTTACTGAATATCGGCTGGCCCGCCGGCTTTCTCCTCATTGAGAAAGCCGTTTTTTCGTTTATAAGAGCCAATCTTTTGGCTGAATGGGCCGAAAAATCGGCTGATATCCAAACAACTCCCTTCTATGTCAGCGTTTTCATCGTTGGCACAGTGCTTGCAATAAAATAAACGAATGGCCAATTAAAAGGAGGAAGTAAAATGAAAACAACAGCCGTAAATGAACCGAACCAGCAGCCTGAAGCAACAACAAATATGAAAGCAGCTGTCGTAAATGAATTTAACCAGCAGCTCGAAGTAAAAGACGTACCCAAGCCCTCGCCAAAACGCGGAGAGGTGCTGGTTAAAATTGAAGCATGCGGTGTATGTCATACCGACCTCCACGCAGCCCATGGCGACTGGCCGGTCAAGCCAAAGCTGCCGCTTATTCCAGGCCATGAAGGTGTAGGGATTATCGAAGAAATTGGTGAAGGGGTCACCTCTTTAAAAACAGGAGACCGGGTCGGTATCCCCTGGCTGTTTTCCGCATGCGGCGAATGTGAGTACTGTCTGCAGGGACAAGAAACGCTTTGCCCTCATCAGGAAAATGGCGGCTATTCAGTTGATGGCGGCTATGCTGAATATTGTGTCGCACCCGCTGATTATGTAGCCAAAATTCCAGATGGCCTCGATCCAGTCGAAGTAGCTCCTATCTTGTGTGCAGGTGTAACAACGTACAAAGCCTTAAAAGTATCAGGAGCAAAGCCAGGCGACTGGGTTGCGATTTACGGAATTGGCGGCCTCGGCCATATTGCGCTTCAATATGCGAAAGCAATGGGCTTTAACGTCATTGCCGTCGATATTGCAGATGAAAAGCTAGAGCTCGCCCAAAGCTTAGGAGCGGATGAGGTAGTAAACGGTATGAACGAAGATCCTGCCGATGCCATACAGGAGAAAGTGGGCGGTGTACAGGCGGCCATCAGTGTAGCGGTGACGAAAAAAGCATTTGAGCAGGCATACCGTTCTGTTAAACGCGGAGGCACACTTGTTGTCGTCGGCCTTCCAAATGATGAATTGCCAATTCCTATTTTTAACACGGTTTTAAATGGTGTATCCGTGAAAGGCTCCATTGTCGGAACACGTCTCGATATGAAAGAAGCGCTTGAGTTTGCGGCACGCGGTAAAGTAAAAGCGCAGGTGGAAACGGCGCCGCTTGATGAGATTAACACCGTCTTCGATAAAATGACACAAGGAAAAATCAACGGCCGCATTGTGCTGACTTTGTAAGCGTCTTGGTTGACATTCAAGTTGGGAACCGTTATTTTGGAAATGTAAGCGTTTTATATAACGGTTTCCATCATTCAAAGGGGGAAGGGTATATGATTTACGCAAATCCAGGGCAGGAAGGATCAAAGGTTACATTCAAGAAAAGATACGAGAATTATATTAATGGAGAGTGGACAGCGCCGCTCAGCGGCCAATACTTTGAAAATATCACGCCTGTTACAGGTGAAGTATTTTGTGAAGTCGCCCGCTCCCAGGCTGAGGATATTGAGCTGGCTTTGGATGCCGCCCATGCCGCAAAAGATGCGTGGGGGAAAACGTCGGTGGCCGAGCGTGCCAACATTTTAAATAAAATTGCCGATCGTCTTGAAGAAAACTTGGAAATGCTGGCGGTTGCGGAAACATGGGACAACGGAAAAGCGGTTCGTGAAACATTAAATGCTGATTTACCGCTGGCCATTGACCACTTCCGTTACTTTGCCGGAGCAATCCGGGCTCAGGAAGGGTCCTTGTCACAAATCGACAACGATACCGTTGCGTATCATTTCCACGAGCCGCTTGGTGTAGTCGGGCAGATTATTCCGTGGAATTTTCCGCTCCTCATGGGTGTGTGGAAGCTTGCACCAGCTCTAGCTGCTGGAAACTGTGTAGTCTTAAAGCCAGCTGAACAGACTCCAGCGTCTATTCTTGTATTTATGGAGCTGATTGAAGATCTGCTCCCGCCTGGAGTCGTAAACATTGTCAACGGCTTTGGACTTGAAGCCGGAAAACCGCTGGCCTCGAACAAACGAATTGCTAAAATTGCTTTTACCGGCGAGACAACAACCGGACGCTTGATTATGCAGTATGCATCGCAAAACTTGATTCCAGTTACGCTCGAACTCGGCGGGAAATCACCGAATATTTTCTTTGAAGACATTATGGAAAAAGATGATGCGTTTTTAAACAAAGCGGTTGAAGGGTTTGTTATGTTTGCGCTCAATCAGGGAGAAGTGTGTACATGTCCATCCCGTGCACTTGTTCATGAAAACATTTATGACCAGTTTATGGAGCGGGTCATCAAGCGGGTGAATGAAATTAAAACAGGCAACCCGCTTGATACGGATACGATGATGGGGGCACAGGCTTCAAACGAGCAGATGGAAAAAATCCTTTCTTACCTGGATATCGGCAAGCAGGAAGGTGCTGAGTGCCTGGCGGGCGGTGAGCGAAATACGGTTGAGGGACTAGAAAACGGCTATTATATCAAACCGACTGTTTTTAAAGGCAACAATAAAATGCGCATATTCCAGGAAGAAATTTTTGGGCCTGTTGTATCGGTGACAACGTTTAAAGATGAAGCAGAGGCGCTTGAAATCGCCAATGACACGTTGTACGGACTGGGTGCCGGCGTTTGGTCCCGCCATCAAAACCGGGCATACCGGTTTGGCCGGAACATTCAAGCGGGCCGCGTTTGGACAAACTGTTACCACCAGTACCCGGCACATGCGGCGTTCGGCGGATACAAGATGTCCGGTATTGGCCGTGAAAATCATTTGATGATGCTGAATCATTACCAGCAGACGAAAAACCTGCTTGTCAGCTACTCAGAAGATGCCCTTGGATTCTTTTAAATTAAAAAGGCGCTGCCGCTTTAGCGGCGGCGTTTCTTTCGTAGGAGGAAAAACAGGATGGTTAACCGTGTTACCGCAACACCGGCTGCTCTGGCTTTAATAGATCAATTGAGGGCAAAATACGGACCGCTTATGTTTCATCAGTCTGGCGGGTGCTGCGACGGCAGCTCGCCGATGTGCTACCCGGACGGGGAATTTATAACGGGTGATGCGGATAAAAAGCTTGGTGAAATTGGCGGGGCACCCTTTTATATTAGCGAAGCCCAGTACGAATACTGGAAACATACCCAGCTTATTATCGATGTTGTAGACGGGCGGGGAGGCATGTTTTCTCTCGAAGGACCGGAAGGAAAAAGATTTCTGACAAGGTCACGCGTATTTACAGAAGAAGAGAGACGGGAACTGAATCAATAAATGAAGAAAAAGCCTCCATAGAAATGGAAGACCAATAAGCAAAGATCGAATAGAAATTTTCTCTTTTTAAATAGATAGATACGACCTTATCAGCACTATACCATCTTGTCGCAAGCCACTTGGCGGCGGGAGGGCAGCGCAGACTCCTATGGGACGAGCGGGCAGCTGAGACCGGTGGAGCCGCCAGGCGGAGTCGGGCTTAGCGCCTGCCCCATGGAAAGCGGAGCTGCCTGGACGCCGCCGATCCATTCCATTTATGTGCACGGTCATCCATATCATTTGTCCAAAGTCTGAAGCCCCCATAGAAAGGAGGCTTTTGGGGTTTTGGCTGCTGAGCCATTGACGATGTTACGTTTCATTTAAATAATAGCGGATTTTCCGTTTGGAAATACCGAGCCGCTCAGCGGTCTGTGCCCGGCTTCCGGCCGTCTCCCGGAGCGTTTTTTGGATAAACGCTTCAGCCACTCTTTTTTCCATCCCTTTCATTTCCTGTATTAGTTCATCAAGCGAAATGGGATCGTTTCCCGCATATAAATGGGCTATGTAATCAGAAAACCGGCGCCATTCCTGGTCGAATGACGGCGCGGGGACCGCAGCCATTCTTTTCAGAGAAAGCGTTTTTGTCATTTTTTGAGGCAGCATCTCTGGCGTAACAAACGGCTCCTCTGGATAAAGCGCCGCCAAACGCTGCAGAAGATTCACCAGCTCGCGCATATTGCCGGGCCAGTTATACCGCATGCATACCTCCATCGCTTCTGGTGAAAAAGAAAAAGGGAGGCGTTGTTTTTGTTTGTATGCTTCGATAAGAAGCGGAATATCTGACTGCCGTTTACGCAGCGGAGGGATCAGTAGTTTCACAACGTCGAGCCTGTACAGCAAATCTTCCCGGAAAGCGCCATCTGCCACCGCTTGCTCTAAATTCGTATGGCTCGCGGCAATGATGCGGGCATTTGTACGCTTTGGTGCCGGGTCGCCGATTTTAAAAAATTCGCCTGTTTCCAGTACGCGCAGCAGCTTTACTTGCGTCGCAAGGGAGGCCTCGGCAATTTCATCTAAAAACAGCGTTCCGCTTCCCGCCGTTTCCACGTATCCCGCCCGGTCGGAGGCGGCACCGGTAAAAGCGCCTTTTGTATGGCCAAACAACTCACTTTCAAGCAGTGACTCGGAAATGGCCCCGCAGTTCACACCGATAAAAGGTGCCTCAGCCCGGCTGCCGGATTGATGCAGAAAGCGGGCCAGCACTTCTTTGCCGGTGCCGGTTTCTCCTTCAATTAAAATGGTAATCTGTTTGGCAGCGAGTTTAAAAGCGAGGCGGTACAAATCATGCATGTCTGAACTTGTTCCTAAAAAAGCACCGGCGGCCAGTGCAGCCTGTATGTAATCTTCTTCCTCTTTTTGTGCCGTTAACTTATCAAGCAGCTCATCTAGGGCTTCAATATGTTCAAACGGTTTTTCCAAAAAATCTTCTGCACCAAGCAGGATGGCTTCTACTGCCATCCTGACAGTGCTGTAGCCCGTCATGATCACCGCTTTGCAGAGCGGAGCTCGCTTTTTCAATTCTTTTAAAAGCTCAAGGCCATTCCGGTCGGGCAGCCGTACATCTAAAAAAGCCACATCAAACTGGTCAAGGCGGGAAAGCCGGTCAAAAGCAGCGCCGCTTTCTGCATACGTCACCTCCATTCCTTTCATTTTAAAAAGCCTTGTTAAAAAGCGGCCGATTTCCTGCTCATCATCGACAACCAAAATATGACCCATGCTGTCTACCTCCCCTTTCTTCTTGGAATGGCCAGGGTAAATGTGCTGCCTTCATGCAGCCTGCTTGTCACCGTTAACGTTCCGCCGTGTGATTCGGCAATACCAAGGCTCACCGATAACCCGAGCCCGGTTCCTTGATGGGCGGATTTAGTGGTGAAAAACGGATGGAAAATATCATCCAATTTTTGGGCCGGGATGCCACAGCCATTGTCTGCCACCCGCATATAAACTGAATGCTCATCGGACTCAGTCCAGACAGACACTTGTTTCGCCGTTTCTCTTTCTAAACAGGCGTCCTTCGCGTTTAGGAGCAGATTAACGGCGATCTGGCTGAGCTGCTGAATGCTTCCATCGATAAGAGGCAGCTGTTCATCCAGCTCAACCGTTAATTCAATCCGCTGCTTTTCCATTTGCCGGCCGGTCAGGCGCAATGCTTCATACAAGGCATCATTTAAGGAGCAGGGAATAAAAGAAGCGGGTTCCTGGCGGGAAAAAGCAAGAAGGCTGCGAATAATCGACCGGCACCGCTTGCCGCATTCCTCGATGTCTGCAAGAAGCGGCTTTGTTTCATTCGTGGAAAGCCGAAGTAAAAGCTGGGTATTGCCAATAATTGCGGTTAACGGATTGTTTAATTCATGGGCTACGCCCGCAGCCATTTCGCCGATTGCCGCCAGCTGGCCGGAATGAATAATTTGCGCCTGCATCAGCTGTTTTTCTGTAATGTTTTTTAAATACACAATCACACCGTCTATTTGTCCATCGTCAAGCAGCGGATAAAGGGCACATTCAAACATCTGGCTTCCGATCGATACTTCCTCCATATGAGGTTTTACTTCCTGAACGGTTTGTTCAAAAAGCTCCGCTGCTAAAAAAGAGAAGACGCTTTTGGCTTGGGGCCAGTTCGCAGCGGCACTGTCATTTTTCGTTAAAATGGTTCCGTTCAGGTCGGTTATGACAATAGAGTCCGCTACCGCGCGAAAAGTCGATTCCCACCTGGACTTGCTGAGCAGCACCTCATGGTAAAGCCGGGCATTTTCAATACAAACGGCGATTTGTCCGGATAAATGACTGAAAAAAGCCCGGTCCTCCTGACAGAAAGCTGCCGGTTCACGTGAGGCAAGCCCGATGACGCCGGTTATCACGCCGCGGCTTCTGAGCGGAAACAGCCAGACAGAGCGAAGCGAGAGCGCTTGAAACGCTTCACATTCAAAAAAGGAATCTGCATCACTTGGGACGTAAAGAACATCCTGTCCGCTTAAAAATACTTTTGAATAAAGCGAGCCATCAGCTGGAAAAGCCGTTCCTTCCGGCAAAAAAGCGGCTTGTTCCGGGTGTACATCGGCTATTCGAAGCGAGCCATCCTCCCAGACAGCCAGACTGAGCCGGTCAATCCGGTATACTTTCTCCAGCTTTTCCTGCGTATGCTTCAGCATCGTTTGAACGGACATATCAACATTAAAGCTGCGCATCATCTCATTGATGACTTCAAGCTGGCTGTTTTTCTTTTGTAGCTCGTCAACGGTCCGCTTTAACTCTGTATAATAATTCCGTTTGGATGATTGGACGCCCGTCAGCAGCCGGATCATATCAGGCCGGTTCATGACAGGGCCCTTCTTAACAGAGCGGCCACTTCCTCCGCTGAAATATCGCGTGGATTGGTAATCATACAGGCGTCCGTCAGGGCAATTTCACTCATTTCCGCGATGGCTTTTTCTTCAAATCCCATCTCTGAAAGAGAAAGCGGAGCCCCGATATCAACGGCAAGCTTTCGAACGGACTGGATGGCCCTTTCGCCGGCGGCGATATCAGAAAGTCCGGTTACGTCTTCTCCCATTAAAACGGCCATCTCCCGAAACTTTTTCGGGCAGGCAATTAAATTAAATTCCATCACGTGGGGGAGCAGAACGGCGTTAATGTCACCATGCAAAAACGGATAGCGGCCGCCGATCGTGTGGCTCATCGCATGGGCGGCGCCGAGGATGGCATTGGAAAAAGCAAGCCCTGCCTGGAGACTGGCCATCGCCATTTTTTCTTTTGCTTCTTTGCTGTATTTTGAAGCAACGGACGGGCGCAAATACTGAGATGCAAGAAACAGGGCATTTTTCGCCTGCACATCTGTCATGGGAGTAGCCGCCATACTCACATAAGATTCAATCGCATGCGTAATCACATCAAGGCCCGTGGTTGCGGTCAGGCGCGCACTTTTGGTGGCCAGAACGTCCGGATCGATCAGGGCAATATCGGGAACGAGCGACTTCGAGACAATCGTCATTTTTTTCTGGCGTTCACTGTCCACAATGACGGAAAATTGGGAAACTTCTGATCCGGAACCCGCAGTTGTTGGTATCATCACAAGCGGGGGAAGAGGATGCAGGATGCGGTCCACTCCCTCATAATCTCGAATATGCCCTCCGTTTGTTACAAGAGCGGCTGCTGCTTTTCCCACATCAATCGGACTTCCGCCGCCTACGCACATAATGGCATCACACCCATGCTCTTTATAAACACGGGCACAGGCAGCCGCTTCGGTATCGGTTGGATTTACAGATACTTCATCAAATAAAACAGCTGCAAGTCCTGCGTTGTGACAGCTCGCTATCACAGGCTCTGCCCAGCCGGCGTCCACGACGCCGCGGTCTGTTACGACAAGAACATGACGGGCACCAAGCCGCTGGCAGCTTTCACCTGCCTGTGAAATGGATCCGCTTCCAAAAATCACTTCGGGCATCACAAATTTGTACATGCAGTTCACATCCGTTTCTTTCCTTGTTTGTTCTATTGTAACACTCCTGCGTATAATGAAGAAAAAGGAAATGAGGAAAGTGCATGTGTTTAATTGCCATTGCTCATCAGGTGAACAGGGATAAACCACTCGTTGTAGCAGCAAACCGGGATGAGTTTTGGGAGCGGCCTGCTCTGCCTTCTCACTGGTGGGAAGAAGCGCCCATATTAGCCGGCCGTGATGTAGAAAGGGGCGGGACCTGGATGGGGATTTCTAAAACCGGGCGCTTCTGCGCACTCACCAATTACCGCGACCCGGGGGAAGAAGGAGGAGAAAAGCGGTCACGCGGCCATATTGTCCGTTCGTTTCTAGAAAGCAACCTGAAAACAGAGTTGTTTTTGAATGAACTTGACCGGGAAAAAAATCGTTATCCAGGTTTTAATGTGATTGCCGGTACGGCTGAAGCAATATGGGTGTACAGCAGCCGCTCCGGAAGCCGTCCATTTCGGCTGCCGCCGGGAATTCATGCGATCAGCAATGCCTTTTTAAATACACCGTGGCCAAAAACCGTAAGAATCAAGAAAAAAATGGCCCAATCAATGGACAGTAAAGAGAAGCTGTTTTCGATGCTGCAGGATGGAAGGGCAGCAGCAGACGAAGACCTTCCCAATACCGGCGTATCTCTCGAATGGGAACGGCTGCTGTCTTCTATTTTTATTGAAAGTGCCCACTACGGCACACGCTGCTCCACCGTTCTTGAAGTAAACAGCCGTAAGCGAGCCGTTTGGACAGAACGGACCTTTACACCGGGCAAGCCATTTGAAGAACGGACCTTTACATTTGATTTTTACTAATAACAAAATGTGCAAAATTCAAATAGAAAGGATAAAAAGAATGTCTCTTAAAAGAAACCATGATCCGAGGATGAATGCCCAGCTTATTGACTCCTATTTTAAAGGCTGTGTCCCGCTGTCAGAAGCTGTCCGGGAAACAGATACGCTTTTTTTCGCTTCAGCGGCAGGGTGGAAGCCAGTTGAAGAAAGAAGATCGCTGTTCGACCGGCTCAAACGGTTATGGACCAGAGGTGAAGAGCCGCTGAAACTTCATCACACGCTTGTTGATGAGACAGGAGCCTATCCGGACTGGAAACCGGTATTAGACCGGGAATACGGAGTACTTGAAGAACGGGCCGCCCATACCGTTTACGTAAAACCGGGAGAGGATATTCAAGCAGCTCTGGGCGGAGGGGGCAAAACCGTTAAACTCTCAGAAGGCACGTACATTGTGGATGAACTGCATGTGCCGTCTAATACCATCGTCAAGGGGGCTGGAGCAGGCAAAACGATTTTAAAGCTGCGGGATACGGCGCCAAAAAGAAGCTTTGTGATCACAAATGAAAATCATGTAAAAGGCAATCATCACATATTAATAGAAGGCATGACGCTCGATTGGTCGCTTGAACGGCTGCATCCGGATGAAAAATCAGCAAGCGGCAATAACCGCTCAAGCTGCGTAACTTTTGCGAATGTGGCCTATGGCTGGATACGAAACTGTGACGCCATCAATCCCGGCCTTCACTGCTATGATGTGTCTTCAACGTTATATGATTATTCAGGGGACGGACACCGTGCCCGGGGCGGCAGCCGTTTTGTCTGGATTGACGGGTGTACGGGTTCTGGCTTTGGGGATGACGGTATTACAACTCACCATAGTGACTATATTTTAATCTCTAATTGCTTTATGTGTGACCCGTCCGGACGAAGTCATAAAAAAGGTGTTTCCAATTCGAATGGCTTTGAAGTCGATGACGGCTCACGCACCGTCTGGCTTATTAATAATGTGTCGGCCCGCTGCTTCGGCGGCGTTGAAATTAAAGCCCATGCAACAAGTTCAGCAGCAGCGAATGTTCATATTATCGGCCACCTGTCTGAGAATGATAACCGGTCATTTAATTTCCGGCATATCGGCCATCATACAGCAGAAGACCCGGATTCTAAAACAGCCCGCTTTATCACTGCCACACGTATCGTTTCCATTCGGCCTGTTTACACAGAGCTGTATACTGTATCAAAGCCGCGTGTTTTGACTGTGTCCGCTTACCGGCATGTTGTCGTAAACGGACTGCGTGCAGTCGGTGATCCGGCTTATGATTATCAAAATCTGCCTGTCGCGGGTATTCAATATAAAGCAAAATATGTGCATATTCGGGACATAGAGATGCGTGACTTTGCGACGGCCGGGGCTGCGCTGAAAGTATTTGGCGGCGACAACAGAGCGGATTATGTAACGATAGAGAATGCCCGCTTTGCGAATTGCGGAGCATGCCCGCTCTCGATTGCAGTGGATATGAAAAGTGCTTCTCCGAAAAACACGACAACCGCTTGAAACAAGCGGTTGTTTTCTATAATATAAGAATAGTATGAAAATATTGTTTTATTAAAAAAACAATTCCGTTTAATTTTCCAAAAGAGAGGGTTGTATTCCACTCGAAAGACCGATATAATGTCTACTATACAAAAACAAATGTACATCAGAAAAATACATAGTTGAGGTGACGTTTAGGATGAAGGAGAATGTAAAGGTAGGATTACTCGGTCTCGGGACAGTCGGAACAGGTGTTGTCAAGATGATTCAGGATCATCAGGAGCAGCTTGCTCACCGCGTTGGCTGCTCGGTTGAAGTAACAAAAGTATTGGTTAAAAACGTAGATAAAAAACGTGAAGTAGAATTGCCAAAAGAGTCCCTCACACTTGATCCATATGAAGTGATTAACGATCCGAACGTAGATGTGATCGTGGAAGTAATGGGCGGCGTAGATGAAACGAGAAAATTGCTGCTTGATGCATTTCATCAGAAAAAACACGTGGTCACTGCCAACAAAGACCTTGTCGCGCTGTACGGATCAGAGCTGATGAAAGCAGCGGCTGAAAACGGCTGTGACTTTTACTACGAAGCAAGCGTAGCCGGCGGTATTCCAATTATCCGCGGCCTTGCAGACGGACTTGCTTCTGATAAAATTAGAACGATGATGGGAATCGTGAACGGTACAACGAACTTTATCCTGACGAAAATGAACAAAGAAGGCATGTCTTATGAAGCCGCACTTCAAGAAGCACAGGATCTTGGCTTTGCAGAAGCAGATCCGACTTCTGACGTAGAAGGGCTTGATGCCGCACGTAAAATGGCGATTCTAGCGCGCCTTGCTTTCTCAATGGATATTGAACTTGAAGATGTAGATGTGAGCGGCATCTCAAAAGTATCAGACAGCGATTTAAAGCACGGCCAGACACTAGGCTATACAATGAAACTAATTGGATATGCAGATCAGCAAAACGGCGGAGCTGAAGTGAGCGTGCAGCCAACGTTCCTATCAAACAATCATCCGCTTGCATCGGTAAATGATGAGTATAATGCCGTTTACGTATACGGAGATGCAGTCGGTGAAACAATGTTCTACGGGCCAGGGGCCGGCGGACTTCCAACAGCAACATCAATCGTAAGTGACCTGGTTGCCGTTATTACCAACATGAGACTTGGTGTAAACGGAAAAAGCATTACGGTGCCGCAATTTGAAAAGCAGCTGAAATCATCAGAAGAAAAGTTTGCAAAATACTTTGTACGTCTTCATGTACAGGATGAAGTGGGCGCGTTTTCTGAGCTTACAAAGCTGTTTTCAGCCAACGGCATCAGCTTCGAGAAAATTCTTCAGCTGCCGCTTGAAGAAGAGGGTGTAGCTGAAATTGTGATTGTGACACATAAAGCATCAGATGAAAGCTATCAAAAAATGCAGGAACAAATTAAAGATTTGGCGGTTGTTCGTTCAATTGAAAGTTTCTACCGCGTTGAAGGAGAAGGAGCATAATCATGGCAAAATGGGAAGGTTTATTACACCAGTACAAAGAATTCTTACCGGTTACCGAAAATACACCGGCACTTTCATTAATGGAAGGAAACACACCGCTTATTCCACTTGTGAACATTTCTAAAAAATTAGGTGTGAACATTCATGTTAAAGTAGAAGGTGCCAACCCGACCGGCTCCTTTAAAGACCGCGGTATGGTTATGGCTGTAGCCAAAGCAAAAGAAGAAGGAAGCAACACGGTCATCTGCGCGTCAACAGGGAATACATCAGCGGCAGCAGCTGCTTATGCATCCCGCGCCGGAATGAAAACAATCGTAGTTATTCCGGATGGCAAAATTGCGCTTGGTAAATTAGCGCAGGCGATGATGTACGGAGCAGAAATTGTTGCGATTGAAGGAAACTTCGATGAAGCACTGGCGATGGTCCGCAGTATCAGTGAAAAATCACCGATTACGCTTGTAAACTCAGTAAACCCGTACCGGATCGAAGGACAAAAAACAGCGGCGTTTGAAGTATGCGACCAGCTTGGACAAGCACCGGACGTTTTAGCGATTCCAGTTGGAAATGCCGGCAATATTACGGCATACTGGAAAGGCTTTAAAGAATACAATGAAAAATTCGGCACAGGTCTTCCACGCATGCACGGATTTGAAGCTGAAGGAGCGGCAGCGATCGTTCAGGGTGCACCAATTGCACAGCCGGAAACAGTCGCAACGGCAATCCGTATCGGTAACCCGGCCAGCTGGAAATTTGCAGAAGCAGCGCGGGATGAGTCTGGCGGTAAAATCGATTTTGTAACAGATGCAGAAATTCTAGAAGCGTATGAAATGATGACACGCGAAGAAGGAATCTTTGCTGAGCCGGCTTCAAATGCTTCTATCGCCGGTATCATCAAACACGTAAAATCAGGTGAAATCGAGCAGGGAGCAAACATTGTCGCTGTACTGACTGGAAACGGCTTGAAAGATCCGCAAACAGCGATTTCTCAAATCGAGAAAAAACCAACAGTTCTGCCAAACAATGAAGAAGCGGTGTTCAACTTTATCCGTGGAGTGGTCGAAGCATGATGTTTTCCGGCTCTTTGAAAGTGCCGGCATCAACGGCCAATTTAGGGCCTGGATTTGACTCGATCGGCCTGGCTTTTAACCTTTATTTAACGGTGGACGTCAAGCAGGCGGAAGAGTGGGCATTCTCCCACGAATCCGATCTGCTTGCCGGTCTTCCGGAAGATGACCGCCATTTAATTGCGGTCGTAGCGAAGAAAACAGCCGCCCTGCGCGGCGTCGAGATGACACCGGTAGAAGCTGTGCTGAAAAGTGAAATTCCGCTTGCACGCGGGCTTGGAAGCAGTGCGGCAGCGATTGCGGCAGGTATTGAAATTGCAGACCGTTTTGCAAACCTGGGGTTATCAGATGAAGAAAAATTAAACATTGGCGATCAATTTGAAGGGCATCCTGATAATATTGGTGCGTCTTTGTTTGGCGGAATGGTATGCGGGGTGTCTCTTGGCGAGCATGCCGAACTATTAACACTTCCTGCACCAGATGTAGATCTGGTTGCACTTGTGCCGCCGTATGAGCTGAAAACCGAGGATGCACGTAATGCGCTGCCGGATTCGTTCAGCCGTAAAGATGCGGTTTTAGCGAGCGCGGTTTCAAACATGCTTGTCGCGGCTTTTATGCAGCACGATTACGAAACAGCCGGACGCATGATGGAGCGTGATGTTTTTCATGAGCCGTACCGTGCTGCACTCATTAAAGAATTTCACCCGGCACGTACATTGGCGAAATCATTAGGTGCTTACGCAACGGTGATCAGCGGTGCAGGCCCAACCGTGCTGACACTTGCCCCGCGCGGCAAAGGTGAAAGCATTGCGGCGGCATTCCGGGAGCAGTTTTCAGACTGTGATGTTTTACAGTTAAATGTAGAAGCAAATGGCCCAGTGTGGCAGTAAAAAACCGGCGGAGTGTTCCGCCGGTTTTTTGCATGAAAAAGGGCAGACAAAGAAGTTGACATTTTCATAAAACACTTTATAATTGAAATTGAGATTCATTCTCATTAACCCCCTCTTATGAGTATGAATTAAACATCCGACTTGTGACGGCTTTCGAGCCGTCTTTTTTTCTTGCAAAAAACGCCCATTTCTACTACCGTAGAAAAAGATGAAAGGAGCGACGAGCATGAAAATGAGAGTATCGGCCGTGCAGTATCACCTGCACACCATTGATTCATTTGATGAGTTTGCAAAACAATGCGAACACTACATAAAAACAGCGATGGAATTTGAAGCAGAATTTATCCTGTTTCCGGAGTTCTTTACAACACAGCTTTTGTCCATCGGCGATGAGAAAACGGGTGAAGCGCTTAAAATTACCGATCTGCCGCTGTTTACAGAAAGGTATGAGCGGCTGTTTTCAGGTTTTGCCAAAGAATATGACGTCCATATTATCGGCGGCACGCACGTAACAGAATGGAAAGGCGGCATTCAAAATACGGCGTATTTGTTTTATCCGGACGGTTCGTATCAAATGCAGTCGAAATTGCATATTACACCGGCCGAAGTAGAAGGCTGGAATATGCAGCAGGGTGAAACGTTCCGTATTTTCGAAACGGAAAAAGGAACGATTGCCATCCTGACCTGCTATGATATTGAATTTCCTGAAGTGGTCCGCATGGCAAAAGCGAAGGGTGCAGATGTGGTTTTTTGCCCGTCTTGTACAGATGACATGCACGGTTTTCACCGTGTCCGCTATACGAGCCACGCCCGGGCGGTTGAAAACCAAATTTATGTGGTTGGCGCCGGCACGGTCGGCTCACTGCCAACGGTTGACTTAATGCGGTCGAATGTCGGGCAGGCGGTCGTGATTTCACCGAACGACATTCCATTCCCGCCGGGCGGCA
The DNA here is from genome assembly GCF_023715895.1 of Domibacillus indicus. Lineage (GTDB taxonomy): Bacteria > Bacillota > Bacilli > Bacillales > Domibacillaceae > Domibacillus > Domibacillus indicus_A. Next base: position 108,284 of record NZ_JAMBOO010000003.1, on the reverse strand, counting down.
TTGTCGCAGAAGGGATTATGAATGATGATATGATTATTACAGCTGATCTGGATTTAGCGCTTTTGTACGAAGTACGCAAAAGAGGGTCCGTTACTACATGGCGTGACCGGCGGACAGACTTATATCCAGATTGGTGGGATCAGGATTGACCTATTACCAGGAATATTTTGCATTTCAGGATAAAAAGCCGATAAAAGCCATTCTCCGTAATTATACGAAGCAGGACTTTAACGGACTGCTTAATGTGCAAAGAGCGGCTTTTCCGCCGCCATTCCCGCCGGAGCTATGGTGGAATACCGAGCAATTGCAAAATCATGTTGACCTGTTTCCGGAAGGAGCACTTTGTGTCGAGATCGAAGGAGAGATAGCCGGTTCGATGACCGCATTGATCATTCAATACGAGCCCGGCGATACACATTCATGGGAAAAGGTAACGGACAATGGATATATCCGTAATCATAATCCAGACGGCAATACGCTGTATGTTGTCGATATTTGCGTCAAGCCGGCTTTTCGAAAGCTGGGCCTCGCGAAAAAAATGGTCGAGGCCATGTACCAAACCGTTGTTCACTTAAATCTTGAACGGCTGCTTGGCGGCGGACGGATGCCCGGCTATCATCTTTATGCAGATACGCTCACACCGGAGCAGTATCTCCAAAAAGTCGTCTCCGGAGAGATTTATGACACAGTCGTTACGTTTTTGATGCGTGCCGGCCGCGTGCCTATCGGCGTTCTGCACAATTACCTGGATGATGAGGAATCCAAAAACTGTGCAGCTCTTATGGAATGGAAAAATCCTTTCCGAAAGGGTTGATATTTTAAATTGATTGTATTATGATAATAATCAGTCAAATAACAAAGCGTTGAAGAAGAAGAGTAGCGCTGTGAAATGCTAAAGAGAGCCGGCGGTTGGTGCAAGCCGGTGCGGGAAACAGTGTGAATGGGCTTCTGAGCTCCGGACCGAACATGATGAGTAGGCTCCGGCGTCCGTCTTACGTTACAAGGAACAGGCAGAAATGAATTCTGCTGTTAAAGTGGGCTGCAGTTTGCGGCCAATAAAGGTGGTACCACGGCTCCCCGTCCTTTTAGTGATGAGGGGGCCTTTTTGTATATAAAAATACGTTGATCGGAAAAAGTAAAGCAGAAAAGCGCGTTAAAGAGAGCCGGGATGGTGGAAACCGGTACGAAGCCTCTGCTTGAATGGGTCCGTGAGTGGCAGCTTGAACGAGAAAGTAGAGCGCCCGGCAGCCGGCCGTTAACCGGATTTTAAGGGGAAGCATTTGCTTCAACGAGAGGTGGCACCGCGGGAAACCGTCCTCCATAGATGATGATCATCTATGGAGTTTTTTTATGCCTTGAAAGGAGAATGGAAGATGAATTTACAAACAACGCTAGCCTACAAACTAAAAGAAATAGAAGGGGATATGATTACACCGATCTCTATTTATCGTTTGCTTTCCGGCTCTAAAAAAATGCTGTTTGAATCATCGGCTAAACATGAAGAAAGCGGGCGCTACTCTTTTATTGCAGTAGATCCAATCGCCGAGTTCAAAGCGGATGCAGCCGGATATGAATTGAGCAAAAAAGATGGAACAAAGGAAACCGGGTCGGGCAAATTTATGGACAAGCTCAAGTCTATTATGCCTGTTCAGGAAGAGCAGCCGTATCCGTTCCCATTCTTCGGAGGAGCAGCCGGCTACATTGGCTATGATACGGTTTTCTTTGAAGAAAAAATTGGTGAGCCGCTCACAGATGAGCTCGGCATGCCGGATGTGCACATGATGTTTTACGATACATTCGTCGTCTACGATCACTTGATGCAGCGTGTAACGATTGCTGCAGTTGACTTGTTCGGCGGCCGGACAGAAGAAGAAATGGAAACGGCGATCGAGACGATTTACAATGATATTCATACCGGACAAAAGCCGGATAACGGGCAAGAAACACAGGCACTTATGTTCCGCTCAAGCCTTGAGCGGAATACCTTCTGCCAAATGGTTGAACGGGCGAAAGAGCATATTATTCGCGGAGACATTTTCCAAGTCGTTCTTTCTCAGCGCTTATCTTCTCCGTTCGAAGGCGATCCGTTTACGCTTTACCGCCGTCTGCGGACGTCTAATCCGTCGCCGTATATGTTTTATATTGATTTTGAAGGCTATACCGTTCTTGGGACGTCACCAGAAAGCCTTGTAAAGGTAAGCGGCCGGACGGTTACAACCAATCCAATTGCCGGCACACGCCCGCGCGGCAGTTCGCCGGAAGAAGATGCGCGCCTGGCAGAAGAGCTGCTCGCAGATGAAAAAGAAATCGCCGAGCACCGTATGCTTGTAGACCTTGGCCGTAACGATGTAGGAAAAATTTCTGAAATTGGTTCTGTTACACTCGATAAATATATGAAGATTGAAAGATATAAGCACGTCATGCATATCGTGTCTGAAGTATCGGGCGAATTAAAAGAAGACTATCATCCGCTTGATGCTTTAACCGCCTGCCTGCCTGCAGGAACTGTAAGTGGTGCACCAAAAATCCGCGCGATGCAGATTATTAACGATTTGGAGCCGGTAAAACGAGGCGTTTACTCGGGTGCAGTCGGCTATTTATCCGCAACCGGCAGCATGGACTTTGCGCTGGCGATCCGTACGATGGTCATTAAAGACGGCAAAGCGCACGTACAGGCTGGCGCAGGAATTGTGTATGATTCAGTGCCGGAAACCGAATACGAAGAAACAATGCACAAAGCAAAAGCATTACTGGAGGTGCAAAAATGATTTTATTGATTGATAATTATGACTCTTTTACTTATAACCTATATCAGCAAATCAGCCGGATCGGCAAAAACGTCCGGGTTGTGCGAAACGATGAAATAACGATTGATGAAATTGAAGCTCTTGAGCCGGAAGCGATCGTCATTTCTCCTGGACCTGGCACACCGGAAGAAGCGGGCATCTCAATTGATGTGGTTCATGCTTTTTACCACCGCATTCCAATACTCGGCATCTGCCTTGGACACCAGGCGATTGCGGCGGCATTTGGAACGGATATTATTCAAGCAAAAACAATTAAACACGGCAAACTATCCATGGTCCGCCATGAAGGAAAAGGGTTGTTTGCGGCTGTACAGGGCCCGGTACCAGTCATGCGCTACCATTCTTTAGTTGCAGACCCGAAAACGCTCAGCCCAAAACTTGAAGTGATCGCGGAATCGGTCGATGACAATGAAATTATGGCTCTCCGCCACAAGGAATATCCGGTATTTGGCCTGCAGTTCCATCCGGAATCAATCGGTACGGAAATCGGGGATGAGCTGATTGCTGAATTTTTCCGTTCTTACCGAAAAGAGAAAAATATGAAAAAATATTTATTGCAGCTTGCGGAAGGCCAGTCTCTTTCATTTGATGAAATGACGGATGCGGTTGAGGAAATTTTACAGGAAGATATTTCTGACAGTGAAATCGCTGCATTTTTAATGGCGCTGAAAGCAAAAGGCGAAACGGTCGACGAAATTGCTGCACTTGTGCACGTGCTTCGCCAAAATGCCGTATCCACTCGCACCGCCTGGAAAAATGTCATGGACAACTGTGGAACGGGGGGCGATGGCTCTCAAAGTTTTAATATTTCGACGACTTCCGCTTTTGTCCTGGCTGGTGCGGGCGTCACAGTGGCGAAACACGGCAACCGGAGCGTATCGAGCAAAACTGGAAGTGCCGACGTGCTTGAGCACCTTGGCGTGTCACTGGACTTTGTAGCGGGTGAAACCGATAAACTTTTAGATGAAAACGGGATTACTTTCTTGTTTGCCCCGCACGTTCATCCGAAAATGAAACGGATTATGAAAGTACGGCGCGATTTGAAAATTCCGACCATTTTCAACTTGATCGGACCGTTAACGAATCCGGTTCAGCTTGATACACAGCTGCTCGGCATTTACCGTCGTGATATGCTTGAGATGATGGCAGATGTATTAAACCGGCTTGGACGCAAGCGGGCCGTTGTGCTGAACGGTGCCGGCTACATGGACGAAGCGTCTTTAGCAGGGGAAAACCATCTGGTTGTGCTTGAAAACGGCGCGGTGAACAAAATGATTATTACACCGGAATCTGTCGGCCTGCCTGTTTATTCACTCGATGAAATCAAAGGCGGCGAAGCGGTTGAAAATGCACAAATTTTAAAGCGTATTTTAGAAGGGGAAGAACAGGGTGCCTGCCGGGATACGGTTCTCCTCAATGCCGGCATTGGATTGTTTGCCTGCGGAAAAGCGAAAACGGTGAAGGAAGGTGTAGATATGGCGAGAGAAAGCATTGACTCGGGTGCTGCACTCTCGAAGCTGAACTACCTTGTTAACTACTCAAAATCCAGACAGAAAGAAGCGGTATTCGGATGACAACCATTTTAGATAAAATTATTGATAAAAAAAGAGAAGAAGTGACCCTGCTGAAAACAGCCGGTCTGTCCTATGTGGCGGACCGGAAGCCGGTTTCATTTTACGAACGAATTGCCGCTTCCAAGACAATGGCACTGATCGCGGAAGTAAAGAGAGCATCGCCTTCAAAAGGGGATATAAATATCGGTGTGGATCCTGTCCAACAAGCATCTATTTATGCCGAAAACGGTGCAGATGCTGTATCGGTTTTAACGGATACGCCCTTTTTCAAAGGAACGATGAACGATTTAGAAGCGGTAAAAGCAAGTATTGAGATTCCTGTACTGAACAAAGACTTTATCATTGACCCTATCCAGATCGACCGTGCTTTTGCATCAGGCGGGGATATTATTCTATTAATTGCAGCGGCGCTTGAAGACGACGATATGAAGCGTCTGTACACACATGCAAAGGAAAAATCGCTTGATGTGCTTGTAGAAGTACACGATGAAGCCGAAATGGAACGGGCGCTCCGCCTTGGCGCAAACTTGATTGGGATTAACAACCGGAATTTAAAAACATTTGATATTGATTTGGCTGTGACAGAGCGGCTGCTTCGTTCATATGGACGGGAAAACGCCTTTTTTGTTTCCGAAAGCGGCATTCAGACAGCGGATGATGCCGTTCGCATGAAAGAAGCAGGGGCACGCGCCCTGCTTGTAGGGGAAACATTAATGAGAGCGGGTAATGTTGCGGAAACGGTCCGCTCACTGAAAGTGGGGCTGTAAATGAACGTAAAAATTTGCGGCATTCAATCATTTGAAGCAGCAAGCTGGGCCAGGGAAGCGGGTGCGGATATGATCGGCTTTGTTTTTGCGGAAAGCAGCCGGAAAATTCCTTCCGAATTTGCACGCCAGCTTGCAGAAGCAGTAGGTTCGGATGTAAAGAAAGTCGGCGTTTTTGTAAATGAATCCGAAGAAACGATTCGCTCGATTGTCGAAGAAGTTGGACTTGATTATGTACAGCTGCATGGCGACGAAACAGCGGAATTTGCGCGCCGGATGCCGGTGCCCGTCATTAAAGCTTTTTCTGCCAAAGATGATCTTTCTTTTGAAGAGATGTTCGCCTTCCCGGCCGACTTAATTTTAGTCGACAGCCCGCCTGCAGCGTTCCGGGGTGGAAGCGGCCGGACGTTTGACTGGTCCATTTTAGAGAACCCAGGTGTAGATAAATCCCGCTTGATTTTGGCAGGCGGTCTGCATCCTGATAATATTAAGGAAGCGGTCCAGTCGGTTGGTCCATTTGCTGTTGATATATCAAGCGGGGTCGAAACCGATGGACGAAAAGATGAAACAAAAATATTTCAATTTGTAGAGCGTGCGAAAGGAGCCCATCAATCATGAGTAACGTATATAACCAGCCGGATGAAAAAGGGCATTTTGGAGAATATGGAGGCCGGTACGTACCGGAATCTCTTATGCGTGCCGTAAAAGAATTAGAGGAAGCTTACCAGTCAGCGATGAAAGACGAAGCGTTTTTATCGGAGCTTAACCGCTATTTAACTGACTATGTCGGACGCGAAAATCCGCTTTATTTTGCCGAAAATCTAACGAAAGCAGCAGGCGGCGCGAAAATCTATTTGAAGCGGGAAGATTTAAATCATACAGGCGCCCACAAAATCAATAACACGATCGGACAAGCTTTGCTTGCTGTAAGAATGGGCAAGAAAAAAGTCGTAGCCGAAACCGGTGCCGGCCAGCACGGAGTCGCAACAGCAACTGTATGTGCGCTTTTAAACCTCGAGTGCGTCATTTTTATGGGTGAAGAAGACATCCGCCGCCAGGAGCTAAACGTGTTCCGCATGGAGCTTCTTGGCGCGCGCGTTGAAAGTGTTTCCCAGGGCAGCGGCACACTGAAAGACGCTGTTAATGAAGCGCTTCGCTACTGGGTAACGAACGTTGAAGATACCCATTACATTATGGGATCGGTGCTGGGTCCGCATCCATTCCCGCAGATTGTGCGTGATTTCCAGGCGGTCATTGGGCAGGAAACAAAAAAACAGCTGCAGGAAAAAGAAGGGCGTCTTCCGGATGCTGTTGTAGCCTGCATTGGCGGCGGCAGCAACGCGATGGGTATGTTCTATCCATTTATTGAAGATAAAAGTGTGAAAATGTACGGTGTTGAAGCATCCGGCAGCGGAATCGATACAGACAAGCATGCCGCATCTATGACGATGGGCAGCGTCGGCGTCCTGCATGGCAGTAAAATGTATTTGCTGCAGGATGAAGCGGGCCAAATCCAGGAAGCTCATTCAATTTCAGCCGGTCTTGATTATCCGGGTGTTGGACCGGAACATAGCTTTTTAAAAGATTCCGGACGGGTCATCTATGAACATATTACTGATGAAGAAGCACTTGAAGGATTTAAAGCACTGACAAAAACAGAAGGCATTATCCCGGCACTTGAAAGCTCTCATGCGATTGCGTACGCCCTGAAGCTTGCACCGAAAATGAATCAAGATGAGATTATTGCCATTTGTTTATCCGGCCGCGGCGACAAAGACGTGGCGCAAATTAAAGAGCGGTTTGAAAGAGAGGGCAAGCAGGCATGACCAAGTTTAAAATGGCCGAAGCATTTGAAAAAGTAGAGCAAGAAGGAAAAAAAGCATTCACCGCTTACATTATGGCGGGTGATGGCGGGCTTCATACACTAAAAGATACCATTTTGCTTTTAGAGAAGTCCGGCGTAACCGTGATTGAGCTGGGTATACCGTTCTCCGATCCTGTCGCCGATGGCCCTGTTATTCAGGAAGCCGGCAAACGGGCGCTCAAAGAAAAAGTCACCCTTACTCAAATTTTGGGAGAGCTTGCTTCTTTTAAAGAAGAAATCAGCGTACCGATTGTGATTATGACCTATGCAAATCCAGTGTTTAAAGTAGGGGCGGAGCGTTTTGCCGAATTGTGCGAACAAGCAGGTGTATCAGGCGTGATTATTCCGGACGTGCCAATGGAGGAAGAAGCGGAGTTTCGGGAGCCGCTGGCGAAGCGGGACATCGCGATGATCCGCTTTGTGACACTAACCAGCTCAGACGAGCGCATCGCCCAAACGGTAAAAGATGCAGAAGGGTTTATTTACGCGGTCACCGTTAATGGCATTACCGGCGCACGTGCCGGCTTTGCAGACGATCTCAGTGTTCATCTGTCCCGTATTGCGGAGCAAAGCCCTGTCCCGGTTCTGGCCGGATTTGGTGTATCATCAAAAGAACAAGCAGAAACGCTGGGCGCAGCATGCGGCGGCGTCATCGTCGGCAGTAAAATTGTCCAGCTGCTTCATGAAGGAAAAGGCGAGGAAATCAAACAGCTTATCCCTTAAATCCCTTTTTAGAAGCAGGACAGCAAGCAATCAAAAACCACCCTTTTTCCTCCGAAAAAGGGTGGTTTTTTTAATTGGATAGCACTTTCAGCCAGCATCGCTCGTTCTGCCACTCAAGCTCAACCGGCAGGCCGAATGCCTCGGAAAGGATACGGCTGGTAAGCACCCTTTTTTTCTCGCCAGCTGCGAGCATTCTTCCTTCTTTTAAAACAGCAACATGTGTAATAGCCGGAAAAATTTCCTCAATATGATGCGTAACGTATAAAAGAGACGTATGATGCCGTCCGGCCTGTTGTTCGAGCGCCGTGAGAAGCTCTTCCCGCGCTCTTACATCCAGGCCGGAGCATGGCTCATCTAAAATCATCGCATCGGGTTCAGCCATAAAAGCCCGGGCAATAAGCACCCGCCGCTGTTCTCCCTGGGACATAAACCGGTACGGCTTGTCCGCTAAATAAGATAAACGAAGCGATGCCAGCAGTTCATCTGCTTTTTCCCAATCTGCAGCTTCTGTTTTTTCATAAAGGCCAATGGAATTAAAACGGCCGCTCACGACAATCTCCCGGGCGCTCTCCGTATTCAGCGTTTCTAAAAAACGGTTTAATGTATTGCCGACGAAGCCGAGGCGCTTTTTCACATACTCCCAGTTATAACGCCCATATTCGTGCCCAAAAACCCGAATTGTGCCGCTTGTAGGAAATTCATACCCGCCCATCATATTCAGCATCGTTGACTTGCCTGATCCATTTAACCCTAAAACAGCCCAATGCTCACCCTCTTTTACGGTCCAGTTTACATGGTTTAAAATGACTTTGTCCTGCCGGACGAAGCGCACTTGCTCATATGAAATTAATTCTGTCATTATGTATCACTCCCATTTTTTATTGTAACAGAAAAAAATGGATGCTATAAACAGTAAAAGAAGAAACCCGGTTATCTCATACAGGAATTTTCAAGATGCTTTGATATGCTGTTTCGGCATCAAATTGATGCCGAAATTGAAAGGATTTTAGTATAAGATTTCACTAATGAACAGAGGGTATTCTATAACACTTTTTTATCGGTTTGAGGCGAAAAAAACCGCATAACGGCGCCTATTGGAGCGTTTTCATAAAATATGAAAAATAATTAAGTAAATTTGCAAAAAAGCTTGGATTTTTGAAAAAACAGTAGTAAGATTGTACTTGAAAAAGGCAGTCTCCAGTCAAATGGAACTTGTCAACAAAATCAGCCTTTTTCGTTTAAATTGCATTCAGAGTGGTAAGGATGTTCTGAAAGCGTTTTTAGATTTTTTTGTACATATTTTGGTAAAAGCGAACGTATACACGAAAATCAAATGGGCAACAGGTGGAGGTTTTTCAGTATGAACATGCAGATTAGCCAGGGCAACCCGTGGAAAAACTTTTCGGGTCCAAACCTTGGGTATGTAATGGAAGTGTACGAACAGTATTTGGCCGATCCAGATGTAATCGACCAGGAGCTGCGCCAGTTATTTGATCAATGGGGTCCCCCGGAGTCGTTAACTGGAAATACAGCGCAGCATACCGCATCGGCGGGTGATCTTGACAAGCTGTTCCGTGCAGTTAAGCTTGCAGACAGCATTCGTATTTATGGTCATTTGGCAGCAGACATTAATCCGCTGGATGACAGCAAAAAAGACACGCGTCGTATTGATCTTGAAACATATGAACTCACAGAAGCGGATCTTCGTCAAATACCGGTAGAGTATATTTGTCCAGGCGCCCCGGCACACGTTCAAAACGGATATGATGCCATTATGCACTTGAAAAAAGTATACACGGATAAAGTGGCTTTTGAATTTGCGCAAGTACATGATCTGGAAGAGAAACAATGGCTTCGCCAGCAAATCGAATCGACAGATTACTATCCAACGTTTACAGACAGTGACAAGAAAAAGCTGTTAAAACGCCTTACACAGGTTGAAGGATTTGAGAAATTCATTCATAAAACATTTGTCGGCCAAAAGCGTTTTTCTATTGAAGGCTTAGATGCCATGGTGCCGCTTTTAGATGAGCTTGTTCACCATTCGGCCGTAAAAGGCGCACAAACGATTAATATCGGGATGGCTCACCGCGGCCGCTTAAACGTCCTTGCCCACATTCTCGGTAAACCATACGAAATGATTTTTGCGGAATTTGCTCACGCACCAAGCAAAAAAATGCTGCCGCTTGGTTCTATGAAAATGAACTATTACGGCTGGACAGGTGACGTAAAGTATCACCTTGGTGCAGATCGCAGTTATAAAGAAGAAGATACACAAACAGCGCGTATTACCCTTGCGAACAATCCGAGCCACCTTGAGGTAGTTAGTCCAATTGTCGCCGGTTATACACGCGCCGCACAGGAAGACCGTACACAAAATGGAAAACCAGCGTTAGATGTTTCTAAAGCGATGTCTATTATCATCCACGGAGACGCAGCATTCCCTGGACAGGGAATTGTCGGTGAAACGTTCAATATGAGCCAGATTAATGGCTATAAAACGGGCGGATCGATTCATATTATTGCGAATAACATGATCGGCTTCACAACGGAAAGCTATGACTCACGTTCTACACGGTATGCGTCCGATGTAGCCAAAGGCTTTGAAGTGCCAATCGTCCATGTAAACGCGGATGACCCGGAAGCATGTGTGGCTGCGGCATTTATGGCGGTCAACTACCGGTCACGCTTCGGTAAAGACTTTGTAATTGACTTGATTGGATACCGTCGTTTCGGCCATAACGAAATGGATGAGCCGATGACAACAAATCCAAACATGTACAATATTATTCATAAACATAAAACAGTTCGTGAACTGTATGCACAAAAACTCGCTGACCGCGGAGTTATTGAAAACGGGTATGCAGATGAAGTGTACCAAGAAAACGAGCAAAAGCTGAAAGACCTGTTTGAAACGGTTCCGAAAAAAGACGATAATCCGGATATTATTATGAATCCGCCGCAAGTCGTGGAGCAGGACCTGCCGTGCCATAAAACAGGTGTAAGTGAAGAAGACTTAAAAGCGATCAATCAAGAGCTTCTTCAATGGCCGGAAGGATTCCAGCCGTTTAAAAAGCTTGAACGGATTTTAAAACGCCGTGAGCAGCTGTTTGTGGAAGACGGCCAGGTTGACTGGGGTCATGCTGAAACACTGGCATTTGCTTCTATCCTAAAAGAAGGCACACCGATCAGACTAACAGGTCAAGATTCACAGCGCGGAACATTTGCGCACCGTAATCTTGTTTTGCATGATGAAAACAATGGCAAAGAATACAATACGCTGCATGGTTTAAGCAACGTATCCGCTTCATTTGATGTCATTAACTCGCCTTTAACAGAAACAGCTGTTGTCGGATTTGAATATGGCTATAACGTATTTTCTCCGGAAACACTCGTTCTTTGGGAAGCGCAGTTTGGAGATTTTGCCAATATGGCCCAGGTAATGTTCGATCAGTTTGTTTCCTCAGGACGGGCGAAATGGGGGCAAAAATCAGGCTTGGTTATGCTTCTGCCGCATGGCTATGAAGGCCAGGGACCTGAGCATTCAAGCGGCCGTATAGAGCGCTTCCTGCAGTCTGCAGCTGAAAACAACTGGACGGTAGCGAATTTGTCATCAACGGCCCAATATTTCCATATTTTGCGCCGTCAGGCTTCTATCCTGCAAAAAGAAGAAGTTCGCCCGCTTGTCATTATGACACCGAAAAGCTTGCTTCGTCATCCGCTGGCTGCATCTAAAGCTTCCGAGTTTTCAAATGGAAACTTCAACATTATTGTGGAAGAGCCGAGAACAGGCAGCAAGCAGAAGAAAGTAGAGCGCATTGTACTTTGCAGCGGGAAAGTGTCTATTGACCTTGCTGAGCAGATCGAGAAGTCAGAAGAAAATCTTGATTGGCTTCACGTATTACGGGTAGAAGAGTTATATCCGTTCCCGAAAGAAGAAATTACGGCTATTCTCGAACGCTTCCCGAATGTAAAAGAAGTCATCTGGCTTCAAGAAGAACCGCAAAATATGGGCGCGTGGACATATATGGATCCAAGACTGCGTGATACAGTTCCAGAAGGCGCAACCGTCCGTTACGTAGGCCGCCGCCGCCGTTCTAGTCCATCAGAAGGCGATGCGATTGTTCACAAGAAAGAACAAGCTCGTATTCTGCGTACTGTATTAACGAAAGAACAGTAAAAATAACCGGCTCCACTCTGGAGCCGGAAATGTACATAAAACGACATGGAAATTACTGAGGAGGATTTTATCGTGGCTGAAATTAGAGTTCCTGAACTAGCAGAATCAATTACAGAAGGTACAATTGCGCAATGGCTGAAACAACCGGGTGATTACGTTGAAAAAGGCGAATATATTGTTGAGCTTGAAACGGACAAAGTCAATGTAGAAGTTATTTCTGAAGAAGCAGGAACTATCAAAGAATTGCAAGCGGCAGAAGGCGACACGGTCGAAGTAGGCCAGGTAATCGCCATCGTAGAAGCAGGAGCGGGCAGTTCTGCAGGAACGTCTGCACCAGCTGAAACGGAAGCTGCGCCTGTTCAAACAGAGGCGAAAGCAAAAGAAGATATCGTAAAAGAAGAGCCTGCTCAAAAACAGGAAGAAGCAGCAAGCCGTACGGTTGCTTCACCAGCTGCTCGTAAGCTTGCACGTGAAAAAGGCATCGATTTAAATGCTGTTAAAACGGTTGATCCACTTGGACGTGTACGCGTGCAGGATGTAGAATCACATCAAAACACACCGGCTTCGGCACCAAAGCAGGCTGCTCCACAAAAACAAGCTGCTGCCGCACCGAAAGCACAGGACAACGGCAAGCCGGTTGAGCGCGAGCGCATGAGCCGCCGCCGTCAGACGATTGCAAAACGCCTGGTGGAAGTACAGCAGACAGCAGCGATGCTGACAACGTTTAACGAAATCGATATGACGAATATTATGGACCTTCGTAAACGTAAAAAAGACAAATTCTTTGATGATCATGATGTTCGCCTGGGCTTTATGTCGTTCTTTACAAAAGCAGTTGTAGCGGCGCTGAAAAAGTATCCATATGTAAATGCGGAAATTGACGGAGACGAAATTGTCTTGAAGAAGTTTTATGATATCGGCGTTGCCGTATCAACAGACGATGGCTTAGTTGTACCGGTCGTGCGTGACTGTGACCGCAAAAACTTTGCAGAAATCGAAGGCTCTATTATGGATATGGCCTTGAAAGCACGCGACAACAAGCTGGCGCTTGGTGACCTGCAGGGCGGTTCGTTTACAATCACGAACGGCGGTGTATTCGGTTCCCTTCTATCAACACCAATTTTAAACGGCTCGCAAGTGGGTATTCTTGGTATGCATACGATTCAAAGACGCCCGGTTGCGATTGGTGACGCGGTCGAAATCCGTCCGATGATGTATGTGGCTCTTTCATACGATCACCGCATTATTGATGGAAAAGAAGCGGTTGGATTCTTGAAAATGGTTAAAGAGTTAATTGAAAATCCAGAAGACCTTCTTCTTGAAGGATAAGAAAAAACCCGCAGCGCCTGCTGCGGGTTTTTCTTATTTATTAGCTCTTTTCAAGTTTAGGAGAAAGGCCTCGCTTATTCACTTCTGTTTTTAATGTTTCAATTTCAGATTTGTTTCGGTCCTGTTTCAATGCATCCCTGTAAGCAGCCACCAGCATCTCGTCACTCATAATTTTCATTATATGACCTCCTTGGATATGGTGTTTAAATAAAGAGAAAAGAGTTTCTCTTTATTTTCTGATTATTATACTAGCAATAGAATAAAAGGCAAATGATAACAGTCAAAGGAGAAAAAACGCTATAATATTCCTAAATAATATACTAGTTTTTGAAAATTTTTAAGTAAAACCATGATAAAGGAGGTATTTTGTTGTATATTTATAAGAGTAGTGATATAAGCAAAACAGACCAGTTGGCCGATGAAAATGGGATGTCTTTTTTTACGTTAATGGAACTTGCCGGAGCTGGTTTATGGCAAAAAATAGCTTCTTCTTACAAAATAAATGATCATTCATTTCTTATTTTAGCCGGGAAAGGAAACAACGGCGGTGATGGTATTGTGCTCGCACGTTACTTGAAACGGGCTGGGGCTGCCTGTCATCTTTTCTTTCCAGACGGACTGCCAAAAACGGGTGCGGCAAAGCAGCATTTAACGTATTACGAAACATGCGGCTACTCCTATGAAACGGGTCTGCCGGCTACTTCGGCCTCTATTGTCGTCGATGCGCTCTTAGGCGCTGGCACGCGGCTGCCGCTATCAAAATCAATCCGGGATTGTGTGGATTGGATAAATGCGCAAAAGGCGCATGTTATCTCGATTGACCTGCCGACGGGTACAGCTTCTGATAATGGAGACTGTGATGAATCCGTCCTTCATGCACACAAAACGTACGTCCTTCACGGGTATAAGCCATCCCGGTTTTTATACCCGGCGGCGGCTTGTTATGGAGAAACTGAAATTGTCGACATTGGACTCATACACACATCAAATTGGAAGGTGTACGAGCCGGCTCCTCGTTCCCGTTCTTTTTATCATCCTGCGCATAATACCCATAAAGGCAAATTTGGCCATGGCCTCCTGGTAGCCGGAACCGGTGAAATGCCTGGGAGTGCAGCGCTTGCTGCATTAGGAGCTGTGTCATGCGGAGCAGGAAAGCTGACCGTGCAGACGGATCAAGAAGCAGTCCCGGTCATTGCTTCTCATGTGCCAGAAGCAATGTATCATTTTAAAAAAGGAATAGACGACAATCATCCATACGAGGCGATTGCTGCCGGCTGTGGCAGAGCAGCAGACGGAGAAATGGAAGAGATCGTTCAGCATTTATTGCAGCAGGAGAAGCCGGTCATTTTAGATGCAGGTGCACTGGGGCCGCGGAGCTACAAGGAAGCAAGGTGCCCGGTAGTAGTAACGCCGCATCCTGGTGAGTTTGCGCGGATAACCGGAAAACCGGTTGGCTTTATTCAAAAAAATCGGCTGCAGGAAGCCTCGGCATATGCAGTCGAACACGGCGTAACGGTTGTGTTAAAAGGGGAATATACCGTCATAGCATTCGCGGATGGAAGCGGCTTTGTTAATCAAACAGGAAATGAAGGGTTGTCTAAAGGCGGAAGTGGCGATACACTGACAGGTGTGATGCTGGCGCTTATCATGCGTAATCCTGATCTTAAGGCCGCTGTCGCGGATGCTGTTTATCTGCACGGAAAATGTGCGGATCATTGGAAACAGTTTCGTCCGGCCCAAGCGATGCGCCCCCTTGGTATTCACGAGCTGATTCCGAATGCAATAAATGAAATAATAAAGGAGACCAACGAAACATGATTCATTTAAACTGGGACAAAACAAAAACGATTAAACAGGTAAAATGCGTTCATACAGACGCCAAAAAGTATGTTGTTGAAAATGCGCTGACAAAAGGAAACGTTTATGAGGTAAAAAACGAAACCGAGGAATTTTATTTTGTAGTAGATAATAAAGGCCGTGTTTCCGGCTTTTACAAAGATTATTTTGAAGAAGTAACGGGATAAACGAATGCTAGCTGTAAGGGGGCAGAAAAATGTTTAACGAGCGCATGGCCTTAAAGATCAGGCTGGATCAATTAGCGGATGCGGAAGTTCGAGTAATGCAGGAATTTAAAAAAGAACGGGAAGCGATTTTTGCGCGGCTTCAGGAGCTGGATGAAACAGAAGAGAATCACACGCCTGACATAACAGCTGCGGCTGATATAACAGCTGTTACGACAGTTGGGGCACCGCCAAAAGTACGGAGAGGACGCCGGAGCGAAGGGTTAACGGAGCTTCGCGATACAACCATCCGCATTTTGAAAAAGCAGAATACGCCTATTCGCGGCATCGAGCTGCAGCGTTATGTAGAGGAGCAGTCCGGCAAGAAAATTGCAAACATGACCACTTTTATGAATAGTCTTGAGCGCGAAAATGCACATGTCCGCAAGCTTGGGCGGGGTCTTTACATTTACGAATATGATTTATAATGCAAAAAAAGCGGACGGACAGTCCGCTTTTTTGCGTTGTATGCCTTTTCAGGTGTATGATAAAGCGTGCACAGTTATGAGAAAGGAAGATTTTTTTGAACATTACAACCTTGCCAGAATCGATTCAGTCGATCATTCATGAAAGAAAAAAACAGTTTGGACTCGAAGAAGATACACAGTCCAATTCTTATATAGCCGAAAGTGAAGAGATCGTATCAGATACGGTGATTTCTTTAGCGCTTGGCAAAAACATTTTGTTGAAAGGGCCAACAGGCTCCGGAAAAACAAAACTGTCAGAATCACTTGCTGCATTTTTTGGCCAGCCGGTTCACAGTATTAACTGTTCCATTGATCTGGACGCCGAGGCGATGCTTGGCT
This sequence comes from Domibacillus indicus, assembly GCF_023715895.1. Taxonomy (GTDB): domain Bacteria; phylum Bacillota; class Bacilli; order Bacillales; family Domibacillaceae; genus Domibacillus; species Domibacillus indicus_A. Next base: position 92,177 of record NZ_JAMBOO010000003.1, on the reverse strand, counting down.
TTAAAACGATTGTCGAGGCAGATGGCAAAACACAAATTGATTTTGTGGAAGGTCCTGTTATTCAAGCGATGAAAAAAGGACATCTTTTATATATTGATGAAATTAATATGGCGAAGCCGGAAACGCTGCCGATCTTAAACGGTGTATTGGACTATCGCCGTCAAATCACGAATCCGTTCACAGGAGAAGTCGTGACTGCAAAGCCGACATTCAGTGTTATTGCCGCTGTGAATGAAGGGTATGCAGGTACAGCACCGATGAATGAAGCGCTGAAAAACCGTTTTATCGTATTTGAGATTCCGTACATTTCAGGAGATGTCCTGCTGCAGGTATTAAAGCAGCAGTCTGTTCTCCAGGATCAGGCGATGCTTGAGAAATTCGTTTCTCTGTCCGGTGACTTAACGACACTTGTCGAAAGCGGCCGTCTGCCGGAAGAAGCTTCTTCGATCCGCGCACTGGTGGATGCATGCGACCTGGCTCTTTACATGCCGCCAATGCGGGCCGTGGAAAGCGCGATTGCCGGCAAGCTTGACGATGAACGCGAAAAAGCTGCAGTCCTAAACGCGGCGGAAACATGGTTCGCCTAACATGGAACGGTTCATACAGTTTAATGACGAAACAGTCAACTCCGCTTTTTGGATGGAACTGTCTGACCTTGCTGCGGCTCTGTCTCAAAATCCGGATTTAAAAGTGGAATTTGGCCCGCTTGCTTATTTGCAAAAAACGCCGGCCGTTCTGTTTGCCAGCCATTTCTGGCACCATCGTTCCAAAGAAGAAGAAACAGCGGGATTAAAAACGGACGTTTACCTGCGTGCACTTGGCACGATTCAGTGGACGGACGAAGCGGTCATCCGGTCATTCATGGCTCGGTTTAAAGGAGATTTCGCCCGGCAGCTGCTTGCAGCTGCCGAAGATATTCGCTTAGAGCCTATGTGTACAGGGGCGCGCCCTGGAACAAAAAGAGCTTTTCATATCCGCCGCCAGGTGCTGCGGCGTTACCATGAAGTACAGCTGTCGGTAAATCAATCCAAAGGCTTTTACATGGATGCCGTTTTTAATGCTCTGTTTGTTTTATGGCAGGCAGATGCACCTTTTGAATGGCCGGCTATTCATCCAGCTGTAGACCGTGCCGTGCCGTTTATCGATCGTACTGCCAGAGAGCTGTTTGATGCACGGTCGACAAAAGATGCAGCCAGAGTGGCCGGGGAGATCGCGGAGGTATTAGAAGAGCTCGAGCTGCGCAGCATGGTAAATAAGTACAGCCATCTTCCGGATTACCGGGAGCCGTCGGCGGATGAAGCCGTGGTGGATCCAGGAAAGCGGCAGGATCCGCTTGTAAATGATGATGAGGCAGATGAAAAAGAAAACGAGCAGTTTGACGAACAGTTCTCTACCTGGCACCGCGAATCAGAGGAAACACGCGGTACTTTTATGCAGTTTGATCTTGACCAGGGAACGAAAACACCGATGATGGGCAACACAGCACGTGAAGGAGACGAAGGGGATGCAGCCCTTGCTTCCGTGCAGGGACGCTCTAAGAAGTCCTCGCGTGAGCAATATAACCGGCTGCTTGCCGAGCGGCGCGACGAAGAAAGCAAGGCAGATGAAGCCCATTATGGAAAAGAAAACATTGGCGCCAAAGCGATTTACGAAAAGCCGCGTACAGCAAGTGATACAGAACGGGAAGAGTACCGCCGGATGAGAGATGAAACGGCACCTGTTGTCCAGACGCTGAAACGGATGATTCAAAAATCGATTGAAAAGAAAAAAACAAGTCCGCGTACGGATTTGTTAACAGGACGCCTGGGACGTAAGCTGACGCGCTATTTTACCGATGAGAATCCACGGCTGTTTTACAAAAAGCAGGAGCCGTCCCGTGAAATTGATGCTGCTTTTTATTTATTGATTGATAGTTCTGCGTCTATGTACGATAAAATGGATGATGTGAAAAAAAGTGCCGTACTGTTTCATGAAACGTTGTCTTCTCTTCGAGTGCCGCATGAAATTACCGGTTTTTGGGAGGATACGTCTCCTCTATCAAAAGAAGTGAAGCCGAATTATTTCTTAACGGCTGTGCCTTTTCAAGCATCCCACCAAAAGGATGCAGGCTATGCCATTATGCAGCTTCGGCCTGAAGAAGACAACCGGGATGGCTTTGCCCTCCGACTGGCCATTGAAAAAATGGAACGCCGGAGTGAAGCGCGAAAATTCCTCATTGTTTTCTCAGACGGAGAGCCGTCCGCTGCTGATTACGATAAAAACGGTGTACTTGATACCCATGAAGCCGTAATGATGGCACGCAAAAAAGGGATGACCGTGTTTAATCTGTTCATTGGAGAAGAGGCGCTTGATGAAGCACGCCGCCAGACAATGAAGACCATTTACGGGCACGGCTCTATCATGGCTCCTGATGTGTCAGAGCTTCCACACGTGTTAACGCCTATTTTAAAAAAGCTGCTGTTTGAAAGTATTTAAGCCATCGTTTGATTAAATTTAAATACAAAAAAGCTGCTCCATAATGGGGCAGCTTTTTTGTATTTGAATTTATTGTTTTAAACGCAGCAGCTGTTGTTTTAAATCGTCTTCCATCACAAGTAATTCGTCTTCCGCTGCTTTTCGTTTTGCACGCCCGTCCTGCTGGATGCGGATTGTTTCTTCAAGCGTTGTAATCAAGTTTTCCTGTGTTTTCTTTAATGTTTCAATATCAACAAGGCCGCGCTCATTTTCACGAGCTGTCTCGATCGAGTTGACTTTCAGCATTTCAGAGTTTTTCAGAAGCAGGTTATTCGTGGTTTTCGATACTTCTTTTTGTGCCTTTACGGCTTTTTGCTGGCGGACCAGCGTTAAAGCAATGGCGATTTGGTTTTTCCAGAGCGGCACAGCCGTTAAAATGGAAGACTGGATTTTTTCAGCCAGTGCCTGGTTTGTATTTTGAATCAAACGGATTTGCGGCGCGCTTTGAATCGTAATCTGGCGGCTCAGCTTCAAGTCGTGCAGGCGCTTTTCAAGCCGGTCCGCAAAAGCGATCATATCATTGACTTCCTGGAAATCCATTTGATCACCCGTCTGTTCTGCTTTTTGGCGCAGTGCCGGGATCGTTTTCGTTTCGATTTCTTCGAGCTTTAATTCTCCAGCGGCAATGTAAATATTGAGCGCCTGAAAATATTCTTTGTTTTTTTCATAGAGCTGTTCAAGCATCCGGATATCTTCGATGAGTCCGCGCTTGGAATGCTCAAGCTTGACCCCGATGCGGTCGATTTGAGCACCGACTTTTTGGTAGCGCGTCATCACTTCCTGTACTGAATCCGATACTTTGCCAAACATACGGGAAAATACATTTCGCTTTTCCTCCCGCAGTTCATCTGGATTTACATTTTTTAAGTTTTTCATCAAATCATTTAAAATATCGCCAACCGGCCCGATATCCTTGCGCTGTACGTGATCAAGCATATGGTGTGAGAAATCAGACAGCTTTGTTTGGGCTGCAGTCCCGAAGGAAAAAACGGCCTGCTGATTTCCAGCTTCAATTTGCGAAGCCAGCTGCTCTGCTTTCTGGCGGTGTTCAGCCGGAAGCAGATCGACAAGCCGTTTAGATTGTGGAGAAGGGGCAGCTGCGCTTGGGGCAGAAGGCATGTCCCCAAATGGATCGGCAAGCAGGTCATTTAATAAATCATCGTTTTTTGCGCCCGTAACGGGTGCCTGTTGTGACTGTAGTTCGTTGTTCATCTTCGTTGTCTCCTTTCAAAGCAGGTTGTTCAGGTTCGATTAGTTTCTTCGTTTGAGTCGTGCGCTGCCGGGCAACATCAAGTTCGATTGTTAAATGCTCAATATCACGGGCGAGCACTTGACGAAGATCCGCTTCTAATGTCTGGGACAGATCACCAAGTGTTTCAGTCGTTTCAAGCAAGGATCGTTTCATGTCCGGGCCTTTTACTTTTTTGCTTGAGAGAAGCGCTGATTTTTCAGCCAGCTCCACCACTGAATCCAGATGAGAATAGAAAAAAGGCTCAATCTCGTAAAATCGCTTCGGTTCTTTTTTGACAACCGAATAAATACGCTTTACCAGACTGTTTAATTCAATCATTTGTTTAAGGGAACGAAGGCTCCGTACCTTTAAAAACAAATGCTGCAGCCGGGACAGCTTCGCTTTCGCTTCTTTTAGCTGATCAAGTATATAGTAATATTCTCTACGGCTTAATCCATATTTTTTTTGGATTCGTCTGTTGCCGAAATTGGTATACAGCATAAACATTCCTGCAAAACCGGCTGCGAATGCCGCCCATGCCAGCCAGCCATCAAACGGCATTGTCAGCAAGAGAGCTGCTGCGAGTGAAACGGCCAGGCGGCGGGACCAATAAAAAGAATATCGCATCGTTCATCCACTCCATTTTATCATTTTGCTCTTTTACATGAGCGTGTTTTGTTTCTTTATACGGACAAGCTGCAGAAAAAGTTTCATCTATAGTCCATTGTTTACGTTTTTTTCTATGAAAAAACCCCTTTTTGAAAAAAGGGGCATTTCTTATTTTGCTGATTCTTCAGCCGGCGGGTGGTTCTGATAATATTTGCGCCCGATCCATGATTGGAAAATAAGGATCAGTCCGCTGACACTCCAGTAAATAGGAAGGGCAGCTGGTGCGTTAAAAGAGAAAATTAAAATCATAATCGGCGACAGCAGGCCGATAAATTTCATTTGCTGCTGCTGTTCAGCCGGCATTGTCTGCATGGACAGACGGAATTGAACATAGTACATAATACCCGCAATAACCGCCATGGCAATGTCAGGCTGTCCCAGACGGAACCAAAGGAATTCATGCGTTTTTATATCTTCTGAGACGGTAATGGCGTAATAAAGGCCTGTCCAGACCGGCAGCTGTAAAAGCATCGGCAGGCAGCCCATGGCCATTGGATTGATGTCATTTTCTTTGTAAAGAGTCATCATTTCCATTTGAATCTTCCGCTGTTCTTCCTGTGTTTTAGCCGCTTTTAATCGTGCTTGAATATCAGTCATCTGCGGTTTTACTTTTTCCATCTTGTGGCGCATGGCGGCCTGCTTTTTCATCGAATTCAGCATAAGCGGCATCAGAATCAATCGTACCGCAATAGTAATGACGATGATTGCCATTCCATAACTGCCAAACATTTCGCCGAGCCAGTGAATCAGTTCAACGAACGGATTCACGAGGTAATCATGGAAAAAATGGCCTTCTGTTTGTGCGCTTTGACAGCCGGATAACAAAACGGCCGATAAAGCAGTAAGCGCAATCGTTAATTGTTTTTTCAAATTCGTTCCTCCTGCGCCTGCTAGCAGGCTAGTTGCTTTAGACAAAAAAAGTATACTCCTTTTTTCCTGCAAAAACAATTAATCAATTATAAGGCGAAATGTAAACCTTTAATTTTATTAGGTTGACAAAGTGAAGGCCAATCCTTTAATCTGGAAAAAAAGGAGGGGTTACCATGTCAACATGGACTCAATTAGCTGTACAGATTTTAGGAGGTTACAAGCTTTCAGAAGGGGAAGCAGAGAATATTTTAACGTGTCCCGATGAGGAGGTTTTGCAGCTGCTCGAGGGCGCTTTTCATCTTCGGCGCCATTATTACGGAAAGAAAGTTAAACTGAATATGATCATCAATACAAAATCCGGCTTATGTCCGGAGGATTGCGGCTATTGTTCTCAATCATCCCGGTCAACGGCTCCAATCCAAAAATACCGGATGATGAACCGTGAACAAATTGTGGCCGGTGCCGAAAAAGCCCATTCCCTTGGCGCAAATACCTACTGCATCGTGGCGAGCGGAAGAGGACCCTCTAAAAAAGAACTCGACACTGTCACAGATGCGGTAAAAGAGATAAAGAGCAAATATGGAATGCGCATTTGTGCATGCCTGGGACTCCTAAAACCGGAGCAGGCTGTACAACTGAAAGAAGCAGGAGTGGACCGGTACAACCATAATATAAATACATCCAAAAACCATCACGAGTCGATTACGACTACTCATACATACAACGATCGTACAGAAACAGTCGGCCGCGTAAAAGAAAGCGGCATGTCACCATGCTCTGGCGTCATTATCGGCATGGGTGAAACGAATGAAGATATTATCAATATGGCTTTTAGCCTGAGGGAGCTTGATGCCGACTCGATTCCGGTTAATTTCCTGCATGCCATACCGGGTACAAAGCTTGAGGACGCCAAGCCGCTTACGCCTCTTTTTTGCTTAAAAGTACTTGCGTTGTTCCGTTTTATCAATCCATCAAAAGAAATCCGGATTTCAGGCGGCCGGGAAGTGAATTTGCGTTCCGTCCAGCCGCTTGGCTTGTACGCTGCCAATTCTATTTTTTTAGGAAGCTATTTGACGACTCCCGGCCAGGAGGTCACAGCAGATCATAAAATGATTGAGGATATGGGATTTGAAGTAGAGCAGGCGCACGAGCAGGCTCCTGTTTAATAGACCAAAAAAGGTCCATGAATTCATGGACCTTTTTTACATACAGATATGGTAAAATCATTCAAAGAAAGGGTGAGAGTATGAAAGAAAAACAAGAGCTGTACCGGTATTCCTGCACGGTGGATGAGAAGAAAGTTTTTGTATTTAAACAAGCGATTTCGGCAGCCGATACGGGGAGTGAGGTCCCGCCGACGTTCACCACTGTACTCGATTTTCACGGCGGGTTGTCTTTTCAAAAATTAACAGAGCTTCTCGAATTTGACCCCGCTTGTGTGCTGCACGGCAGCCAGTCTTATGAATACATAAAACCGATTTTCCCAGGTGACCGCATTGAAGCCGTTGTGTATATGACAGGACGGACGTCCAAAAGAGGCATGGCGTTTGCAAAGCTTGAAACGGTTTATTTAAAAGAAAACCATCCAGCCGTTATATCGCGTTCGACCTTGATTGAACAGAAAGGAGCAACCCATGTTTAAACCCCTTTACTGGACAATTACCGCAGAAGAAATTCGTGAGTATGCAGCCGCTTCAGGTGATTTTAACCCGATTCATACGGACCCTGATTATGCACAAAAAGCCGGTCTGAAGGGCTGTATTGCACACGGAATGCTTGTAATGGCGCTTGGAAGCCGTGCGATCCGTGAATGGGGGACAGGCAATTTAACCTCCTACGAGGCCCGCTTTCAGGCTATGACATATCCCGACGAGCCGCTTGTGGTCAAAGGCAGCTGGATGGATGAGGAAGCAGGCAAAGGCAGTGTAACAGTCCAAAACGAGAAAGGCGAAATAAAAATGAAAGGCACCTTTACAGTGAAGTGAAGAAAGATGAAAAAAGCGGCCGCTTTTCTTATTCAGCTTGCGTTTCTGTCCGCTTTGTATTATGGATCTGAGTTTCTTGTTTCCTGGCTGCATATCCCGATTCCAGCCAGTGTTACCGGCATGGTGATCCTGCTTTTTCTTTTATCAAAAGGCTGGGTGCCTGTTCAAATCATTCAAAGTGGAGCTGCTTTTTTAAACAAGCATTTAGCTTTCTTTTTTATTCCAATTGCAGCCGGATTAATCACATACGGGGATCTGATCCGATCAGACGGTGCTGCTCTTATGGCAGTAATTGCCGGCAGTTCGGTTATGGGCCTTCTGATTACCTCTGGACTGTCTAGTGCATTGGCGAAGAGAAGCAGGGAAAAAGCAGGACTATTATTTACATAATTGTAACCATTGCTGTTTATCGACTGGCGCGATGGGCCGCTTTGCGGTTTCCATCCCCTTTCACAACACCCTCTTTTACATCGACTGTGGTGATCATCAGCCTGCTGGCTGCCTCGGGCGTATCGTATAAAGAATATACACCGGCAAAAGAGATCATGACCTTTTTGCTCGGTCCGGCAACCGTAGCACTGGCCCTGCCGCTGTATCATAACCGGGCTGTACTGCGTGAGCGCTTTCTTTCAGCTGCCATTGGCTTGATTGTTGGTACATTCGCAACGATTGTATCGGCTGTTTGGATGGCTTCTGCATTTGGCCTCTCCCGAACTATTCAAGCGACCGCTGCTGTAAAAGCTGTAACAACGACCGTGGCGATGGAAGCCGCTGTGATTATTGGCGGAGATCCGGCCCTGGCCGCGGCTTTTGTCAGCACAGCCGGTATTTTCGGAGCTGTATTTGGCCCGCCTTTGTTAACGATGTTTAACATACATGATCCTTTTTCAAGAGGCCTCGGTATCGGCACCATTTCCCACGGTATCGGAACAAGCCAGGCTGTACAGGAAGGACCCATTCAAGGAACGGTGTCCAGCGCTGCAATGGGCGTCTCTGCCATTATTACCTCGCTTGTTCTGCCCTGGATGTTTCCTTTTCTTTAACAAGATGACGAGCCATGCTCGTCATCTCAGGCTGCCCGCAAACGCTCGCTTTCGGCGTCACTTGCCGTCTGCGAATGCTCATGACCCGAAAAGGTCACTCCGCTTCCCAGCCGGCGGCGTTCCTGGAAAGACAAGTGTTTTCAACCAGCCTGCTTTCTTACTTTGTCTACACTCTCAGATGACGAGCTATGCTCGTCATCTTTTTTTATCTGATAAAGGTGACAACGCTTTAAAAACAGACAAAAAGTTGTGACAACTTTTCTATAGACTTTCCATAAAGAGGGCGTATAATAAAAGTATAAATCAATTGTGAAATATTTCACAAATTACTCTGAATGGTGAGTGAGAACAATGAATAAAGAAGCGTATGAGGAAATAAATGCATGGGCGGTTAAAAAATCAGCGATTTTGCGCCATAACCCCCTTCAATATATTGTAAAAGCGATGCTGGCCAGCTTTTTTATCGGCTTTGGCATTATGCTTTCCTTTAAACTGGCGGAACCTTTTTTTGATGCAGGATCACCGGCCACAGTCTTAATGCTCGGTGCGTTTTTCGGCATTGCCCTTGTGTTAATTCTTTACGGAGGAGCGGAGCTGTTTACTGGCAATACTATGTATTTCACAATGAGTACAATGAGCGGCAAAACAAATTGGAAAGAAGCACTGGCCGTTCTTGGAGCGTGCTATACAGGGAATCTGCTTGGCGCTTTATGCTTCGCCCTATTTATCAGTGGGGCAGGAATTTATAATGATCCGGCGAATTCTCAATATTTAATGGATGTTGTTTCTCATAAAATGCATTACCCTGCGTCTCAATTGTTTTTTAAAGCCATTTTGTGTAACTGGATCGTCTGTCTCGCTGTCTGGATTCCTATGCAGATGAAAGGGGACATGGCGAAAATCGTGACAATGCTGCTGTTCGTTATGACATTTGTTGTGGCCGGCTTTGAACACAGTGTGGCTAATATGGTTCTGTTCAGCCTGGCTCTGGCGGTGCCGCATCCTGAAGCAATTTCTGTAGCGAGCGCTGTTCATAATTTAATTCCTGTTACTTTAGGAAACATCATTGGCGGCAGCGTATTTGTCGGCATGGTATACATGTACCTGGCAAAGCCGGTCCAAAAAAGCATACCGGGAGAAGCAAAAGAACGCATTACTGTTAAACTTCTTGAGATGAATAAAAGCCGTCGCTGAGCGACGGCTTTTTTTAACCAATTAAAATGCGTTCTTTCGGATAATGGTAAGGGTCTTTAATTTCTTTGCCGCGAATGAGGAAAAGAAGGGAAAACAGCCCTACCCGGCCGATAAACATGAGCATAATTAAAATCATTTTAGCCGGTGTGCCAATCACGCTTGTCACGCCAAGAGTTGAACCCGTTGTACCAAATGCGGATGAAACCTCATAAATAATAGGAAGCAGTGCAAGCTCCGGCTCTAAATAAGAAAGAGCAATAACGGAAACAGCCCAGATAAACGTTCCGGTCACAAGAACGACAAACGACCGGTGCGCGTCAATGGGATGTACTTCCCGGTGAAACACTTTAATGGTGTTTTTTCCGCGTGCAAATGTGAATACACTGAGTGCTGCAATTGCGACGGTCGTGGTTCGCAAACCGCCGCCTACACTTGAAGGTGAGGCGCCGATAAACATCAGTACCGACAAAAGCAGCAGTGACGGCGGCGAAAAGTCATTTAAATCCAATGTGGCCAAACCGCCGCTTCTCGAGGCAACAGATTGAAAAAGAGCATAGAAAAACGATTCGTGCCATACTTTATCCGCTAAGAAATGGTTTCGCTCAAACAAAAGCAGTCCCGCTGTGCCGATGGCAGCCAGCAGCACATACATGGTAACGGTTAATTTTGTAAACAAGCTGAACGTAAATTTACGCGATCCGCGGTAGGTTAAAAAATCTTTGATTTCAACCAATACGGGAAATCCGATCGCCCCAAGAATAATCAGCACCATATTCACAACTTGAACAAAATAGTCATTTGCGTACGGAATAAGGGAAGCGCCGGTAATATCAAAGCCGCCATTGGTTGTCGCACTGACCGAAGCGAACAGGCCGTGCAGGAACGCTTCGCTAATCGTCGGGTAGTACTGAATAAAATGAATGCCGAGTACGAGAGCTCCAACTGCTTCAATAGCAAGAATAAGGAGAAAAATTTCCCTCATTAGTTTAACGAGGCCGCTTAAATCGGTCCGATTTTGGTCTGCCATAATGAGCTGCCGCTCCCGCATGCCAATCCGTTTACCAAAAAGGAGCCACACCATGGAACTAAACGTCATAATGCCGACACCGCCTACCTGTAAGATAAGCAGGATAAAAAAGTACCCGGTCGTGCTGAAGGTGTCAATGGTGCTAACCGGGGTCAAGCCCGTTACACTGAGGGCACTAACAGCTACAAAAACCGCATCTATAAACGAAATGTCTACGCCTGGTTTGTGAGCGGCCGGCAGCAGCAATAAAATACTGGCAAACACAGCACCGCTTAAATAAAGCAGGAAAATAACCTGGAAAGGAGAAAGCCGCAGCTGTTTTAACTTCATGCCCGGCACCATCCCCATTGTGTGCTTCTCTTCGTCATACAATCACCTTTTTAAGCCTCTCTGCTGCCTGCTTTAATAAGGGAACAGGCTGTACAAGGGCGATACGCACGTAGCCTTTGCCCGCTGTGCCAAATGCGCTTCCCGGCACCATTACAACGCCGGCTTTATCAATCGCTTCGAAAACAAAGGCGCGGTCATCGCTGCCGGACGGAATTTTCGTCCATAAAAACATGCCGCCCCCAGGCTGCTCAACGGGCCATCCGATCTGTTGAAGCCCTGATGAGAGTGCTTCAGCCCGTGCCCGGAATTCTATCCGGAGCTTGTTTGTGATTTCCTCCGCATGATCGAGGGCAAAAATAGCTGCTTTCTGAACCGGAGCGAACACCCCGTAATCCAAATTGGATTTGAGCTGCTTCAGCACACGAATCATGTCAGCATTTCCGGCAATATACGCAATGCGTGCCCCGGCCAGACTGAAGGTTTTAGAAAGAGAATTGATTTCCATCCCTACCTCCATTGCACCGGAAATGGAAAGAAAACTAAACGGTTCCCCGCCTTCAAAGTAAAACTCTGAATAAGCTGCGTCATGCAGCACAATGATATGATACTTTTTGGCAAAATCAATGACCTGCTCAAAAAATGCGCGATTCGGCATCGCCGGTACAGGATTGCCAGGCAGATTGAGCAGCATCAGCTTTGCTTTTTGAGCGATATCTTCTGGAATAAGAGATAAATCCGGCAGAAATTGATTTTCAGGCAGAAGCGGCATAAAGTACGGCACCGCACCAGCAAGAGAAATGCCGGCTTCATACGCAACATAAGCAGGATTTGTCGTTAACACGATATCACCGGGATCACAAAAAGCCAGAGGAAGATGCACAAGTCCTTCCTGAGATCCCATCGTTTGAACGATTTCTGTTTGCGGGTTTAAAAGGACGCGTGTGCGCCGCTTGTAATAATCGGCTACGGATTGATAAAACTGCGTGGTTCCGCCTAGTGTATAGCCGTAGGCATCCGCTTTCGCACTTTCATCGGCTAGAACGGTCCGAACGCGTTCATCCGGCGGTAAGTCCGGGCTGCCAAGGCTTAGATCAATTAAAATATCGCCTTGCTGCTTTTTTTGATCCGTATAGGCTTTTAAGTCACTAAAAATGGATGGGCCAAAGGCCGCCATTCTTTTAGAAGGTTGAATCTTCAAGACAAGCACCTCGTTGCATGAAAATATGTATGTATGCGCCCTATTTTACCACATCAAATCAAAAAAGTATGCGGCCTGATTTGTTAACTATATTAAAAACAGGTTGACAATAAGGGAAGCCTCCTTTTACAATGAAAAAAACAATTCACTGGAGGGTTACATATATGAAAACAGTTCACTGGATGCAGGCGGCTATGTTTGCTGCTATTATGGCTGTGCTTGGATTCCTGCCGCCTATTCCGCTTTCTTTTACGCCTGTGCCGATTTCCTTTCAAACAATCGGTGTAATGATTGCAGGGGGCATACTCGGTGCCCGGCTGGGTGCACTCAGCCAGGTTATTTTTCTGCTCGCTGTCGCAGCAGGAGCTCCTATTCTTGCCGGAGGGCGGGGCGGTCTCGCTGTTTTTGCAGGACCAAGTGCCGGTTTTCTGATTTCCTGGATTGCGGGCGCATTTGTTGTCGGCTTCCTGGTTGAACGCGCCGCAAAATTATCAGCTAAGCGCACGTTTGCTGCTAACGTCATCGGAGGCGTTCTTGTTTTATATATCATTGGTATTCCCGTTCAGTCACTTGTGACAGGAGTCGGGCTGAAAGAAGTCGTGCTGGCAAGTGCCGCTTTTATTCCGGGTGACCTGCTAAAAGCAGCGGCGGCGGCACTTCTTGTTCCGAGACTGCGTACCGCCCTGCAGGCTGTACCGTCTTTTCGCCGCGCCGCATAAATTTTGCTATAGTACAGTGGGGGGATAAAAGATGAATTTAACGTCCACACAATCGCTCCGGGCACATTCGTGTCCGGAGCATATTTGTTTACAAACGCCGAATCGAACCTTTACATACTGGGAGTGGGAGGAGATAACGATGCGCGCTGCCGCCTGGCTTTTATCACATGGGCAGCCGGGAGAGACTGTTGCGTTAACCGCTCGAAACAGATGGGAAACGCTTGCTTTATTTTGTGGTACGGTGCGGGCCGGTTTTGTTTTTATGCCGCTTGATCCGCGGATGACAGAAGCAGAACGGGCCGAGCGGCTTCGGCTCGCAAAGCCGGTGCTGTTCATTCCGGCAGAGCAGCTTGAAAAAACCGGTTCTTTGATCGAGCAAACCACCCCTTCTTCGTATTGCCATGAAGATGTTCATTGTATGTTTTACTCTGGATTCACTTCTGGTTCAAGCGGTACGCCAAAGCAATTTATCCGCAGCCAGCGGTCCTGGCTGAAAAGTTTTGAAGCAGGGATGGCCGATTTTCCGCTAACGGGGCAGGAAACGGCCGTGATTGCCGGTCCTATTCACCATTCACTGTTTTTATATGGAGCCGCATTTGCTTTTTTTAGCGGACAGCCGATTCTTTTAATGGATAAGTTTGTGCCGCAGCACACGGCTCAAGCATTAAGCCGTCTGGATTCATTTGTTTTTTACGCGGTTCCGACGATGCTTGAAGCGCTGTACAATCGCTTTCACTTTGCTTCGAAAGGAATTGTTTTTTTATCCGGTGCAGGGTGGACAGCGGAGCGGAAACAGCAATGGACTGATACATATCCAGCGGCACCGCTTTATGAGTTTTACGGTGCCTCCGAGCTCAGCTTTGTGTCTTATATGACACCAGAGGATTACAGAGTGAGGCCTGCTTCTTCCGGAAAACCGAGCACTGGTGTAACGATCGATATCCGGTCAGGAGGTAAAAGTCTTTCTCCCGGACAGATCGGGACCATTTATGTGAAAAGCCCGATGCTGTTCAGCGGCTATGTGCACGAAGGCCGGTACGAGCTTGATATCGATCAAGACGGCTTTTATACGGTCGGAGATGCGGGCTATGTGGATGAAGATGGCTGTTTATACGTGGTGGGCAGAGAGCAGTTTATGATGATTACAGGCGGCGTAAATGTTTATCCGGAAGAAATAGAGCGGATCGTTGTAAGATGTCCGGATGTACATGCGGCAGCGGTTACGTCTATTGAAGATGTGCACCTTGGCGACCGGATTGTCTGCTTTTATACAGGCGGGGCAGACAAGGGAGCCGTCCGCTTTTTTACCAAGCAGTTTCTATCTGTCCAAAAACTGCCAAGACACTGGATTCAAACAAACAGTCTTCCACTCACATCGAATGGGAAAATCGACCGGAAAGCCCTTCAGGAAAAAGCAAAGGAGGTCCTGCAGTGACTGTTTACATTACGAATGCGAAAAGAACGCCGGTAGGAGTAAAGAATGGGATTTTTTCAACAATAGAAGCAGCCCATCTTGCAGCACCTGTTATCAAAACGCTGGCAGACTGCTCCGCTGCTTTGCCCGACGAAGTGATTTTAGGCAATGTCACGGGGCCGGGCGGAAATATTGCGCGCTTGTCGTCTCTGTTAGCCGGGCTTCCCCAGTCGGTACCCGGCTTCACAGTGGACAGGCAGTGTTCATCAGGGCTGGAAGCGATTCGGCTTGGTGCCGCATTGATTGCTTCCGGCGAGGCACAGCACGTGATTGCCGGCGGCTGTGAAAGCTCCAGTACCTCATTGCGCCCGGAAAAAGCGGTGTTTTCTCCGCAATCGATTGGAGATCCGGAAATGGGCATAGCAGCAGAATGGCTTGCTGGTCGAGAAGAAATTTCAAGAAAGGAGCAGGATGATTACGCTGTATTAAGTTATCGGCGGTTTGCCGAATCGATCGCGGCAGCGCGGTTCACTCATGAAATCGTCCCGGTCGGCGGATACTCAGTAGATGAGGCAGCTTTAAAAAAACGGCCGATTGAAAGAATGGCTCCGCGGGCAAAAGCAGCTTTTCAGCCAGGGGGAACGGTAACCGCATTGAATGCATCTGCTTTTAATGATGCGGCTTGTGCAATATTTATGACGTCTGTAGAAGCACCAGGCTTGAAAGTGATAGCCAGCGCTGCCAGTGGGGCCGATCCGAACTTTCCAGCCGCTTCGCCTGTGCCAGCGGTTGAAAAGCTGCTGATGAAAACGGGGCTCTCTGTATCAGATATTGATGTATGGGAAATAAACGAAGCATTCGCTGTGAAAATCATTTACTCAGCACGAAAGCTCGGTATTCCTTTTGAGAAAATAAATCCGGACGGGGGCGGATTGGCACTTGGCCATCCGTACGGAGCATCCGGCGCCATGCTTGCACTGCGGCTGTTTTACGGCATGCAGCGGCGGAATGAACAATTCGGCATTGCCGCAGTAGGAAGTGCAGGCGGCATCGGAGTAGCCATGCTTTTTGAACGCGTTTAAAACCTCCAAATCGGTTTTTACCAGTACATGCACGGGTATAAAACGAGAAAAAAGAGAAGGAGGAAAGAAGGATGAAAAAAGAGCTGGATCGGAGAGGGAAATGGCGCTTGTTCGCCATTCTTTTTTTGTCTTTATATGTAGTGATCATGCTGTATAACGTATACCAGCCGCTGCCGGAACATATTTCGTATGCGGGCAAAGAATGGGCCGTTCCAAGTGAAGATGTTGATTTTTTCTACAACCTGTCCGGTGAAAAAAACGGGGAGAAATTTTATAAGGAAGAAATTTTCACAAGGACCCTCGACATTATAGACGAAGCAGAACAATTTATCGTTTTGGACTTCTTTTTATTTAATTCCTACCATGAAAAAGAAAAAGAATACCCAACTATAACAAAGAAAACAACGGATGCACTGCTGGCAAAAAGAGCGGAAAATCCGGACATGCCGATTATCTTTATTACAGATGAAGTAAATTCATCGTATGGCTCTCATACCGTACCCGAGTTTGAAGCGATGAAAAAAGCAGGGATCGAGGTTGTTGAAACAAACTTAGATGCGTTCCGGGACCCGAATCCCATTTACAGCGGATTTTACCGCATGCTGTTTACGTGGTGGGGTGAGAGCAAAGAAGGCTGGCTGCCGAATGGATTAACGGATATGGCGCCGGATATGACGGTGCGTTCCTACTTGAAGCTAATGAATGTAAAAGCGAATCACCGAAAAACCATTACAACCGAAAAAACGACCTTGATCAGTTCAGCAAACCCGCATGACGCAAGCTATTATTTCGCGAATACAGCGTTTGAAGTAAAAGGAGCGCTCGTTGGAGATATGCTGCAAAGCGAAAAAGCCGTTGCCGATACAAGCGGGAACATCTCTTTTCCAAAATGGACGAATGCGGCCGAAAAAGGTGGGGAAGTTCGTGTCCAGCTTTTAACGGAAGGAAAAATACAAGAAGCAATTGAACAAGAATTGGATCGTGCCCAAAAAGGAGACGAAATTTGGCTGGCTATGTTTTACTTAGCCGACCGGAATGTGATTGAAGGACTGACAGACGCGGCAGAGCGGGGAGCAGATATCCGCTTAATTTTAGATACAAATAAAAATTCGTTTGGACGCAAAAAAACAGGCCTGCCCAATATTCCAATGGCAGCTGAACTGCGTGAAGACACACATAACAGGGTAAAAGTGCGCTGGTTCGCCCAGTCGCCGGAGCAATTTCATTCAAAAATGATGTACATAAGGCATGAAAATGAATCGGTTGTCATCAGCGGGTCCGCCAATCATACGTCCCGCAACTTAAACAATTATAATCCGGAAACAGACCTGAAAATAAGAGCTGCTCACAGTCAACCTATTATAAAAGAAGTAGATGCGTATATGCATATGCTTTGGGAAAATAAAGGAGCTATTTACACAGATCCATATGAAAAGCATAACGAAAAAATATCTATTATGAAACGAACCATTTATTCATTTCAAAAACTGCTTCATTTTACAACCTTTTAAGAAGAAAACAAAATTTTTGAATAATTACACTATGTGCAAAATTCAAATTTGACATTTTTAAAAGAAAGAATTAAAATAAAAGAAAAAAGGTCGTGACAAAATGCCAAGAGGTGAAGGGAAGTTTTTAATCAAGCAGCGTGCATTCTTAAAACTGTATATGATTCGTTTTGTGGAAGAACATAAAATGTACGGTATGCAGGCAATGGATGAACTGAAAGCATCGTTTAAAGCATTTGGATACGAGCCAAACCATTCGGAAATTTACCGTTCTCTTCATGAACTGATTGATGATGGCATTTTAAAGCGCCAGAAAAAAGTGCAGGAAGGGGCAAAATACAAAGAAATCGTCATCTATCAATTTGCCGACTATGAAAAAGCAAAGTTATATAAGAAACAAGTGAAAACCGACCTCGACCGCAGCATGTCTTTGTTACGGAAAGCGCTGGAGGATGTTTATTAAGCTGAATAACGATCTGTTAAAAAACCGCTTCTTTTAAAGAGAGAAGCGGTTTTTTGTCGTATTTTAGCAGGAAAAGTGATCTATTTTGGATTTTATGAACACAATTCACTTTAAAAATAAAATGTTTTTATTTTTCTTTTTATATACGTTTCTAGTTAAATTATTTAAATTATTCATTAATAAAGCGTTTTCAAAAAAGCGAATGTAAAAAATGAAAAAAATGAGAAAAAGAAAAAAAGGAGTTGGTTTCCATGACAATGCTCGCCATTCTCGGATTTTCTATGGTAGCTGTTTTTATGTATCTGATAATGAGCGGAAGATTATCCGCGTTGATCGCACTGATGATTGTCCCGGCTGCATTTGCTCTTTTTGCCGGATTTGGATCTAAGATTGGAGAAATGGCTTTAACGGGTATTACGGATCTTGCACCAACCGGTGTTATGCTGATGTTTGCGATTCTTTACTTTGGAATTATGATCGATGCCGGCTTGTTTGATCCTGTAGTAGGAAAAATTTTAAAAGCGGTTAAAGGAGATCCAATGAAAATTGTGGTCGGTACCGCTGTACTGGCTATGATTGTTTCACTGGACGGAGACGGAACAACAACCTACATGATTACGATCTCAGCTATGCTTCCGCTTTACCAGCGTTTAAAAATGAATCCGCTTATTCTTCCGGCTGTAGCGCTTATGGCTGTAGGGGTAACCAACCTTACGCCTTGGGGTGGGCCGACTGCCCGTGCAGCAAGTGCCCTGAGCCTTGATATGCAGGAGCTGTTTAATCCGCTTATTCCAGTTATGGCTGCCGGCGCTCTTTGGGTAATTGCTGCTGCTTACTGGATGGGGAAAAAAGAACGGAACCGCCTTGGTGTCCTTTCATTGGAAGAACTCAATCAGCCAGTTGAAGGAAAAAGCTATTTAACATTTTTTGGAACAGCCGCTGTTTCAGAAGAAGACGCAAAATGGAAGCGTCCAAAGCTTCTTTGGTTTAACTTTGCGCTGACTATTGCACTTATGGTGATGCTTATTCTAGGCGTTATGCCGCTGCCAATCTTGTTTATGCTTGCTTTTGCTGTTGCCATCACAGTAAACTATCCGAATGTAGCCAATCAAAAAGAACGTATTGCGGCACATGCAGGTAATGTGCTGGCCGTCGTATCACTTGTGTTTGCAGCCGGTATTTTCACAGGCATTTTATCTGGAACAGAAATGGTTGATGCGATGGCGAAAAGCCTGATTGCCATTATTCCAGATTCAATGGGACCGCATCTTCCTGTTATCACAGCGCTTGCGAGTATGCCATTTACATTCTTTATGTCTAATGATGCTTTCTACTTCGGTGTTCTGCCTATTATCGCAGAGGCTGCTTCCAATTACGGTGTAAGTGCTGTTGAAATTGGACGTGCTTCACTTTTAGGCCAGCCGGTTCACTTGCTCAGCCCGCTTGTCGCTTCCACGTATCTGCTTGTTGGAATGGCAAAAGTAGATTTTGGACAATATCAGCGCTTTACGCTTTTATGGACAGTCGGAACAGCCGTTGTCATGACGGTGGCTGCTATTTTGCTAGGTGTTATTTCTCTATAAGAAAAAATCCCGGATCAAACCGAATCCGGGATTTTTTCTTTTATTCTGTCCTTTTTTTTCGTACAATTTGGTAAAAAGAAGATAGGAGTTCACATGAAAAGAAAAACCGTGCCGCTTCGAACGAAAATTTTTATACTCGTTTTTTGTCTGCTTTTTTTCATCGTAGCCGGCATGTCTGCAGTCTTTTACTGGATTCAGGCAAAAGAAACCGCCGATCAGGTACACCAGCTCTCTTTGCAGACTGCTCAAACAATTTCTTTTATGCCGGAAACGAGTGCTTTCTTAACCGACGAGCGCAAATCAGATACGCTGCTTCCCGTCTTAAAGCATATTCAGGAAAGAACCGCTGCGCAGTCCATTTCGATTGCGGGCCGAAACGGAACCGCTTTATCTACGTTTCAAGAAGCACAGCCGCTTCATGAATCAGACAGCCGGTCTCTTATTTACGGAGGTTCCTACACCGTAGAGGAAAAGGGAACAGACGGCGAAGCGATTATCGGAAAAGCACCGATTGTGCAAACAGCGGACGGCCGTTCAGAAGTGATTGGCACCGTCTCTGTTGAGTTTTCCAAAAAATCAATTGCGGCCCAAATTGCTTCCCAAACGGGAAATATCCTGATTGCTGCCGCGTTAGCACTTTTAGTCGGGATTGCCGGCGGTTTATGGCTCACGAGAAGCATTTTATCTGATACACTTGGATTTGAGCCTGTAAAAATTGCCTCCCTGTATAAAAAAACGATTGATGAAATACGGCTGTATTCCGACGAGCTCCGGGCTCAGACACATGAATTTATGAACAAACTGTATGTTTTATCCGGCCTTTTGCAGCTTGGCCGCCATGAAGCTGCTCTTGAATTTATTCAAAGGGAAGCAGATAGTGTTTCCCTGCAGCAGCACATCGTTTTTAAACAAATTAAAGACGACTTGATTCAAGCTGTGCTGCTCGGCAAAACCGCTAAAGCATCAGAAAAAAAGATTTCCTTTACGATCGAACAGGAAAGCATGCTGTCCGGCATTCCTTCCCATATGGACGGCCATGCTCTTTTAACCATTATCAGCAATTTAATTGATAATGCATTTGAAGCCGTCAGGCAAAAAGAAAACCCTGGTGTTTCTTTTTTGATCACAGATGCGAGTCCAACTTTAATTATCGAAGTGACCGACAATGGGACTGGGATTGATGAACAAACGGTTTCGTCCCTGTTTGAAAAAGGAGTATCGACAAAAGGGGAAAACCGGGGGTTTGGCCTTTATAATGTAAAAGAAGCCGTTGATGCTTACGGAGGCGTGATTGAGGTGCTGCCAAATGACCCTTCCGGTACTATTTTTACGATTTACATACCGAAGAACACAGTTAAAGGAGATGGACGTGGATGATACACGTTGCGATCGCAGAAGACGACTTTCGCATTGCCAGTATACAAGAAGAGTTTGTTAAACAATTAACCGGGTTTACGCTTGCAGGAAAAGCATTGAATGCAGAAGATACGCTTGCCTTGCTCCAAAAAAAGAGAGTGGATGTTTTGCTGCTGGATATTTATATGCCGGATATGCTCGGCACGGAGCTGCTGCCGATCATAAAGAACCGTTTCCCGAAAATCGATATTATTATGGTTACCGCAGCTTCGGAAAAAGAAATGCTTGAAGAAGCACTTCGTTACGGCGTTTTTCATTATTTAATCAAGCCGGTTTCGCTTGAGAAGTTCACATCCGTGTTAAACGAGTATAAAAAGAAAAAACAGCTGCTCCAGGACACAAGCCAGGTCACCCAGGATATAGTCGACGCTTATTTTGCCGGGAACGTCCAAGCATCGCCTCAAGCGGCCCAGCTGCCGACCGGTATCGACAGCGTGACACTAAACCGGGTGTCGGAAGTATTAGAAAACCTCCGGGACGGCGTATCGATTGAAGAAATGGGCACCCGGATTGGCGCTTCCCGGACGACGGCACGACGCTATCTTGAATACCTTGTTACAGTGGGGAAATGCCGGGTTGAACACGAATACGGCATCGTCGGGCGACCGGAACGCCGCTATTTCAAGGTTGGGTCATGAAGCAGCTTCTTTTGCTTGTCCTGATTTTTTTTACAGCCGGCTGTACGGCGTCTTCTCCACCGCTTGAAGAAAAGGACCTGACCTTTATTGTCCCCGGCTCTCCAAACGGCGGCTGGGATGCACTCGCCAAATCGATTAAAACGGTTATTGAAAGGGAGCAGCTTATCAAACAGCCCATACATATTGTGTACGAAGAAGGCGATGGCGGAAATGACGGCTGGGCCCGCTTAAACGAAGAAGACTCCAGTACAATCGCCATTAACTCAAGCCTGCTGCTCACAAACAACTTGCTTGGGCACAGCAAACTTCAATACGAAGATTTTACGCCGCTTGCCACGATGGCCAGCGAGTGGCAGGCAGTGATCGTTTCTAGTGATTCTTCTATCCAGTCAATTAATGACTTAATGGATAAGCTTAAAAGAGAGCCCGGGCGCTATCCCATTGGCATTGAGCCGCAATTTGGAAACGATGATCAAATTGCTTTTGCCCAGGCAGCACGTACAAAAGGCATATCGGCGGCTTCCCTTCGTTTTTTTCGCTATCCTGACGGAAAAGCGCTCCTCGAAGCGCTTCAAACCGGCAAAATCGCTGCCGCTTCTCTGTCTTCCTCTCAGTCAGAAGATTTTGCGGCAAATGGAAACGTCCGCATTATCGCCATTTCCTCGCCAAAGCGGCTTGGTCATCTCCCGGATGTGCCAACATGGAAGGAACAAGGCATTAATGTCGTGTTTCCGCACTGGCGCGGAGTGATGGGACCTGGCGATTTAACAGAAGCGGAGCAGAAATGGTGGGGCGAACTTTTAAACGCGGTTCAATCTTCTCCTTATTGGAAAGAAGAGCTGAAGAAAAACCATTGGACTCACTTTTATCGGAACAGCGAGGATACAGAGGCACTGCTCCGGTCTGAAACGAAAAAATACCGCTATATAATGAATCAAAAATAAAAGCTGTCTCTAATCATTAGAGACAGCTTTTACGCTGTTTGCGGCAAAAGGCCAAGAACCGCAAAAAAGTGAAATACGGTGCCTGCCAGTACAAACAAGTGCCAGATCATGTGATGATACGGAAAACCGCGCCAGACGTAAAAAATGGCGCCTGCTGTGTATAAAATCCCCCCGGTAACGAGAAAAGAAATCGTCATGGGTGACAGAGCGGCTGTAAGCGGCCCCCAGGCAAAAACAATGAGCCAGCCCATCATCACGTACAAAAGGGTAGACAGCCCGACAAACCGCTTTACAAAAAAGCATTTAAACACCGTGCCTGCTATGGCCATTCCCCATATTAAACCAAACAGTGTCCAGCCGAGCGCTCCCTGGACGGCCACAAATAAAAATGGCGTATACGTACCTGCTATAAACAAATAAATAGACGCATGATCAAAAATTTCAAACAAGTCTTTTACTTTTCCTTGAGGAAAACTATGAACAAGCGTAGAAGACACATATAAAAGCAGCATCGTAATGCCAAAAACCATAAATCCTGCTAAATGCCAGCCGGTTCCGTAAATGGCCGAAAAAACAATCAATAAAACAAGAGCGGCTAAGCTGAGCAGGGCGCCAATTCCGTGGGTAATGGAGTTGGCAATTTCCTCACCCCTGGAAAATACATGTGTAGTCGAAGATTCTTTCATATGCGGCAGCTCCTCCCATTGGGTAAATGTCACAGTCGTATTGTAGCATATTCATTTCGAATTATTCTCGTTCCGCCTTTCAAAAAGGTTAGGACATACCGGAAAAACGGGTATACTGATAAAGACAATGGATGAAAGGGGTTTTTTTGAAATGGAACCAATTAAACATGAAAACGGCATTTTTTACATGGAGAAAGACGGCCGGCGTGTTGCGGAAATTACCTACGTCCCGGCTGGGGAAGGAAAAATCAATGCCAACCATACGTATGTCGCAAACGAGCTTCGCGGCGGTGGTATAGCTGAACAGCTGCTTGATACGCTTGCCGATTATGCAAGAGAAGAAAACCTTAAAATTATTCCTTCCTGCTCCTATGTCGTCGCAAAATTTGCAAGAGGCGGCAAATATGATGATGTGAATGCCCTGTCTACATGAAATATGTGGTGATTGGAGGAGACGCGGCCGGCATGAGTGCTGCCATGCAAATCGTGCGTAATGACAGCGAAGCAGAGGTTACTGTGCTTGAAAAGGGATCTATTTATTCCTATGGTCAGTGCGGGCTTCCTTATGTGGTCGGCGGTCTTATTCCCTCAACGGATAAAGTGATTGCCCGAAGTATTGAAACATTTCGCACGAAGTATGGGATCGATGCCCGCATTTTGCATGAAGCTACAGCGGTAGATCCGGTAAAACGGACTGTATCCGGCGTGAATCACGAAACAAAAGAAACGTTTACAGTTTCCTATGACCGGCTGTTAATTGCAACCGGAGCCAGCCCGGTTCTGCCGTCCTGGAAAGGAGCAGGTGTAGAAAGGGTGCACGTCGTCAAAACCATTCCGGATACCGAGCGTTTAATGTGCCATCTCAGCTCAAAAGAGGTAAACGAAGTTGTCATTATCGGAGCAGGATATATCGGCCTTGAAATGGCTGAAAACATTCACCGGCTCAAAAAGCGGGTCCGGATTGTTCAAAGAAGCAGCCAAATTGCCGGCATGCTTGATTCGGATATGACCGAGGCGCTTCATCAGGAAGCCGAGCAGCACGGTCTGATTCTATCGTTGAATGAACACGTTGAGGCAATTGAAGCAGGACAGGTTGTAACGAGCAGCGCTGCTTATCCGGCTGATCTCGTCATTGCTGCTGTCGGTATTCGTCCTAATACCGCTTTTTTAAAGAAAACAGGCATCCATATGTTTGAAAACGGAGCGCTTATCGTCAATGATCGAATGGAGACCTCGGTACCCGGTATATACGCAGCCGGTGACTGTGCCACACATTTTCATCTCGTAAAAGGAAAACCTGATTATATTCCGCTCGGCACAACTGCTAACAAGCAGGGAAGAGTTGCCGGACTGAACATGGCCGGCCGGACAAGATCCTTTAAAGGCGTTACCGGTACGTCCGTTTTTAAATTTTTTAACCTGGTAGCTGCATCAACCGGCTTAACGGAGAGGGAAGCGAAGCGGGAAGGGGTTTCCTACCAGGTCTCTGCGGTTGAAACAAAAAACAGAGCCGGCTATTACCCGGATGCTTCTCCTCTTCGTGTGAAAATTTTATATGATCCGGAGTCCAGGCTGCTGCTTGGCGGCCAGGCTGTGGGCGAGCGTGGGGCGGAGAAGCATATAGATGTGCTGTCGGCTGCCCTGTTTAACAACATGACCATCGAGGAACTGGAAGATTTGGATTTAAGCTATTCTCCGCCGGTTAACAGTGTATGGGATCCTATTCAGCAAGCGGCGCGCCGGGCCAGATAAAGCGGGAGGGAGCGCGTATGTATTCACATATTATTTTGGCAGCGGACGGTTCAGAGCATTCGTATCGTGCTGCCGAGCATGCTGCGGCGATAGCGGGTGCTTCTTCTTCATGTACGGTTACGATTGTGTTTGTTCCAAGGCCTGATAAATCAAAAGGAGCTTCTTTGCAGCAGGAACGCATGAATGCGGTTCAGTGGGAACGGCGGGACAAACTGGCTCGTCACGAAGCCCTTTTTACAGGAAAGGAAATTCCATATTCCGTCTTGGTACGGGAAGGAGATCCAGGTCCCGCTATTGTGAAGTACGCCAATGCCCAAAAGGCGGACCTGATTATTCTCGGCAGCAGGGGACTGAACCATCTTCAGCAGTTCGTTCTTGGCAGCGTAAGCCACAAAGTGATGAAACGGGTGAACTGTCCCGTGATGATCGTAAAATAAAAAAATGGCACCTCCATAGGGAGGTGCCATTTTTTTATTTAGGAAGCATACATCTCTTTTACGCGTTTTTGAAGCTCTGTATCTTCTAAAAACTCGTCATACGTCATCATCTTATCGATGATTCCCTTCGGTGTAAGATCGATAATACGGTTCGCTGTTGACTGAACAAACTGATGGTCATGAGACGCGAAGATCATGGCGCCTTTAAACGCAATCAAGCCGTTGTTAAGGGCCGTAATAGATTCCAAGTCCAAGTGGTTGGTCGGTTCATCCAATAAAAGAACGTTTGAACTGGACAGCATCATCTTAGACAGCATGCAGCGGACTTTTTCGCCCCCGGACAGCACGCTTGCTTTTTTCAATGCTTCTTCACCAGAGAAAAGCATCCGGCCAAGGAATCCACGCAGGAAGCTTTCGCTTTCATCCGCCGGCGAAAATTGGCGCAGCCATTCTACAAGCGTCATTTCTGACCCCTCAAAGTATTCGGAGTTGTCTTTCGGGAAGTAAGCCTGTGATGTCGTTACGCCCCATTTGAATGAGCCTTCGTCCGGCTCCATTTCGCCTGCTAAAATTTTAAACAGCGCCGTTTTGGCTGCTTCATTTGTGCCGACAAGCGCAATTTTATCTTCTCTGTTCATAATAAAGCTTACGTTATCAAGCACTTTCACACCATCAATTGTTTTGGACAATCCATCTACACGCAGGACATCGTTCCCAATTTCACGCTCAGGCGTAAACTGTACATATGGGTAACGACGGGAAGAAGGCTTGATATCATCGAGCGTGATTTTATCCAAAGACTTTTTCCGTGAGGTCGCTTGTTTTGACTTTGAAGCATTGGCGCTGAAGCGAGCGATAAATGCTTGAAGTTCTTTGATTTTCTCTTCTTTTTTCTTGTTCGCATCTGACTGTAATTTTTGTGCAAGCTGGCTTGACTCATACCAGAAATCATAGTTACCGGCATAAATTTGAATTTTTCCAAAGTCAAGATCTGCCGTGTGCGTGCATACCTTGTTTAAGAAATGACGGTCATGGGATACGACAATAACAGTATTTTCAAAGTTAATTAGAAATTCTTCCAGCCAGCGGATCGCTTCAATGTCAAGGTGGTTGGTCGGCTCATCCAGCAAAAGAACGTCCGGCTTGCCGAATAAGGCCTGGGCAAGAAGCACTTTTACTTTGTCTGATCCATCAAGCTCTGACATCTTTTTGTCATGCAGTGCTTCTTGAACACCTAAACCAGAAAGGAGAATCGCGGCTTCGGATTCTGCTTCCCAGCCGTTCATTTCAGCAAACTCACCTTCGAGTTCCGCTGCGCGCATGCCGTCTTCATCCGTAAAATCAGCTTTCATGTAGATCGCATCTTTTTCTTTCATTACTTCATAAAGACGGGCATGGCCCATAATAACTGTTTCCATTACACCGAACTCTTCATATTCGAAGTGGTTCTGCTTTAATACGGCAAGACGCGCATCTTTTGGCATGGACACATGACCGGTCTGCGGCTCCAGGTCACCGGATAAAATTTTAACAAATGTAGACTTGCCGGCACCATTTGCGCCGATGAGTCCGTAGCAGTTCCCCGGTGTGAACTTTAAGTTAATATCTTCAAACAATTTTTTGTCGCCAAAGCGCAGGCTGACGTCTTGTACTGTAATCAAATGTTTTTTCCTCCCAATATGAATTCATCACCTCTGATTATATCATTCTTGGGAGAAAAAAAGAATAAACAGTAAATTGAAAAAGCGAGCAAATCTTTTTTAATTCCGAGTAAGCAAATAGGATTGACTTTGCATTATTTTCTGATAAACTAAACTCATTCGAAAAGAACAGATAATAAAGAGGGGGACATCAATGATTACCTTTGAATCATGGAATGATATGCAGGATCAGATCCCTGACTTTCCGGCTGATTCAGAAACAAAAGGAGCACTTGAAGTGCTTCGGTGGGCATATGATACGTATGGCGACAAGCTTGTTTATGCCTGCAGCTTCGGAATTGAAGGCATTGTTTTAATTGACTTGATTGCTCAAGTGAAGCCGGATGCAGAAATCGTTTTTCTTGATACGCATTATCATTTTAAAGAAACATACGAGACCATCGATAAAGTAAAAGCTCGTTATCCTCAGCTGAATATTCGTATGCAGCAGCCAGAGATGACGATTGAAGAACAAGCGGCCAAGTTTGGACCAGACTTGTTTGCTACAAACCCGAATAAATGCTGCGAAATCCGGAAGATCATTCCGCTTCAAAAAGCATTGGCTCCGTCAACAGCTTGGATTTCCGGGCTGCGCCGTGAGCAATCGGAATCAAGAGCAAACACAAATTACTTAAATCTTGATAACCGATTCCAAAAAATTAAAGTGTGCCCGCTGATTCACTGGACGTGGAAAGAAGTGTGGCGTTATGTAACAAAGCATGAGCTTGACTATAATGTACTGCATGACCAGGGTTACCCAAGCATTGGCTGCGAACCATGCACAAAGCCTGCTTTTTCAATGGAGGACATTCGTTCCGGACGCTGGAGCGGATCCGGTAAAACAGAATGCGGTCTTCATACAACCAATCCGTAAGATCTTAAATTTTTTTAAAAATAATACCAAGTGTTTATCTATGAATTTTAACCTATTCGGAGGGACCTATACATGACGAACATTGCTGCCCATGGAGGCCAACTTATCAACCAATACCAACCGGATTTTGACCTATCCGGCATTTCAAAAGAAGTCGAACTTGATGCGACGGCTTTAAGTGATCTTGAATTAATCGCCACGGGCGCATTCAGCCCGCTTACTGGCTTCCTTACACAAAAAGACTATGACAGCGTCGTAAAAGATATGCGCCTCGCAGACGGCACAGTTTGGAGCATTCCGATTACGCTCCCTGTACAGGATGCATCTGGATATGAAAAAGGGGACACAGTCCTATTGAAACAAAACGGCACGGTATATGGTGTGCTGAACATTGAAGACATTTATGAGCCTGATCAAAAGCTTGAAGCACAAAATGTATATAAAACAACAGAAGAAGCACATCCAGGCGTGAAAAAAGTATACAGCCGCGGTCCGGTTTACCTGGGCGGCCCGATTACACTTGTGAAACGCATTGAGCGCGAGCAATTCGCAGAGTTTTACTTTGATCCATCCGAAACACGCCGTATCTTCCGTGAAAATGGCTGGAACAAAATTGTCGGCTTCCAAACACGCAACCCGGTTCACCGTGCACATGAATACATTCAAAAATCAGCGCTTGAAATTGTAGACGCGCTTCTTTTAAATCCGCTTGTTGGCGAAACAAAATCCGATGATATTCCAGCTGATATCCGTATGGAAAGCTATCAGGTGCTTCTTCGCGATTATTACCCGGCAGACCGTGTGAAGCTTGCTGTATTCCCGGCAGCTATGCGCTATGCTGGACCGCGCGAAGCGATTTTCCATGCGATTGTCCGCAAAAACTATGGCTGCACACACTTTATCGTTGGCCGTGACCATGCAGGTGTTGGTGACTACTACGGTACGTATGAAGCACAAGAAATATTCTCAAACTTCACAGCAGAAGAAATCGGCATTACGCTTCTGTTCTTTGAACACAGCTTTTTCTGCAAAAAGTGCGGAAACATGGCTTCTTCCAAAACATGCCCGCATTCAAAAGAAGACCATGTGATTCTTTCTGGTACGAAAGTGCGTGAAATGCTTCGTGCAGGAGAAATTCCACCGGCAGAATTCAGCCGTAAAGAAGTGGTAGAAGTTCTAATCCGTGGAATGAAAGAAACATCAAACGCATAAGGGAGAGAAGAAACATGACGAACAACAATATCGTCTGGCATGAACAGTCACTAACAAAAGAAGAACGACGCAAGAAAAGCGGACACCACAGCGCGGTATTATGGTTTACCGGGCTGTCCGGTTCCGGCAAGTCAACGGTCGCAAATGCTGCGGCCCGCCGCTTGTTTGATCTTGGCGTAAGCACGTATGTATTAGACGGCGACAATGTGCGCCACGGCTTAAATAAAGATCTTGGTTTCTCAGATGAAGCACGCAAAGAAAATATCCGCCGTATTGGGGAAGTATCTAAACTGTTTGTAGATGCAGGCCAGCTTGTATTCACAGCTTTTATTTCTCCATTCCGTGAAGATCGTGATACCGTTCGCGCACTGCTTGAAAACGACGAGTTTATTGAAGTATTCGTTGAGTGCCCGATTGAAAAATGTGAACAGCGCGATCCAAAAGGCTTGTATAAAAAAGCAAGAGCAGGCGAGATTCCTGAGTTTACTGGCATTTCATCTCCGTATGAAGCACCGGAAAAACCGGAGCTTGTGTTAAATACGGATCAATATTCCGTTGAAGAGTGCGTGGAGCAGCTTGTTGAGTACTTAAAGAAAAACAACTGGCTGTAAAAAAGAGCACCTTGCCTGAGCTCTTCATTCAGGCTATGATAAAAAGCAGCAGATAGAGAGAAATGCATGATGAACGGAGGTGGCACGATGGGCAAAATATGGCTTGTCGGTGCAGGTCCGGGGGATCCGGATTTAATTACGGTAAAAGGGTTACGGGCAATACAGGAGGCAGATGTGATTTTATACGACCGCTTGATCAGCATGGAGCTTCTTGACCATGCCAAAGAAGGAGCGGAGCTTCTTTTTTGCGGAAAGCTGCCAGATCGTCATTTTGTCCAGCAGGAAAACATTAACGAGCTTCTTGTGGAGCATGCCAAGCAGGGCAAGCAGGTTGTCCGGCTAAAAGGCGGCGATCCATACGTATTTGGCCGTGGCGGCGAGGAAGCGGCGTTTGCTGTACAAAACGGCGTTGACTTTGAAGTGATTCCAGGTATCACATCTGGTATCGCAGCGCCTGCGTATGCCGGTATTCCTGTAACTCACCGTGATTACGGCGCATCTTTTGCCATCGTAACCGGCCACCGCAAAGAAGGCGCAGATGAAGAAACAAAATGGGCGTCTCTTGCAAAAGGAATTGACACGATTGCCATTTATATGGGTGTCAAAAATCTTCCTTACATTCAGGAAAAATTAATTCGCTATGGAAAATCGCCCGAAACACCGGCAGCTCTGATTCATTGGGGAACAACGGAAAAGCAGCAGACGGTAACAGGCACACTCGAAAACATTTATGATGTTGCACAAGAAGAAGGGATTACCAATCCAAGCATGATCGTCATTGGTGAAGTGGTGAAAATGCGAGGGGAATTACAATGGTTTAAAGAAAATGCGGAAAAGGTACAGGGGGGCGCAAAAGGATGAAAGCAGTTCTTTACATTTGCCATGGAACACGCATAAAAGAAGGCGCCAAGCAGGCGGCGGATTTTATCCGTGAAACCATGCCGCTTGTTGACATGCCCATCCAGGAAATTTGCTACCTTGAGCTTTCAGCCCCTTCTATTGAAGAAGGGCTTCGTACCTGTGTGGAAAGAGGAGCAACGGATATCACTGCGATTCCGTTTCTCCTCCTGACAGCAGGGCATGCAAAAGAAGACATTCCAGAAGAGCTTGCAAAAGCAGCCAAGCTTTTCCCTGATGTTGCGATTCGTTACGGACGCCCGCTGGGTGTACAGGAACAAATTATCGATGTGTTAATCGACCGGATGAAAGAAGCCGCGCCGATTTCAGCGAATGCGTCGGTTCTGCTTGTAGGACGGGGAAGCAGTGATCCGGCAACAAAGGAAGACTTCGGCCACATTCTCGATCTTTTTCAATCTAAAACCAAGTTAACTGATGTGACTATTGGTTATATGGCAGCTTGTGAACCTTCTTTTGAAGACGCTCTTCGCCAGGCGGTAGACAAGCAGCCTCATCAGCTGTTTATCGTGCCTTACCTGCTTTTTACCGGTATATTGACGAAAACGATGGAACGAGCTGTTAAAAAGCTGAATTCAACCAGCGAGATTCATCTTTGCCGCCATCTCGGGTATGATCCGGTTATTGGCCGTATTTTAGCACAGCGTGTAGCAGAAGCTGCCCAATCGGAGCCTGTATGTTTCCCATCATGATTGACTTGAGCGGACAAAAGGTTGTGATTGCGGGCGGCGGTCCGATCGCTTTTCACAAAACCGAGAATTTACTTCGGTTCGGCATACAGCCGCACATTGTCAGCCCCGATTTTCACCCGTCTATTGAACAATTGGCTCATGAAGGAAAAGTAGTGCTTCATCGTAAGAAAGTCGAGTGGAGCGATCTTGAGGATGCGTTTTTAATTATGCTTGTCACAGACGACAAGCAGGCAAATGCCAAAATGGCTGAGCTTGCTGTCCGCCATGGAAAACTCGTTGTCCATGCAGAGCATAATGATCTTGGCAATGCACAGATTCCTGCTGTCATGATGCGCGGAAAGCTTATGATCAGTGTGTCTACAAGCGGCGCAAGCCCATCTCTCTCCACTCAAATCCGTAATCAGCTGGAAGAAGAATTTGACGAACGTTATGAAGCGTATGTAGATTTTTTGTATGAGGTCCGCCAGTATATTAAACGGCATATTCCTGAACGCCCTGAACGGCGAAAGTGGCTGAAAAGGGCAGTAGAGAATGATTATTTGGAATATCCAGAGAAAAGAAAACAATACATGGCGGATCTTAAAGAGGAGTATCCCGCCTTGTAGACTACAGGAGGAACGGTATGGAACGTTTTATCATTTTTGCACTCGTCGGGCTTGCTGCCCAGCTTGTGGACGGGGCCCTTGGAATGGGCTACGGCCTGACATCAACAACGTTGCTTTTGTCTGCGGGAATTGCTCCGGCGGTTGCATCGGCTTCTGTTCACATGGCAGAGGTCGTGACAACGGCAGCATCGGGCATTAGTCACCGGAAATTTGGAAATGTCGATAAAGCCATGCTGAAAAAACTTATTATCCCTGGCTCTATTGGTGCGTTTGCCGGTGCAACTTTTCTAAGCAACTTGACGGGAGAATATGTACGTCTTTACGTTTCTACGTTCCTGCTTTGTCTCGGGCTATTTATATTAGGCCGTTTCCTTTTATTAAAGAATGCACAAAAGCAAGCACCAAAAGCGCCAACAAATCGCTTTTTTATCCCTCTAGGCCTTATCGGCGGTTTTTTTGACGCCAGTGGAGGCGGAGGCTGGGGACCTATTGCAACACCAGCTTTACTTTCACAAAAAGGCATGGAGCCCCGAATCGCTATTGGGACAGTAGCAGCCAGTGAATTTGCTGTTGCCATGTCCGCCACAATTGGATTCATGATTTCACTTGGCCCTGAGAAAATCAACTGGCTGTGGGCAGGGGCGATTATGCTTGGCGGTATTATCGCAGCGCCTATTGCTGCCTATATTGTGAAAAGCCTGCCAACACGTGTGTTAGCGGTTATTGTAAGCGGCATGCTGATTTTTACAAATTTAAATGCCATTTTTAAATATACGGATATCCCTGGTTCAGCCCAATCGGCGGTATTTATTGCGCTCCTTATTATTTGGGTTCCACTAACGGTTTATATGGTTCGAAAAGAAAAGCAAATCGCCCGCAGTGAACAAAAAAGAGTATCTTAAAAACAAGACCTGTCATAGGTCTTGTTTTTTTATAACCAAATCAGAAAAATCGGGTATACCAAAAGTAAACAAAGGAGGAGCTGCATGAAAATTCAGTTTGCTGCACTGGAGTCGTTTGTCAATGAAAAATGCCCTTCGGTGAACGCACAGCTGTATACAGCTCAAAAAAGCGGTCCTTCTATTAAACGATCCCGCGTTCGTTCTAAAGGGGAATCAGAGGCGCTTACCGCTCTTGTTTTGGCCAAAAAACAACAGGCTGTGCAGGAAGGCACTTTTGTTATTAAAGAAGTGGGGAAGATTTATTTGGATGCCTATTGATGTCTTGCGCGTCCAATTAGAGACTTTAAAGCAGCTGCCGATCCGTGAGCGCATATTTGAATTTGCGGGCCTTGTAACGGAATATATGAGTGCATTCGGATTAAGCCTGTAGTCGTCAGCGGGCTGGCGGTAGAACTATATACGCTAAACCATTACACGACACACGATATTGATTTTATTTCCAGTGGTTGGACAGATGGTATAGGTTCTGTATGTACCTTTCCATTTTCCCGAACTCTAATCGTAAAATACACCCAATTATCCACCCCTGGGGAAACGGCTGACACCCGCTAAGAAAGCTTATTTTAACGAGCATTTTTATAAAAAAACAGGAAAGAAATCTGGCATAAACAGTAAAAAGGGATTGCGAGCATAAGGGGGTCCGTTATAAAATAAGTTAACAGTTTATTACCATACAAAAGGTGGTTCGAAAATGGATTACAAAAAAATGTGGGAAGAACTAAAGGACGCTGTGAATGACGAGGTCGCAATGTACGCTGCTTTTAGTACAAGCAGCAAGGAAGAACAGGCAAGAAAGCAGCAGGCAAGCTACATACAAAGTATGATGAACACGCTGGAAAAAGCAAATATCGTAAAATAAAAAGCCGGGTTTTCCCGGCTTTTTTGTGTCCGCCTGGATCACGTCCAAAAGAAATGACCCGGCGGCTTTGCTTCCTTAAATGAGCAGTAAAAGCGCAGTATACGCTGCGATCCCCATGCTGAAAGCACCGAAGCTGCTTTCTCTTTCCTCTGGCAGCTCTTCTTTCATTACGTTTAAAATCACGCCTCCGGCAATAAAAGCAACAAGGAGCGAAATGATTAATTCATTCACCTCTGCTACGGCGCCGATGCACCATCCGATCAGGATAGCAGCTGTTAAAAGCAGCCTTCCATATCGATCATAAACAGCTTCATGGGCTTCACGAAGGCTGTGGTCATTAATAACGAAGTGAACACCCATGGCTAAAAAGAAAAAGAACATCCCCCAAGTGCTGTCATACTCCTCACGAATTAAAAGATAGCCAATCACCATGTTATAAAGAAAAAATGAAGCCATATGAAGCCAAAATACACCGGCAGACGCTTTATTCGCTTCCCTGCCTGCTCCTTTCCGTTTGGACACTTTCACGAGGCGCTCCAATCCATAAAAAACGACAAGGCCCAGCAGGGAAACGAACAGAATATGGTTATCCATATAGCCGAGCACGCCCTGTTTCACCTCTTCTTCGATTTCATTTTGGTAGCGGTGTAATTCGGGAAGAAGATGAATAAACACATACGCGACGGCAATTCCGCCAGCAATAGAAAGAAACCGGCTGCGCGGCTTCACTGATAGAAACGCCATGTTTTTCGAAAAAAAGTGAAGGAGGGCCAATCCAATGGCCAAAACGAAACTCCACCAAAAAAACATCCTATCCCTTCTTTCTTCTCAAAGCTCTTTATTTCTTACCCTATTACCTTAAAGAACTCCACTCAAACGCTGTCCTTTTTAAAAGAATGGAGGCTTGGTTCTTTCAGAATGGCCCTTCCTTTTCATCAAAAGCTCGTATACGGATGTTGACTCATGAGAATGGCGGGGATATGAAATGAAAAAAGAATGCAGGAAATTTATTTTCGATTTTGCAACGCCGGTGGCCGGCTATTATATGTCCGTAAAAATCATTTCTCTAAAGAAGAAAGGATGGAAGTGTGCTGTTTATCTTTCAAGAGTAGGTATCCTTTTTATCGGGTATAGATATAGAAAAAAGGAGGCAGCTTATGGGAATTGGTTCTTTAATGCGAAAAGGAAACACGTCATCGGGTATTGCAGCACTGGGCAATACGGTGTTAGCGGTTTTGAAATTTATTGCCGCTGCTTTCAGCGGAAGCGGAACGATGTTTGCTTCTGCTATGCATTCACTGGCAGACGCCATTAATCAAGGATTTGTTTATTTCGGAAGCGCACTGGCTGAAATGCGGCCTTCAAAAAGATTTCCAACAGGATTTGGCCGGCTGGTGAATATCTTTTGTATGATTGCCGTAATTGTCGTTTCGATTATGGCGTATGAGACCATTTTAAAAGGCTGGAAGCTTCTTCAGCATCCTGAACAGGCAACGGACTTCTGGCTCAATGTGGTGGTTCTTTTAGCCGCGGTTATCATCGATGGCTTTATTTTGTTTAAAGCCATGAAGGAAATTTTAGAGGAAGCACGCGTAGAGAAAAAAGGAAATGTTTTCATACAGGCATTTAAAAACGTGGGTAAAGCGTCGCCGGCAACCCGGCTTGTTTTTTATGAAGATCTTGTCGCTACTTCCGGGGCGATTTTAGCGATTATTGGCATTACGCTTGCTCAGTTTTTTGGCATTTTGGCCGTGGATGGCGTGATTACCATTTTGATTGGTTTATTAATGGTAGGTGTAGCGTTTCGTGTTGGATATGATAATATGATTGGCTTAATTGGCGTAGCGGCACCGGTTGAAATTGAACAAAAAACAGCCAATACCATTTTACAGGATGAAGATACAGTCGATATCCACCACCTGCGTATTATACAGGAAGGCCGCTCTTATCATGTAGATGGGGTGATAGAGCTTCGAAAAGGCCTTTCCCTTGCTGAGGCCGATGACATTAAATTCCGCGTAAAAAATCGGCTTTTAGAGGAAAGCGAAATCAGTGATGTG
Source organism: Domibacillus indicus (assembly GCF_023715895.1). Classification (GTDB taxonomy): domain Bacteria; phylum Bacillota; class Bacilli; order Bacillales; family Domibacillaceae; genus Domibacillus; species Domibacillus indicus_A. The sequence goes on along the minus strand of NZ_JAMBOO010000003.1, from coordinate 56,984 downwards.
ACACTCGGCATTATCGAAGATGATAACCGGACAACCTGGCGCCCAGAGTCAGGGTTAACATAAGTAAGGACCGGATTGAGTAACTCAATCCGGTTTTTTCGTGCGTTTTCTCATTTCCTCGCTTACCACAAAAGCAAGGTCATCGTTGCCGTAAAGAGATAAGACATTCAGAAGGGTTTCATCAGAAATATGGCCAGCTTCTTCTTTTGGCACGGTTAAGTCGATCGCCTGATTTAACACATCGTTCTCCTTTTGGCCCGGATACGCGCGCTTATATAAGTCAGCCGGATCAAGGTCATGGTTTACACACCACTGTGCAAACACAAGCACCATCATATGCTCATCCTGTTTGTATTGGTTTATAATGTGTTCTTCAAGATCTTTTTTATTCATGAGGGCATACTCCTTTAGTTTGGATCTTTTATTTTAATATATACCATTTTTACACGTTCAGGTCGGAAGTGACAACATCAACCATGCCCATTTTTGAATAAATCGAGGTGGATGCCACACACTATTCGAGCATCACACTTTATTCAGGAGGCGATTTGGATGACTTCACCGCGATTTAACCATGGCGCACACGAAATGCTTGATGTTCATGAAGTACTCTCTATGGCTGTCAGCACACTAAACAAATATACGATGCTGCGCCCAATGGTAAAGGATTCAGAACTGCTTGATATCCTAAACCGCCAGTACACATTTATCGAGCAGGAATACAACACAACACTTGACTGTTTCCGTTCCGGAGAAGATCCTGCTATTCCAACACAAAGCTATAAAATGAAGCAGGACAATAACTTCGACTACGGTCTTCAATCAAAACAGCCAACAGCTCCGATTGGGTCAGAAAATGAAATTAATGATCAAGTGATTTCAACTTTTATGCTCGGTGCTATGAAATCAGCGGCATCCTTTAAAACAATGGCGGCTCTTGAAGCAACAAACCCGGTTGTCCGCCGCGTTTTAGCGGATTCTCTTCCGAACTGCATCGAAATGGCATACGAAATTTCCATTTATCAAAATAAACATGGTTATTACCAGGTGCCGCAGCTGGCTGAAGCGGATATGAAAATTATTCAGCAGGCATACTCGCCAGCGATGCAGCCTGTAGGCGTCTAAAGAACAAAAAACCGTCCTTGCGTTTTGGGACGGTTTTTTTGTACGATGGAAAAGAAAGGAGGAAAGAAGAGATGCTGCTGCGTGAAGCACTGCCAGAGGAACGGCAAAGACTTTATGAGCTTGGGCACCGGGAATGGCCCAAAGGACGGTCGCTCGCCGAGTACATAGAAGACAATCAAAAAGAAGAAGCATACGGTACCCGTTATGTATTAGAAGGCGCGAATAGGGAGATTATGGCCTCGTTAATGCTGCTTCGGCTGCGTCCTTACTTGTACGGCATTGGTTCTGTTGTCGTTGAACCAGGTTTTAGGGGACAGGGTCTTGGCAGGGCTCTTCTTACACAATGCATGGACAAGCATCCAGCTTCTGCGTTTATGCTTTACAGCGAAATTGGTACAGCTTATTATGAAAAGCTTGGCTTTCAAGCGCTGCCTCCTGCTTATCAGCATCATGCCCATGGCTTATGTATGGTCCGGGCAGATCGGTTTTTATACGAGCGCATACTGCAGGAGCCGATTCCTGATTATTTTTAAGGAGGGAAACATATGAAAATCCTATCTGTTAACGTCGGCAAACCGGCTGATTTGCCGTATGGAAAAAAGGTTGTTCAATCGGGCATTCAAAAAGCACCTGTACACCAGGCTATTTTTTTATCGAAAACAGGATTTGAAGGAGACGGCCAGGCAGATCTTGTTCATCACGGCGGGGAAGACAAAGCAGTTTGTGTATACCCGCATGAGCACTATACATACTGGGCGAAAACATTGGGCAGGCCGCTTCCACAAGCTGCGTTTGGTGAAAATATTACAGCAGCCGGACTGCTTGAAACAGACGTCTATATTGGGGACATTTTTCAGCTTGGTGAAGCGGTGGTGCAAATCAGCCAGCCGCGGCAGCCGTGTTTTAAACTGGCTGCACGCTATAATGAACCAACGCTTGTTTCCCGGGTGGACGAAACAGGCTATACAGGCTTTTACTTTCGCGTTTTAACAGAAGGAAAGGTAGGAGCGGAAAGCCGCCTGGAACGTATACACATTCATCCAGCTGCTATAACCGTTGAAGAAGCCAACCAGATTATGAAGAAAAAAGAATCTTCACAAGAAAAAATCAAAAAGCTTGTTGATCTTGAAGAGCTGGCCGAGAGCTGGAAAAAACCTTTGCTTAAAAGGCTTCACACATCATAACCCGGCGGGAAGATTTGCCTCTTCCTGTTTTTTTGTGTTCAATTTTTGAAATAATTTTGAACATTTTAAGAAAAGTATTTGACAATTTTGTGAACCTGCGTAAAATAGATAGTAAGAAGGAGCTGATAAAAAATGACAGAAGAGCAAGTGAAAATACTTTCGTTTATCAAGTATTTCTCAGGCGCGGGCTGTGTTATTGGCGGATTAATCTTTCTTGTGAGTCTTTTTGCAAGCGGTTACAACGAAGGGTACATGATGTCCATTGTTGGTGCAACCATCCTTGTGAGTTCAATGTGGATCTTTGGCATATGGCTGGTATTCATTTTAATAGAGAAAGTAAGTTCAAGGTACGAGAAAATATAAAAAAACCGGAGCAAATCGCTCCGGTTTTTTCTTAATACATATAACCCCAGATCATGGTGAACAATGTTCCAAGGATCGTTACAACACCAACAAACAAAGCGTAAATAATGTTTGTATAAAGTGTGTTTTTGTCTTCTGATTCCCCGATATGCATAAAGAGAAGAAGCTGAACCAAGGCTTGCGCAATAGCGGTAACAAGCAGGATTGCCATTCCCATCTTGTAGGACATATCAAAAGCGAGAACCGCCAAGGCAACAATAGAGAGGACCATTGAGAATAAAAAGCCCATCACGTGCTGCTTCGGGAACAATTGCTTCATCATCTTACATCATTCCTTTCAAATAAACGAAGCTGAAGATAAAGATCCAGACAACGTCTAGGAAGTGCCAGTAAAGCGAGAAGATAAACGATTTGTTCGCTGTTTCCGGTGTCAAGCCGCGTTTTGCTACTTGAATAAGAAGCGCTGTTCCCCAGAAAAAGCCGAACGTTACGTGCGCACCATGCGTGCCAAGCAGTGTCATCAAGCTTGATGTAAAGGCGCTTGTTTGAATCGTGGCACCTTCATGGATATATTCTATAAACTCATAAATCTCTGTACCAAGGAATCCAAGGCCGAGTACAAGGGTGATAACAAAGAAAGTCATCATCGCTTTTTTCAAGCCAAGACGCATCGCATGGATACCAAGACCAATCGTGAAACTACTTGTTAAAAGCAAAACCGTTTCGATCATAACCGGTGTAATTTTAAACAGTTCCTCTGCGCTCGGTCCATCGCCGTGGCCGTTATGAAGCGTAAAGTAAACCGCGAACAGCGTGGAGAAAAGGGCGATCTCGGCGCCAAGGAAAATCCAGAAGCCGAGAATCTTCAGCCGGTTTTCTTCTGTACTATATTCAAGCGGCAGCGATTCATCAATTTTCATTATTTTTCACCTCCAAGTTCCCGTTCTATCCGTTCAACTTCTTCGGCAGAAACGTAGTAGCCGTGATCTTGTTCAAATGAACGAAGGGCCATAAAGACAAAGATCAAGATTGTGAAAATAATAGTCGGGATCCACCAGCTAAATACGAGGCAGAAACCAGCACCAAAGAACGCGCCACTCATAAGGAATGGCATGCCGCTGTTGTTTGGCATGTGAATCTTTTCAATTGGGCCGCTCCAAAGCGGTTTGTTGTGTTTCTTCGCATACCAGAATGCATCAAGCTCGTTCACTTGTGGAATGCGTGCAAAGTTATAGAACGGTACAGGACCGTGTGTTGCCCATTCAAGAGAGCGGGCATCCCATGGATCGCCTGTTTCATCGCGCGGGCTGTAACGGATACTCCAGTACAAGTTATACACGAGGATGATAAAGCCGATCCCCAAGCCAACCGCACCAAGGAATGAAAGCATGTTAAGCGGGCCGTAGCCAGTGCTTTCAGAATATGTGTACATACGGCGAGTCATACCGTTTAGTCCAAGAATGAACAGCGGGAAGAACGCCACGTTAAAGCTGATTGTAATAAACCAGAAAGCAAGTTTTCCAAGCTTTTCATTTAAACGGAAACCGAAGACTTTCGGGAACCAGAAATGGAAGCCGGCAATAACGGCGAATACCGTACCTGGAATCAATACATAGTGGAAATGCGCTACTAGGAACATTGTGTTGTGGTACTGGTAATCGGCACTTGCCATCGCAAGCATAACCCCAGTAACACCACCGATTGTGAAAATCGGAATAAATGCAAGCGAATAAAGCATTGGTGTCGTAAAACTAATTTTCCCTTTATGAAGGGTAAGCAGCCAGTTGAATATTTTCACACCGGTTGGAACGGCAATCAGCATCGTTGTGATGGAGAATACGCTGTTGACCATAACGCCGTGGCCCATTGTGTAAAAGTGGTGCGCCCAAACAACGAAAGAAAGAAGGGAAATCGCCACCATACTAATAACCATTGATTTGTAGCCATACAAGTTTTTACGTGCAAACGTTGAAATAATTTCGCTGTAAATACCGAAAGCAGGAAGGATAACGATATATACTTCAGGATGTCCCCAAACCCAGAAAAGGTTAGCCCAGAGCATGTCCATTCCGCCGTCCTGCATGGCGAAAAACTTCGTGCCAAACTGACGGTCCATTGTCATCAATGCAAGTGCTACTGTTAAAACAGGGAACGCGAACACGATGATAACGTTTGTGATCAAGATAGACCAAGTAAACATTGGCATTTTCATTAATGTCATGCCTGGTGCACGCATTTTCAAAATCGTTACAAGGAAGTTAATCCCTGTTGCCAATGTACCAAGACCTGCGATTTGCAGGGAAATTGCGTAATAGTTGTTTCCGACTGTCGGGCTGAATTCCAAGCTCGCCAGCGGGAAGTAAGCAGACCAGCCGGCATCCGGTGATCCCCCGATGATAAATGAAATGTTAAACAAGCCTGTCCCAACCGCGAACAGCCAGAAGCTGACGGAGTTCAGGCGCGGGAATGCTACGTCACGCGCACCAATTTGAAGTGGTGTGACAACGTTCATTAATCCAATGATAAATGGCATCGCCATAAAGAGGATCATGATAACGCCGTGTGTTGTAAAGATTTCGTTGTAATGCTGCGCATCAAGCAGGCCGTTTTCCGGCATCGCTGTTTGTCCGCGCATGAGGAGGGCGTCAACGCCTCCACGGAATAGCATTACAAGGGCGACTAAGATGTACATAACGCCGATTTTTTTATGGTCAACCGTTGTGATCCATTCACGCCATAAGTAGCCCCACTTTTTAAAGTAGGTTATCCCAATAAAAAGGGATAGCGCACCGACCACAATACTGATCATCGCTCCGACGATCATGGGTTCGTTAAGAATGAGAAATTGTTGCTCATGCGACTCCATGTTAAGTGTCTCCTTTCATTGTTGTGTCCATCACTCAGTATGATTCGGATGGGTGTGTGGCTCTGAAGAAGGAGCTGTTTTGTCTCCATCTTCTTCTGTGTTAGGTGTTCCTTCATTAGGTGTTCCATGATGCTCGCCTTCTGGCGGCGGGTTAAACTCAAGGTGAGTAGATGAGTACGATTTACGGCCTACGAAATCTGTTTCAAGCAGCTTATCGTAATCAGCGTCAGTCAGCTTTGGTGCTGTTGTTTTGACATCATTTACCCATTCGTCATAATCCGCTTGTGTCATGGCCTGTGCTTCAAATTCCATTTGCGCATAACCTTGACCATTAAAGTTTGAGTTACGTCCCATGTATGATCCCGGCACATCTGCTGCCATATGAATCTTTGTAACGTGGGCGCTCATCGCATACTTCTGACCAGCCAGCTGTGGAATCCAGAAGCTCGTGATTGGTCCGTATGAATACAGACGGAACTCTACTGGACGATCTACCGGAAGGTTTACATAGTTAACTGTTTCAATGCCTTCCTCTGGATAGCTGAAATGCCATTTCCAGTTAGACGATGCTGCATAGATAACAAGCGGCTCTTCATTTTCATAGCCAACCGGCTTGCTTTCTACTTTACTTGTTGATTGAACTGTGATAACGGACAAAAACACAACAATTATGATCGGAATAACCGTCCAAATAATTTCTAGTTTTGTGCTCCCATGTTCGTGAGGAGGCTCGTAATCCTCTCCCATTCTGGACGCCCGATACTTGATAAGCATGTACGCATACAACACGTAAACAACAAATAAAATACCGCACATCACGATGATTGACATAATAATGGTGTCAGATAGCGTTTTGGCATTCGGCCCTTTTGGATCAAGTACCATTAGCGGATTTTCGCATCCTGCAAGCACTGTAGCAATAGTGAAAATCGCTGATAATAACAACCATTTCTTTTTCATGCTGTACCCCTTTCTTATGTAGTTCCGTAGTTCAAAGCGTAAAGAATGTTAACAACTTCACAATTGCTTGTTTTCAGTAGATAAACCTAGTTGTAACGATCTTTTCACCACTCTCTATGCTAATCCTATTAGCCGCAAAAAACAATATTTTCACGACAGTGTCACAAAAAATTCAACAGTTTTCGCCTTTGTTTGTACAAAATGAAAATTCTTAGTAGATTCTTTCGTGAAAATATGTCTATAAAACTGTTTTACAGAGCGCTGTTATGTAAAGTACTTCCAAGTTGAAAAAGGGCTTATTTCCGGTATTTTGTTTCGGATCTGCTATAATAAAGATCACTCAATTGAAAATGGAGGAATATAAATGGATTCATTCCGGATTGCTGAAGAACGGATCAAGAAAGCAATGGAGGAAGGCGCATTTGATCGCCTGCCAGGTGCTGGAAAACCGCTGCCGAAGGATGAATTTGAATCACTGCCGCGAGAAATGCGAATGGCTGCAAGAATGCTGAAAAATGCTGGTTTTACACAGGAAGATGCTCATTTGCGCCAGGATATCCGCGAGCTCGAACGATTAGTAAGCAATTGTGACGATCCAGACCAGGCACGGTCGTTAAACGAGCAGCTGAATGAAAAAAGACTTCGTTACAATCAGCTGCTGTCTAAAAGAAGAATTAAAACGAACTCCGCCATGTTTAAGCAATACGAGGACAAAATCGAACGAAAACTGTTTGATAAGTAAAAGCTGGATATGAAGTGAAAGGAAGGAAAAAGGGGGAATATATAAAAGGCTTGTTTTGTTTTTTTATTTTGAAGTTAACATAATATTTATTGAGGGTCTTACAGAATGGAGTTATGAGGTTTTTGACATAATTATAAGGTCAAACCCGCAACTTATTGCTCGTGACCAGGGGGATTATGTTTATTTTTAATGAACATAAAATTTTAATTTCTTATTAAAATTATACCAAAAAGTAAAGTTTGGAATAACGTTAAAACAACTCAATGATTAACAATTGTTTGGTTTCTCTATGGTTTGTTCTTTTGAATAAGAAACAAATTGACTCATGATTTAGCTGTATTAAATAAATTGAAAATTTGGATTATATAAATTAATTTGAGATATAGTCAATAATAAGCCTAATTCATCATGCAATTCTACTTTGGAGTGTTATATTGGCTGGACAAAAATTAATTTAAAAGGATATTTCCTCCTAAAGATTATCAATCCTTGCCTCTTCTTTTCGTGTGCAGTATCGCTTCCATATTCATTTTTAGACATTTTGCTTCCAAACATCCAGGTAATTCGGCTTTCAAAAGGGGAAAAACAAATATCTGAAGAGATTATTTTCTTTGATTAATGAAGAAGAACTACTGTAATTACAGCAACTCTGTTTTGAATCTTAAAAGGAAGCCAGCTACATACTTTCTTTTGTCACAATTAACTCTTGACCTGACAGGTTACGTATAACTAATGAAGACGTATGGTATATTCGGGATATGTCAATTTTCATCAGTATTTGCCATTTCAAATCATTAAGTAACCACGCCAAACATGTCAGGGGATAGATACCCCTATTAATTACGTCAATTCCCCTATAAACCAAATTTCTCCTGTATGATAGTATTCATCTTCATCGTCAATAACTTCTTCTTTAAAACCCTTTATCTCCATTCCGTTTGAAATAAATAATCCCCATTCGGTTTCAATATTTCTTTCCTTTGTCAGTGGAGTCCATCTTTGATCGTCATCGTTTCGATTAAAGAAATTCTTAAAGTGACTATCGCCTTTGAAAACAACGATTTGTGAGTCCCATAAATGTGGAAAATCAATACATGCCACAACCCGAAGCTTTTCTTTGCTGTCCGGCTTTACTTCAATAAGATGTTTTGTCCTATCTATTAAAGTTTGAATGCATAGCTGCTTAACATTGTAGGGAGTCATATCGGAATCTATAAAATCTTGAGCCACCGGCAAGTGCAAATGCCAGTATCCTTTATAAAATTCTGAAGGGAATTCCATTGTACTCTCTTCAATTCGTTTAATCATATTTTTCGTTTTTCGCTTAATGCCGCGAACTTTCTTTACCCGCATGGTTTTTTCTCCTTATTAACTAATAATAAAATTATGTGCTTTGAGCTTCTAAACAAACAAGCAGGTTCTTACTTAACAGTACGTCCACACAGATAAGCAGAACTAATTCTAGCTTAAGCGGCAGTTGACCAATATTGTTGAGTAAGAAATGAGGATGAGCATTTCTTCAAAAGCTACTGTTTATCTTTCTTAATTCTTAAAATCACAAAAAAACAGCTAGCTGTGACGAGAAATGCAATTAAGTCTGAACCAAAAGTTCCCCAATTAAAGCGAGTAATTGCCCTGTAAAGCATCCAGAAAAATTGATAAATAACACCGACCAGTATTAGAACAGGCACAATGCTAAAAGAACGTCTATTCATTCTCGTTGTTTACTCCTTCTGTTCCATTCTATAAACATACAAACTTTATTTTCAGACCCATTATCTACTTAGTCAGTATTTGACCGAAACTGTTTATTAAATTCTTTTAATTTATCAAATAATCACCAACAAGTAAGACTGCTGCGATAACTGAAACAAATAAAGAAAAAAGAGACAATGTTATTCTTGCTCTTTTTGAAATGTCTTTAAACCTTACACTATAAGCATCACTGAACAAAATAAGCGCAGTAAGCCCTAAAACCCCAATGATAATAGATTTCGTAAGTTCTTCACCGCTTAGTTCACTAAACGACCGATTGTTATTTTGGTTTAGATTGATAATCGCACAAAGTTCAAAAACAAATTGAATAAAAAACGCGTATAAAAAAAACATTAGTTTATCCATAGTTTTAATAACCTCTTTTTATTTAGGATAACAATATTTGAGATATTTCCAAGTCATCCCACAGTTTGTCAATAATTATACGCTAATTGGATATTGAGTAATTAACATATAGGTATTTAATCAGCAGTACGTCTGTATAAATGAACAACACTATCTTCAAATTAAGCAGCAGTTGACCGAAACTGCTGACCAGAGCGTTCTAACAGTAAATAAAATAAAGAGAAAAGACCCTCAGAGGGTTCTTTTCTCTTGTACAGCCGTTGTTCCAATGCATTAAACATAAAATTTTACAAAACCCTTACCTTATCTTCACACTGGTTAAATAAAATAATGTTATTTTCAAATAGTTAAGACACTCTGATAATCTCAAAAAATATTGGGTTATACAGAAATAAGGAGGACATCATGAAAAACTTAATAAAAAAGAAACTGGGTATAGCGCTAGCTGTTACTTTGTCTACTGTAACCGTTGCAACAGCGTATACAACAACGACAGAGCTAACAAATGCTGCGCCCTCGGAAAATGTTAGTGTAAACTCTATAAGAAATGATGAACCTACAGCTGATAGAATCAATGAATTTAAAGATATCGCCATGTATTATTACTGGCATGGTGGAGATATTCAACAAGCAGAAAAAGAGATATTTAAGGGAATTACACTAAAAGGAAAATATGATGTGGTTGAAAATGCATTTAAAGAAGCAACACAACTAGATCCTTATGATCTTGATTTGAAACTTTCACTTGCATCAACACAAATCATTCAGAAAAAAACTCCAGAAGCTTTACAAACATATAAGAGGATATTAAATCTGGATCCAAATCATTTCAATGCAAATCTGCTTCACGGAGTTTACTCAAAAGTGAATGGTGACAATTCTTCATATAAAAGCTCGATTTCAAACTTAAAACAGATAGATTCTAAAAAAGCAAATGAATATCTACAAAAATTAAAAACGACAGAAACTATTATAAATGGAAAATTAAACACTTCGGCTCCATCAGATTTACCACAAAAAGATCATGCAATTGTTATACTTGGATATGCACTTGCCGATGATGGAACTATGAAGGAAACTCTAATTGAGCGTTTAAAAGCAGGACTTTCCATTGCGAAACAATATCCAAATTCAAAAATTATTGTAACTGGTGGAGTTCCTAAACAAGGAATTACAGAAGCTGATGCAATGAGTAATTGGCTGATCTCTCAAGGAATTGAAAAAGATAGAATTATTCTCGAAAACAAGTCAACAGATACTGTTGAAAATGCTCTTTTTTCAACCGCCATGCTTGATAAAGAGGGATTAAAAGATGTGACGCTTGTTACAAGTGCAAGCCACATGAGAAGAGCGTTAACTGTATTTAAAGAAGCCAGCAATTTTTACGATAAAATGAATGGTGAAAACAGCAACAGAAACTTTACTAACGTTGTTTATTTAGATTATCCATCCATAGAGGAAGCACACAAAGTATCTAAAGATGAAATTCTTGTTATCTATCGGGACCTGTTTAGAACTTCTGGAATCTGGCAATATCCTGGGCTTCAAAGATAAACCAAATGTTCCTGCTAAACATTCTTATTAGAAGTAAGTTTTCTGGAATTTAGAAGATATTATCCCTTCTGTGTAGACTGTTGAAAAAAACATGTCACACAGGAGGGATTATTTATCTTTATTCAAAGTAATATAATAACTTCTTTTTAAAAATAAACAGTGATTACATAGAATACTTGGATAATAAGATTTTTGTACTTCTAATTAAATGGAGGTCTTGAACAAATGTGAAGATTGGTTTTTTGTCTCTCATCCGTCTCGAAAACGATTTTTTTAAGACGAATTTTTAAACAGCTCATTTTGGTTAAAATTCTATAGTTTTGTGTCTCAAAACATTGCTCAAAACTTATATCTCATCAATCAATATTTATGAATATTATTGGAAATGATAGGGATGAGCCGGGCGAAGCTTTATCACCACCTAAAACAAGGACATTATTTAAGATGACTGCATTCATAGTGAGACGCTGCTAACAGAATCATAATTTATTTCATACATACATGCACTAGAATTCTATAGTTATTTGTTCTTTATTTTATGTTCTAAATTCAAATAGACATTTTATTAAAGAAATATTAAGTCTCATTAGAGAAAGATGAATCATAAGCTGAAGCAATTAGTTCACCTAATTTATCAAACAGCAGAGGGTGTTGACCAACTGTTTGATGTATATACGTAATGATTGAATGGAGCCCTTCCCCCCTGTAAAACAAGATTTGCTAAACTCCTGTGTATAGTAATAGGATGGGAAAGCTTGCGTATGGTTTTCTCTTTTTCTCGGCAAAAACTGGACTTCTCTAAAGCTACTGCAGCTTGATGACAAATCGCCTCTAAAAGACAGATATCTTCTTGTTTAAAGTGTAAAGATAATTGAAAAGAATCTGAAGTAATAATTCCAATAAAGTAATCTTTTATTGAATTACCCCTAGTTACTCACTACGTTCGTTGAACATAGGGGATTCCTAAGTACAGGAACCTATCGGCCCCTAATTCATTAGGCTACACCCGTCACTCCGACGGTTGGCAGTACGAACGACTTTGCAGCAAGTCTCCTGCGGAAAATCAAATTGTGTAGCTAAACAATGGCTAAGTCATGGATATTCCGGGAAGCATTGATGTCCGCGTTTTCAGAATGACCACAGGAGATACAAATAAATGCCGCTTGTGTTTGACGGTTTTCTTTCGCTGTATGTCCGCATGAATGGCACTTTTGGGAAGTGTAACGAGGATCAACAGCGATCACCTTCTTACCGTACCATTTCGCTTTGTATTCCAGTATCGTGCGGAATTCCGACCAGGAAACTTCGCTGATTGCTTTAGATAATGTACGGTTCTTCAGCATATTTGACACTTTCAGGTCCTCAATCCCGATAACATCGTGGTTTTTGATGATCTCGGTCGTGATTTTCTGTAAATAATCAGTCCGTGCGTTCACAATCTGTTCATGAATACGTGCCACTTTGATACGCTGCTTTTGCACATTTTTCGCTTCTGATAAAGGTTTTTTTTGCTGAATCGCTAGGCGTTGGCGGCGGGAAAGAATGCGTTGTGCTTTGGCCAGCTTTTCTTCTAACGCTCTAAAAAATGTCGGATTTTTGTACACTTTCCCATTCGAGAGAATGGCAAAGTCTTTTAAGCCGACATCAATACCAACAGTGGAATCTGTTTTGGGCAGGTCTTTCACCTCTGTTTCAACAAGCAAGGAAACGAAGTATTTGCCGGAGGGGTTTTTCCGTACCGTTGCGTTTAAAATGCGGCCTTGTACTTCACGGCTGTTCGCAAAACGAACCCAGCCCAGCTTAGGCAGTTTCACGCGATTGCCTGCAATACTCACCTCTGGAAGCTGGTTCTTTTTTTCAATATTTGTCGTGTAAGACTGAACCTTATTTTTCTTACTCTTAAATCGTGGAGCATCGTTTTGCTTCTTGAGGAAACGGTTAAATGAGTCCGCAAGATGTTTCAAGGATGACTGCAGGGAGTGTGAATCAACTTCTTTTAACCAAATTAATTCTTTCTTTAGCTGTGTAAGTTGGGAAGAACAGGCACTGTACGATAAGCCTTTTCCTGTTGTCTGATAGGCTTCGTTCCATAAGGAAAGGAAGCGGTTGAACACAAAACGCGAGCAGCCGATGGTTTTCGCAATCAACACTTCTTGTTCTTTGTTTGGATATAGGCGAAAGCGATAGGCTTTGTTCACTAGCATTCTAAACACCCCGTTTAGTAGATATAATACAAATTATACCAAAAGAAAGATGAAACTAAAAACGTTTGCTTCGCAAAACTGACATTCACCCCACCGCTTATTTCTGGGCTGCGCCCTTAACGAAATTGAAGCGGGGGGTACTCTTTCAGTAAAATCTGATAGAATAGGAGAATAAATTACAGGTGTAAAATGAAAATTTTTTGGAATAGAGTTTCTTAATAAATCATAATTATTTGTGAATAAAGTTGTCAGAGCTTTTTTTATTTCTCCTTTGTCAGAAAAAGTGAGGCATTTTATTATGGCAAAAGTCTTACCAGTTATTGATTCACCGGGTTTTAGTTTAATTTGTCTAAAAATCTGAGGATAAAACAGGCCTTGAGCTGATTTAGCGATCAAACAGTTCTGATTTTTTTGTATAGTCGTAAAAACCCTCCACCTGCAGCATCTACGGCAGAAATCGTTTTAATCATAATTGAACAAAAAATTAGCGCCGCATTCCCCTTCAAAATCTTTGGTTTAGTGGGGGTTAGGCGCTAAGGCCTTTACTCTCCCTGTTCTTCTACCTTTTTTTCTTACACCGATTGCCGATTCTTACTTATCATCACTCATACTAATTCTCTTTTCGTTTTACAAGTGATGTTCATTTTGATGCGATTCCACAAATTTTTTCTTCCAATTTTAAAAGGGATGAATATAGTGCTGTATTGTCCAATTCATTATAATGCAGTTATTGGAACATTTTGGAATGTAAAAACCGTCTTCATTTTAGTGTTTTATGGGATAAATTGGAATAACAACATTCATTAACCAAGTTATCCGATTAAATTAATAGTATTTCACTAATGCAGGATAATTACTTAAATGTTTCAGAAAAGCGAAAAATGAAAGGGCTGAAGATAAATGGATTTTGATTTAACGAAAGAACAAGCTATGATACGTAAGTTGATTCGTGATTTTGCAGAAGCTGAAGTTGCTCCCGGAGCAGATGAGAGGGACCGTACAGGTAAATTTCCAAAGAAGATATTCGAGCAATTAGCGGAACTGGGTATGATGGGTCTTCCTTTTCCTGAACAATATGGGGGCGCTGAGGCAGATACAATCAGCTTTGCCATTGTTGTAGAAGAGTTAAGCCGTGTGTGTGGATCTACAGGTATTACCTATTCTGCACATATTTCTTTAGGGGGAGCACCTATTCATTTATTTGGTACGCATGAGCAAAAGGAGCAATATTTAACTCCACTGTGTACAGGGGAATACCTGGGGGCTTTTGGCTTAACTGAACCAAATGCTGGTTCTGACGCAGGAGGCACACAAACGACTGCAACGCTTGATGGGGATCAATGGATGATTTCTGGTTCTAAATGTTTTATAACCAATGCAAGCTATGCCAAAAACCTCGCAATCACTGCTGTCACGGATCGATCAAAGGGAACGAGTGGAATTAGTGCGTTTATTGTGCCTACTGATACACCTGGTTTTACTATCATTAACAATTATGAAAAGATGGGTCTTCACGCTTCAAATACAACAGAGTTAGTTTTAGAAAATGTAAGCGTTCCCAAAGGAAATATTCTTGGTGTAGAAGGAAATGGTTTTAAACAATTTTTGGCCACTCTTGATGGCGGGAGAATTGGCATTGGGGCGATGGCTGTTGGAATTGCTCAGGGAGCTTATGAAAAGTCACTTCAATATGCGAAAGAAAGAAAACAATTTGGCAAGAGCTTATCCGCATTCCAAGCTATTCAATTTAAGCTTGCTGATATGGCTATGAATATTGAATTAGCACGCAACATGGTTTACAAAGCTGCGTGGTTGAAAGATCAAGGAAGATCATTTAAAAAGGAAGCTGCCATGGCTAAATTATATGCTTCGGAAATATGCATGAGAGTTTGTGATCAAGCCGTACAGATCCATGGCGGATATGGCTATATGAAAGAGTATCAAGTTGAGCGGTTCTTCCGTGACGCCAAACTTTTAGAGATTGGGGAAGGAACCTCTGAAATACAACGAATGGTTATAGCACGTGAAGTGGGTTGTTAAGAAAAAACATTATTAAATATCAATATTAAAGAGGCGGATCTCCTGAATGGGTGAGTTGACACTCCCACAGCTAAAGCAATGGGATTCTAAATCCCATGAGCGTTAAGTCTTCTGATCTCACGATAAGAATTCTTGAGCTGTGTGTTTTCCTATGTCATTTAGCGCCCATCACAACGAGCTGTTTGCCCTGCCAGTCACATTTGTATGCCAGCATCCGTCGAAACTCCGACCAGGATATTTTGGAAATGACTTTCGCTAAACAGCTGTTTTTCAGCATGGTTTTAACACGAAGGTTTTCGATGCAGATGACTTGGTTTTCGTTCACCAGCGAAGTCGATACCTTGTGCAAAAAGTCATTTCGTTGATTGACGATTTTCTCATGGATACGGGCCGCTTTTTTCTTTTGTTTATACCAGTATCACGGGTCGTTTAAAAGATATGATCATACGCGGAGGTGAAAACATTTATCCACTTGAGGTTGAAGAACTCCTTTACACT
The DNA here is from genome assembly GCF_023715895.1 of Domibacillus indicus. Classification (GTDB taxonomy): domain Bacteria; phylum Bacillota; class Bacilli; order Bacillales; family Domibacillaceae; genus Domibacillus; species Domibacillus indicus_A. The sequence continues at coordinate 41,327 of NZ_JAMBOO010000003.1, read as the reverse complement.
CATCCGAAGGTGCCGGATGTCCAGGTTATTGGAGTTCCAGACAAAAAATACGGAGAAGAAGTGATGGCTTGGATTCGGTTGAAAGACGATACAACCGCGACGGCTGAAGAAATTCGGGGATTTTGCGAGGTGAAACTATCTCATTTCAACATTCCACGTTACATCGAGTTTTGTTCCAAGTTCCCAATGACTGCATCCGGTAAAATTCAAAGGTTTAAACTTCGGGAGGATACAGGTCGGATTCAGAATTTGCAAAGCGAGCATGTAATTAAATCGGATTCTGAACTTGCAACGTGAAATGTTAATTAGAGACATACAGTAAAGGGAGGCAAAGTATGTTTAAAAAGGTTTTGATTGCTAATCGAGGAGAAATCGCAGCTCGGGTTATGCGAACATGTAAGTCGTTAGGTATTGCTACGGTTGGAGTTTACTCGGAAGCCGATATGGAGGCACCACATGTGAAAATGGCAGATGAGGCTTACTTGCTTGGAGGATCAAGGATAGCAGAAAGCTATTTAAACATCGATAAAATTTTAGAAATTGCCCGATTTTCTAAAGCAGAGGCAATTCATCCCGGATATGGTCTTCTCTCAGAAAATACGAAATTTGCCCGCCGTTGTGAGGAAGAGGGGCTTGTATTTATCGGTCCTTCCTCTGAAGTAATTTCTCGGATGGGCAGCAAAATTGAATCGAGGAAAGTAATGGAAGAATCGGGCATCCCCATCGTTCCGGGAATAGCATATCCATTAGCAGATACGGAAGAAGCGGTGCGGGTAGCCGACCGTATGGGGTACCCGGTTATGCTTAAAGCCTCAGCCGGTGGAGGCGGTATTGGAATGCAAATTGTTGGTAATGCGGATGAGCTTCACAAAGCATTTGCTGGAAACCAAAAACGAGCGACAGATTTTTTTGGTGATGGTGCAATGTATATAGAGAAATATATAGAAAATCCAAGGCATATTGAGATTCAAATCCTGGCTGATGGATTTGGGGATACCGTTTACTTATGGGAACGTGAATGTTCGATACAGCGCCGCAATCAGAAAGTAGTCGAGGAAGCACCATCATCGTTTCTAGATGAAGTTACTCGCAGCAAAATGGGAGAAGCAGCAGTAAAAGCGGCCCAATCAATCAAGTACCGGAATGCTGGGACGATTGAGTTTTTAGTTGATGAAAATAAGAACTTCTACTTTCTTGAAATGAATACCCGTCTGCAAGTAGAGCATCCGGTCACAGAAGAAATTACTGGATTGGATTTGGTTGCTGAGCAGCTTCGGATTGCAGCGGGAGATTCACTAGGTTTTGCACAGGATGATGTTAAACGTGAGGGACATGCGATTGAGGTAAGAATCTATGCAGAGGATCCTAAAACGTTTTTTCCATCTCCAGGAACTATTACGAAATTATCCTTACCTGAAGGTCCGGGGGTCCGGCATGAATTAGCTGTACATGGTCAATCGGTCGTTACGCCTTTTTATGACCCGATGATTGCAAAGCTTGTGGTAAAAGGCAAGAATCGCGATGAGGCGATTGACTGTTTGCAGGAAGCGCTAGCCCATTATCAAGTTGAGGGGATTAAAACAAATATTTCAATGTTACAAAAAGTTGCCGCGCACCCGGCATTCCGTGCAGGAGATACCACAACCAGCTTTGTGGCGAAGTATTTACAAGGAAACCAATAAACCGCAATGAACCGCGACAAATAGGGGGGAATAAACGTGAGTAAATTGTTAGCAAACATGGCAGGGACTGTATGGAAGATTCTTGTGAAAACTGGGGATCAGGTAGAAGAAGGGCAGGATGTGGTTATCTTAGAATCAATGAAGATGGAGATTCCAATTGGAGCTGAATTTAATGGGACTGTCAAAGAAATAAAAGTCAATGAAGGGGATTTTGTTAATGAAGGAGACGTGCTAGTTGAGTTTGAATAAAATTCCATAAAAAGATTTTGAGTGGGATGAAGTGAGGGATAGCGATGAATTGGCCAGCAAGTGTAACGATAAAAGAGGTAGGGCCGCGGGATGGGTTACAAAATGAGAAGGTTTTTGTTTCGACGGAGGATAAAATTGCTTGGATCAATCAATTGTCTTCCACTGGATTGAAATATATTGAGATTACTTCCTTTGTTAATCCAAAGTGGATCCCTGCCCTGTCTGATGCTGCGGAGGTGGCAAAAGGTATCACGCGAATGCCGGGTGTCGTTTATACAGCTCTTGTTCCGAATCGTAAAGGGTTGGAACGGGCGCTGGAATCCAACATTGATGAGGCAGCTGTATTTATGTCAGCCAGTGAAACACATAATCAAAAAAATATTAACAAATCCATTGAGGATACATTTCCTATTTTAAGAGAAGTGGTACAACAATCACTCTCAGTAGGAAAGTCTACTCGAGGATATATTTCCACAGTATTTGGATGCCCTTATGAGGGCACCGTTCATATAGAGAAGGTCATTAAGGTTTCAGAAACGTTGTTTGAGATGGGAATTGGAGAGTTGTCACTTGGTGATACCATCGGCACAGCAAATCCGAAGCAAGTACAAGAAGTGTTAGAGGTCTTGTTAAAGCGTTTTCCTTCAGATAAATTTGCTCTACACTTCCATGACACTCGTGGTACAGCTTTAGCTAATATCCTAGTATCGTTAGATATGGGAATAACCTCATTCGATGCCTCCCTTGGCGGACTGGGAGGATGTCCATACGCACCTGGGGCATCTGGCAATGTATCTACAGATGATTTTCTTTATATGCTGAACGGTATGGGGATTCACACAGGAGTGGATCAGGAAAAACTACTCTCTGCCTCGCGTTTTATTCAGGATAAGATAGGAAGGCCTTTACCTAGCCGAAGTCTGCAAGCCTGCGGCATAAATAAATAGGCCACAGGTTAATCAATCTTCGTATAGGAGGGAGAAAGAAGTGGATAAAGCTGTAGTGGTTTCAACAGTAGCAAATGGCATTACCCTCATTACTTTAAACCGTCCAGAAGCTGCTAACGCATTATCGATACAAATGTTGTGCGAACTTCGAGAAGCAATTACTGCATGTAAATTTGATCCGTCAGTGCGCTGCGTACTAATCACTGGAGCCGGGGAGAAGATCTTTTGCGCAGGAGCAGATTTAAAAGAACGGGCCGGAATGGATCTAAGTCAGGTACGTAAAACTGTTTCTCTAATTCGTGAAAGCATTAATGAGTTAGAGGCTTTGCCACAACCAGTCATCGCAGTCCTGAACGGAGTCGCTTTGGGAGGAGGAATGGAATTGGCACTGGCTTGTGACATCCGGATTGCTTCAGAAACAGCAAAGTTCGGCCTTACAGAGACCTCGCTTGGAATTATTCCGGGTGCAGGCGGAACACAACGATTGCCGCGATTGGTTGGAAAAGGGCGAGCCAAAGAGCTCATTTTCACTGCTAGACGGGTTGATGCCAGAGAAGCACGGGAGATTGGGTTAATCGAGTATGTAACACCGGCAGACTCACTTCTGGATAAAGCATTAAGTATAGCCAATCAAATCGTTTTGAATGCTCCCATTGCTATTGCTCAGGCGAAGTTCTCCATAGATAAGGGAATGAACGTAGATTTGAGTACCGGGCTTTCCATTGAACAACATGCTTATGAATTAACCATTCCTACAAAAGATCGGTTAGAAGGCATACAAGCTTTCAAGGAAAAAAGACCTCCCGTATTTATTGGAGAATAATATGGAAAGTTCAAAAGAGGAGGAAAAACAATGTCATCTGATGCGAAACCGATGCAGCAAACGTTACAGGAAAGAATGGAACAGATTCAAAAAGGTGGAGCACTTAAATACCATCAGAAAAATCAGGAACGGGGCAAGCTGTTTGTTCGTGACCACTTAAAGCTATTGTTTGATCAGGGGCCGGGGGTGGAGGATGCCTTATTTGCAAACTGCTTAGCAAAAGATCTACCTGCTGATGGTGTAGTGACAGCGATGGGGAAGATCAATGGACAGATTGTCTGTGTGATGGCTAATGATTCGACTATAAAAGCGGGCTCTTGGGGAGCGCGGACCGTAGAAAAAATTATAAGGATTCAAGAAACGGCTGAAAAATTGAATGTACCGCTCATCTATCTTGTAGATTCTGCAGGGGCGCGTATTACGGATCAAGTAGAGATGTTTCCTGGGCGCCGCGGAGCTGGCCGGATTTTTTATAATCAAGTTAAACTTTCAGGTAAAATACCACAAATCTGCATCTTGTTTGGTCCGTCAGCTGCAGGTGGAGCTTACATCCCTGCATTTTGTGACATTGTTATCATGGTGGACGGAAATGCCTCCATGTATCTTGGATCTCCGAGGATGGCAGAAATGGTTATTGGAGAAAAAGTCACGTTAGAAGAGATGGGCGGTGCCCGCATGCATTGTTCAGTTTCAGGATGCGGAGATGTGCTAGCTAATACTGAAGAAGAAGCTATTGCGATGGCTCGAGATTATCTCTCTTATTTTCCTGCTAATTTTTCTGAAAAACCGCCTGTTCAGGAAGCTTTAGCGCCTAAGCATTTCGAGAAAACGTTAGAAGAGCTCATCCCATCCAACCAGAACACTCCATTTAACATGTATGATCTTATCAATGGAGTAATTGACGAAGGGTCATTTTTCGAGATCAAGAAGCTCTTTGCCAGTGAACTTATTACAGGTTTAGCCCGAATGGATGGAAAGCCGGTCGGTATCATAGCCAATCAGCCGCGAGTTAAGGGCGGAGTACTATTTCATGATACAGCGGATAAGGCAGCTAAATTTATCACCCTTTGTGATGCATTTCATATTCCACTTCTGTTTCTCGTTGATGTACCTGGTTTTATGATCGGTACCAAGGTAGAACGTGCAGGTATCATTCGCCATGGTGCAAAAATGATTTCGGCTATGTCAGAAGCGACTGTACCTAAAATATCAGTTATCGTCCGTAAAGCATACGGAGCAGGACTCTATGCCATGTGCGGACCTGCGTTTGAACCAGATTGTTGTCTTGCTCTGCCCACAGCTCAAATTGCGGTTATGGGACCAGAGGCTGCGGTAAATGCCGTATATGCCAATAAAATTGCCGAGTTACCGGAAAATGAACGGACCTCTTTTATTGAACAGAAACGGGAGGAATATAAGCAGGATATTGATATTTATAGACTAGCCTCTGAAATGGTTATCGATGGGGTTGTTCCGGCTAATTCGTTACGCGAAGAGTTAGTAACTCGGTTTGAGGCATATTCATCAAAGTATGTTACCTTTTCTGAACGAAAGCATCCGGTGTATCCGGTTTGACTTATGTATTATTTATATAAAAATTATTTTTAAAATAACATTTATTAAATTTCGTTCACTTGCGTTAAATCAATGTTGTTTTGTTTCTTCTTCATTATATAAAATAAACCTGATTAAAAGTAGAATACATCTAGTGAGAAAGCAGCCGTTCGGCTGCTTTCATTGTTGTTGTATCCAATTTATCTAGCTATTTCAACCATGATCGCATCACCCTGGACGCTTCCCGAACAGATGGCTGCGATGCCAATCCCGCCGCCGCGATGTTTCAGTTCGTACGCTAGTGTCAAAATAATCCGGGCTCCGCTCGCACCGTTTGGATGTCCGAATGCAACGGCGCCGCCATTTACGTTTACCTTTTCGGGATCCACTTCAGCTATTTTATTGCTCGCAAGCGCTACAGCAGCGAGGGCTTCATTGATTTCATAAAGGTCAATATCTTCGACAGATTTACCTGTTTTCTTTAGTATTTCATTAATGACAAGACCGGGGTCTGTGGGGATTTTTCGGCTTCAACCGCTATTTCCGCGTGGGCAATGATCATAATCAGAACCTTTTTGCCTTCTTTTTCAGCACGTGTGTCGCTCATTAAAACGAGTGCAGCGGCTCCGTCGTTAACACCAAGGACATTTCCTGCAGTAATCGTTCCGTCTTTGCCAAAAGCAGACCGTAGAATTTGCCTATAGGTGTCCGCGCACCGTCGATGATTACTGTTTTTGTCATCTTATTGCACCTCCGAAAGAGAAGGGGAAACGGTAAAGGAAGCCTCTGTTTTCTCTTTCACTTCTTCTACTGTAATATCGCTGGCTGTTTCCATAAGAACCATGCCTTCGGGTGTAAAATCAAAAACGGCAAGATCGGTAATCAGGCGGTGTACTACTTTTTGGCCGGTAAGGGGGAGGGAGCATTCTTTTTTGATTTTTGATTCACCATGTTTATTCATATGCTCCATGATCACAACGACCCGTTTTGCGCCATTGACAAGATCCATGGCACCTCCCATTCCTTTTACCATTTTGCCTGGAATCATCCAGTTGGCCAGATCCCCATTTTGGGACACTTCCATTCCGCCGAGAATGGCAAGGTCAATATGGCCTCCGCGGATCATGGCAAAGGACTCAGCACTGTCAAAAAAGGAGGAGCCTGGAACAGTCGTAATCGTTTCTTTTCCTGCATTGATCAAATCCGCGTCTTCCTCGCCTGCAAGCGGGTAGGGGCCAATGCCAAGCAATCCGTTTTCTGACTGCAGCAGCACATTAATATTGTCCGGTATCTCGTTGGCAATCAGGGTCGGCATGCCAATGCCCAGGTTGACGTTCATGCCATCTTTAATCTCTTGTACGGCTCTTTTCACAATTGTTGAACGTGTATCTTTCATTTCTATTCACTCCTTTTCTCCAGTTATGCGTGGACAACTGTCCGCCGCTCAATTCGTTTTTCGTAGCCGTTGCCGAGGAGGAGGCGCTGTACAAAAATACCTGGTGTATGAATTTCATCAGGATCCAGCTCACCGGCCTCTACAATTTCCTCCACTTCAGCGATGGTAATTTTCCCAGCCATCGCAGCCAGGGGGTTGAAATTGCGGGATGTTTTCCGATAAACAAGGTTGCCCAGCGTATCTGCTTTCCAGGCTTTTACAAGCGCAAAGTCCCCGACAATTCCCCGTTCCAGCAGATAAGTTTTCCCGTCAAATTCCTTCGTTTCTTTGCCTTCGGCGACCGGTGTTCCAATGCCTGTGGCTGTATAAAATCCAGGAATGCCAGCTCCGCCTGCTCTTATCCGCTCTGCAAGTGTTCCCTGTGGTGTCAGCTCTACTTCCAGTTCGCCGCTTAAATACTGCTGTTCAAAGATTTTATTTTCACCTACATAAGAGGAAACGATTTTTTTAATCTGCCTGTTTGCCAAAAGAAGACCCAGCCCCCAGTCATCCACACCGCAATTGTTGCTGACAACGGTTAAGTTCTTTGTGCCTTGTTCTTTTAAAGCCTGAATGGAGCATTCGGGAATCCCGCATAATCCGAAGCCGCCGACAATTAATGTGGAGCCGTCCTGAATGTCTGAAACCGCTTTCGTAAAAGAATTGAATAGCTTACTTGATTTCATAATTATGGCCATTCCTTTCGCTCCGCTCAAGGCATAACTTGAGCGTTATTTTTCATTAATCTATAGCTATAGGGATAACAGTCAACATCAAATCACGCGGAGGTGAGTGGGCCATTCCATTCCTGGAGTGACCGCATAATTATATGTGTAGATTGCCTTTCCAAGCACAAATAAGTGTGAATTCGAGCACGCAGACTTTGTTGGCCACTGGAACCTGCTGATAAAGCAGATCCAACACTTGATAGGTGAGGGAATAAACTGCCGGCAGATTAAGCACCGCATATCCAGGCTTCGTGCTGCGCTTGCCCATTTCAATGGAATAGTGAGGTGTTAACCTGTGTAGAGATCCCTTCCATGTAGTTGAGTGTATCATCTCAGTTCCCGGCACAATAAAGTACCAGGCTCCTAAGTCATTGCGCATAAGTCTTGCTTCGGGAATGAAAGGAGAAGAAAAGCGCTGGGAAGACCATCTTCCTGTCAAGAGTAGCACAATCAAGATTAAAGCGGGATCATAACTCGCAGTCAAAGTGAGATGCTATTAAAAGCATCACAGACTGTAGACAAAGTAGCTCTCAAATCTTTGGTTTGAGAGCTACTTTGTCTTTTTTACGTTTGGGCAGTCCTGCTCAATCCAATTGCATTGGTTTTCCAAACCAACTGGCCAGTTTTTTCAGGTTCACACAGGGAAAGTAGGTTCGTCTTGATAGATAATTTATCCACTTCTCTGAGGAGCAGTTGGTTTACTTTTTCAGAAATATATCTGAAAATTCCCTACTTGTTCTCTTGTTAAGCTAAACAACCTTTGGATAAGAAGAGAATATTTCTATTTATAATTGTTTTGCTCTTCCCAAAAATAGAGTATTAATAATTCAGATTTAAAAACTATCCTGACTTTTGTTCTTTATTTGAACACAAGTAATAAAAAAGATAAAAAATAAGGATAAATCATCTAAATACCTTGACTTAATCACACATACAGTATAAGATTTTTACAAATGTAACACGACTGAACAAAAGTAAAGGGAGGATTAATCATGGTAACAAAACTAAAGCTGCCTACTTCGATCACGGATGAAAAACTAAAAGATTTGTATAAAGAAATGTGGCTGATCCGCTACTTTGACGAAAAAGTAGACCAGTTTTTTGCAAAGGGGCTTATTCACGGGACAACGCACCTTTGCGTCGGACAGGAAGCATCAGCGGCTGGATCGATCGCCGTACTTGAATCGAGAGACAAAATTGTTTCTACTCATCGTGGCCATGGGCACTGTATTTCTAAAGAAGGCGACGTCAATAAAATGATGGCTGAGCTTTTTGGACGTGAAACCGGTTACTGTAAAGGGAAAGGCGGCTCGATGCATATTGCTGACGTAGAAAAAGGCAACTTGGGTGCGAACGGGATCGTAGGCGGCGGCATTCCACTTGCAGTTGGAGCAGCCTTAACATCCAAAATGAGAAATGAGGATTATGTAGTACTCTGCTTCTTTGGAGACGGGGCGTCCAATGAAGGAAGCTTTCATGAAGCCGTCAACCTTGCGGCTATTTGGGATTTGCCAGTTGTGTTTATTTGTGAAAACAATCAGTACGGCATGTCCGGCCCTGTCAAAGATATGACACGTGTAGAAAACATTGCGGACCGCGCGGCGGGTTACGGGATTCCAGGTAAAATCGTTGATGGCTGCGACATGATTGACATTATGAATACGGTAGACGCGGCGGTTCAAAATGCACGTGAGGGCAACGGACCGACATTGATTGAAATGAAAACATACCGCTGGAAAGGCCACTCAAAAAGCGATGCGAAAAAATACCGTACGCGTGAGGAAGAAAATGAGTGGAGAGCGAAAGACGGTATTAAACGTTTTAAGGAAACGCTGATCGAAGCGGGTGTCTTCACCGAAGAAGAGGCGAAAACCTTGCAGAAAGAAGCCAATCAGGAAATTGAAGAAGCGGTACGTTTTGCGGAAGCGAGCCCAGAACCATCGATTGATACTTTAGAAGAAGACGTGTACGCGTAAAATAGGAGGGACGATAAAGATGACAACGACAACAGCGGAAAAAACAAGAGAGATTACGTATTTAGAAGCCGTTCGAGAAGCGATGAGCCAGGAAATGCGCCAAAACAGCGATGTATTTATTCTTGGAGAAGATATAGGAGTATACGGCGGTGCATTCGGTGTCACGCGCGGCATGATTGAAGAGTTTGGTCCGGAGCGTGTGCGCAATACACCGATTTCAGAAGCGGCGATTTCCGGTGCAGCGGTTGGGGCGGCTTTGACGGGTATGCGTCCGATTTTGGAACTGCAATTCTCGGACTTTATTACAATTGCCATGGACCAGATGGTCAACCAGGCCGCGAAAACACGTTATATGTTTGGCGGTAAAGGAAAAGTGCCAATGGTGCTTCGCACACCGGCTGGGTCTGGAACAGGCGCGGCTGCCCAGCACTCGCAAAGCTTAGAAGCGTGGATGGCGCACATTCCAGGATTGAAAGTGGTCCAGCCTTCTACAGCTTACGATGTAAAAGGACTTCTAAAAGCAGCGATGGATGATGATAACCCAGTTGTTTTCTACGAACATAAATTGCTATACAGAACATCTGGTCACGTGCCGGAAGAACAATACTCTATTCCGCTCGGAAAAGCTGACGTAAAGCGGGAAGGAACAGACGTAACGATTGTCGCAACAGCGATTATGGTTCATAAAGCGCTTGAAGCAGCCGCAGAGCTCGAAAAAGAAGGCATCAGTGTTGAAGTTATCGATCCGCGCACGATTGTGCCGCTCGATGAAGAAACCATTATTGAGTCTGTCAAGAAAACGGGACGCCTTATTGTGGCCCATGAAGCGGTGAAGCGTGGCGGTATTGGCGGGGAAATTGCTAGTATGATTGCGGAAAGTGAAGCATTTGACTACCTAGACGCGCCGATCAAGCGCCTGGGCGGATTGGCAGTGCCAATTCCGTACAACCCGACACTTGAAAAAGCGGCAACACCGCAGGTGCCGGATATTATTGCGGCTGTAAAAGAAACGGTGAAAAACAAGTAAGAAGGAGGGAGAACGATGGCGAAAGAAATTTTTATGCCAAAGCTGAGCAGCACAATGGAAACGGGAACCCTCCTTCAATGGTTTAAGGAAGAGGGAGACAGCGTCGACATTGGCGAGCCGCTTTTTGAAATTATGACGGACAAAATCAATATTGAAGTAGAGTCATATGACGAAGGCATTTTATTAAAGCGATATTTCGGGGAAGATGACCAGGTGCCGGTCAATCATGTAATCGGCTACATTGGAACCGAAGGAGAAGCTGTGCCACAAGAAGCACCGGGTGTATCTGGTTCGGAGCAAGAAGAAGACGCCCCAGCTGAAGCATCGACTGCTGCACAGCCAGCCGAAGCATCAACAGCGCAGACACTGGCGGATGGTGAAAAACCGCGGGCAACCCCAGCTGCCCGGCATCTTGCCCGGACAGAAGGAATCGAGCTTCGTGAGGTACAGGGAAGCGGCCCGAACGGACGCGTGCATAAAAAAGACGTAACCGCTCACACAGAGGGCAGTCCGGCTGAGGCGAAAGCAACACCGCTTGCCCGCAAGGTTGCGGCAGGAGAAGGTGTCGATTTGTCCACTGTGCAGGGAAGCGGCGCCAATGGCAAAGTCGTGAAGCAGGATGTGATTTCCGCCAAACGCACAACAGTGCCTGCTGCGGATACATCGACGCGCAAAAAAATGTCGGGTATGCGTAAAGTGATCGCTGAACGTATGGTACAGAGCAAGCAGACAGCACCTCACGTCACGATGACGAGCGAGATTGATATGACAAAAGTAAAAGAACTGCGTGCATCGCTTCTGCCGATTGTGGAAAAGCAGACGGGCTTCCGCTTGTCATACACAGAAATTTTAATGAAAGCAACAGCCGCAGCTCTAGCACGGCATCCAGAAATCAACGTATCGCTTGAAGGCGATGAAATCGTCCAGCACGGCCACGTTCACCTTGGCCTTGCCGTAGCGGTGGCGGACGGCTTAATGGTGCCGGTCATTAAAGATGTGCTCGCTAAGGGGCTGGCGGAGCTGACACAGGATGCAAAAGAAATCAGCCAGCGGGCGCGTGAAAATAAGCTGCTCCCTGATCAAATGAAAGGGTCCACGTTTACGATCAGCAATGTTGGTATGTATGCCGTTGATATGTTTACGCCGGTCATTAATCAGCCGGAAAGCGCCATCTTAGGCGTAGGACGGATGCAGGACAAGCCAGTTGCGGTAAACGGAGCGCTTGAAATCCGGCCGATGATGACACTCAGCTTGTCATTTGACCACCGTGTGATTGATGGAGCACCGGCAGCCGCCTTTTTAACGGAGCTGAAAGACATTTTAGAAAATCCATATGAGCTGCTTGTATAAGGAGTGTAACTGATGACATCATACGATATTGTCGTTGTAGGAGGCGGACCGGGTGGGTATGTCGCGGCGCTTCATGCAGCGGAGCTTGGCAAAAGGACAGCATTAGTAGAACCAGATTTTTTAGGCGGCACATGCTTAAACCGCGGCTGCATTCCGTCTAAAACGCTGCTCAAGCATGCAGAAATCATAGAATCGATCGAAAAAGCAAAGAACTGGGGTATTGAAACCGGGGAAATGACGCTTTCGTTCGATAAAATGAAAAAGCGGAAAAATGACGTGATTGAACGGCTGCGCGGCGGCATTGCATTTTTGCTGAAACAGGGCAAAATCGATGTTTATAACGGCTTCGGCACGGTGAAAGAAGGCGGGCTTGTCGTGGTCAAAACGGAATCCGGTGAAGAAACGATGCTGGCGAAGAAAGTTATTGTTGCGACTGGTTCAACGCCGGCTGTGCCGCCAATTCCCGGCCTTGACTCAGTCCACTTTGATACGAGTGACACGATTTTTGATATTCCGGAAATTCCAAAGTCCGTCGTCATTATCGGCGGAGGGGTGATCGGTGTAGAATTTGCCTGCATCTTCGCTTCTCTCAAGTCAAAGGTCACGATTGTGGAAGCAGCGGATCGAATTGTACCGACAGAGGATGCAGAAGCAGCCAAGCTGTTAACGAAAGCGCTGAAGAAAAAAGGCGTCGCGGTTCAAACAAAAGCGAAAGTGCAGTCGGTGCGGGAAGAAAACGGGATTAAAATCGTCACCTGTGTGGATGCGAAAGAAAAAGAGTTTGAGGTGGAAGCTGATACACTGCTTGTCAGCACAGGAAGACGGCCGAATGTATCTGCATCCGGTGAGCTGAACCTGGACATGAACGGGCCGTTTATCGCTGTAAACGAGCGAATGGAAACGAGCAGTCCCAACGTTTACGCGGTCGGCGATGTAATCGGCGGCTGGCAGCTGGCCCACGCGGCAAGCGCGGAAGGAGTCGTCGCGGCAAATAATGCAGCCGGCGTACCGGATGTAATCGACTACAAAGTGATGCCGCGCTGTATTTATACACTGCCGGAAATTGCGGGGGTTGGCTTAACAGAAGACGAAGCAAAAGCGCAGGGGATAGACGTACGGGTTGAAAAATTTGATTTTGCCGGAAGCGGCAAAGCGCTGGCAGCCGGCGAGCCGGAAGGATTTACGAAGATCATTTACGAAGCGAAGTACGGTGAAATCATCGGTGTGGTGATGGCCGGCCCGCACGTAACGGAAATGATCTCTGAGGCCTCTGCCTTTATGTATTTAGAAGGCACAGTGGATGAAGCAGCCAAAATGATTCATCCGCACCCAACGATCTCGGAAACATTTTTTGAAGCGGCAGTTCATGTTGTCAACAAGTTGCGCAAAGAGCAAAAGAATTAATACACAGGGGCCAGCAAACGGGCCTCCTGTTTTCCCAGAGGGGAGGCAACCTCAGACAAGATGACTGAAAAAGAAGAGAAACGCCTTATGGTTAAGGTGGCTGAGCTTTATTATCAGGGAGGCTGGACTCAAGCGCAGATCTCTAAGAAAATTGGTATGTCGCGGCCTATTGTGGCAAGAACTCTTCACAGAGCAAAAGAATATGGAATTGTTAAAGTTTCCATTCGAGATGAAGCGGTTCATACAGTAGAGCTGGAACGGCAACTTGAAGAAGAATACGGTATTAAAGAGGCGGTAGTAGTCCCTGTTAACACGACTAATTCAGAAACAATAAAAGCAGCGGTAGCATTAGCGGGTGCAAATTATGTTTCAAGGCGAGTGAGAAATATAAGCAGGTTAGGGATCTCCTGGGGAACAACTCTAGCCCAAATGGTGCAGCAGTACCCTTTGGATAAAAGAGAAAATATAAAAATTGTCCCTCTGGAAGGCGGAATTGGCCGCAACCATATAGAGATCCATTCAAATCATCTTGCTTACGAACTGTCAAAAAAGATGCAGGGAATATGTTCTTACCTTTATGCACCAGCTATTATGGAGTCAGCTGAAATGAAAGAAAAATTTTTGCAACTTTCCGACATCCGTTCTGTATTGGAAGAAGGCGCAAGCACAGAAGTAGCCGTTATTGGCATTGGAAATCCGTTGTATGAATCAACACTACAGAAAGTTGGATATTTACAAAACGATGATCTAAATGAGCTTTGTAAAGCTGGAGCGGTTGGTGACATTGGATTTCGTTTTTTTGATAAGAGCGGAAAAGCAGTCAATCATCCATTAAATGAAAAAGTAGTAGGCCTTTCTTTAGAACAACTAAAAAGAATCCCTCTTGTAATTGCCATAACAGAAGGTACTTTTAAAAAAGATAGTATTATAGGCGTTCTAAAAGCAGGATTGATTGATGTCTTAGTTATTGATGAGCCGTCTGCCGTAAAAGTTTTAGAGGAAACAAAGTTAAAGCAAGGTGAAAAAAGCTTCAAGTAAGCCAAATATGCTCTTGCTTTAATGAGGAGACGATCTCTATTTCATTAAGTCAGAATATTAAAAACAATTATAATGTTGAATCTTTTTTGTTAGGCCCACTGAAAAGCAACAAGTTAAACTGCTCTCTTAAAATGTATAGATAGAGATGCATTAAACAAGAAGGATAAACACAGAGGTGAAGTCATATGAGCAAAAAGGCAACCGTTTATCTTTTATCGGACTCTGTTGGCGAAACGGCTGAATTTGTTGTAAGGGCGGTTGCTACTCAATTTGTCGGAGAAGAGCTTGAAATACGTCAAAATTCTTATGTCGATGAAGTCTCTGATATAGAAAACGTCATTAAGGAAGCCAAACAAAATAATTCCATTATTGCCTACACAATCGTAATAGACTCGCTGAGAAGTTATTTAAATAAGCGGGCTGAAGAAGAGAATATTTTAGCGGTGGATCTGCTTCATCCATTAATGAATGCCTTTGCAACAACGTTTCAGAGGGCACCCATTCACGAACCTGGTTTAATGAGAAAATTGGACGAACGCTATTTTCAGAAGGTAGAAGCCATTGAGTTCGCTGTAAAATACGATGATGCCCGTGATGTCGAAGGGATTTTAAAGGCGGATATTGTCTTGATTGGTGTATCCCGTACATCTAAAACACCGCTTTCGATGTATCTGGCGTATAAAGGGTACAAAGTGGCGAATATCCCTCTCGTTCCCGAAGTTACTGCACCCGTTGAACTTTTTAGTATTCCAAAAAATAAGTGTGTAGGCCTTGTTATTACTCCTGACAGCTTAAATGTGATTCGTAAGGAACGCTTAAAAAAGCTTGGCCTGCAGCAGGATTCCAGTTATGCACGGTTCGACCGTATCCTAGAAGAACTAGACTACGCTGAAAAAATTATGAAGCGGGTTGGCTGCCCAATCATCAATGTGTCTAATAAAGCGATTGAGGAAACGGCAAACGATGTGATTGAGATACTAAATATGGAGAGGAGTTTTCAATGATGAGAAGAATGGTGTATATGTTTGATGAAGGGCATAGTGGAATGAAAGAAATTCTAGGCGGAAAAGGGGCCAATCTGGCCGAAATGACGAATATTGGTCTGCCAGTTCCTTATGGGTTTACGATTTCTACACAAGCCTGCAACGCTTATTATGAAGCGGGAAAAACCATTCAGGATGAAGTAAAAGATGAAGTGCTTGCCTCCTTGCGCCGCCTTGAAGAAAGAACCGGTAAAAAACTTGGAGATCATTTAAACCCTCTGCTTGTATCTGTACGCTCAGGTTCTGTATTTTCTATGCCAGGGATGATGGACACAGTCCTGAATCTTGGCATGAATGACCTGACTGTTGAAGCAATAGCAGAATTAACAAATAATCCTCGTTTTGCTTATGATTCATACCGCCGTTTTATTCAAATGTTTTGTAATGTTGTTTTAGAAGTGGATGTCTTTTACTTCGAGCAGTATCTAGACGAGGTAAGAGAACAAAAAGGCTATCATTCCGATCCTGAACTAACCGCTGAAGATTGGAAAGAAGTGATTGATGGTTACAAGAAAATTGTCAAGAAGCATACGAAACAAGATTTTCCACAGAACCCTATGGAGCAGCTTTTCTTGGCCATAAACGCTGTATTTGATTCCTGGAATAACCAGCGGGCGATTATTTACCGCCGTTTGAATAAAATCCCGGACCATCATGGCACAGCTGTTAATATTCAAAGCATGGTTTTTGGGAATATGGGAGAAGATTCTGGAACCGGGGTCGCTTTTACCCGAAATCCATCTACAGGGGAGCCGCTTCTCTACGGGGAGTATCTAATCAATGCTCAAGGAGAGGATGTAGTCGCCGGAATCCGCACGCCTCACCCAATTCAAACGCTCAAAGATGATATGCCGGATGTTTTTGAAGAGTTTACAGGCATGTGCCGCCGTCTTGAGTCTCATTATAAAGACATGCAGGATATTGAGTTTACAGTGGAACGTGGAAAATTGTTTATTCTTCAGACTCGAAATGGAAAACGTACCGCACAGGCAGCTATCCGAATTGCTGTAGAGATGGTCCAAGAAGGTGTTATTGATATAAGAGAAGCTATTCTGCGGGTAGAACCAGAACAGTTAAATCAGCTGCTTCATCGCAGAATCGATGATCAATATGAAAAAACGGTTCTTGCACAGGGACTGCCGGCCTCACCGGGAGCTGCAACCGGAAAAGTGGTGTTTGATCCTGATGAAGCGGAAACGTTAAAGAATCAAGGGGAAAAGGTCATTCTCGTTCGTCCCGAAACCACACCGGATGACATCCATGGCATTATTGCTTCAGAAGGAGTTGTGACGAGCCGGGGCGGCATGACAAGTCATGCGGCTGTTGTAGCCAGAGGAATGGGGAAAGCCTGTATTTGTGGATGTGAGTCTTTAAAAATCGATGTTAAGAAAAAGCAGTTTCAAATCGGGGATATTATTATTAAGCATCTCGATGTTATTACAATGGATGGTGGAACAGGTGAAGTGATACAGGGAGAAATTCCAATGATCGATCCGGAACTTTCAGAAGAGTTTGAACTTTTGCTTTCTTGGGCAGACCAGGAAAGAACGCTGGGTGTGCGGGCAAATGCGGATAATCCGGAAGATACGCAAAAAGCACTCGAATTTGGTGCAGGCGGCATCGGCTTATGCCGCACAGAGCATATGTTTATGGATGCAAAGCGGGTTCCTATTGTACAAGAAATGATTCTTGCTCAAACAGAGGAAGAAAGGAAAAATGCATTAGAAAAACTATTGCCAATGCAGCAAAGTGATTTTGAAGGGATTTTTGAAGTCATGCAGGAGCTCCCGGTTACCATCCGGCTGCTAGATCCGCCATTACACGAGTTTCTTCCAGATAAAGAGCAGTTAATCGCAGAAGCAGCGAAGCTGCAGCTGACAGAGCCAGAGTCTCCAGAATTAAAAGAGACAGAGTTTTTATTGAAAAAAGTGAAACAATTAGACGAATCAAATCCAATGCTGGGCCATCGCGGCTGCCGTCTCGGTATTATTCATCCTGAAATCTATCAAATGCAGGCAGAAGCCATTTTTTACGCAGCAACAGAACTGGTTAAAAAAGGAACTGCGGTGAAGCCAGAAATTATGATTCCTCTTGTCGGCCATGTGAATGAACTTAAACTGATGCGCCAGACCGTTATAGCTACAGCTTCTCAAATACAGCAGGAAACAGGAATTCAGATTGATTTTACAATCGGCACAATGATTGAAATTCCACGCGCAGCTCTTACAGCTGATCAAATTGCAGAAGTGGCGGACTTTTTCTCCTTTGGAACAAATGACTTAACCCAGACGACTTTTGGCTTTAGCCGTGACGACGCCGAAGGTAAATTCTTAAAAAGCTATGTAGACGAAAAAATCCTGCCGGAAAATCCGTTTGCCGTTCTAGATCAAGAAGGTGTGGGGCAGCTTGTCAAAATGGGAGTAGAGCTGGGAAGAAAAACGAAACCAGCTTTAAAAACAGGTATTTGCGGCGAACATGGAGGAGAAAAAAGTTCAATTGAATTTTGTTACCTGCAAGGTTTGGATTATGTAAGCTGTTCGCCATACCGGGTTCCGCTTGCGCGTCTCGCTGCAGCCCAAGCTGCAATTAAACATGAGAAACGTAATAGCGAGCTAGTTGTATAAAAAACTGAAAAAGATATAGCTACTTAACTTTATTATCTGACTTTCATAAATCCACTTAAAAAGCTGACCTTTGCGACAAAATTGCAAAGGTCAGCTTTTTTATTTAACCAAAATGGAAACTGTTTGTTATATTTTTTAATTTCAATATTTTCAGAACAATTTTATTGATTATTGAAAAATGTTTATGGGAATAAATTCAAATTTACTGAAGGGATTATATTCTTTTATTAAGATTTTAGACTTTATTTCCGCAACAAATAAATTGTTTTTATAATTGACTAATAATTCTGTCTATTATACAATCATTAAAACAATTGTTCAGATTGTTTACAAATGTTTTAAGAAGCGTTTTGTTTTTTGTGTAGAAGGCATATAACTGAATATGGGAGGAGTGGTTATTGGCTTGCTAAAGAAATGAAAATTGAAATCGTAAATTAAATACAAAAATAAGGAGGAGATGAAAATGAATTTGGATCTTGTTAAACATAATTTAGGGCCTGTTTATACGTTTATTGATATTTTTTTATCGTATTTAATCATCATTGGCCCATTCATACTGGTGGCTTTAACCATAAATGCTTTCCTTTCAAAATTGGTTAAAAAGCAGTGGATATTTCATTTAGCTTCTAAATTGGGCCATATAAGTTTAGTTAGATATATTCTCCTTCCATTCATTAGTTTATTTGCTATGACAAATCCAAGTTGTTATGAAGTAGGCAATCAATTAAAAGAAAAAGATAAGCCAGCTTTTTATGATGCAGCAGTTTCCTTTTGTCATCCTATTACCGGACTCTTTCCTTACAGCAACTCAGGAGAACTTTTTTTCCTAATTGGAGCACTTTATCCCGTTATTAAACTTGATATTTCATTATTTGAATTCGGAATTGCTTATTTTTTGATAGGACTGATAGTCATATATATCAGAGCAACAGTAACAGAATTCCTAACAAAACGATTCCTTAAAAATATGGAAAAAACAGCTGGTTAAAAGGGAGGGGACACTGTGGGAGCGGAAGAAATGATTAAAAGCATTGACCAAAATGCAGCAGAAGTATTTGTGTCACGAGGATCTGGTGGATGGGGCAAAGGCCTTTATCTAAGATGTACCTCAAAAAGAAATAAAGTTGCTTCCTTAACAGGAGGAGGTATTCATCCAGTTGCTAAAAAAATTGCTGAATTGCTCAATTGTCCCGTTGTAAATGCATTTGAAGAAAAAGTGGAGTTAGAAGAAATGATATGTGTAGTTCTGGATTGTGGAGGAACAGCCAGAATGGGTGTTTATCCTATGAAGAACATTTTGACTATAAATGTTAAGCCAGCTTCACCTTCAGGATCATTGGCTAAACATATTACTGAAAAGGTATTTGTCTCTGGTGTAACTGTGGGTGACGTTAA
This sequence comes from Domibacillus indicus, assembly GCF_023715895.1. Classification (GTDB taxonomy): domain Bacteria; phylum Bacillota; class Bacilli; order Bacillales; family Domibacillaceae; genus Domibacillus; species Domibacillus indicus_A. The sequence goes on along the minus strand of NZ_JAMBOO010000003.1, from coordinate 22,052 downwards.
ACCTTCTGATGCATCGGTTTCAATGGACCATGATGAAAAAGAAAACGAACCTATAAGTATTCATAGTGAACAAAAACTTTCCTCTATCTCAAGTGAAGGAAGCGAGCGGAAGGAAAAAAGTTTAACGAAGCTTCTAACGTTTCCAGCTTACCTTTTATCTTATAGTATGGGGTTTTTGTATCAGGCAGGGAAAGAGGCGGTAAATTCTTTTTTAACACATGTTCTACCATTGATGTTGGGTGTTTCTGTACTTATCGGGTCTTTTTCTTTCTTCAATTTAGAGAAAATTCTGTCAGGCATTGTGCACTATTCCATGGGAACATTGCCGGGCCTTTTGATTATGGCTGTTGTTTTTTCGATTCCTATCTTCTCGAATTACTTAGGGGCAGGGGCAACGCTTGGTCAAGTTCTTATCGTTTTGCTGGGCTACGAAATAGCACAAGGAAACATCGATTTTATCTGGCTGTTTCCTGCTCTTTTTGCAACGAATGTCCAAGTTGGATGCGATTTTTTGCCAACAGCGTTATCCATGAGTGATTGTGAAGAAAAGACCGTGCGTGCTGGACTGAAAGCTGTTGCATACAGCCGGTTAATTACCAGTATTGTATGTGTGCTTGTTGCTTATTTTGGAGCTAAGCTCGCTGGCTTTTAAATAATATTCGAATCTTGAGCTTATTAGGTATCACATAGTCTTGGCTGAATCAGCATTTTTTCAAAGTAAATCGATGCGTTAAGGAGGTGATAAACAAGCAGAACATCAATATTTCCATATAATTCAAAAATGAAAGCGCTGTTATTGAAAAGGGGGAGGAAATGAAAATGAAATCTTTTAAACGACTAAAAAAGTTTGGCTTATTAATCATGACAAGTGTGATCCTTCTATTGTTACTCTCAGCGTGTAGTGGTGAATCTTCATCCGGTTCACAATCAGGTCAGGCTCAAGAAGGTCCTAAAGATAATTATAAGTTTGTTTTTGTACCAAAATTGATTCACCCATGGTATGAATCAGTTCGTGCAGGAGCTTTAGGGGCAGTAGAAGATTATAAGAAAAAAGGAATTAATATTGAATTCGAATGGGATGCCCCGCCAACTGCAGATATAGTGGTTCACAGTCAAAAAGTAGAGTCTGCTATCTCAAAGCAGCCGGATGTTATTGCGGTAGCTGCGCTTGATCCTTCATCTACAACGCCTATTATCAATCAAGCCGTTGACAACGGAACAAAGATTATTACATTTGAAGCTGATGCAGCGGATAGTAAAAGGGCCTTATATATTGGAAACAACCACAATGATAAAGATGGAGAAGAGCTCGCTGAGTTAATGGCAAAACAAATGAATTATAAAGGAGAAGTGGCTATTCTTCTTGGTTCACTAGGTGCCCCTAGCCACAAGGAACGTGTAGCAGGCTTTAAAAAAGTAATGGCTAAATATCCAGATATTAAAATTGTAGCAGAACAAGCAGATAATGATGATTTAGTAAAAGCCGCTTCTTTAACAGAAAACATTTTACAGGCTCATCCAAATATAAAAGGAATTTTTGCGAACAATGCGGCCAATCCAATTGGTGCTGCACGCGCTGTGAAAAGTGCTGGAAAAGCAGGAGAAGTATTGATTATGGGAATGGACGATGACCCAGAAACTATCAAATATTTAAAAGAAGGTGTAATAACAGCAACGGTTGTTCAAAATGTTCCTGATATTGGCTATAAAGCGATAGAGCATATGGTTGCACTGGCAAACGGTGAATCGGTTCCAGAAATTGATGAAATCGAATCGTATGTTGTCACAAAAGAAAACTTAGGAAAGTACGAAGAAAAACAAAAAGAATATGCAGAATATTTTAAATTGATAAAATAAACGCTTTTGTTAAAGACAACCTGGATAGAAATATGCTGGTTGTCTCCTAGACCTTTATTTTGAAGGGAGGAAAGAGAATGAATAATCAATCCGTGTTAGTTATGAAAAATATTAATAAAAGTTTTCCAGGAGTCAAAGCGCTTAATGAAGTAAATTTCGATTTAAGAGCAGGTGAGATCCACGCTTTAGTCGGAGAGAATGGAGCAGGGAAAAGTACAATGGTTAGTACAATGATGGGATTGCTGCAGCCAGACAGTGGAGAAATTTTCATGAATGGACAAAAAGTCTCCATTGATTCACCATTGACCGCCTTATCCTTAGGGATTGGTATAGTTCCTCAAGAGTTAAATTTAGCACCTAATTTATCGGTAGCAGAAAATATTTTTCTTGGAATGGAGCAGCTTAAAACAGGATTTCCAAGGATTGACTGGAAAACCACAGAAAAAAAAGCCGAAGAGTTTTTAGCAAAAATAGGTGTTCGGTTAGATGTTAAGGAAGAAGTCGGCACACTAAGAAGTGCTTATCAACAATTTGTGCAGATAGCCAGAGCATTGGCCTTCGGCGCTAATATTTTAATTTTGGATGAGCCGACAGCTGCTCTTACTTTTCAAGAAGCGCAAAAGCTGTTTAAAATTCTATTTCAATTAAAAGAAGAAGGGAAATCCATTATTTTTATTTCTCACCATATGGAAGAAATTGAACAAAATTCTTCCAGAGTTTCAGTAATGAGAGACGGTAATTTAATTACCACAATAGATATGAAGAGTACAAATACGGATGAAATCATCAATTTAATGGTTGGGAGAGAATTTAAAGTTCAAAGAAAAATTCGCAAAAACCAATTGAATAAGAAAAGTGTCCTTCAAGTCAATAATTTAGGGAGGCATGGGGAATTTCAAGATATTAGCTTTACTCTTCACGAGGGAGAAATTTTGGGCATAGCAGGACTCGTGGGTTCTGGAAGAACGGAATTAGTAAGAGCGATTTTTGGGGAAACAATAGCGGATCAGGGTGAAATTTATTGGTATGAGTCTAAAGTCAAAATAAAATCACCAAAGAAAGCCATTAATCTGGGGATGGGGTATGTACCCGAAGAAAGAAAAAAGTCAGGCATCTTTCCTATTACGTCAATAAGAGAAAACATTTCTATGCCGCTGTTGCCTTCGATGACTCGATTTACACGGATAAACCGAAAAAGGGAAGAGGATTTAGCTTTGAAGTATATAAAAGAGCTAAAAGTAAAAACATCTTCTCCAGAAAAACATATTCGATTGTTAAGCGGGGGAAATCAGCAAAAAGTCATTTTGGCACGCTGGTTAGCAAAAGATATTAAAGTATTAATTCTCGATGAGCCTACGAGAGGGATAGACATAAATGCAAAAGCAGAAATTCATGACCTTATTCATAGGCTTGCGGATGAAGGTTTAGCTGTCATTATGATTTCATCTGAATTGGAAGAAGTGATTAATCTCTCCGATCGAATTATGGTTATGCATCAGGGGGAAGCGAAAGGGTTTTACAATGCTGAAACTACAACACAAGAAGAGCTATTAAAAGGTGCATTAAGTTAACAAGGAGGAGTCAGTATGAAAATGGAGATGGAAAACAAAGCGATTCCAACATTAAAACCTGCTGCAAAATTCGGGAAAATGTTCAACTCCACTGAGAGTGGAATATTTGGAGTGTTAATTGCCATGTGTTTGCTGCTGACCTTCGTAGCACCCAGTTTTGCAGATTCTTATAATATGGGTGTACTGGTGAGACAATTCTCATTTGTAGCTATCATTGCAATGGGACAGACTTTAGTTCTTTTAACAAGGGGGATTGATCTATCGGTTGGAGCGATAGCGGGGCTTTCTGGAATTATAAGTGCTTGGTTAATGCTAAATACGGGGCTCGACCCTTACATCTGCTTAGTTCTTAGCCTGCTATTTGGAGCGCTTTGTGGATCAATCAATGGACTATTAATAACAAAATTAAATTTAAATCCTTTTATTGTGACGTTAGCTATGGGTGAGATTTTCTTTGGACTCATTATGGTCATTACTCAAGGATGGCCGCTTTCAGGGGTTCCTCAAAAAGTATTGTTCTTGGGACAAGGAATGGTCGGACCGGCTCCTGTGCCAGGTATTATTATGATTGGTTTGGGCATTGTTTTGATTTATGTTTTGACATCTACTCCTATTGGCAGACATATTTACGCGATTGGCGGCAATGAATCAGCTGCAACACTTGTAGGAATCCGCATTGATAGAACGAAAATTATGGTTTATGCCCTTTCTGGCACATTTGCAGCATTAGCGGGCGTGTTAATGATGCTTCGATTAGGTGCCGGCCAGCCTCAAATCGGTGAAGGATGGTTAATGGCTTCTATTACAGCTGCCATTATTGGTGGAACTTCCTTAATGGGTGGGCAAGGTAAGATTATTGGAACCATTTTTGGTGCTGCACTAATGGGTGTGTTAGCAAATGCGATTGTTTTGCTAAGTATTTCAGCTTACTGGGAGCGAGTAATCGTTGGCGTAGTTGTCCTACTTGCCATTACGCTAGATCAATTCAGAGCGAGAGTCAAAAGAGAATAATAAAGGGCTGTAAGTTAGGAGTCTTCAGCTGAAAATGGAGCAGAGTAATGAAATTTATTTTGGAGGGATGGCAGTGCTGAAAAATAAACAAAGCTTTTCCGCTCAAAAAAGAAATGAAATGCTTGAAGAAATGGCTAATCGTGAACTTGATGTTCTAATAGTAGGAGGTGGGATAACTGGAACTGGAATTGCTTTGGATTTTGCGTCAAGAGGGTTTAACGCTGGGCTAATTGAGAAAAGTGATTTTGGCTCAGGAACAAGCAGCAAGTCTGGGAAGTTAATACACGGAGGGCTTAAGTATTTAAAAACGGGTGACTTGGGGCTTGTGAGAGAGGTTGGCAATGAGCGTGCAATTGTGCATAAAAATGCCAGGCATCTGGTTATACCTGTTAAAATGTTGTTTCCTATTGTAAAGAATGGGAGCTTCAATAAAGTTACATTAAAACTGGGATTATCAACATATGACAAGCTGGCAGGAGTTCAGAAGCACGAAAGGCATGTTATGCTTTCGAAAAAAGAAGTGTTTCAACAAGAACCTTTATTCAGTAAGGAACAGGTAAGCGGTGGAGGTATGTATATTGAATACCGAACAGATGACAGCCGGTTAACATTGGAAGTTGCGAAGACCGCTTTTGAGCACGGAGCTCGCCTTTGTAATTATACGCAAATGACTGATTTTATTATGAATGATAAGGGGAAGGTAATCGGAGTTATAGCGAAAGATCTTATTTCCCAACGTACATTTGAGATTTATGCAAAATACGTTATAAATGCAGGTGGACCATGGGTTGATACTGTGCGCAGGATAGAAGGAGAAATCAAAGGAAAAAGGCTTCATTTAACTAAAGGAATTCATATTGTTGTACCTTTTCATAAATTCCCTGTTAATGAGTCTATCTATTATGATGTAGAGGGCCGAATGATTGCTGTTGTTCCAAGAGATGGTTGTACGTATATTGGTTCAACCGAGACAGACTACCATGGAGATCTTGATAATGTGCATGTTGAGCAAAGTGAGGTGGATTATTTATTAGATTGTGTAAACGGGATGTTTCCTGATGTTAATCTTAAACAAAAAGATATTACTTCCTGCTGGGCTGGGCTTCGGCCGCTGATTTATGAAGAAGGAAAACCGCCAGCTGAAATGTCACGGAAAGATGAAATTTTCGAATCAGAATCGGGACTTATTACAATTGCTGGCGGAAAGCTGACAGGATATAGAAAGATGGCAGAAAGAGTAGTGGAGTACGTGTTGAATAAAGGAGAATTTGCAAAAGTTTCTTCTATGACCCAAGCTATAAAGCTCTCAGGTGGAAAATTTAAATCACATGAGGAGGTAGAAGCATTAGTAGATAACATCGAAAATGAATTTCAGCTGTTAAATATTCCAACGTCTTTTGCTGCCGAGTTTGTTTACCGGTATGGGACCAATACGTGGCTGTTAATTGATATTGTGAAAGAATTTCTCGCATCAGAAGAATACAAGAACAATGGTATAAAAGAAATTTTAGCTGCAGCAGAAGCCTGCTATGCCATTGATCAGGAAATGGCTATGCGGCTTACTGATTTTTTTGATCGACGTACAGGCTATCTGCTGTTCAAAAGAGAGAGTATTCAAGAAATAATCAGTTTTGTTATTGATCAGTTTTCTAATAAACTTGGTTGGGATGAAGGGCAACTCTTTAATGAACAAACGATCTTTGACAAGGAGTACGATAAATCCCTGCAATTTGAAGGAATTGAAATTAATTAGAATAATGGAGGTGCCAAGATGAAAGCTGTAGCTCTTACTGCTCTATCTACATTGGAGGTTTGTGAAAAAGACATTCCTCAAGTGGATGATCACAGCATACTTCTAAAAGTCAAATCCGTTGGGGTGTGCGGATCTGACCTTCGTATTTATCAAAATGGGGATGCTAGAGTTTCCCTGCCCAGAGTGATGGGCCATGAAATTGCTGGAGAGATTGTTGATAAAGGAGCTCTTGTTCATCACTTTAACATTGGAGATAGAGTGGCTCTGGGCGCTCATATGCCTTGTGGCTTGTGCAAGTATTGCCAGGAAGGCTTAGGGCATCATTGTTTACAGGGATGGACAATTGGTTATCAGTATGATGGCGGTTTTGCGGAATACGTTTTATTGAACCGGACGATGGTTGAAAACGGTTCCATATGCCGATTTAGTGAGAATACTTCTTTTGAAGAAGCTAGTCTCTCCGAACCTTTTTCGTGTGTTATGAGTGGTTTAAGGGAGTTATCGATCAGGGCTGGGAAAACGGTTGCAATCTTTGGAGCCGGGGCCATCGGATGTATGTTTGTAGCAGCGCTTCGCAGGATGGGTGTTGGGAAAATTATTGTTGTCCAGCGCTCAAAAGCACGAAGAGAGTTTGCGGAAAGTTTGGGAGCGGACGTTTGTATTGACCCGACAACGGAAGAGCCGGTAAAACGAATTTTAGAAGAAACAGATGGATACGGAATTGATTTTTCTATCATTACTGCCCCATCTGGTGAGGCACAAAATCAAGCATTAAGCTGTGTGAAGAAAAAAGGGCATGTGTTATTTTTTGCCGGGCTCCCGAAAGGAAAGAAAACAGAGCTGGACACTAACCAGATTATTTACAAAGAATTGAAAATCTCTGGTGTACATGGCGCATCTAAATCAGATCACAGAGAAGCTGTACGATGGATAGATAATAAATTTGTTGATCTTTCTAGATTTATTACGCATCGATTTAAGCTCGATGAAACGCAAAATGCCTTTATAGCAAGCAAAGAAAAAGCAGGGGTAAAAAGCGTAGTATTGCCAGAATGGATATAACTAACACATCTTTTGTTTTTACTAGATCCCCCTCTTAAAACAAGAAACGCCAAGCAGTAAGAACTTGAATAACATAATGGGAGGATAAAACAGATGGAAAAACTATATGAGTCGAAAATCATTGAAATTGGGGTAATGGCGGAAGAGTTCTTGAAAGAAGATACTATGGTCATTTTTAATGATAGTGCGCCGCCTGAGCTGAGAGATATTTGCTTTGTTCATGAGAAGACGGAATTAATAGATAGGATCAAAGTTGGTGATTGGTTAACAATCGGAGACGAACGTTATAGGATTCACCTTGTAGGGGATACAGCGAATGAAACAATTAGAGATTTAGGCCATGCCACTTTAAAGTTTGACGGAGCCAGTTCATCAGATCTTCCCGGACACATTTGTGTCGATGTTAAACCAGCGCCAGTAATTAAACCGGGGACCAGCATTATATTTAGCCGCAATAAATAAGATTTGGTATGCCCTATTTTGACATTTCGAAAGCATCTGACGTTAAAATCAGATGCTTTTTTGTTTAGACAGAAGTGATAAATTATTTAATGGCTTTAATCGATGCGGCAAACGCTCGCAATTATTTGTTATTGTTTTATAATAAAAAGAAAAGTAATGAGGCGATGGGTATGTTGAACTGGGCAGAACGGCGTCAGCTTGTTAAAATAGCAAATCTATATTATATAGATGGATGGACGCAACAAGAAATTGCAAAAAAAATAGGCATCTCACGCCCTGTCATCTCTAAATTGCTTCAAAGAGCAAAAGATGAAGGAGTCGTTGAAGTTTACATAAAAGATGAAAGTCAACACACGGTGGAGCTCGAAAAACAGCTAGAGAATCGTTTTGGCTTAAGAGAAGTTGTAGTTGTTCCTACACTGGGACTCACATCAGAAATGACAAGAAAAGCAATAGGACAAGCGGCAGCTCATTATCTTTCACAGACTTTGGATCGTTCGGTTCAAAAGTTCGGTATATCTTGGGGACACACCCTTGCGCAAGTGGTAAAGGAATACCCTTTTGAAAGAAGAGAGAATATAAATATCGTTCCGCTTTTTGGGGGCATGGGAATTAAAAAGGTAGAAATTCATGCGAATCAGCTTGCTTATGAACTTGCTAAAAAAATGAACGGAACTTGTTCATATTTATATGCTCCTGCAATTCTAGAAACAGTGGAATTAAAAGAGCGCCTTGCCGCTACGGAAGATATCTCTCTTATTCTTGAAGAAGGAAAAAATGTAGATGTAGCCTTGATTGGGATGGGAAGCCCATATAAAAACTCAACTTTAAAAGAAATTGGCTACTTAAAGGAAGAAGATATACAAAAGTTAAGAAAAGCAGGAGCAGTTGGTGATATTGGATCGCGTTTTTTTGATCAGGATGGAACACCAATTGAGGGAAATTTGAATGAAAGAATTATCGGAATATCATTACAGCAATTAAGGGAGATTCCGCATGTGATTTGTGTAGTGGAAGGTACCTATAAAGCGGAAAGTCTGGAGGCAGCTTTAAAGGGCAAGTATCTCCACACTTTAATTGTAGACGAACAAACAGCATTGGCACTACTAAGATAATTATTTTTCATTAAGATGCTACATCATCTCCGTTAGAAGAACATTCTATCTTAATGATAAGAGTAAATTCATAATTTTTAATGGGAACATCCTTAATACCCTTACTTTACCCCTTAAGTAAATGGGAGGAGTTCAATACTATATTTTTTCGAACAAAAACAAATAAAAAGGAAATTGAAAACCTCTTTTTAAAAGGCTAAAGCCGTTTAAAGAGAGGTTTTTTGTTCTTTAGATTATCCGACTATTAAGATATTTTTTACTTTTTTATTGCAATCTGCTCCTTAATCAATTAATATAATTACAAAAGTAACACATATGAACAAATGTAAAAAGAAAAAAGGATGATAATCATTAATTTATTTCTTGATTTGAGTGAAAATACGTGTTTTTTCATTCATTTTACGCCAGTGAACAAATGACTATATTTGAACAAATGTAAAAAGGGGGCGGAAGAATAAGAAAAAACAATTTTATAGTGATGAAAATGTAAGCGATTTATACGAAGGTGCTGCTTTTGATTGTCTTTCTTGCTAAGTAAATATTGAATTAATTGCTCAAATCAAACCTTCTAGTATTTTTCTATATTTTAGCCGTACATATTCTAATAAAACATAAAAAGCTTGATTAAATGAAAGAGAGGTTAAAGGATGGATTTTTTAGTAAGGTTTGCAGAAGATTTTATTGGTATGTTTGAAAAAGGCGGAGAGACCTTTATAGATATGTTTACTGGTATCATTCCGACTTTAATTTGTTTGATTCTCGCTGTAAACGCTTTGATAAAGATTATTGGCGAGGAGCGGATTGACCGCTTTGCCCGTAAAACAACGAAAAACATCATTTTACGCTACACACTCTTTCCGCTTTTGGCCATATTCTTCCTGACAAACCCGATGGCCTACACATTTGGGAAGTTCCTGCCAGAACGCCAGAAGCCGGCATTCTATGATTCAGCAGTGTCACTCTTCCACCCGATTACAGGGCTTTTCCCACATGCAAATGCAGCGGAGCTTTTCGTGTATATGGGGATCGCCCAAGGCATTACCACGCTTGGTCTTTCAACAGGACCACTTGCGGTCCGGCTCTTTATTGTGGGGATGATTGTCATTTTAATCCGTGGGATTATCACAGAACGTATTACCATTGCGATGATGAAACGCCAGGGGATTTCCATAACAGACTAACAACGAGAGGGGGAGCAGTACATGTCAGGAACTCAAGCAGTAAATACAGAATACAAAGCTGTCAAAATCACCAAAGGCGGCAGCGGCTGGGGAGGGCCGCTCGTCATCCAGCCCGATGAGCAGAAAAAGTATGTCGTATCCGTTACAGGCGGGGGAATTCACCCGGTTGCCCAGCGCATTGCTGATCTAACGGGTGCTCAGGCAGTGGACGGCTTTAAAACATCGATTGAAAAAGACGAAATGGCCTGCGTTTTGATCGACTGTGGCGGCACCGCACGCTGTGGTGTATATCCGAAGATGGGGGTGCTGACGATCAACCTGACGCCCACATCGCCATCCGGGCCATTAATGAAGTTTATTAAGGAAGACAATTTTGTCTCCGGTGTCAGGGAGCAGGACATTCAGCCAGCAGATGGAACAGCAGCACCGTCCGTCACAGCAGAGGCTCATCCGAAAAATGCACAGCAGCTGAAAGCGGAAGCACGCGAGAAAGTCGCGCAGATGAAAGACAGCAAAGGCGAACCGCGCAAGCAGAGCATCATTGAAAAGCTCGGCCGTTCGATGGGCGGCGTGATTGGGGTTTTGTATCAGGCAGCACGTGAAACGATTGAACAGGTACTGAAAAACATCATTCCGTTTATGGCTCTTGTCAGCACATTGATTGGGATTATTCTGTATACCGGTATCGGTGATCTTATTGCCCACTTTGTGTCGCCGCTTGCCGGCAATATCTTCGGGCTTCTCGTTCTATCGGTAATTTGTGCGGTGCCGATCCTGTCCCCGCTGCTTGGGCCGGGTGCCGTTATCGCACAGGTCGTTGGTGTACTGGTCGGGGTGGAAATCGGCAAGGGAAATATCCCGCCAAACCTCGCCCTTCCTGCCCTGTTTGCGATTAACCCGCAGGTAGGCGCAGACTTTGTGCCCGTTGGCTTAACCCTTGGGGAAGCAAAACCGGAAACCGTAGAAGTCGGGGTGCCAGCTGTTTTAATGTCACGTTTAATTACAGGGCCGCTTGCCGTCGTGATTGCTTATTTTGCAAGCTTCGGTATGTATGAATAAATAGGAGGTAGAATCATGAATATTCAAGAGAGTTTACAAATGGAAACGATTTATCAATCAACTGTAACAAGCATTGGAGCGGAAGTCCCTATTTTTTTGGAAGAAAAAATGGTGATTTTATTTAATGAAAGTGCACCAAAAGATTTGCTGGATATCGCGGTTGTGCACAGCATTGCACCGCTTGAAGGAACCATTGAAGCGGGCGATATTCTTGCCTTTGGCGATCGGGCGTACAAAGTGACGTTCGTAGGCAATAAAGTAAACGAAACGGTTGGGGATCTCGGTCACTGCACCATTGCATTCAATGGTGCAGATCATGCAGATTTGCCTGGAACACTTTGTGTGGAGGACAAGGAACTGCCTCAAATCTCTCCATCAACAATCATCACTATTAGAAAAGCAAAGGGGAATTAAAAATGTTGGGACTTAATCGAAAGCTCGTTGAACTTGAAAAAGAGGGAAAAGAAATTAAAGTCGGCTTGATCGGCTGCGGTCAAATGGGGCGCGGCATGATTTCGCAAATTGAGAATATGAAGGGTATGCGTGTGGCTGCTACGGCTGATTTACAAGCCGAAATTATTCAAAATGCTTATATGACAGCAGGTGTGCATCCAGAGCATATTGTTACTACAAATGAAATCGAAACAGCTGAGAGAGCACTTAGGGAAGGCAATGTTGTAGCAACGACAGATGCTTCTATGGTCATTACCCTTCCAAGCATTGATGTTATTGTTGATGCAACCGGCGTTCCAAACATCGGAGCTGAAATTGCCTGGAAAACGATTATGAACAAAAAGCATATTGTTATGCTGAATGTAGAAGCAGATATTACAGTTGGGCCTATTCTTCACAAAATGGCAGAAGCAAGCAATGTTGTATATACAGGATCTGCTGGTGATGAGCCAGGCTGCATTATGGAGCTGTATGACTTTGCCGATGCACTTGGCTTTGATATTGTGGCTCTAGGAAAAGGGAAAAATAACCCATTAAACTATGAGGCTAACCCAGATTCTGCGGCGGCAGAAGCAAAAGAAAAAGGCTCAAGCCCGAAAATGCTCGCTTCGTTCCAGGATGGGACAAAAACCATGGTTGAAATGAACGCGGTCGCCAATGCGACAGGGTTTTTACCAGATAAACCAGGCATGCATGGCCCAGAAGGAACGGTAAAAGAACTGCCGGATATCTTCCGTCTGCAGGAAGAAGGCGGTATTTTGAAAAACAAAAAAATCGTAGACTATGTAAATGGTGTAGCGCCAGGTGTTTTTGCCATCATTTCTTCTGAAAAAGAAGAAGTAAACCACGAAATGCAATACTTAAAAATGGGACCAGGACCAAACTATATCTTGTTCCGTCCTTACCACTTAACAAGCTTAGAAACGCCGCTTTCCGTTGCGCGGGCATACTTGAACCAGTCAGCTACGATCGCGCCTTGGCATGGCCTGCAGGCAGAAACAGTGGCTACTGCAAAGAAAGATCTGCAGCCGGGTGACCGATTAGATGGTATTGGTGGATTTACCGTGTATGGAACTCTTTATGACTACCAAGAAGCAAAATCAGCAAATGCTTTCCCGATTGGTCTTGTGGATTCAAATGTGGTTGTAAAACGTGCAGTCAAAAAAGGTGAAATATTAACTTACAACGATATCGAACAAGAAAAAGAATCTGTTATTTGGAAATTAAGATCACTTCAATCAACTAGCTTGTAATAAATACTTTAGAAAAAGCGGTTTAAAACTATTGCCGCTTTTTCTTTTGCACTTTTATATGGAGCTTCTAATCCGAGAATAATAAAAGTTTTATAGTTTGAATATCATTTCACAAAAATAAAATCTTTCTTTATCCAAGAGAAATAATGAGATGCAGTAGAAAGGAATAAAATTTCTAATTAAATTCCATAAAAAATTTCCCCCTACTTAATAACTTCGAATTTCGATGTTTAATTATTTAATGTATGCAGGAGGAATGGTTATGAATATTAAAACAAAACAAAAAGAACTTCAAAGTAAAGAGGAAGTAAAATATAAGGATGCTTTTTTAGACTCAAAACTATTATTTAGAAAGCTGCAGCAGCTTGATTGGGATTTTGCAGATATAAAAACATCATATTTCACACATGATTTTCATCCTTATCCCGCTAAGTTTATACCTCAGTTGCCTTCATTATTAATTGGTCAGCTTTCCCAAGAAGGGGAGGTTATTTTAGATCCATTTGGAGGAAGTGGCACTACTGCATTAGAAGCTATTAGATTAGGCCGCACCGCTATATCTTTAGATGCAAATCCCATTTCAAAAGTGATTGGAAAAGCAAAGACAACCGCTCTTTCTGATGAAGAATTGTATAGTCTAAAAAATCTAAACACGGCTATTCAATTCAATATAAAGCAAATTGATCAAAAAAACCTTCATAGTCATACTTTGTTAGAATATTATAAGCACTATGTTCCGAATATACCCAATATTCAAAAATGGTTTTCCTCAATTGTCATCGGTGAATTGGCATTACTCAGACACTTAATTGAAATTCTTCTCGGGGAAAATGCTAAAAATTTAGCTTTAACTGCTTTCATGAAGGTAGTCATGCGGGTAAGCAATCAAGAGTCAGAAACACGCTATGTCAGCAAAGCAAAAAAAATTAAACCTGGCTGTACCTTGAAAAGATATTACACATCATTAAAAAATATATTAGATAAAATTTTGAAATTTAATTATTTATTAGAAGGTTCAAAGGCGGAATTTCGCTATGCAAATGCAATGGACTGGGGTAGTTGGTTAATAGAACCGTCATCGGTCGAACTCATTGTTACTTCACCTCCTTATCCTAATGCGTATGACTACCACCTTTATCACCGTTTCAGAATATTCTGGCTGGGAAGCAATCCACAAGATCTCAGAAATATTGAAATTGGTTCTCATCTTCGATATCAAAGTGAAAAAATAGGATTTGAAAGCTATGTGAGTGAAATGGGGATAGTGTTAAAAAACATGTACCAGGCACTCATGCCAGGACGTTATGCTGCTCTAGTAGTTGGAAACGGTATTTATAAGAAAAAAGAATATAAAACGGGTAAGATGTTGTTGGAAGTTGGAGAAAAGCTTGGTTTTGAGCCTATTGGTATTCTTAAAAGAAATATTCCGAGTTACAGGAGGTCAATTCCTATAACGGCTAGCAGGCTCCAGAATGAGGACATTGTTTTGCTTAGAAAGCCTGAAAAAGTAGAGAAAAGATGAATAAAATAAAACGAAATTATACTTTTGTTAGTATATAATTTTTTTGTGCGTTTATTGATTAATTATACCGTTACAATTATAATTAAGAGGAATTATTATTGAAGATGCAAAAGAAAATGTATTAAATCAAAATCTACGGAACGTTATGAAACAAGGAGGAAAAACGGAAAGCTTTTTGGATATAGAGAGAAAAAGAAATGAAGGCTTCTGGCCTTGTTTGCGATTAACCCGCAGGCAGGCGCAGACTTTGTGCCAGTTGGCTTAACACTTGGGGAAGCAAAACCGGAAACGATAGAAGTTGGGGTGCCGGCTGTTTTAATGTCACGCTTAATCACAGGACCGCTTGCCGTTGTGATTGCTTATTTTGAAAGCTTCGGTATGTATGAATAAATAGGAGGTAGAATTATGAGTATTCAAGAGAGTTTACAACTGAAAACAATCTATCAGTCAACAGTTACAGAGCTTGGTGCAGATGTAGAGATGTTTGAAGAAGAAAAAATGCTCATTCTTTTTAATGAAAGCGCGCCAAAGGATTTGCGGGACATCGCCGTGAGCCATACGGTGGTTTCATTAGAAGGCACTATTGAAGCCGGTGACATTCTTTCATTTGACGACCAGTCTTATGAAATCACGTTTGTCGGCGGAAAAGTAAATGAGACAGTGAGCGAGCTTGGCCACTGCACACTCGCATTTAATGGAGCGAATCATGCGGACCTGCCGGGAACAATGTGTGTAGAGGAAAAAGCGATGCCTAACATCAACGTATCCACAAAATTATCGA
Organism: Domibacillus indicus; assembly: GCF_023715895.1. Lineage (GTDB taxonomy): Bacteria > Bacillota > Bacilli > Bacillales > Domibacillaceae > Domibacillus > Domibacillus indicus_A. Next base: position 6,972 of record NZ_JAMBOO010000003.1, on the reverse strand, counting down.
TCAGTAAAAAATAATTTAACCATCAACCAGGCCGTTAAGCTAACTATTCTAGCTTAACGGTTATTTTATTTTCTAATAGCTGTCGACTTTGTCAACAGCCTGCAGTCGCGGTTTATTTACCGCGGCTATTTTTATATTTTTTGAGTTTTAAACTAACCGTTAATTTAATGGATTTCAAAAAAAGAAATTATAAATAAATGCACTATGTGTTAAATTCAAAATATTTCTATAAAATGAACGATAACTATGTATTTAAAGAGCAGTTTTTGTCATGGTTCTAAACTTCCTCAATTATATCCCTGGCGACTTCCTGCATATTACTTCCTTTTCTTCCGATTCAGTACTCACTGCTTTATGCTCTCGACTGTACTGAATGCAGCCTTGTGCAAGCTGGCACCCAATTCTTCTGAAACTCGGCGAAGGATTGTATTTTTCATATGAAGCACCAGACGGTCTCCGATCATTTCAACATTATCTATCTCTACATGCTGATAAAGCAAATCCATTACTTGATAGGTGAGGGAATAGACGGCCGGCAGATTAAGCACCGCATACCCAGGCTTTGTGCTGCGCTTGCCCATTTCAATAGAATAGTCCGGTGTTAACCTGTGTGGGTAGATTCCTTCCATGTGGCTCAAAGTATCGTTCTTCTACTCGTTATTCTTTTAAATCTTTCTCTTGCACAAAGGAATTTTTTTCATCTTTAATTTTTGAAAGGAGAAATACATTGCTTCTATCCTAAACAGTGGGAGTGCTTCCTGTTATATTAGGTTCAGGAAAACAAGCTAATTCCAATAGGTGTATATTTGCAAAAGTATACATATTCAAAAGAGTACCTAGGCTAAAGTATACTTTTGCACAGGTACTCTTTTGTTAGTAATTGACCAATGGAACCTGCTGACAAAGCAGATCCATCGCTTGATAGGTTAGAGAATAAGTTGCTGGCAGATTAAGCACCGTATAAACAGGCTTTGTGCTACGCTTGCCCATTTCAACGGAGTAGTCAGGTGTTAACCGATGTATATAGATCCCTTTCATTTACTTAATGATATCAGTTTTATCCAATAGGCAAAGTACAAAAAATGCTAAACAGGACTTTTTTCTACACCGGCAATGCCCCGGTTAATACATAAACGCCCAGGTATATAAATACAATTGGCCAGGCATACAATATATATGTTTTTTGAAAGTTTATAAAGTTTGTCTCTGTAGAAGCAACTAACATATATAAAGCTGGAATAACGGGTGAAATGAGACGGAATGCCTGCCCCACCATGGAAGCTACGGCTGCTTCACCGGCGGAAATTCCGTACTGCCCCATAACATCTGCCATAACGCCCGCAATCCCAAAGTAGAAAGCATCCTGCGGTAAAAATGTAATGGCAGGTGCTGCAATTAACGCGTAGATCGGTGCCATATTTGAGCCTAATGATTCTGGGATGATAGCGGTAATAGATGCTGCCAAAGCAGTGGACATCCCGCTGCCTGTTAAAACGCCAGAGAAAACCCCGGCGGCCAATGTGGCCAAAGCGGGTGCTAAAGAATCTGCCGCCAAGTCATCAAGCCGTTCATTAATAAGCTTTGCAGATTTATAGTTTACCGTAAGGGCCATAGCGGCACCTATACCAAATAAAACACCGCCATGTGCAACATCCATCACAAGCATCACTAAAATAACGAGCGTTAAAATCAAATTAAACGCATATAGTTTAGGCCGCTTTAATTCAGGGTCTTTCAGGCGGATAGCGTTTAACATGCTTTCCATTTGCTCTGGAGAAATGTCTTTAGCAGTCTTTGGATCAAAGTTTAAGCGTTTTCTTTCTTTTATACCGATAAAATAAGCCATAAAAATGGCGAATACTTCAGCAACCAGCATTCCTGGCAATAAGTCTGCAAACAATTCACTGATACTTACGTCCATGGCTGTGGCTGCAGCAATGGTTGGGCCTCCCCATGGCAGCTGATTAAAAATGCCAATAGGGGTTACAATAATGACAGCTAAATAAACCAGCTTAATATTCATTTGTTTATAAAGGTGAAGGAAAGCAGCAACACAAATAATAATCGTGGTAGTCGTATCACCATTCATCGTGACGACTGTCGCCGTTAAAACGGTTGCCATTGTCACTTTCAATGGGTCCCCTTTTGCTTTTTTAATAAAGAACTCGCATAAAGGGTCAAACAAACCGACATTAAGCATGACACCGAAATACAGCACCGCAAATAAGATCACAATAGCGGGTGAAATAACCCCGGTAGAAACTTCTCCTGTTTCTTCATCTACACTAAATAAAATACCTTCTTTAATCCATTCAAAGAGATCCCAAAAGGAAGCGCCCGTTGCAAAGGTAGCAATGGCCCCAAAAGCAAATGGAACAATGGTTAGTGCCCCGAATACAGTTAATTTATTTTTTGAGAGAAGTACAATGAACACAGTGATCATTAATAATGCTAAGACTGTTAACATACAAACCACCTCCTGAAAAATGATAAAACTAAATGATCTGCCTTAAGCTGCTGCTTTATATAGAAACAATAGTCTGCAAAAAAGAAATGACAGCGCATACAAAAATGTCCATCCCTTATGATCATACGAAAAAATCGTGTCATACAGGAGAATAAACGGGCAGTGCAGTGCTGCTTAAATGATTTCTTTTCACCTGCACCCCTGTTTTGCCTGATAAGGCCTTTTCTCTAATATTCAGGTTATCCAGCTTAAGAATGACCATAAATGAAAACTTAATCTTTTGGAAGCGCATCCAATAATATCACCCCTTTATTTCTAAATCAAATGGTCCAAGGAAATAAACCAATAGAATTTCACTGATCGAATTGTATATTAATGTATACGCTAACGTCAACATAGTTTTTAGAATATTTCATTTTTTAAAATGTAATAATTATAAAAATTATAGGTTCTACATGTTAAACATAGTTAAAACAATAGTTATAGGCAGGTGAATAGGTTATTCAAAAATTAATTTTTATTAAAGTGAATTAAAGTTATTGACTTTAATGTATTCATTATTTAATAATTAGCTCATAAGATATTCATATTAAGCTGATTCACATGAAAGAGATGTGGATAGTGATAGGAGGTCTATCGATAAGTGAAAAACGTGTTTTGCATTCTAGTTGTTATCCCTGATGAAGGAATGTAAAAGTATGGTACATGTACTGGCTCAGTTAGCTCAAGCATCAGGCAGTAAATTTTCTTCTGAAAACGTTTTCTGATTTTAAAATTGTGAGTATTACTTAGAAAATGGATGCATGATGGATGCTAGAAGATTAGAAAAACTAAAACACGATTCTGTTATTTGTAGGTTCACTCACGTTAGCTAAGGCAATCCATATAGCTGGAACCGGGGCGTTAATAGCAGATTCTGCTATTGGAGCTTTGGGCAGTTGGCAATTTTCTTCCCTTTCTACACAAAAAAATTAAAGACAAAAAAGGAGAGTTATTATGAGCGTTACTATGGATAAGGTACAGCAAAAAGAAAAGATGACTGATTTGATGTCGAAATTTATTTCGCTTGTCAGCTACAAACTTCCTGATGATGTAGAAAATAAATTAAGAGAATTAAGTGAAGAGGAAGATAACCGCCTTGCTAAGATCATTTACAAAACAATGTTTGAGAATCAGAAACTTGCTTATGAATTAAAGAGACCTTCATGCCAGGATACAGGTGTTCTCCAGTTTTTTGTTAAGTGCGGAGAGAATTTCCCTCTGATTGGGCAGTTAGATAGTATTCTCAAGAATAGTGTGTATAAGTCAACTCAAGAAACACCATTGCGGCATAATTCTGTAGAAACATTTGATGAATACAATACAGGAAAGAATGTCGGTGACGGTTCACCAAGTATCTTCTGGGAGATTGAAGAAAACAGTGATAAAGTGGAAATCTATACTTATATGGCAGGTGGGGGCTGTACCCTTCCTGGAGTCGCAACCGTTCTAATGCCGGGTGAAGGTTATGAAGGTGTGGTAAAGTTTGTACTCGATCGGATGACTAGTTATGGAATTAACGCCTGTCCTCCACTTCTTGTGGGTGTAGGCGTTGGTACCTCTGTAGAAACAGCCGCTATGAACTCTAAAAAAGCTCTTATGAGACCTGTAGGAAGTCGTAATGAAAATGAAAATGCTGCTAAGATGGAACAGCTTCTTGAAGATGGAATTAACGCTATTGGCCTTGGACCTCAGGGACTTAAGGGATCTAAATCTGTTATGGGTGTAAATGTTGTCAATACAGCTAGACATCCTTCTACTATTGGAGTTGCCGTTAACACAGGATGCTGGTCCCATAGACGAGGAAAAATTACATTTGACAGTAATTTGAATTATGAAATTAATACTCACGAGGGGGTAACACTATGAGCAAGAAGGTATTAACAACACCTATAAAAGATGAAGATCTTAAGGATATACGAATTGGGGATATTATCTACCTAACTGGTACACTGGTTACTTGCAGGGATGTTGCCCACAGAAGGCTTATTGAAGAAAAAATCCCATTGCCTGTAGACCTTAAGGGTAAAGCTATTTTCCACGCGGGTCCCATTGTTAGAGACCTCGGCAATGAAGAGTATGAGATTGTTTCTATCGGTCCGACAACCAGTATGAGAATGGAAAAGTTTGAAAAGGAATTTATCGAAGAAACAGGTGTGAAACTCATTGTTGGAAAAGGTGGAATGGGGAAGAACACCGAAGAAGGATGCAAAACTCATAAAGCCTTGCATCTCGTCTTTCCAGCAGGAAATGCTGTTTATGCTGCAACAAGTGTTGAACAAATCAAAGAAGTACACTGGAAAGATCTTGGAATGCCTGAATCTCTTTGGGTATGTGAAGTGAAGGAGTTCGGTCCTCTTATTGTTTCCATTGATACAGAAGGAAATAACGTCTTCGAAGAAAATAAGGTGGAGTTCAATAAAAAGAAGGAAGAACAATATGAGTTAATCAGTCAGCAGGTAAGATTCATCAAATAAGTTATGGAGTTGGTGTGGCCATGCAGGTACTACAAAAAACACAAACGATAGTTCGCTACCAGCAGCATAACGGAAAAGTACATTACGGCATTGTTGAAGATGGAGACATTTTACAACTATCTAGTAATTTCAATGAAATTGTAAACAATGAATTAAAGTATGATGGGTCAAAAGTTAAATACAGTGATTTGAAGATTTTGGAGCCGGTAGTACCCTCAAAAGTCGTTAATTTTGGCTGGACATATGTTGAACACGCGAAAGAAACTGGCGGGACAGCCAATCTTAAAGAACCATTTTTGTTTTTAAAACCTGCCTCTTCCATCCTTCCAGATCAAGGGGAAATTATTCTTCCCTCGAGTGACTTAACCAAACAGGTGGAAATGGAAGGGGAAGTGGCCCTCGTTATTGGAAAGCGCGGTAAAAATATAAAAGAAGAAGAGGCATTGGATTATGTTTTTGGCTGTACGATATTTAATGATGTAACTGCAAGAGATCTTACAAAAACCGATCCCCAATTTACGCGTGGAAAAGGTTTTGATACCTTTGGCCCGTTGGGTCCGTATATTGTAAGAGGTATAGATCCAACTAATTTACGAATCATTACAACATTAAATGGCAAGGTAGTACAAGAGGGTAATACTAATCAAATGTCACTTTCAATTCCTTTCCTTATCAGTTGGATTTCACAAGTTATGACACTAGAGCCGGGTGATGTTTTGGCTACTGGTTCACCTTCTGGCAGTTGCCCAATGAAGCCGGGAGATGTTGTAGTTGTTGAAGTAGAGCAAATCGGCAAGCTTTGTAACTATGTAAAATAGAAAATAATGTACCGAAAACTAATCGGATGTTATTCAACAATTGGTTGGTTTATGATAATAAATATCATCTCATAACTGATTTATTAATATTAAGCACGACTGTCTAACAAAACAAGGCTGTAGTTGATTTCCCAGAAATCAACTACAGCCTTGTTTGTTAATAACGATAAGGTCATATTATTAATTAATTGCATACCAACTTGAATATCTTTCTCGCTGATATAAATGGATCAAGTTCTTCCTTTCGTTTAAGAGGAAGAGCGAATGCTCGCTGGATATAGGGATATCCGTAAAATTATAATTATAACCTCCTTCTGTATTCTAAAAGCTTTTTTGGCCATGTGCCTTTACGATAGAGCCAATGATAATGATCGTAATAAGTGCTGCACCAAGCGGTAAGAAGAAGCCAAGAATGAAAAGGATTCCGGTCGATTCAAACCACCCCCCAGTTCCTTTTATTCCATAGCCCCCAAACCATCCAAATAATTTCTGTGTTCCATAAAAGATAAAGACAGATCCAATCATAAGCCGAATAAGCAATAAGCTTAAGTCTGCCAATAGAAACGTCTCCCTTCTGTTGTTATTATATATTTATTATTATGCCCAACTGAGGCGCGGTGTAAGTATAGAGTTTCTTCTATTAGTTATGATCTCATTACAGTTTTACTGCTTGTAGTAAAAAAGCGATTATTTTTAATTATTACTCTCCCAAGTCTATTTCAATTGTATTTTCATAAACTTCTATTGCCGTTTTAAATACAGGATCACCAGACATATCTTCTGTATTATAAAGCGCTATATCATAACGCTTATAACTGTTTTCAATATTTTCAATATGTTCTACATCATATACTTTCCACATTGGAATAGTTTTTTGTGCTGCTAGTACAAATAATTTGTTAGTGGCAACTTCAAGAGCATCATTGGTAAAACCAATTTCTTTTGTATGGTTGTTGAATGACAACTTCACAGCGATCTCTCCTCCTAACAATTTAGTTATGATCTTCTTTACTTTTTGAGTATAGGAAACTCTCAAATTGAATGCTGGAGCGGCTACACTTATCTGGACAGAAAAATTAAGGTCACGTACACTTGACCTAAAATAGATGAGGAGCTCCAATTATGACAAAGCGAGAACGCCGCACATTCACGCCCGAGTTTAAAAAACAAA
>NZ_JAMBOO010000039.1 GCF_023715895.1 Domibacillus indicus | reverse complement strand
ATGATAGGTTGATCGTATCAAAATGGAAATCACTTGTAAAATGAAAAGAGAATCGGCATGAGTGATGATAATTAAGAAGCGGCAAGCGATGTCATAAAAAATACATAGAAGAATAAGAAGAATCAAGACCTTAGCGCCTAACCCCCACTAAATCGGAGATTTTGAAGGGGAATGCGGCGCTAACTTTTTGTTCAAAAAAATAAATGATCATTATGGCCATTTATGCGGCGATGAAGCACTGAAACATCTGGTTACTATCGTCAAAAAAAATATCCGGGCAACAGATATGTTTGCACGTATAGGAGGCGAAGAATTTATTCTGACTCTTACCGATACATCTCTGGAAGATGGAATGATTATTATTGAACGTATACGCAAACAAGTAGCGTCGTCTTCATTCATTTACAAAGGCCAAGCTATACCAATAACCATTAGTTTAGGATTAACGGAATATAAACGGGAGTCTATAGAACAGGTGCTAGAAAAAGCAGACAAAGCCCTCTATCAAGCAAAAGAAACTGGAAGAAATAAATGGGTTATTGGTTAACTTCAAAGTACAAAAAGCACCCTCTTTTATTTAGAGGGTGGATTTGAGCAATAGTTTGGACACAAATAAGTTAAGCCTTAGGCAGATCTTCTAGCCTGGTCTTCAACAGCTTGCGGTGTCTGATAGCCGGTGCTGCTGTGGATTACCAGCCTTCTATAAACTGAAACATGGCCAGCTTTGAGCTGGATAGTCTGTGTATTGTATATGATAAACTTCGTCTTTCTTTAATATGGCGTGAAATGATTCTATACAGGCAATTGTCATAAGGACAGCCTTTCTGGCTGAAAGACTGCTTGACTCCACATTTTTGGACATGCTGAGTAAACTCACTGCTGGTGTATGGTGAGCCAAGATTTGTATGAAAAATCAAGCGGAGTGGCTGCAAACTGTAAGCCACTCTGAAAGGTATAGAGTAAAAAAATACTAACTGGTGGTCTTATCATTCTATGATTTCTTAGCTAGGATCCTTAATTTATTATTTCTTAGTTGAATACGCTTTTTGTATGAATTAGCTTTATTATTTATGATTGCCTCGAAATCGCAACCACAGATGGTCTTGGAATATCCCCGTATGGCCATCTGCTTGTCGGGTTATTGACATCTTTGCTCTCTTCTCCAGGATGCTGGACTGACATGAATAATGTTTCCCCGTCTGGAGCCAGCCATGTTCCTGTTAACTCCGCCTGTACAGGCGCGGATGCAAATCGCATCGCTTTGCCCCGATAAGGTCCTTCTGTTGGAATCATGTACAACCCATTGTTTCCAAATGGCCTGTACGCCCCTTGATTAAGCTTATCAGATGAAATATCTGTACACACCCATAGATTTCCTGACTGATCAAACATAAGGTTGTCTGGACAGGCAAAACCGCTTTGAGGCCCACCTGATACAAAAATTTCATAGACAAAGGAGGTACTTTCATGATTATTATCCTCTTCTATAAGGCGATATATCTGGCCATAGTAGTTGCCATGGTCCAAATTGTTTGTAAACGCCATATAAACGGAACCGTCCCTTGGATGAATTTCAATATCCTCCGGCCTGTCTAAAGGCGTACCGCCAACTAGCTTTGCGGCATCCCGTGTATTTACAAGCACTTCCCCTTGTGTCTTATACTTTTCTTTTAATTTCGGGGTTTTGTTTAAATCAAGAGGAATCCACTTGTTTGCTCCCATGTCAGCAACATAGAGTGTCCCCTTTTCCAGGAGGCGGCTATTCCGTTTTCCTAATTCTGGACGATATATATCGTCACTAATGAATTTGTAGACACACTGATCATTTGCATCGTCACCAGTGTAAACAACAAGCCGGCCTGATCTTCCGATTGTCATGACTGCATTTTCGTGAGAAAAACGGCCCAGCATCGAATGTTTTTTTGGTATAGACTTTGGATCGTATGGGTCAATCTCTACGACCCATCCGTAATGAGTTGGGTTCAAGGCAGGGACTTCAGGATTTTCCGACCAGTCTTCCACAATATCTTCATAGTTCTCTTCACAAGAAAATGCCGTGTTCCAAAGTGTCTTCCCGCCTGAACAATTAGCAAAAGTTCCGATGACTTGGGTTACTCCGCCTACTGCAGCATCTCCTTTGGCCGGTCCGGTTAAGTTAATAGGTGTGTTTCCAGTGACTCGTCTATTGTATCGAGAGCCTTTGATAATATTCCACTTGCCATCCTGCCCTTTGCGGATATGAATAACGGATCCACCCAGATTATATTTTTCAGTCGCAATTTGCTTTGCTGTCCTTTTTGTTCCAGGTTCTTCCTTATAACCAGTGACAAAAATACTCATATCTCCGATGTATTCATGATTGACCCATAACAAACCTTCATTCGGGTTATTTCCAAAATAACAGGTGAAGTCATTGTTAAACCCGAATCTTTCTCCATTTCCTAAATCTTCACCCCAGGTAGCAACAATATCGTATTTGTACCCTTTTGGAAGAATGAGTCTATCCTGAGCAGATGGAGCAATTGGCTGGAAGTGAGAAAATTGGGTTCCGTATGGCTGAACAACCGGAAGCACTTGAGGCACATAAGGATAATTTTGTCCGTACTGCTGGGCCGTGTACTGCGAGTAATATGGATCATACCAATTTGTCAAAGAAAAACCACCTTTTTTATTTACTTGGACTAACCCCTTCATATGTATGAAGGAAGAAGGCGTTCTTTTCCTGTGATCCATATAATTTTAAGAACGCTGTACGGAGTCTATTTTTAATCCTCTGAATTTGTTATAACAGCTGCTTCTTTTTAAAGTATTCTTGAATTTTTACTAAAGGCATTTTCATTTGAATTAGTTGCCTACGCTACAAGAGACTTTATTAAATAAGTGAAAAACCTTCTTCAAAAGCTATATATAAGAAGCCACATAACTTTTTAGTAATTAAATACTCTAGATTTAACTCAAGTTTTCTACAGAAAGGCATGCTTTGCCTTGCCTCTTCGTCTGCTGCAAACCTTGTTGATATGTTTTTTGATAAAATATTTATTTGAATTTAGCACATATTGATAACAACTAATAAATATAAAATACGAGTACATATACAGGTGAAATAAATTATGATGCTGTTCACAATATCCCACTTTTAACTACGAGTTATGCTCCCGCTTTAACCTTGATTTTGCTATAAATTATCAAGAGTAGCAAAGCTAGAAGGTTATAAATATGCACTAAATTATGCTTTGTTCAGAACTTAACATTTTTGACTACTTAAAAACGAAAAAAGGTCATGATTACGCACGAAGTAATCATCACCCTTTTTCTTCTTATTAATTTTAGTTATTGGTTAGTAGTAGACCAAAACTGTTGAATAAAACGCTCTAACAGTAATTAAATAAAATGAAAAGAACCTCAGAGGGTTCTTTCATTTTTATTTTACATTGGACAATTTTCTACCTGTAATTGTCTCAAATAATTCTGCTGACTGACCCTTGCTCAATTGAGCATATTTGCCTTCACCCTCTATAACAAGTTCTACTTTCTCTTTACTTGGGCTAATCCATAGGTAGTAAACTGTCTTATTTGGCTTAGCTTGTACATTTTTTTCTTCTAAATGGAATCTAGAGTGTGGAGGGGATGCCATACTTACTTCTGCATTCTCCCATGCAATGCTAGCAAATATGTCCTCAACTTTTTGGACTGCCTCATCATCGGAGATTTCTCTGAAAAGTTCATAATTACCTTCTTTTATGCTATGTTTTTCTACCGTAATTACTTTTCTATCATTTTCAGTTGTGTTTGATTTACTTTCACTTGATTTGGTTTCATTTGAACAACCGGCAACCAATAATAATATTACACCAATAAAAATAACCAAATGTTTGTGGTTTTTCAAAATTACCACTCCTTTCTTTTGACAATACCATATATTATCACTTTTAAGACGGCGAATGTGTTAATAAACAGAACGTCCAAAAAATTAAACAACTTCAATTATTTCCTCCTTTAAATCAAAGCCAATTTTATCTTAAAAAGGTAAAATTAGTTTGATACAAGAAAACAAAGGGAGGAACTCATCTTGAATAAATTTGATTTGTTTTTCAAAGGAGTAATTATTATTTGTGCAATTCTCATTACAGTAGCTTTATTTGACATTAGTAACAGCCTTAAAGATTTAGTATATTTTTTTAACACCTCTGTTGATTCGGAATTTTAAGCGAAAAAATACGCCAATAATAGTTTATAAAGAAGCAGTTTTGCGGAATACACATTTTTATTGGCGGCTTAATGATGAAGCTATATAATGTAAATACTTTTACCGAACAAGCTTTTAGTGGAAATCCTGCAGCTGTTTGTATTCTGCAGGAAGAAAAAGATGACAAATGGCTGCAGCAAGCAGCAAAAGAAACCAACTTGCCTGTTACAGCGTTTGTACATAAGACTCAAAGTAGTAGCTATATGTTGTGGTGGTTCACTCCAACAACCGAAATACCGATCTGTGGACACGGAACATTAGCCAGTGCCTATGTATTGTGGAAAAAGGGATATTAAGAAGCAGATCAGCAAATCAGCTTTCATACAAAGAGTGGAATTCTTACAGCGAGATTAACTGGTGATTGGGTTCAATTAGATTTTTTTCCTGCTATTTCCGAAGAGAAGATTGTAGCTCCTGATTTATTAATGAGGGCCTTAGGTGTCGAGTTCAAATATGTTGGGGAAAATAAACTCGACTATTTGGTTGAGGTGGAATCCGAAGAGATTGTAAGAAGTTTAAAGCCCGATATACAATCTATTGCCCAGCTGCCTGTGCGTGGTGTCATTGTTACAAGTAAATCTAATTCAAATAAATACGACTTCGTTTCACGGTTCTTTTCCCCATCTCAAGGTATTATTGAGGATTATGTCAATGGTTCATCACATTGTTGTTTAGGTTTATATTGGAAAAATAAATTACATAAAACCGATTATTTGGTCTAATTGGCGTTGTAACCGATAAGCTGTTTTTGAAAAAGTATATGAGAGCATTTATTATTACTCGTGCAAAAGAATTGAAAAAGATTGCCGAAAATATGGATTAATCTTCCGTAACTGGGGTTTAGTTGCAGAAGGAATAAAGCAACGCTGCTCTTAGTTTAAACAGTAGTTGACCGATACTGTTGATTACATACTTTATCCAAATTGACTAAAACAAAAAAAGAATCTAAGAAGGTTCATTTTATTCCGCAACTTCAAACGAAGCAGCGACCAATATTTCATTTTCCGTATTGTACTCTTTTGCATTATCGTTAAAATCTTTGATAATCCGATAACGTCCGGGAGAAAGTTTCTCATCGAAAATATTAAGAGAAATCATTTCGGATTCTGTTTGATTAGGATAAAGGTTGTAGCCTATGTCTGAAAAAGCTATTCCTTCTTTTAGTGGAACCTCATACCATGTTCCATTCACATTTTTTTCTAATACATTTCGGCTCCCATAAAGGAATGTTTTTTCACTGTCATTGTGCATCACAAGCTTAGCTTCCGTATCCTTTGTTTCGTATTTTTCTTTTTCAAGCTTAATGGTTATGCCTTCGACAGAAGATGAAATCTCTTGTTGGTTCTTCGACTCGGGCCATTCCAGATTTTGCTGGCAGGCAGCTAATAAAAAAGACAAAACTACTAAAAAGAAAATGAATAGTGCACGCTTATTTATGAATTCCCTCCTTCTTAGAAATGATGAAATATATTTACATTTTAAGAGGCAGAGTTTAACCAACAGTACGTCCATAAGGTAAGTTAAATATCCCGGCTGTCAAAGGGAGCCGGGTGTTTAATACAACAAACTTACATTTATGTTGCATTTATTGTTAGGAGTTTCTCTTGGTGACCATTGCTCTCTTCACTTTTTCTTTTTTTCTTGAAGGACTCAGACCAATTAAACCCAATAGACTGAGCCACCTGCATCCCATGTAATAATTTCCTTCTAAACTTTCAACCTTAAACATAAGTAATCACCTTTTTAAATTATGACTTGGTAAACTTTGATTAAAGAAAAGCTGTTAATTATTTATTCCTCTTTTTCAGCCAAAAAGATTAAATTCCCCTTTCCATCCGTGATTTTCTGAAGAATTTTATAGTAGGTTACACGACCCGAATCTTGATCTATATCTACATACACTTCGACAGCATCAAAATCCTGTTTGTCTGGATATATCAGCACAACATATTCTTCCGGTTTCTCTTTATTAACAACAAAAACGCAATTTGTGTAAGTGGCAATAGTATGCCAATCTACTTGCCTTAGATGATCCATTTAAAATTAACTCCTTCACCTAGTCTTTTATCAAAAAGGATACAATTGTGTTGATTTCATTCCCTTTTTCGTTAAAAATATTCCAAAGTCAAGTTGGTTAATTTTTTCTATATCCTACGCACATTGCTACTTTAATAAATACACATAGTAACTGTTACTAAAATGTATTATATTTTTAAAAAAAACGCCTCAGATTTTAGGATCTGAGGCGTTTTCCATACAACAAAAATTCCTTTATGTTGCATTGTATCTTTTTAATGAGTTTAGTTTTTGTTTATTATATACTTATTTAGAGGGGAAATAGTCCTAACTACCATTTTTTAAAGGCGGTTAAAAATATGTTTGTTATAATTGCAGCTTTAGTTATACCGTGGCTTATTGCCATTTTGCATCTCAATTCAAAAAACAAAAAGCTCATTCCTTTGATCGCTCCAATGACTTCAGCCGCTGCATTCTTGATAAACGAGTTATGGTTCCATTTCAATTTCGGTGAAGTGTATCCTTTTCCGGATCAGAAAACGCTTTCAGCTCTCCCGTTTAACATAGGACTTTATCCTGTTGTAGGTTGCTATCTGATTTTCTTTATAAGAAGAAACGAGCGCCCTTACCTCACTGTTGTTTTGATGTCATCTGTTATAACTTTAGCCGAATTCATCTTCTTATTAATGGGTGGAGTCACCTACACAAATGGATGGAATATCTTTTGGACTTGGATTGCTTACTTTGCTGTCTTTATCTTTTTGTACTCCTTTTATCTTTACTTAAAGAAATTGAAAGTGATAGCGTAATATTTACGAATTACCTTCGTTTCTACACTGCTATTATAGGGGAGATATCAAGCAGGAGGAAATAGCAAAAACCCCCTGACTTTTTGAAAGTCAGGGGGTTTTTGCTGTAACACAACAAAATTGCATTTATGTTACATTAGGAAATGTTTATTTATTGTTATTAAACTAAACTGCACCATTAGCTGAATAAGAAAAGGCTGCCGAAATGACAGCCGAGGTATTAAACAGAAGCCCCTGTTAGTTCTAGAGGGAGCTAAAGCTTTTGAACTGTATAACAAACCAAAACGGCAGGTTCCTCTGTCGTTCCGGGCTTAAAATAAGACTCTCCCCAGGAAACCTTTGCTATAATCAAATCTCTATATTTCGGTAAGATTCTTGGGAAGCTAAGATTGGGAAACCTTGAATCCTTCATCTTAAAATCCTCATATAAATTCAACAAATTTGTATTGTCTAAGCTGTTTTTTGAAAAGAGTAAGAATGTATCCACTATAAATTCTATTTCTTCTACATGATTAAATTCTTTTTGATATATATGGCTGTTTTTATTCAAATCAACCCAATTACCTTTGGCTTTTTCTCGTTCAAAGAGGATTCTTTGAATATTAGTCATTTCTGTAAAAGAACTCCTGCAATCATTGATGCAATAAATTTTATATCCTTTCTCAAATATCCAAAAAAGAAAGGGAGGAATAATAACCTTATTATTTTGGCTGATTTCAACAATATATCTATTTATTTTTGATAACTGCATTTTGATTGAGGGTTCCTCAGAATCAATAAAGTTTCCTTTTTCATCAAACCAGGAAAATTCCTCAATTGCTGCTGGTTCGTGCTTTTCAAGAAACATCAGGTATCCACTCCTTTTTTAAAAAACAAACCCAATATATCCGGATACCCTTCTAAACCGCTCTATTTTTAATTTCATATTATAACATTCCTTCTTCATTAACCTGCCCTTTAATTCAATAAAAAAAGAGATGCCGCAGCACCTTCTGTTCTTAAACAAAAGCCCTCGTTAGTTGAGGAAGGAAGATTAATTAATGATGGTAATCTCCCCTAAAAAACTCTAGAGAGGTTTAAAATTTTCATCTTTCTCGTATCCTCCAAGGCTTGGTTCTACAACGCTGTCTTTAAACCGTTCCTCAGTTGCTCCGTAAACCTTGAAATTTCTTTGTGCTTGTCTCAAAGATACTTCATTAGCTCCACCTTCAAAATCTAGGTCCTCATTCTGTACGAAATCATCTTCCCAATAGCAAACTTTACATATTTCATAACTATCCCGTGTTCCTTCTTCAAGTGTCTTATAACCACAACAAGGACAAGTGTACTTTTCCATTTAATATTCTCTCCAAACCAATAATCTCATTAATGCGATATTACATTAACATAACCTGATTTTATTATTTCTTGTTAAACTATCCTGCTCCGTTAATTCAATAGCTCTTTTAAAATTTTATCAGCAATCATTAAGCAATCTTTAGATTTTTTATAGTCATCTTCGAAAGCTTTATTGATTCTTTCAGCTAATTCTTCAGCATTATTCACTTGAAGAGCTGCCGATGCAATTCGATGAATTTCAAATTCGTATTCGTCATCTGGGCAATCAAGAGCCAGCAAGCTCATAGGGTCCCATTCATTAATTATCTTTCCGACTACTTGCAATGTCTTCTTAAATTTGTCTTTAAGGTGTTTATGCGACAACCGACTCCCCCCTTTACTCAATTAATAATAATTCTATATCTTGTTAAATTAATCTGCCCTTTAATTCAATAAAAAAGAGATGCAGCAGCACTTCCATTCTTAAACTAATCCGAATAAGAACCTCCTGGCAAAGAGAATAAATAAAACCCGTTGTCTCCTCTTAACTGCCATCCCTCAAAGTAATTACTGTCGTGGAACAATTCAAGATAAATACTGCCTTCAAATTCCACAACTAAATCAGATATTTGTTCAAAATGAAGGATATTCACTATTCTCTTTCCTATTAGAACCTTTTCAACATTTTTATGCGAGTATCTTTGGGGTGATTGGATACAGTCTGAATATCCAATCACAATTTCATTAGCAACTTGCAACCTCCACGGGCACTCGACGATTAAACCGCCCGTTTCAAAAGCCATTCCTAAAGGCAGGTTCTTTTCTGTATTTACTTCTGTAATCTTCTGGCTAAAAAAATATTTAAAATCAATATTGCTTAATTTTCTATACATATTTATCCCTACTCTTAAGAGAAATCACTTGCTTAAAGTGTAACGCTTTCTACTCTATTTGAATACTGCTTCTTCAACAAACGTGCTCCGTTTGTTCAATAAGAAAAGGAGGTGCCGCAGCTACCTCCATTCTTCATCTCAAGCCGCTGTTAGTTCAACAAAACCTATCCTTAAATCCACTCTTTTCCATGTTCACGAATGAATTTTATTTCGTTCTGGTAATGTTCAGGATGTCCTTCATCTATCATTTTCTGAAAAGCCGAATCTCCTTCATTCGCTTTTCTTATTATCGTCTTACACATCCCTTCTAATCGCAACAGTACTATTTCTAAAAAATTCTGTGGTATTTCCTCACCGTAGGCTTCAAAAAACAATGTTAATCTCTTCTTTATGAGACTGGCATGTAGTGAAGGATCATAGTGGACATAGTGGACCTCCTGCTCTGTTTCAGCAGGATAAAACCTGCTTAATGGCAAGCATGTATACAGCGTATAGGCTATATCCCAAATTTTCGGACCAGGTCCAGCAACATCAAAGTCAATGATGCCCACCGGTTTTTCATAGTTAAAAATAATGTTGTATACAGCAAAGTCATTATGGCATAATACCTCTACTTTTTGCGGAGTATTATCGATTGGTTTAAACTCATTTAATAATGGAAAATCACTTACAGCCTCATGATAAAGACGGAGCATCTTCGCTATTTCTTTTAAAACATCATTTGACAACATATATCCTTTTAAAGGATAATTCCCTGCTTCTCCTTCAATGAATGATAATATCTCTCTTCCTTTTTCATCAATACCTAAAAACTTAGGTGAATAATTGAAACCTTTGTTCTCTAAATGCTTTAATAATTTATGAATTTTGGGACTGTCTTCCTTTAAGTCTCGTCGAACAGTATCTCCCGAACGATATACGTTTGAGACATTCCCTCCTGTTAGCATTTCTTCGTTTTCGTACCGACTTTTCATTAAATCCCCCCAATTTAGGGACGCTATAATTGTGTCAATAGAGATGTATTTTTACCCATAAATAAAAGCAGATATACAATAGTATCTGCTTGGCAATGGAAATTTAATTGTTCACACCACGCATCCCCTAAATGATTTTAATTCAAATAAATAGACATACTACTCCCATAAAAAATTATGGAAAAAGTAACTATTTATTTTTTATTAATTATTCATCATAGGGTTTGCCACATGTAGAATCTTAATTCCCCTTCCATCACATCTCTATCTTAATCATACATACATTATTAGTAATAGACAATAACCTTTATTAGAGTATTGGGAATTTTTCGAATAAAACCTTCTATCTTCTTCAACTACCCTGGCCTTTAATTCAATAAAAAAAGAGATGCCACAGCACCTTCCGTTCTTAAACATAAGCCCCCATTCGTATTATAAGGTCAGCCAGAAAAGAAAATATTTCTGGTTGACCATTTTTTATATGGTTTTATGATAACGGTAGCCGGGGTAGAACGTAAGCCCCCGTGGGACTTGAGATCCCGTCAAGTAAACAGTTCGCCCCCTACTTGCTTAAACATGATTTGGCTGGTTGGGACCAAGATCTCGTATAACAAGCGAAGCTATGACACTGCAAGAAGGATTAGGGGTTACCGGCAATATTCGTATTGGAGGAGATAAAGAATGAATCCAGTGGTTGGTCTGGATGTAGCCAAAGGTGAAAGTCAAGTTCAAGCGTTCTTGGAAAAAAAGAAGCCTTACAAAGGCAGTTTTAAAGTGGCACATACCCTTGAAGGACTAGAGAGCTTACACCAATACCTAAGAAAAATCGAAGACTTAACAGGAATTCGACCTCCGGTCGTTTTAGAGTCTACTGGGCATTACCATACACCCGTTGTTCAGTATTTCGAGGAAAAAGGTTATTTATTAATTATCATTAACCCACTCATCTCTTATCGAGCAAAGAGCTCTTCTTTACGCAAAGTAAAGACAGATGTACTTGATGCTTATCATCTTTGTGAGCTGTATTATAAAGAGGATTTGGAGCCTTATAAAAAACGAGGAATCCAACTCTTAAATCTTCGTAATCTTACAAGACAACACGAAAATATAACAGGCATTTATGTACAAACAAAACTTCAATTTCAAGCAGTGCTCGATCAGGTATTCCCTGAGTATCGAGGCGTTTTTGGGGATCTATATTCAGGTGTTTCTTTACTAACTCTATTGGAATATCCTACATCGGAAGATGTTTTGGCAACTGATGAAGCAGTGTTAACCAATAAAATCGATGAATTATGTAAAAGCCGTTCTAAGAATTGGGCAAATACTCAGGCAAAGAAACTGATAGAAGCAGCAACTAGAAATCCCTTTCAGAAAAACTTGTATCAAAGCCATATCCTCAGCATCGAAATGTACATCAAAATGCTTATAGAATACCAAAAGCATCTCTCTAAGCTTGAAGATGAGATAGATGCTTTGGCAAAAGAAATAGAAGAATATAAGATTATCCAATCAATCCCTGGTATCGGAGAAAAAATCGCGGCAACGATTATTTCTGAAATTGGTGAGATTGATCGGTTTAATCACCCTAAAAAGCTTGTAGCATTCGCCGGAATTGATCCCAGTATCTACGAGTCTGGACGATTTAAAGGCACTGTAAACCGGATTACGAAAAGAGGTTCGAGTAGATTACGTCACGCCTTGTATATGGCCGTTCGATGTGCCATTCGTGATTGTCGTAAAAAGAAAACGACGAATGAAATCATCCCGAGAAATAAGAAACTGCGTGAGTTCTATGATAAAAAACGGGAAGAAGGAAAGCCTTATAAAGTAGCGGTAATCGCATGTGCCAATAAGCTCTTACAGTGGATATATGCCCTTTTAAAAAGCCATTCCACTTTCCAAGATATAGCTTAAATAAGAAATAAAACAAAACCACACAAAACCTTCCAACGGTTTAAATTAGGAAGGTTATTTGGCATGGCCATTTTTAGTATAGCATGAACAATTTCAAGTTTTCATTGAAAAATGTTGACAAACTATTAGCTGGTTTAGTTGAAGATGGATGGGATGAATTAAATTAAATCGAATGCTCTTAACAAGCCAAATAAAATTAGAATAAGTCCTAAATAAAACAACCCCGTTAATCCTGTAAATGGGTCTAAAACAAAGCCTGAAAATGCCATCCATTTTTCCTTAGTAGTTTTAGCTTTCTTAATTTCTGGTATAAAAATAAACAATGAAATGATTATACAAATAATTCCTGCAATAATTAATAAAGTATCCACTTATTTACACTACCTATCTTAAAGAAGTTGTCCATGTAAGATACGGGATAAAACATAAACAATTAACCCAACTATCGGTAACTTTACATGAATAAACATAAGTAAAGTACCTAAGAATGCCAGTAAATAAAATAAAAACTCCTCCACCAAATCACCTCTACTGCTCTATTACCCAAACTCACCTATTTCAGCTAAACTGTCCTTTGGTTGAAAAAGAATTGCTTAAAATTCAATTTTTTTCTTCGGAGAAATGTTTGGTTGGTCTATTAATGCGGCAACCCTCTTTCCTTTTTTAAATCTAACGTGATTAAGCCAGTAAACAAGAGCTTCCGCATCGTAATTAACAATATATCCTGCCTCTTCATCGTATTTCCAATACTTATGGTCATTGTTTCTATCGAAAAGCCAATCGAAAAATTCCATTTGAAGTTGACGAATATTTCTTCCTACTTTGGCAGGGCATCGAACATATTGTGTATCAGGTCCTAAAGACACCTCTACAATCATTTTTATTGCTCCTTTTTGTTTCATTTTCTATTTTAGTTTTCGTTATCCTTCTTCAACTAACCTGCCCCGTTTGTATTATAAGGTCACCAGATATTTGAACTGAACCCCATTAAATGGACAGTCTAATAAAAGAAGACCTGCAGCTTACGCTGCAATCAGATGACTTCGGTATTGTGCCGGAGTCATCTTTTTTAAATTACACTGCTTTCGTGTGGAGTTGTAATGGAACATATATTCATCAATCAAGGTTTTTAGATCCGTCAGATTCTCAGCTTTCCGATAATCGACTTCATCTTTGAAATGCCGAAAGAAGGATTTTATCGGTGCGTTGTCTAAGCAGTTTCCACGGCGGGACATTGATTGCATAAGGCCTGCAGCTTTGATTCGTTTTTGATACTCTGGCTGGGTGTAATGAAAACCTTGGTCGGAGTGAATCATCGCTTCCGGATGAACATTCCCATCTAAGATTCCGACCAATTTCTCTACCGTACGGTAGACGATGTTCATACTCAAGCTCGTTGATATTTCATAGGCAAGAATTTCACGGGTAGCCACATCTTTCACACAAGACAAGTAAGCTCGTTGCCCGCCTATATAATCCAAATAGGTGATGTCGGTTAAAAGCACTTTACCGGGTTCATTTTGATTAAATTCCCGATTTAAATGATTCGGAATCGTGCGGTGTGCTTGTGTTGCCTGGGTAATATGCTTATAGGGATTGGCTCGTCTGACTTTCGCAAGAAGGTTGAATTTACGCATCAGGCGAAGAATCTTTTTGTGGTTCATAGAAGTCTCCAGCAATTCTTCCAGTGCCATATACAACTGACGATAACCTACTTGCCCCACTTTCATCTGTCTCTTTTGAATGTGTATCGCTGACTGTAATAACTTTACAATTCACCTGTTTAGGTGCTTCTTTCTTGTGTTGGTGAACACTCATTATTCTTCTCCTCTTCTTCATACATGTGTTAGAAGCATAAAAAATTAATCGAACTCCTTGAACTTCATTTTTGTGGTCGAAGTATCGAGATAGAGTTGACTCTCGGTTACGCTTTCTTGATCATTATATTTCCCTATATAACCATCAGCTTTTTGATCTAAGGAAGCAAGGGCCAACTGACAAACGCGCCTTCCGGCTTTTAATTCAATTGGTACCCGGTTTGCGTTATACAGTTCTAAAGTGATTTGCCCCTTATACCCTGGATTAATCCATCCTGCATTTTGTATAAATAAACCTAACCTTCCAATGGACCTTCTTCCTTCAAGAAAAGCTGTTAAATCTCCAGGCAAATGAATGGATTCAATGGTTATACCTAACACAAATCCTTGAGGCGGAATGATAATGGTTTCCTGGCAAACTTCCTTATAACTAGCTGGTTTTTCCAAAGAGATAAAAGGAGTAGAAGACTCATCTATGATTTTAAAATGATTCCCCATCCGCAAATCAATAGATGCCGGTTGGATTTGGGATGGTGTGTATGGCTCGATTAAAAGTTCTTTCTCTCTTAATTTTTTTATGATGGTTTTGTTCGAGAGAAACATGTGTGCTACCCCCTATATCATAATTTGGTTTAAAATAATAAAGGACCGCTAAAATTCATTTAACGGCCCTTTTATTTAATTTAACGCTTTCTTCAGTGTGTCTATATTCTGTTTCATTAAACTTACATAGTCTTCCTGATTTTCGACTTCTTGTTCCGTAATGGATTCTAAATTGTGAAGAGTTAATGGTTCAGCCCCAATCTCATTTTGGACCACATCAGTTATTTTAGACTCAACATTTTGTTCAAAAATAATATATTTCACCTTTTTTTCACGAGCATCTTTAATAATGGCTTGAAGTTCTTTTTGTGACGGCTCGTCGCTTGGCGCAAAACCAGCGATGCTGATTTGTTTTAATCCATACCGTTCTCCCCAGTATCCATATGCAGCGTGTGAGACTACTATTTCTTTTGTTTTTCCATTTTGAATGATCTCACTGAATTCTTTATCGAGCTGCTCTAGCTCGCTTTTCAACTCTTCAAAATTCTCCTCAAACACTTCTTTTTGCTCTGGTTTCAACTCAACTAATGCCTGTTTAATGTTTTCAGCTATTGTAATGGCGCGTATAGGATCTAACCAAATGTGCGGATCAAGATCACCGTGACCCTGTTCTTCCTCGTCTGCTTCATGCTCGTGAACCGCCTCACTATTATCCTGGCCAGCCTCATGAGTTTCTTCAGCTTGCTCCGCCTCATGTTCACTTTCCTCTGAATTTTCACCTGCATGCTCATCGCTGCCTTGAATAAAAGTAACTCCATCTGCTGCTTCAATCAGCTTTACTTCTTCATTTTCTAATGCCTCTACGGCGTTATTAACAAACCCTTCTAAGCCAGCCCCTGTATAGATAAACCCATCTGATTCAGCGATATTGATCATCGTTTTTTGAGACGGCTCAAATGTATGAGCATCGATATTAGGAGGATACACACTTTCTACCTTAGCATATTCACCGCCAATTTTTTCTGCAAAGTCTTTCAAAGGAAAAATCGTTGTATAAATCGTTAGCTGGTCTTTTTCTTCTTGATTCTCTGTCTGTTCTGTTGTTTTACTCTCACCACATCCTGATAAAAACATAGCTGATGCAAGTATAGTAGTGAAAAATACAGATAATCCTTCCACTTTCATTCTCCTTTTTCTAGAAAATTCTTTTATTGTATCCATTTTCACCTTCCTCAAAAGCATCAGTTAGGCGGTAGTGAAGGCTGGAATCCGGTCAGAAAACTCAGTCCAGTCCATTGTCATTTCATCATCTGAAAGCAAACAAAAATCGAGGGAGGTTTCAATTTCTATTTGGTTCATATGTAAGCCAATAAATACAAGCTCTATTATACGATCTCCAAAGGTATCATCCCATCTTTCAAGCAATTCCGGCTCTTCTTGTAAAATGGCTTGTTTCTCATTCTCAGGATAAGCCGCAAGCCATTCACCAGCTCCCTGAATCATGATCGATGGACCTGCCTGGGACAGCAAACCCGTCATGTCATTCCGGCTGGCAAGCCAGAAAAAACCCTTTGCACGGATCACATCAACCGGCCAGTTTTCCAGCCATTTCATGAAGCGTTCTGGATGGAAGGGACGACGGCGGCGATAAACAAATGAAGAAATGCCCAAACTTTCTGTTTCTGGTGTGTGCTCTTCATTCAGCTCTTTAATCCAGCCGGCTGTCTGACTCATTTTTTCAAAGTCAAAGGAGCTGGTGTGTAAAATACTTGTAAGTGGTATATCGCTAAACACTGATTTAATTACCTTCGCTTCTGGATTTAACTTTCTTAATACAGCCTCTAATTCCTCAGCACTTTTATCATTTAGTAAGTCTACTTTATTGAGAACAATCACATTGGCAAATTCAATTTGGTCAATCAATAGATCAACCACTTCACGTGTATCCTGTTCGTCGGTTCCTTGTCTTCGATCCAGCAAACTTTCACCAGATGAAAAATCGTGCCAGAAACGATTTCCGTCTACTACAGTTACAAGGGTATCCAGAGATGTTTTTTTGGTTAAATCAATTCCTAATTCTTCATCAATATACGTAAAAGTTTGCGCGACTGGTACAGGTTCGCTAATCCCTGATGATTCAATGACAATATAATCAATGTCACCCTGGTCTACCAGTCTCTCTACTTCTTTCATTAGATCGTCACGCAGCGTACAGCAAATACATCCATTCTGCATTTCCACCAGCTGCTCCTCTGTCCGTGCAAAGCCGCCCTGTTTGAGTAAAGCTGCGTCAATATTTACCTCACTCATGTCATTGACAATGACAGCAATTTTTAGGCCTTCACGATTTTGCAAGATACGATTTAATAAAGTAGTCTTTCCTGAACCTAAATAACCACTCAATACGGTAACCGGCACTTTTTTCATAAATAAACCCTCTCCCCAAATCATAATTATTATGATTTACAATTGATAAATTATTATTTCTACATTAAACATTCATACATTTAGCACGAAAATAAACAAATTTACTACAGTTCATAAAAAGCAAGGAAATCCTTTATTATAAGCTGCTGACGATCCGTTCTGCTGCCTGGCGGGCTCCAGAAATATTGCGGGCAATAGGTCCCATTTCAAGCTCTGCTAAAGCACCAATTACATATAAGCCCGGGCCCCACTGGAGTGATTTTGAAACGACAGGATAGCCGCATTCTGCACAAGGAAGGTCATGTTTTTTTATCATTGGCATCAGCCACTGCTTCCCTGGCAATGATGGCTGAAAGCCTGTCGCAAGCAAAACCGTACCTGTTTGATGAATCAGCTGGTCCTGCTCATCATACAGGTGAACTTCCTTGTTTTTTACTAAAGCATGCTGAACCTGCCCATCTTTTGTCAGCAGTTCATCATTACGAATACTGCGCCGCAGTTTCATGTATACATCACGGGGCAAAGACCCTTTGTGGCGGGCTTGCTTAATTTTCTCCCGCCGTTTCTGATAGCAGCTCAATTTACTGAAAGAAAGTTGATTTTTGGGACCCAGCCAAGCAGGATCGCTGTCAAAGTCGTGCAAGCGAAACGGATGACGCTTGAGCAATGCTACTTCACCCGGGTACATAGAAGATAATTTTGTAGCTAAATGAACAGACGTAATTCCACCGCCAATAATCGTAAAAGGCCGCGGCATCCCTTCAAATTTAGGAAGGTCTGATTCAAAAATATGGTACACAGAAGCATTTGCCTCTTTCTTTAACAGCTTCGACCAATCGGGCCAGACTGGCTGTTCGCTAATGCCAATGGCCAGTATCAGATTTTCTCCTTCGAGTTCTCGCCCATCCTGCAGTTCGACCTTCCATTTATTTTCTGATCGTTCAGCAGAGTAAACACGTCCCTGCACCCATCCTTTTTTCAGCTCCAAATCGGTAATCAGCTCGTCACAATGCTCATTAAACATAGCAAGAGACGGGCGTTTGAACCTCCCATAGAAAGCAGCCGTTTCATTTGCTGCTTTGTTTTTTCCGAAGATTTGTAAACTAAGCGGATGCACATCAAGATGGTGTACGACTGGCGAACGTAAATAAGGCATAGAAATACGATTCGTGCATCGTTTCCAGTTTTTTAATGGTTCGTCGTGAGGGTCTATAATGGCTATCTCGTCAATAGAGGCTTTTTGCTGTTTTCTTAAAAATGAAGCCATGGTAATCCCCTGAATGCCTCCACCCACCACTATCCATTTATACATAGGTTTACCCTCCTTTATAACGTAATCATTACGATTTGTAGAATGAAGAAAGAGCATTTTCTTTATCATAATCCTGCCAATCCATTGTCCACTTACAAAACGGCAGCTCAGTAAAATCCCATTTAAGATCTCAAAAGATTTTTTCATTACAATTTAATATCACTTTTCAATCATAAAACGTAATCATTCTTATTTGCAAGCTTTTTATGGATTTTTGTTTGAACAGAGTTTAACTAACCTACATCTTTTACGAAATCAATCCTTCTAAAAATAAATTCAATGCCAATGTTTTTATGTAAAATAGTTGACCATGCATTCTTCTAATAAAGAAAAACAATACAGGTATATCGGCGCAGGCTGTTTTTGATAAAAATGCTATTTATCACATTACCGGCCAGAAGACTCCTTCAAATTGCACAGCAATTAGTTGGAGAGGTTCACTAATTGATATTTGTCAAAAGAATAGAAGTATGGTTTAATGTTCCTCAAAACGTAATGATTACGATTAATGAAAGGGAGCGATTATGATTGGCTAAGAAATCAAAGGTAGTAAAAGAAAAAAAACGGCAAGAGCTTGTAGCCAGATATGCTGAATTAAGAAAGGAACTAAAAGAAAAAGGAGATTATGAAGCCCTGCAAAAACTTCCAAGGGATTCTTCCCCGATTCGTTTGAAAAATCGCTGTGAAGTAACTGGAAGACCGCGTGGCTATTTGCGCAAATTCAAAATGTCCCGAATTGCTTTCAGGGAGTATGCTCATAAAGGACAAATTCCAGGTGTCAAAAAATCAAGCTGGTAAACACTATAGCCAGGCTTCTGCACTTAAAGTAATGCTCATCGGCTGTTACTTTAAGCTAGTTTCTTCAAAAGCTTATTCGGAGGAATGAAACATGAACGAACATTTATTAGAAATATTGATAAAAGATATTGTAGCTTCTTTGCCCATGGAACGGCGGCAGCTTTATCAATTTATCGTTCGTTTAGAAGATGAACTGGCCCAGCAAGCAAAAACATCGGACCATTTTCTTTCATTGCTTGTAGAGCATGCTCCTCACAAGCAGGCCTCTAAACATTTTAACCGCTCATACGGAGAAACCATTAAACTAATGAAAGAAATCGAACAAGAAATTGATGAAAAGCTTCAGCTCAAAATGAAAAAAGCAAAATGGATTGATTGTACCAACATCCTATTTCAAAAAAGAAAAGCCACAAGCAACAAGACTGCCCTTTTTCTTTTTGTGATTTAACATGGCGGCAATAATCTGCTTACTTTAGGTGAGTTTATTGCTTCTAAAGTATAAGTGTTCAAATTTTCAAGAGCATAGTGTTAATTAGAGCGCAAAAACTAATGAATTTAATATTGCCTACTGAGCAGTACGTAATAAAAGGTGATTCAAGTCATTTAAAAAGCCAAAATTGATCAATTATCATCTGTAAATCGTAATGATTATTATTTACCAGGAGGGAAATACGGATGGCAACATGGGATTTAAGCAATACGAAACATCACGTTCTTATTTGTAATGGAAGCAGCTGCAATCAAGCAGGAGCAGAGGAACTAACACAAGCAATTCGTAAAGAAATATCCAGCCAGGAAATGGACGATACCATCCATACAACACGCACAAGGTGTAATGGAAGATGCCATGATAAATGTGTTGTGATCCATTACCCTAAAGGGGCATGGTATAAGGATTTACAGCCTGAGGATGCCCCTGACTTTGTTTATTCGCTTCGTGCTAATGATGATTATATAGCAAAAGTAAGCCATTCTTTTGATGGGCAGGTTTTCGAACGTTCGCCTGGTGTTGTTAAAGGGATTTTTAAAGATAAAGAAAAAGTAAATAAAGTATCAAAAATATTATAAATGGAGACGAATTCAATGACTTTGATCAAATCAAACAAAATCCCTGTTACCATTTTGACTGGATATTTAGGTGCTGGTAAAACCACACTTTTGAACCGTATTCTTATAGAAAAACATCGTCAAAAGATCGCTGTTATTGTGAATGAGTATGGAGAAGTCGGAATAGATAATCAGCTTGTTGTTGATGCGGATGAAGAAATCTTGGAAATGAACAATAGATGCATCTGTTGTACAGTTCGCGGCGATTTAATCCGTATTCTGCGGACACTTGTATTTTCAATGGAGCAGGGAAAAGTAAAATTTGACCGAGTTTTGATTGAAACTACGGGACTGGCTGACCCTGCCCCTGTGGCCCAGAGCTTTTTTATGGATGAACTGCTTTCAGAAAAATTTGAAGTAGACAGTATTGTCACTGTTGTAGATAGCAAGCATGTCACTAGGCATTTGGATGGTCATGATGAAGCACAAGAGCAAATTGCTTTTGCAGATGTAATCATCTTAAATAAAACAGATTTGGTATCTCATGATGAGTTGAATTCATTAGAGCAAAGACTTATGAAGATAAATCCTGCAGCGAACCGATTACATGCACAAAATTGCAATGTAGATTTAAAAGAACTCTTAGGAATCAATACATTTGATGTGAGCTGCAAGCTTGAGATTGACCCCCACTTTCTAGAGGATCACCATCACCACCATCATGATGACAACCTATCCTCTGTTGCTTTTCGAGAGGAAAAGCCACTTGACATGGAAAAGGTAGATCAGTGGATGAGTTATCTTGTCCAGGAAAAAGGAGAAAATTTGTTACGCTATAAAGGAATTCTCCATATTAAAGGGATGGAACAGCGGGTCGTATTCCAGGGATTGCATATGCTATTTTCAGGAAATCCTGATCGAAAGTGGAAAAAAGATGAAACAAGACAAAGTGAACTTGTTTTTATTGGAAAACATTTAAACAAAGAGGAATTAGAGCAGCAATTTAAAAGATGCATAGCGAACTAACTATTGTTTACGCAAGTTTCCAATATAAAGGAGCAGATATCTAAGTAGGAATGTGCATTTGTGAATCATCTCCAATGAAGGGAGCTGTTCATGACTATGCTTGATAACCTGTACCGGCAAGTGATCATGGATCATTATAGACAAAAGAGAAATTTCAAAGAATTAGAAGGAGAAAATGTACGGAAAGTACATTATAAAAATCCTACCTGCGGCGATATTATGACCTTATTTTTGGAGCTTGAACAACACCGTGTGAAGAAAGCAGCCTTCCTTGGCGAGGGCTGCAGTATCAGTATGGCATCAGCGTCTATGATGACAGAACTTATCGAAAACAAGTCACTACAAGAGGCTGCACATCTCAGAAAAGCTTTTGAGGATTTAATTCGCCAAGGAAAAGAAACAGATACAGTTGAACTTGGTGATAGTTTATCGTTAAAAGGGGTTCACAACTTAAAAGCGAGACATAATTGTGCATTAATGACCTGGCAGGCATTAGATAAAGCTTTAAAAGATGAGAAAGAATACAATCCCTTTTAAAACTTTTAGCAGATCTATGCTTAATCATTGAATTTAGTGAACCTCTCCAACTAATTGCTGCACAGTTTGATGGAGCATCTCTGTCATAGAACATGAAAAAAACATGCTCTAACTTCATTGATTTCCTGCTTCATCGATGTCTGCCCTGTTCTTCCGAACAGGATCTTACATCATCTCCACAGGCGTCTTTTTATACTGTTCGGGCGGGACCTTGACCTACAGTTGTAAAAGTGATTATATTGCCGGAATGAGTCCTGTACAAAAAACGGCCACTCATCTCCCATTCATTGCAAAGCAATTTGAAGGAGTCTAGTCTTCTGGTCGGTAATGCGATAAAGAGTGTGATTATATTATGGGTTGCAGACAATCCCTTCACATAAAAATCCTCTCCACGAGAGACGCTGAAGATGTCTCTCTTATCATTTTTATGAAAAAGATTTTTGTATTTCTACACGGGTATAGGCACAATATAATTCTTTTGGAACCTATGTATATAATGTGACCTGGGATTAGTTATTAGCGTTAGATTTAAACAGCTGAATTTGATCTAGAGCTTTTCCTATTCCCAATGCTACACAATCAAGTGGATCCTGAGCAGTAAAAACCGGAATACCTGTTTTTTTACTCAATTCATTCTCTAAATTGTTTAACAAGGCTCCGCCTCCCGTTAACGTTATACCTCTATCCATAATGTCAGCTGCCAGTTCCGGCGGCGTTTCTTCTAATGTCAGCCTTACTGTATTCACTATAGCATTCACAGAGTCACTTAATACATCAGAGATTTCAGAACCCGAGATTTCAATCGTCTTTGGGAGCCCAGTAACCATGTCTCGTCCCCGCACGGCTTTTTTTATTTCATCCTTTAAATCTCCAGCAGAGCCAATTTCAACCTTTATACTTTCCGCTGTACGCTCCCCTATCGTCAAATTATACCGCTTCCGGGTATAGTTAATAATTGCTTTGTCCATCTCATCCCCGGCTATTCGTATTGTGCTGCTGGTCACAATTCCCCCTAAAGAAATAACCGCTGCCTCGGTTGTACCGCCGCCAATATCCACCACCATGCTTCCAATTGGTTCCCATACCGGTAAACCTGCGCCAATGGCTGCTGCCAATGCCTCTTCTATTACGTAAGCATCTCTCGCTCCCGCTTCTCTAGCTGCATCAGTAACAGCGCGCTGTTCAACTGCCGTAATGCTGGAAGGGACACAAATCATCACAAAAGGCTTGCCGCCCATCAGGCTTTTTTTATTAGATTCCGTTAGAAAATGTTTTATCATAGCTGTCGTAGAGGCATAATCGGCAATAACCCCCTCCTTTAGAGGGTGAACAACCGCCACACCTTTAGGTGCACGTCCGAGTACCTCTTTGGCCGCATGTCCAATGCTAAGAATTTTATTAGATTCTGTTTGAATCGCTACAACAGAGGGCTCACGAAGCATAATACCTTTTCCCTTTACATAAACAAGTGTATTTGCTGTTCCTAAGTCAATTCCAAGATCCTTCGATCTAATTTTAAACATGTTTCCTTCTCCCTCTGAACTGAGTTCTCTTTACTGACCATTAACTGCTGCTTTAAGGATAACCATTGGGTAACAATAACAGTAATCTACAATAACATTATCAATCACTTATCATACTCATTTTTTGTAATAAATATTGAATAGTGTCTTTAACCAAATTGTAAGGGATTTGAAACAATTTTGTATAAGATTCTGTTTCCTTTCTTGTAATCAAAATCCAGTCTCCTTCCTCAACTTCGCTCTAAGCATGCCTTATAGCCAAAGGATGATTTGGCTGCTCTTAAGTCCAAGCCCTCAGACTGTTAAAAGATTTTTGCGAGCTGTACGAAAAGAAAATTTGGGAAGACCGGCTTTCACAGCAGCAATACTACAATAAAAAAGACAAAGAAGCCTTGTACCAGCGCTTTTCTTCTCCTTCTATCCCAGAAGCCAGACCTATGAGCAAAAGTTTAGAAGACTGGTACTTTATAGTGCCGGGAACGGATGATACATTCAGCTACATGGAAGGGATCTACACACATAGGTTAACACCTGGCTATTCGATTGAAATGGGCAAGCGCAGCACAAAGCCTGGATATGCGGTGCTCATTCTGCCTATATCTTATTATAAAAAGTATACCTATACAAATGTGTACTTTTGTATAGGTATACTTTTGTATAAGTACACTTATATTTACAACGTTCACTTACAATTGCCGTCGGTTTCGTTATACGTGAATATTAAAGACTGGCTGCGTAAACACTGAAGAATTTTGGGAAGAAATGCGAATCGATGGATGGAGCGGAAGAACATTGATGGACAAACGTTGGATGCCTTGAAGAGAAAAAATTTAGAATAACTGTGTGAGTGAAGCAATTGGATTATATTGCTGAAACAAGTAACTCGAAAAACTGGAGTCAATGGAGTACTGCCGTTTGATTTTTCAAGAGCATATTTACCGTTCAAAATTCGTGAGGTGGTCTTGAACTCTTTTTAAAACCAGTTATCATCCAATTGCCCCTCCCCTTCTGTACTGACAGAGCAGAAGGGGGTAGTCTTTTTTATTGTTTCTTTACAAGATTAAGATCAACTGGAACGAGTTTTTCAGGAGTTTCTCCGTCTGCTACTTTTTCAGCTGTTTCCAAAGCCATTTCACCAATTAACTCTGGCTGTTGTGCAATTGTACCGGCCATGTCTCCGCTTTTGACTGCGTTTACTGCATCTTTTGTGGCATCAAAGCCAACAACAACCACATCATTTTTTCCTGCTGCTTTCAATGCTTCTAAAGCGCCTAATGCCATTTCATCATTATGAGCAAATACTGCCTTAACATCTCCATTTGACTGAAGAATGTTTTCCATTACCGATAACCCTTGCGCGCGGTCAAAGTTAGCTGCTTGTTTTGCGACAACATTTACCTTGTTATCAACTGCTTGGTGGAACCCTTCGCCACGCTCACGAGCTGCGGAGGAGCCAGGAATTCCTTCAAGTTCTACTACGTTTGCATCTTCTCCCACTAGTTCCAAAAGATACTCGCCGGCCATTTTGCCCCCTTCTACGTTGTTAGAAGCAATGTGAGAGACAACTCCGCCACTTTCTGCACTTCGGTCTACTGTGATCACAGGAATGTTTGCCGCATTAGCTGCTTTTACAGCTGGACCTACAGCTGCCGAATCTGTCGGGTTAATTAAAATAACATCAACATTTTGTTGAATCAAATCTTCTACATCACTCGTTTGCTTGGCCGCATCATTTTGTGCATCCACCGTTACAACTTCCATGCTAAGGTCTTCCGCTTTCTTTTCGGCTCCATCCTTTAAAGTAACAAAGAAAGGATTATTTAAAGTAGAGATGGAGAACCCAACTTTAACAGAATCATTCCCTGTTCCCTCGGATATTGATTTTTCTGCAATGGATCTTGCATGGAACATCCTGACCCAACCACCATCATCAAAGCTGCTGTACCGACAAGTAATTTTTTCATAATTATTTATCCCCCTTATTATGCTTGTTTTCTACGATCTAGTAAGACTGCTAATAGAATAACTGAGCCTTTTACAACTTGTTGAAAGAAAGAAGATACACCTAACAGATTTAATCCATTGTTTAACACGCCTATAATTAACGCACCAATCAGTGTTCCAACAATCCAACCCTTTCCTCCTGAAAGGCTTGTACCTCCCAGTACTACGGCTGCAATTGCATCAAGCTCATATGATGTACCGGCTGTTGGCTGCGCAGAGTCTAAACGGGATGTTAAGATAATTCCTGCAAACTATGTTGATGTGTCTTTTAATTATTTATATTTGAATTTAGCATATAGTATATAAAACCAATATACATATAAAATAAGCTATGATGCTGTTAGCAGCGCCTCAATTTTGACTATGAGTTATGCTCCCGCTTTAACCTTAATTTTACTACCCTTTATAATTTTTAGATAATACAGAAGGTTCAGAGTGAGTACTAAATTAAATTATTGTTCAAAACTGTTGAGTCATGACTACTTAGAAATTATGATTATTATGTGTATGGAAACACTGACGACGTGATGATTTTTATAGGAGTCAATACAGATATCAAGTGGGACTTATGTTTTTATTTAGGAAAAAAAGATTTATTAGAAGCTGTGAAAAATATTAATAAAAAAAGATCGACGACTATATTGAGCTTATTTTATTGTGAATAATTAAATGCGCTAAAAAAAGACCGTCTATTGACAGTCCTGTTTTTGATAGCTATTGCTTGCTGGTATATATAATTCTTATTTCACAGTAGGAGATAAAGCTATTTCCTCGAACGAAATTGTTCCTGTATCCATTCCTTTCTCATCAATAAGAAAATCTCCGTATAGTCGGTAAACTTCCCTGTACATACTCTCAAGGTTTTTAGCAATAACCACAATTCGGACTGTTTCACTGTTCCGTTCAAGTTTAACAATATATCTCTTTCTTGATTGTATATTGCTCATTCTTCATTACTCCTTTTAACCAGATTTAGTTTATATACCTTTGTGGTCTGTGAGACGAAACCAACTTGCGAGAGGTAGCTATTCTATTCCGAAAATTTTAAGTTATGACTACTGGATTAATTACAAACGAAAACGGCTCATTCGACTTTTTCAGAAAAATAATCAAAAAAAGCCGAAGAACCAAATGTTCTTCGGCAAAAATATATAGCAATAGGATGGAAGAAAATAGTTTGGTACTTATTAATAATACCCCGGACTAGGAGAGAGTAAACCAATATTTTTTTAAGGAAAACAGAGCAGTCGTCACCAAACTGCTCTGCTTTGGGAAGGACTTGATTGCACAGTTACCCGTTGTCAGAATTTTCAAACAAGTATATATTCTGCTTTTGAGCTTTCCAGTGATGAAGAAGGGTTAATAAAAGTCGACTTTGCAGTTTGGCCGAGTAGCTGCAAGCCTTTATTCACTTCTAAAAGTTGGTTTTGATAATTTTGTCTAACACGCAAATTAATTTTGGAAAAGATGAACATCAGCTAAAGCTTGTTCGAGAGTTGCTCTAGTTACTTGTTTATTGAAATCTAAGCCAAGACTTATTACAGTCTGTGCAATTTCAGGTCGGATTCCTGTAATAATAGTCTGCACACCAAGCAGCTCTAATCCACCCATTACTTTGAAGATTTGGTCTGCCACCATTGTATCAACCATTACTACACCAGATAAATCAAGTATCAGGTGTGATAACTTTAACCTTCCAGCTTCTTTCAATGTTTCCTCCATCAATAGTGCAGCTCTTTCCGTATCTATGTTACCAACCAAAGGCAAAACAGCTATTCCCTTCGAAAGAGGAACAACTGGCACCGATAACTCTAAAAATGCTTTTTTTGCACTTTCAAGGCTTTCCTTGTAGAAATGAATATAGGTTAAACTAAAGTAATAAACAGCATGGTCAAAAAGAGGGTCAACAATCCTGGAATATGCAAACACTGTTTTTACAGACATGTTATGTTTTATTACTGCTTCTTCTATGACTTCACTTATAGAAGTACGATAATAGGTTGCAGCTTTAAGCGCCTCATCTAATGGCACGCCTAAACTGTGGATAAATTGCCCTGTTTCTTTTCCCCATTTTTCTATATCCGCATATGCTTTTTCTTTATCTACACCTTTTACAAGGGCTTCTCCAAAAAGAGCTACAAAATTGGCTCTAATATTTATAGCTTCTTGTTCTTCCAATTGGGATATGAGTTGTCTGTGTGACTCAGTAGAATCAGATAATCTATTTTCATGAACCTTTCTAGCGATTTCATACTTTGCTTCTAATATTGTTTTCCCAAGAATCCTTAATTCATTTTCCATTTTTTATATCCTCCAAAGTATGAACCTATTTTCAGTATACTTAAGAATATAGCACAAGCTTACAATATGTTGTACAACCTTTATAATGGCTATTTTTCCGTTCCTTAAAACACACACATTAAGGAATTAAAGAAACACAGATATAACCCCTTATAGAACAAGGGATTAGACCTGTGTTTCAAGAAATTCTTAAATATAACTTATTTCTCTTGATGTTGCTTTATGGAAGCAACTTAACAGCTTCTTTTAAAAGGGTAATGTCTTTACCTATTTCTTTTTTTATCTTAGGATCTTCACAGCGTTCACACTCACCATATAGACGAGTGAGCTCTTGCTTAAAAATAAGCCTTTCTTTATCACTCATGGCGGTGTATACCTTCCATTTCTGGCAGCCCGGCTATCATTGCCCTAAAAGCTTTAGACCCGTGGCTTTGCGTCCTACTCTTTCGAATAGTTTGCCTTTAACTATTTGTAATTAATCTTACTATGAATGTTAAAAAAATACATTAAAAAACTTCATAATCACTGACAAGTGAAGACAAAAATTACTAGAAGAATAAGTCCTAGAACCTAACAGTCCAACAGAAGGAAATCCTGAAACACTTTGATAGATCAATGTTTTTATCAACCACTTGTGGTCTTTTTTATTAACCATAAGTGGTCGATCGTGCTTGTAAAGAGATAGTAAAACACCCTTTGTCACACACAATACTAATAATTTAATTATAGGGAACACAAATGAATATTAAAAGTATGCTTAGAAGGATCACAGAAGTGGGTAGCTGTCTCAATAAAGGATTCTAAAAAAGGGGAGTAGCTGAATGGAATTTTTAGATTGAGTGCTTATTTCCAGTGAAGGTGTACTTTGAACAATAAAGGTTTATGGACATTTGTCATTCTTCAAGTAATTTTTATCAGCATGGATTGTCAACACTAAATCAGACAGCCTTTTTAAGGGACGATTGCTTGTATTCAATTGGGCTTACATAGCCTAGTGTTCCGTGAATTCGTAGCTTGTTAAACCAGTTGACATAGTCACTAAATTCG
>NZ_JAMBOO010000038.1 GCF_023715895.1 Domibacillus indicus | reverse complement strand
GGGTAATAAACAAAGTAAAATGGTTCGTATCTTGTAGTATAGAGATATATGGGTAATAAAATAAAAATTCCTATTAAGGCATATGACATATTAGATTATTATTTAGACATTTTACAGAAATAGCAACTAGTATCCCTGTTGGGGCCTTGTTCGCGTTTATATAATTCTCCAAGGATCTCTGCGGCAATATCCTGCATACTCTTGCCTGTCTGTTCACCTTTTTTTCGCAGCCAGTCTTTAATATCTATGGACAGCGAAACGGACAACAATTTTTCCTCCGATTCAATGCTGAGTGCCTCATATTCTGGAACATACCGCATACGCCCTTGTTTAGTCGAACGTTTTATAAAGTCAGCTAACTCAACCGAAACACCATTTAACCGGGCATCTTTCATGTGAATGATCCACCGGTCTTTTAACCGTTCCATATACAGATTGGCCACTGGAACCTGTTGATAAAGCAGATCCATGACTTGATAGGTAAGGGAATAGACGGCCGGCAGATTGAGTACCGCATATCCAGGCTTCGTGCTGCGTTTATCCATCTCAATGGAATAGGCAGGTGTTAACCTATGTGTATAAATGCCCTCCATATAGCTAAAAGTGTCATCCGTTTCCGGCACGATAAAGTACCAGTCCCTAAACCTTTGCGCTTAAGTCTTGCTTCGGGAATAGAAGGAGAAGAAAAGCGCTGGTATACAGCTTCTTTGGCTTTTTTGTTGTAGTATTGCCGCTGGGAAAGCCGGTCTTCCTAAACTTTCTATTCATGCAGCTCACTGAATTCTTTTAGATTGCTTTCTTTACTAAGCAGAAGACAGTCCAGCAATTAATGCTGATCAAAGAAATCTAGCAGGAAAAGCTGATCATGCCAGACAACAAAATGGTCTAATGCATAAAGGTGTTGACTATCAATTTAGAACCAACGAGCTACAAGGAATACAGCGAGCTTTTTAGATTATTTGAATGAAATTCATTTTTCAAGTAAAGAAAAATGGTGACCTAGGATACATGAATTTATAGTTTCTATTAGTGAATAGATTCTTTCTATAATCTGCTTCTAAAAAGAAAAATTATAATAAAGAAAGCAAAAAAGCACACTTATAGCAGAGTGCTGTCTCTTGGTGAATTTCAATTATAAAATTTCTTTAGAAGTGGTGAGAAAATGAAAAAAGTAGTTGGAATTATTGGTGGAATGGGTCCTTTAGCCACAGTAGATTTAATGAATAAGATTATCCAGCGGACACCTGCAAATAAAGATCAAGATCATATCCATGTCATTGCAGATAACTATACCCAAATACCTGATCGAACAACGGCTATACTGGGAAAAGGTGCAAATCCTGCTCCCTATATTGAGCAGTCTGCCCGTCGCCTAGAAGAGGCAGGGGCAGATTTTTTAGTCATCGCCTGCAATACTGCACATTTCTTTTATAAGTCAGCTGATCATGCAGTAAGTATCCCTATTTTGCATATGCCTCAAGAGACAGCGGTTTTTTTAAAGAAGAATCATATCAATAAGGTGGGTTTGCTGGCAACAAGCGGAACCCTAAATACAAACCTGTATCAACGTAGTTGTGAAAGTTATAGTATTGAGGTGTTGGAGCCTGATTCAGCGATGCAGGAGACCGTCATGCAAGGAATATATGCAATAAAAGGCGGCGATTTGGAAAAAGGGCATCAAAACCTTTTGGCAGCTGCTAAAGAGTTGCTGCAAGAAGGGGCGGAAGCGATTATAGCGGGTTGTACAGAAATCCCACTTGTCCTAAGCTCGTCTTCAAACATGCATATCATTGATCCTACAGAAATTTTAGCGGATATGGTCATTGAAACGTCACTTGGATTAGAAGAAAGAGTACAGGCATAAGGTTTGAAAATCAGTATGAGGGATGGATAAGCTTCTGCAAAAAATTTGCTGTGATCAAGGATGTGCTATAGTAGGTAAAACAATGATTCAATAAGGGGCAGTTAGAGATGAATATTGAAAATATTGAAGCCTTCCTCTACGTTTGCCAATTAGGCAGTTTCAATAAAGCAGCAGAGGCTCTTTATTTAACGCAGCCTTCCGTAACCGCACGTATTCAATCCTTGGAACGGGAAATTAATATGAAGCTTTTTC
Source organism: Domibacillus indicus (assembly GCF_023715895.1). Taxonomy (GTDB): domain Bacteria; phylum Bacillota; class Bacilli; order Bacillales; family Domibacillaceae; genus Domibacillus; species Domibacillus indicus_A. Next base: position 28,341 of record NZ_JAMBOO010000038.1, on the reverse strand, counting down.
ATCGCAATGGAAATAAGATTTCTATCACAGAAAAGGGAGAATATTTTTTTCCGCACGCCCAAAAAATTCTTCAAGCTTATCAGGAAGCAAAATATGGATTAAACCAAGTGATTATTCCGTATGAATTAGTAATCGGCAGTGCTTTATCGATTTCGAACAATATTCTTCCGGACATTCTTCCTGCTTTTAAGTCTGAGTTTAAAGATGTCCGTGTCAAAATGGTGACAGGTCATTCTAAAGATATTTTGCACAAGGTGATTAATAAAGAAGTGGATTTCGGGATTGTGCGAACAGAAACACACCCCCAAGTAAAATCAATCAGGCTTTATCATGATCCGATTAGTCTTATTGTTCCAAAAGAACACGATTTTTTAGAAAAAGAAAAAGTGACAGTGGAAGAAATCAGTAAACATCCATTAATCTTTTTCGATTATGGATCGATGGACTGGCTTATGATCCATCGGCTGTTTCTGAGTAATAATGTGAATCCAAATATATATTTAGAAGTGGATAATATGGAAACAGCCAAAAACCTGGTATTGGAAGGCTTAGGTATTAGTTTTTTGCCTGAACACTGTGTTAGAAAGGAATTGGCAAATGAAGAGTTATTTCGCGTTGAGATGGAACCTCATGTAAAAATAAGTATTAGTATCGATTGTATTTATTTAAAAGATAAACCTAAGTCCGTTTTTATGGATTTTTTGGAAACTAAACTATTTGAACAGAAATAACGATTCAAGAGAATTTTATCATTTATATAAGCATTGAAGTGGAAACAGCGAACGGGAAGCAGTAAGGTCATACCGTTCTTCTGTTTCTCTTTTTTTTGGAAAATACTTTGAAAGTCAAGCTTAATAAAGAGTCATGTTTGTGGAAGGAAGCTCTTCTCTCGTTAACTCAACCGCGTCATCTATTTCACGAATAGACGGAGGATAGTTTTTTGCACTTATATAGTCATCTATAAACTAGAGCTTTTTTTCCTGGCGTATAAACAGTTTTTTTAAGCATAAGCTGTTCTCCTTTGCTGTGCCCTTTCTGCTGCTAAGGCAAAGCGGAACGACAGTCCACCATTTTCTCATCCTGTACCCTCACGCTTTCTCCTAATGATGGCGACCACAAGTAAAAATAAAGGAATAATGAACAAAAAGCCAGGATAGACCGAGCTGATGAAGCCGCCAATCATTTTGATTGACTCGGCATTACTCGTATAAACAGCCAGCGGTATAATGAGAAGGCTGAGAATATAAACAGCTGTTTTATGGTGCTTTGCTTTAGTGATGTTAGCTGCATTCAATGCAGCTATGTACAAGTTGTTCATAAACGAAGTAATAGTGAAGACTGCCCAAAAAACAAGAAAAATAAGATCCAGCCGTTCCACGATGCCCAGTTCAATTGATTTAATCATGTAAATAACCGGTTCTGGAACGTGCTTTAGCTTAGTTTCGCTAAAATAGGTAAATGCGCAAAGCGCCAGCAATGTATATATAATCGTTACCGTAAGGCTTGCTCCTGCAGCCGCTTTCCATTTTCCTTTGTTGTTCGCCTGGGTAAGGGGGAAAAGCCAGAGCAGCATTTCGGTTCCACCTAATGAAAAAATAGCTTTTTGAGCTCCTGCTGCTATATCCTGGATACCGGAAGACCCAATGGGCAGTAAATAATAAACATTCAAGTGATTCCACATTAAGAGAAAAATCATGAGCACACCCATCAGAAAAAAGGACATCAGCACGTGAAACCGAGCGATAATCCGAATATCCTCTTGAATCAAGTAGACTGTAATCGCGGTAATAATGACCGCAAACACAACGGGTGGTGTACGAGGAAACGCCCAATCTGCGGTAATCGAAAGAAAAGCCGCTAAAATCTGGCTGGCGACCATGAAAAAAAAGAACATATAAAGCGCTATAATCAGCACACTGATCACACGTCCGACAATGAGCGGCAAAAATTCAGCCAACGTTTTACTAGGAAAGCGTGAAGCCAGCAGCCACATTACGACAATCCCTATCTGCATAAAAAAACCCGCCAGCAGGATCGATAACCAGCCGTCTTTCCCCGCAGCTTGATGCACGTCGTATGGAAGAGAGAGAATTCCAACGCCAACATGGGTTTGCAGCATAAAGAAAAAGAGCTGCCAGGTTGAAATGCTTGCTTCCCTTTTCATTTTTTCACCCACTGTCTTCCTGCTTCTTTTTTCTGCGTCTGCGGATGGTTGTACTTATTTCCATCGATGAAACGACATAAGACGAGATAGCAGTTAAGGCAACTACAATCATCGTAAAGTTTGACACAAGTCCCGCTCCAACAACCGCATCCCCGATGAAAGGACCGCCAACAATGCCAGTCGTCTGCCCAATCGGAGACATCAATGTGACCGCCGCCGCCGACTTCCCGAATCACCGTCTTCATCCTGCTGCCAAAATGACATCATCTATTGCCTCTTTTTCAGTAGGATGAGGAAAATCCGGTATTTTATGCATCAAAAAAGAACCAGCCTATGCTCGCGGGACTGGCTCCTGTTTGTGAGACAGAGATCAAAATGCCCTTTAAACAGCCATCTGCCGATTACAGTATTATATCTGAGAAAGCAGGAGCACGAGAAAAATCCTTTTCCAAAGGGCAGATTTGCTGCGGGGTTATTACAGGGAAGGTGAGACCATGATTGTCATCAAAGAAATGACAGAGGATATTGCGATGCGTCTGCGCCAGCCGGGATATTGAGGACCGCAGTTAGGCATCAAATATTGCTTCCAAGAAGCACAAATAAGACAGTTGAACTATGTGAGCACTTTGTTCGGCTGTTTAAAAAGTATGGGGATGGACAGCTCGTACGATCCATGTAGTGTGCAGTAAATTACAGCCTGCAGCACATGAATAAATGGAATTTATTTACGCCCCCTGAACCGGATGAAAGGCGCCATATTCTTGATAACACAAGCAGCGAATTAAGCTGGATCATTTATATGCTTTGCATGAGGTATTCATTGCTTACCAACAGACTTTAATTTGTCTTTCTTATTTGATTTATTTTAAAATCACGATTGGTAATCATTTTAAAACAAGTGTTTATTCTCATACGGAATAAAATTTATTCTTTTTATGAATTTCACTTATATGGATTTAAAATGTAAAATCTTTAGTAAGAGAAAGGTTAAGGAGGGAGATATATACGACTTTTGGAAAACGCTTTCAAAAATGTATTTAGTGAATTACTCTGCTAACTCACGATGGTGTTTGACTTATCAAAGAAAGTACTTTTGATTTTAAGTCTGCAAAACGGCAGGAGGACGATTATATGAAAATGATGATATCCATTTCAAACAGGCTGATGCAGAAATATATGCCTGACCCGTATGTACTTGTTATTGTGCTTACATTTTTTGTGATGGGGCTCGCCGTCTTTTTAACAGACAGCACACCGGTTCAAATTGTGGGCTACTGGGGAGATGGTTTTTGGAGTTTGTTAACCTTTTCCATGCAAATGATTTTTATTGTGGTAACCGGTCATGTAATGGCGAGCAGCCCCTTCTTTAAAAAATTATTAGGTAACTTAGCGGGTACACCAAATTCACCCGGGCAGGCGATCGTTCTTGTTACTCTTGTTGCACTGATTGCCTGCTGGATTAATTGGGGATTTGGCTTAATCATCGGCGCATTGTTAGCGCGAGAAATCGCAAAAAAAGTAGATGGCGTGGACTATCGGCTGCTGGTGGCCAGTGCTTATAGTGGATTTATTATCTGGAGCGGCGGGCTTTCGTCATCCGTTGCTTTAACCATTGCTACTCCTGGGCATTTCACCGAAAATCTTATCGGCGTTGTTCCAACTAGTGAAACACTTTTTTCACCTTTCAACTTAACCATTGTTATTGGACTCATCATTTTAGTTCCCCTTATCAATCGGTTTATGATGCCTCCTAAAGATCAGGCATTTATTATTGACCGTGATTTATTAAATGACCCGAATGATATGCTGGCTGCGGTAACTGAGCATAATATGGATATGACACCTGCTGACCGTTTGGAAAACAGCAAGGTACTGTCTTTGCTTACTGGTTTATTGGGCCTTGCTTTTCTAGGATATTACATTGCTGCTAACGGGTTTGCTATTAATCTTGATATTATTAACTTTCTTTTCCTCTTCATTGGTATCATTTTGCACAAAACACCGAGACTGTTTTTAGAAGCTGTAGCTAAATCTGTTAAAAGCGCGACGGGAATTATTATACAATTTCCATTTTACGCAGGATTAATGGGTATTGTAACCGCTTCCGGTCTGGCAGGTATATTATCCGATTCCTTTATCGCGATTTCAAATGAACATACTTTTCACATGCTGACATTATGGAGTGCAGGCCTTGTTAACTTTTTTGTTCCTTCAGGCGGCGGACAATGGGCTGTTCAAGCGCCTGTTATGCTGGAAGCAGCAAAAAGCATGGGCGTATCGTTACCTAAAACAGCAATGGCTGTCGCATGGGGAGATGCGTGGACAAACATGATTCAGCCGTTTTATGCACTGCCTGCCCTGGCCATTGCCGGTCTGAAAGCAAAAGATATTATGGGCTACGGCTTAATCATTATGCTGGTCACAGGCATTTTTATTTCTTCGGTCTTTTATTTTTTATGAAAAAGGATGTTCCTTTCGTTTTGATCTCAATATGTGCATATTGAGATCTTTTAACAACGTATTATATCGTGATCTTTTGTTCTACAAACAAATATAGAAAAAGAGAGTCAGTTTATCTCTTTCCTCACCGGACAGGACAAAAAAGGGGATAGTACCCTCTGCTTAGGGACTGTCCCTTTTTTATTTATAAACTTATTAAGCTCCCTTAGTTAAAACGATTTAGCCAGGAAAAGAAACCGTTAATCTTCCTCTTTCCCAACGCCGCGAAACGACAGCCGGTGAAAGGTATTGATAAACACAAACAATTCTTCTCCCGTTACCTTCCTCGAATCAGCAAGGAGGGGAAGGTACATAGCCTGGTAGGTTTCCGGCACCCAGATGTAGTGATGGACATACTCTGTGAGAAGAAAACCGCATGATTGCCAAAAGTGGATACGCCTTCTATTATCTGGTGTTTCCTCTGACTCAGCCTCAATAATCAATTTCTGATACCCCTCATCATCTGCTTTCTGTCGCAGGTAATCAACAAAGTGTTTGCCAAGTCCATGGCCTCGCTCTTTTTCAGATACAGCCAAATAGTCGATGATCATCACCCGGTCAGATACGAGCTTCCCTGTGAGAGCCATAACAACCGCTGCCGACTCGTTGTACGCCACATGAAGCTCGGCAATTCCTTGTGCAAACATATTTTTGATGATCTTAACCGGCTTGGCTCCCTTATCTCCAAATGCCTTCATATAAAGAGGGCTCGCGTCCTGCCAAAGTTCATCATCCCAAGTGCCAACAGTTTTAATCTTCATAAAGATTTCTCCCACCTAATTTGTTGTTCCTATTATATCCATGTAGTACCATATATCATCTATATCACAGACAATTAATTTAGACTATTTTTAAATAAATGACTCTGTTAAACACCAGTGTTTGTTTTCTATGTGCAAACATAAGAAAACCGAGGCTTGTATGATGTCTCTTTTTTTTGCGTTATTGATTTTCTGCCACAATTTACAATATTAAGCAGAACTAAAGCCAGAGAGTGCAAACATTCTTTGAAAAAGCGAAAAGAGATCCAAAAATGTTGAAATGTGTGCATTTAACAGTGTTCTTTGTTCAATTTATCTACATGCAAGAAAATCTTATATAAAGAAAAAAAGATATATTTTACAATGATGGCATACGAAAGGAGGGTACCGGGTGAAACCTGTAGGTCATGCATCGAATTATTTATTTTTATCATTTAGGAGAGTGAAAGATGTCTAAGCTTGTTTTTGATGAAAATGAAGTAAAGGCTAAAATAGATAAAGTTGTTGAAAGGACCATGAAGATGGATTACGGGTGGGACTGGCCTGCCGGGGTAGCCTTTTTCGGTATTGCTGAAGCATATGAAGCCACCGGGGAGGAGCAATATTTACACTTTCTTAAGAACTGGATAGACAAGGAACTGGAAGACGGTCTGCCATTATTATCTGTAAATGCTTGTGCCATTGGTCACACGCTTCTTACTTTATATAAGGCTTCAGAAGAAGAAAACTATTTGAACTATGCCATTCAAATGGCAGATTTTTTATTAAATGATGCAGACAGGTTTGCAGACGGTATTTTACAGCATACCGTTAACGGAGGAAAGGATGTATTTCCCGAGCAAGCATGGGCAGATACGATGTTTATGGCGGGATATTTTCTTTTACGAATTGGCCATATGTTAGATCGAAATGATTATTTTGAATTTGGCTTGAAACAATATCACAGACACGAACAATTTCTACAGGATGAAACAACAAATTTATATTATCATGGGTGGGATCATGTTGCTCAAAACCATATTTCCGGCATTTTTTGGGCAAGAGGAAATAGCTGGGCAGCCTACACGATGGCAAGAGCATTGGAGTTAATCAAAGTACAGCATCCATCTTATATGATTATTGCTGATTCTCTTCGTGATCAGTTGAGTGCTTTAGTTCGTTTGCAATCTCCAACTGGACTTTGGCATACGATTCTAACAGATGTCGATTCCTATCAAGAGACATCTGGATCTGCTGGAATTGCTGCTGCCTTGTTGTCTAGAGGCAAATTGTATAATGAATATATCCAGAGGTCGATTGAAGGAATTCTTAGTCAAATCAAAGAAGATGGATCGGTAGCAAGTGTCTCTGCAGGGACGGCTGTAATGGATGATGCAGAAGGGTACAAACAGGTTCCGTATAAAAGAGTTCAAGGCTGGGGACAGGGACTAACATTAGCCTTCTTGTCAGCACTGTTAAAACAAAAGACAAAGAATTAACGCTGTTAAACAACTAAAGGAACGAAATTTGATGACAAAAAAGCTAATTAAACAAATGTTAAAATCTTTTCTTAAAATAATCTAAATTTACATTTTTTAATCAGCAGTACAGCCAGATTGGATATTTTCAAATTTTGAATACACAAACTAGACGTTCATTCACACCAATCTCTAACAGAGCCTTAAACAAAAAAAGACACCCTTCAGAACGAAGGGATGTCTTTTTTGTTGCTTTTTAGTTTTACATGTTTTCTAACGACGAGACAATTCCTGTTTCGCCATTTGTACAAGACGCTTCGTGATTTCACCGCCGACAGAACCGTTTTCACGCGCTGTTGTATCCGCACCTAGCTGAACACCAAATTCAGAAGCAATTTCGTACTTCATCTGGTCAATAGCCTGCTGGGCACCTGGAGCCAATAGTCGGTTGCGGTTTCTGCTTGACATGATCAGTCACTCCCTTATGGGTTTTTGATTTGTCTTGCCTTAACAGTATAGGTCGTTTCCGCTCCCCTCACACTGGTAATATAATCAAACAGGGAGTTTTTTTGGGAAAAAGGCTCTGTTGACCGGTACTGCTGATTAAGAAATAATTCATTTAAATAAAATCAAATTTTTGGTGGTGAGTGTGAGATGGAATTATGGAAGAAACTTATGCTAAATGGCTCCGTAAAGCTCTTCATGAGTAATAAAATTTTAGATAAGTATATAGCCGATATATCCTATGAAGGGTTCGAAATATATACTTTTGATTGTTCCAAGTGGGACTCAAAAAACTATCATCATGATTTGGCAGCTGTTCTTGGTTTTCCATGTTATTACGGAGAAAATTTAGACGCTTTTAACGATTGCTTATCAGACATGGTTGAGGAAGAAACGGATTTTGTTTTGGTATTCAAAAACTATGAGCTGTTCGCAAAACAAAACTTAGAAGTGGCATTTAAATTATTAGACATTATCCAAATAAACTCTTGGAGATTTTTAATCGAAGATGTGAAACTGTTATCTTTTATTCAATCAAACGACGCTACTATGAGTTTTCCAAACCTGGGTGCAATGTCTGCGTCTGCCGAATGGAACGGTGAAGAGTGGCTAGACAAAGATAGAGGGCTGTAACTAGCTTTCTAAAAAGGTTTTAATTTACTTAATCAATAGTACATGCATAAGTCAGTTTAAGAAAGAACGTCTTTCTGCTTCTTCAAAAAGGCTGATGTTAGGGAAACCGTTACATTAATTACTGAAAAGGATTTAAAGAAATTTTCAGAGCGATAGTAAGAATAGGTACAAAGAGATGTGGGGCCCGATCTCTTTGTTTTTACTTGTTTTACGAATGCAGCGTTCATGTTTTCAGGAAGCAAGAACAAAAATTAAAAGGACAGGGTGCATTACTTTCTCGAATTATATATAATATTGGAAATAGCTGTCTAAAAACAAGACATTTTTGCATTTCTCAAGTTTTTCGTGAAGGAGAGTTGAATTATGGCTAGAGTGTTAAGATCGAAAAAAGATATTGAACAATTCTCAATGGATTTTCCTCAAATTGCTTTCTACGATGATCAAGGAAACAAGCATTACTTTGTTTTTGAAGACAAGCAGCGAAATGGGCAGTGGACGCTGATGTTTAATGAATACACAAAGGCGTGGACCGTTCATGGAAAAGGTGAAACCTATTGCGATCCAGATGAACAGCTGCTGGAACCAGCAGAAATGGTTAAGTTTATCTGGAAGAACCGCAGTTCTGTTAATAAAGTTTTGCGTCAGAAAACGGAATTTAGTAGTGAAAAAGCGTAGTATATACAAAGGCATGCTCCATTGCTTTTCTTAACATGGCTATGATCTTTCTGCTAACACTATCAGAAAAGAATCATGGATCTTGAAGATGAAGCAAAAGACGGCGTGTACGTTGCCCCAGTAAAATTATCGAGAAGCCAGGACTTGAGGACAAAAAAGCTAATTGAGCAAATGAAAAAGGGTAATAATAAATAGCGTACAAAAGGTGAAACAGGACCCGAGAGCGGGTTCTGTTTTTTTGTTTTCGCATTAACAATTCATCGCTATCCCTGAGTTTCCGATCAGAAAATAGAATTTGTCAGCTAGGTGAAGTTTGATAGTCCAAAACCTCTTACACTTGAATCCCGTACTTATGTTAACCGGTTTAACAAGCTATACTTTCATGGAACACATAGGCTATAGGCTGTGTAATCCCGGTTGAATAAAAGCGATCATTCCTAAAAAACTATCTAATTTAGTAGTGATAATCCAGTTCAAACGCCCTCGAATAAACCTTTTGAAGGGGAAATCAAGCCACTCCTAGAGATATTTTAAGCATTAAACAAAAAACAATTTTCATTTCATTTTCATAACGAAAATCAAATTACTGTTACATATGTGCAATAACTATCTTAAAAAGTTTCATATAAACAAAATTAGTAAAAGGAAATAATATGAAAGAGATCCATACAAGATATTTGGATAAAACGATAAGGGGAGAGGTCTAAACGTGAAGAAAAGCATGATTTTTATTCTAGTTTTTTTATTGACTATTTCCCAATGGAGCATCAACCTGTCTGCTCAGGCAGCTGGTTTTACGGATGTACCAAGCCGCGTAAAGAAGGAAGTGAACTATTTGTCAGGTGGGGGGATTGTAAAAGGGTCATCTAAAACGTCTTTTAACCCCCATCAAGCGATAACAAGAACAGAAGCTGTTACATTAATTGGCCGTGCTCTTCAATTAAACGGTACACAAAGAAAAACAGTATTCTCCGATGTTGGAACGGGTAACTATGCTTCCGGGTTTATACAATCTAGTATGGACAAAAAAATTATGACTAACTCTTTATCAGGGGTAAGTGCAGGTCGTTTTTATCCGAATAAGGAAGTTACGCGCGGGGAAATGGCCATTATGATCGCGAATGCATTCGGCTACTCTTATAACGGCACGACTTCCGGGGCTGCAAAAGAGCTAATGGATCGCGGCATTGCCAGTGGAACAGCCAGCGGTACGTTTAGCGGAAATTTAACGATCAAACGTGCTGATTTTGCTGTTTTTTTAGCACGTGCGATTAATCCCACGTTCCGTACAAAACAATCTGTAAGTTTTTCAAAGGTACTTTGGACAAGTGCTGATAACTTAAATATCCGCACAGGACCTTCGACATCTTTTGCTTCACAAGGAAAGATTGAAAAAAATGTAAAAGTATCAGGTGCGCATTCGGTTGGGGACTGGATATACGTTAAAACAGGTAACACAGTCGGGTTTGTCAGTGCTTCTTATTTACGAAGTACCTCTATAGGAACTGCCTCACCTGAAAAGCCTTCTGCTGGCCAGGAATCACCTCTTGCCGGGCAGACCATTATTCTTGACCCAGGACATGGCGGTACAGATCCGGGTGCAATTGGCTTTGGACTTAGAGAAAAAGATGTTGTCCTTTCTACAGGGCTGAAAATAAACAACTTGTTAAAGAAAACACCTTTTAAGGTGAAAATGACCCGCTCTTCAGACGTCTTTGTCTCTGTGAATGCCCGGCCTGATTTTGCTATAAAAAACAAGGGGAATGTGTTTGTCAGTATTCATGCAAATGCGGCTAGTGCGAGTGCGAACGGTACAGAAACATTTTACTATGCAGCTGCTGCAAACCCGTATGTGTCAGACAGCAAATTACTGGCTTTAAAAATTCAAACAAGAATGACAGACGCCTGGAATTTAAATAACCGCGGGGTAAAGTCAGGAAATTACGGTGTTCTCCGTGAAAACAATATGCCGGCCGCGCTGGCGGAACTCGGTTTTATTACGAATAAAAGTGACAATGACAAATTGAAATCGGATTACTGGCAGACAGCGGCAGCCAAAGCGATCTATCTTGGTATTTTGGATTACTATAAAGCAAGAGGCTATGAGGTAGATTCTCTTTACAGCATCGCTAAATAAGATAAGGTAAAACTGGACCTGCTCTCAGGTCCAGTTTTTTGTTTTCAGGTTAACAGTTCACTGTGCTATCCCTGATTTCCAAATCACAATGTCTAGTGCATTCGTCTTCAGTATTTTTGTATACGTAAAACTTCACTTGTCGTCTTATGTATTAGTATACAAAAAGGCAGAAGGAGAGAAAATCACATGAGCTGCCTTGGACAATTCGAGAGAAATAAAAGAAGAAAAGAGCTTTAACGGTCCTACCCGCCTTCCAGACAGCCTATATGGCAACTTTAAAGACTTAGCCTTTCCATTAGTGAAGCTATGTATCTCCTGTTAGAATGCGAAATAAATACCAATCAAAAAGCAGTGAAAGAGACTGCGGCATACATAAGTAAAGGCACTAAAGAAGAGGATGTAGTTGCTATGAATACAAAACTCGTCATCAAACATACAGTGAAAATGAAGAGAAATACAAAACGGATCACCGTCAAACAATGGAAAGTGAATGGGGAGCTGCCGTGCCCGATTTCTGCGAGATATCCAGCTGTTCCATACCGACCGTGGCAGCGAGTTTAAAAACCAGCTAATCGATAAAAGGTTAGCGGCCTTCCAGATCGGCCGCTCTTTAAGCATGAAAGGCTATCTCATGGCGCAAGCCACGTTTAAAATTATTAAAACCGAGTTTATGAACCAGAAGAACTTTGGCAAACTAGAGCAATCTTACGCTTGAGCTTAGAGATTACGTTAATTGGTTTAACAGGCTGCGTATTCATGGAACGTTATGCTATAGGAGCCCGTATAAATATAAGCAACTGCCTCTTAAGAGGGCTGTCTGATTTAGTATTAATAATTCATGTCGGTACAAGCTGCTGAACACCTTTACTCGGTTCCAGCCGCTTTAACCGCATACTAATCCCTCTGCAAGATTTTGATCGTTTTATTAAATAAAAAAGCCTGCAACATCACCTTTAGAATAAAGGCTTTGTATACAAGCTGAGAAACCTCAAAGAGGATTTAATATTTGCATTTATTTAATCGTTCTCGTCCAGGTGTGCAGCTCGTACTGACTGACCAGTTCATCTGGAAACGTGGTATCAGGTTTATTATTTGAAAAAAAGTAAATATAAACAACTTTTCCGGATTCCAGATTTTCTTCTTGCCAGACGCGACCAATTGTAGCAAAGGTGAAATTTTGAGATTCTGCTTCATGTCGAATCACTTTCTCTACTTTTTGATCAAGTTTCTCTAAAACCGTAGAAAAGTTTGGCGTTTTACCTGAACCAAATGAAAATCGCTCTTTTTTGAAATGAAAATCTTGACCATTGAACCGAGTGCTGGCTTGATTTTTAATCTCAAGTGACTTAATAATTCCCTCCATTGTTTCTGTCGGCAGATTGATTTTCATTCTTTAAACGCTCCTTTTTATTAAATAATAAGAGCCCCACCTCTGCTAACAACAAAACTCCCTTTTACTTTTCTATATGAATCTATTTTAGTTTATGCCCGTATTAGTTAAAAATATTCCTAATTTGGAAAACATAGTGCAAACTTCACGTTTTTTAATTCTACTCACACGGCCTAAAAACATAGCACGATAGATTAACTTAGTGAGATCCAAGACTGTTCCGCAGTTAGTGCAACCCCAGCATTAGATGGTTCACTTTTAGCTGAACGTTCAATTACCGGCTTCAAATCAAAATGAGGAACTAACAGATGCCTTGTTTGAACAAAAAATTAGCGCCGCATTCCCCTTCAAAATCTCGGATTTAGTGGGGGTTAGGCGCTAAGGTCTTAATTCTTCCTACTCTTCTATATATTTTTTCATTAAACCCATTGCCGCTTCTTATTTATAATCACTCATATTGATTCTCTTTTCGTTTTACAATTGATTTCCATTTTGATACGATCAACGTATCATAAGGACTAAAAAATGGAAAGGAGGGTTTGATCATGAAAGTTGCGAAGTCACTGCTGCACAAAATTACAAACCGGACCGAAATCTTCAATGATACGCTGGATATTTACAATAACGCCCTGTCTTTCATCATTCAAGTGATCGACAAAGAGTTTGATCATACCGACGACCTGACAACAAAATCAATTGTGCCGGCAGTAGAAAAACTGATTCACGCAACCAAATCAAATCCTCTTCCGAAATACAAAGAGTTTAACGAACGTTTTTACAAGTTTCCGTCCTATTTTCGCAGAAGTGCTATTGCTTCCGCTTTTGGCAAATTAAAGAGCTTCCGATCTAACTATCAAAATTGGGAAAAAGAGCAGAAATACGCTTTTTCTGAAGGAAAAAAGTTTAAAAAACAGCCTCCGCGGCTGCAAGTGAAGCATAAAGAGTTCCCCGTTTTTTATCGCGGAAACATGTTCAACAGGACGTCAGATACGACTGCGCAAATCAAGGTATTCTGCCAGAATGACTGGGTATGGACAGATATCGAATTTAAAGGGCAGGACCTTTATAAAAGGGGTGTCTGGGAATGGAAAGAGAACAACCCTAAGCTGATTAAGCGGGGAAAGAAATTCTTCCTTTCCATCAGCTATGAAAATAAAGTCACTTTAACAAAAACACCTATTCAAGAACAAAAAGTATGTGCGGTAGATCTAGGGCTGACGAATTCTGCTGTTTGTTCCGTTATCGATGCAAAAGGCACTGTCTTAGGCCGGACATTTATTGATCAGCCTAAAGAAAAAGACCGGCTGCAGACGTTAACAAATAAACTGCGGAAAGCCCAGCGGACAAGCGGCCGCATTCATGTGCCTAATTTTTGGCGGCAGATCAATGGGTACCAGCAGCATATTGTCCGCCACACCAGCCATGAAATTGTAAAATTCGCGGTAAAGCATGGCTGTGACGTTATCGTATTCGAGTACCTGGGCAGAATGAAAATCCCCAAGGGGTTTTACGGAGCCAGGAAACTTCGTTTTAAGCTTCACGGATGGCGAAAAATAAGCATCCAGAACAAAGTGGAAGAAATGGCGCACTGCCTGGGCATGCGCATTTCCCGAATCAATCCGCGAAACACCAGCGCCCTGGCGTTCGATGGCTCTGGAAAAGTGGAACGGAACCGGAAAAAAGAACTTGCCGTATTTTCAACAGGCAAAGTCTATCACGCGGATTTATCCGCTTCTTATAATATAGGCGCCCGTTATTTCATTCGGGCTTTTCAAAAATCCATTTCGGAAACGAAGTGGTTGTCACTTCAGGCAAAAGTTCCTGAGCTGGCAATAAGGACATCCCAGACCTTGTCTTCGTTCATTAGTCTTCATCATGCACTCGGGCTTCCGAAGGAAGCTTAACCAGCTGATGTTGTACTGTATTCAAGAGAAGGGATGCTCCATCAAAATCTTTGATTTAGGTGGAGAGGTTCACGAAAATCAAATATAAAGTTTAGTTTTAAATTCAGCATAAATAGAATTTTGTTTTGAAACCTAAAGGAACAGTCGCTATCCCTTTCATCTTAAGGAATGGCGGCTGTTTTTTTGGGATGACGAGAGGCGAATAAAAAATATTACTTAAAATTTTAAGCGTTTAAATGATCTCATTTTGGGTAATGGGAGGAAGCAGGGAAATCCACATATGAGAGGCGAGAACCTCGTCTTTCTAAGTGAAAGAGAATTTAAAGTATTTAAGGAGACAAAGGATGAAAGAAGGGTTTTTAGCTTTCGGATTTTTTATTATTTTAGGTTTGTTGAGTGGCTGCAACCAGCAAACTATTGAAGAAATTGATACAGCTGAATTCAAGCAATTCATGAAGGATGAAGAAAGCGGGTTTGTTGCGCTTACGTATTACAAAGACCAAGAAGCAGAAAACATGGCTCATGTAACAAAAGCATTAAAGAACAATAAGCTATTTACTAAGCACTTTAGTTATGTAAAGCAAAATACAAAAAATGACCGGCATTTTTTATATAACAATGGCATAGAGCAAAATACGGAAACACTTGCCTATTATAAAAAGGGTGTTTTATGGGAGGAATTCAATTTTCCTCGTGAGTGGGATTCAGAAGAAATAATGAAATTACATAAGTTTGTTAAAAAAATAAAAATCCAGGAATCTTAAAAAGAAATTTATTTGCGCGGCAGCACGAACACCGAAAAGTTGCGCATATAGAAAAAGAATTTATTCAAGAATAAAAGCAACATACATGCTTGATATTGCTTTGACAAGTGAAGCCCAAGGAATTTGGATTCCTTGGGCTCTATGCTTTGTAAATGAATCATTGTTCATAGTGGAAGGCTCTTTGTCGAGCTGAAGTCATTATCTTTTGTCAGTATGAGTTTACTTTTATCTGGCATTATCTAAACAGAAAGCATGGTGATAACTTGGGTCTTTCTTCAGTAAAGCCATTTATCTCCTGGGAGAACGCGAAATAACCGCTAACTAAAAAGCAGTGAAAGAACCTTTAACAATACATAAGTGAATATACTGATGCAGTTGCTGTGAATAGAAAACTTGTTATTAAACATACAGTCAAAACGAAGTTGAATACAAAGCGAGTTACCGTCAAATAGTGGGAAATGGACAAGGAGCTGCCGTGCCCGATCTGCAGTTCTTGGTCCAATTCCACCAACTTCTCAAGGCAAGCAAGACAGCACAATACGACTACCCAGGCTATTTTTACATAAATGGTGAGTACATTATAAGAAAGCAAATGAAATGGTTCAGCAAAAAGAGCGGTGCAAAGCATGTAAGGTAATAGAAGAAGCAGGACCAGTCTAAGGACCGCTCTTGCTATTTTTTAGATTTTATAAACATAACAGCAGATTGTATCGCATCGATGAACATAAAGGAAATATTGGTTAACATTCACAAATACTTTGAAGCTAAACAGAATATAAATAGAATAGATAATTTTAAGTATTTTTGTATAAAAGATGGAAGAAGCGGCTATCTTGATGAAAAGGTCATCCAAATAAAAGGGGAGATAAATGATGAAAGTGCGACAAGATGCCTGGTCAGAAGAAAATGATTTGCTGCTTGCTGAGACGGTGTTACGCTATGTGCGAGAGGGAAGTACCCAACTGAAAGCGTTTGAAGAAGTAGGAGATACATTGAACAGAACAGCCGCGGCATGCGGATTCCGCTGGAATGCTGTGATCAGGCAGCAGTACGAAAAAGCATTAAGTCTTGCACGCAAACAAAGAAAACAACATCTTCGTAATGGCCAAAAGAAGGAACGGCCTTCAGGACTTCATATTATTTCTGAAAATAATCCTGCAGACCGAGACACAATAGAAATTCCAAGCTCTAATACTCTTACGATGAGAGAGGTTATTGCTTTCCTGCAAAATATAAATGCTTCTGAGACAGATTACGAAAGCCTTCGAAGAGAACTTGAAACGGTAAAACAAGAGAAAACGGCTATAGAAACAAAATACGAAGAGCTTGAAAAAAGAGCACTCACCATGCAGCAAGACTATGAGGATTTAGTAAGGATTATGGATAGGGCCAGAAAAATGGTCGTACTTGGGGATGGAGCAGCTCAAAAGCCTTCCATGCAATTAGAGAGCAATAAAGATTTAGAAATAGCAGAGTAAAAAGCACAGCAAATCGGCTGTGCTTTTTTTATGTTTCAAATGTTATCATTGTCAAAAAGAATAGATATAAGGATGATAAAATGGTCAGGCCCAACTCAATATCCTAATGATTATTACTCTGTCTCTTTTAATTGTTTATGGTTCTTTGAGCATTTCCTATGTAAGAAAATAAAAAAGAGCAGCTTAAAATAGCAAGCCACTCTTCATTCCTGATGCTAAACAAGGGGAGAGGACAGTTTATCTGATACTTCCACTGGAGATTGAATAGTCTGTTGGAGATTGAATAGTCTGTTCCACTGTTGGGAAAAAGATCGTAAAGCGAGTACCTTTCCCAACTTCGCTGTCCACTTTAATTCTTCCACCCATGGCTTTCACAATGCTGTAAACGACCATCGTGCCAAGGCCGGTTCCAATGTCTTTCGTCGTGAAGAAAGGATTTCCTAAACGGTCAAGCTGCTCTTTATTCATTCCGATCCCTGTGTCTGTTATAATGACAATGGCATTACTTGCAATACGACATAGATCAATTCGTAACTTCCCTCCGCCAGGCATCGCTTCAATTCCATTTTTCATTACATTTATAAGGCACTGGTGTAGTTTTTTGTCTTCACCGGCAATATAAATATCCGCTGTCAGGTTCATTTCAATTTTTACACTGTTCATAGCAGCATAAGAATCAATGAAATTTCGCATATGGATGATTTCCTGATGCAGATCCAATATCTTTACGTCTTCTAATGAGGGCTTCGCAAAGGTAAGATACTCTGTGATCGTAGCTTCTGCTTTATCCAGTGCTTCCAATGCCGTTTCAGCATATCTATTTTTCTCCTCATCCGAAAGGCCAGACTCGCGCAATAGCTGAACAAATCCCTTTGTAACAGTCAACGGGTTTCTGACTTCATGAGAAATACTTGCAGCCAATTCACTGACCGTTCTAAGTTTTTCAAGCTTTAGTACTTCTCTGGAAAGCAACGCACTTTGCCTTGTTCTTTCATTTACAATCACAAACGATACAACCCCCAATAATTGGGTGAACAAGATCGTAACGAAAACGATAAGGTATTCCACATCTGTTTTTTCTGAATCAAAGAAAAACATCAGTGCCATTCTGGAACCTGATCCAAATAAAGCGGCTATTGCAGCCAATTGTACTTTTCGCCGCATATTAACTGCATTTTGGAAGAAGGGAATAATAAAAATGATTGAAAGAAGCAACAGAGAATAAATCAATAAAGCCATATGAAAATGAGGGATGTCTAAATAAAAACGATATGTCAGCATCACTACTGTTAATACGATCGCAACCCTGCGCCCTCCATATAAGGCCCCAACGATGAGGGGGATTTGACGAAAATCAGGGGTATGGCCTGCAGAATTGATAATAGGGAAGCTCATGCAAAAAATAATGGATACGGCAGAGACAAGCGTAACCATAATTTTACTTGTCAATGGGGTGGTTTTTCCTTCAATAAACTTGAAATAGAAAGTGAAACAAGAATAAACTATGAAAATATTTAATAATGCGTTTTGAATACCATCTGATAAGCTACTCAATTTATCAGCTCCGTTTTCATGATCGGTTCGTATAATTTTGCAACTTTTACATTAGCTGACCGGACTGCATAAAAGGGGAAAATTTTTCTCTTTTTAGAGCTTTTATTTTCCATAAAATCACGTTATGCAAGATAGGTATTTCTTTTTATTGTGCTATAAAATAGGGCCGCATTCTATACAATTTGATCGACAAATACCGACATTTATCAGGTTAGTGGTTGAGTGGACTGGCAGGGAAGTGACCTGCTCTTTTGTTGGAAAGAGCAATAAAAAGCAGCCAGGTAAAAACCTGACTGCAGAAAACATAACGATGTGTAATGTGGGATCTAGATGACAGTACTATTATGGCCTAATTAATGAAAAGTTATGCAGAAGAAAAAAGAAGAAGTCTTATCCAGTTTTAAAGTTCCCTATATTTCGAAGCTGGTATTGAAAGATAAGCTCATCTAATTGTTCACTGTACCTTAAAGCTTCTGGGCTTCCAAGGCCATGTTTCAGCCCGGCGGCAATCAAAATATGTTGAAGGCCGTTAATTTGCTTGTTTAACTCTTCTAGATTCATTTGATTATTCATCATGTTGTTTCTCCAGATTATTTTGTTTATTTAAAATAAGGCAGGAAAAAAGCATATGAGAAATCAAGAGAAATAACAATACATCTGACAAAAGCTCTAAAGATATGACATTTAACATTGGGTTAAAGAAAAGACAAAAGCTGAGAAAATCCTACTTTTATAGATCTAGAAGCGCTAGCAGAGATCGACCTGCTGAAAAGTGCAGTATGCATCGTTACAAAAAATGGGAAGCTCATAAAACTTGTTATACTAAACTTTATTAGATAGTTGACTGAAACTGTTGAGTAAAAGGCTCTTTCAACAATTAACTCAAAGGAAAGGCGCCTCAATTTAAATGTGACATATATTCAAATGCTGTTATGCCATACACGCTTTTAAAGTGCTTATTTAAATGGGTTAAATCAACAAAACCATATTCCGTTACTGCTGAATAAACATCTCCATTTTGTTCTATTAATTGCTTTGCACGTTCTATCTTGCAGTTAAGAAAGTATTGGTAGGGTGAAATCCCAGTATGAGCCTTGAATAACCTGATAAACTGAAATTTTGATAAATGAAGCTCTTTACATATGTCATCAAGTTTAAGTACATGAACTAAGTTGGCATGGAGCATATCTTTTGCTTTTCTAATTAGAGCGTTATCTTTCTTATAGTCTGTAGAAAGGTTTGTTTGAGTAAGGCTGTCTGTGAGGGATAAGAATAATTCGCTGCACAAAGCCTCCTCTTTTTCGCTTAATATGGCATGAGAAAGACTTAATATTCTTTGTTCAAGTCTTTCATCGTACACCACAGGGGTTGAAAAGCGTATCATGTCCTTTTTTTCCGCAGTCTCTGAAAGCAATTGTGGCTCAATATAGAGCATTACATAATCAAGGCCTGTCTCATCATGTGCCATTCCGTCATGTGCCTGTTCTGGATTAAAAAGCATCACACCATTTTGGTAGGATAATTGTAAACTGCCATCCAAGTTATACCGTTGAATACCGCGCAATGTTACACCTATTGCATACTCCTGGTGAGAGTGCTTTTTATACGTAAAATCAGTCATACTTGCTGACAGTGCAGTAATACCTGCCGATTTTTTATAGATAAATTTGTCCATTTCACTCACCCTTTGGATTTCAAAACTACATAAGGAAGCCAGACATAACTAGTTATAATTGCCTTTATTGCTTGCCTCCATAAAGTCCTTTCCGTTCCTCTTCCTTCATCTTAAAAGAATGTTTTCTTCAGGAAAACGTTTATTCTTTACACTAGCAGTATAAGCCTGGATGGGTTCCAGTACAAACGGATTCAATGAATGGTATTATTTTACAAACTTAGGGCCTCGTTCAATACCATAATCTAAAATATCGTGATCCCCCTAGTTCTGCAAGTGTTGCAGAAGGGTAGCCATAGGCTGTTACCATGACAATCTTTTCATTGCTTTGTTTCATTTTCAAGAAAGCTATCGTTTGTTGCGTTTTATTTTCTCCTTCATTTGTTTACCTACATCCATATCATGATGGCAGCATAAATTAAAAATAATGCCATCACGACATTAACTGTTTTTTTATGCTTCTGTAAAAATTCCTTGAAGATTGTACCGAAAAGAGCCCATGTGACAAATGCTAAAAATCCAATAAGAGTGATAGCTATCACACTAATTGTCACTATAGGAACTGCGGTATAGTAGGGCATAATAAAGCTAGGAATGACAGTCATTGTAAATAGGACCACTTTTGGATTTAAAAACTGCATAAGAAAGCCTGACATAAAGGTACCCGTTTGGTTTACAGCTGTTTTCGATGTATCCATTTTGTAAATTTGATAAGCGAGATAGAACATATAAACGCTACCGACTATCTGCATAACCATTAAAATTTTAGGCAGTATCGTGACAAGCAACGTATTCAACAAAGCAGAAATAGCAAGCAATAAACCAAAAGCAATCGTTGCTCCATACGTATATTCCATTGCCTTTTTGGTCCCAAAATTATGTACTGTGGATAATATGACGATATTGGTAGGTCCTGGTGTAAAGGTAACAATAAAACAGTACATAAAAAAAGATGTAATATTCATAAGGAAACTCCTTTCAAGTTATCTTGATGAATATTACATCTTAAAATGAAATGGCGTATAGTATATTATTGCACCCTGTAGTTAAAAAAGGCTGTCTAACCTGTATTGAGAACATAAGAAGTTCATTATCAGGTTTCACGAGGTAAAAGATAAAAAAGTAAAAATAAAAACAGCACCAGAGAATGGCGCTGTTATACCAGGTATTCGTTTACCGCTTGCAAGGTGGCTGTAATTTTATCATGCAATCGGATACTTGCAATTCCATCATATGGTGTTTCGCTTTCTGTTACAATGACAACTCGGGTGGCATTTCCTCCTTGATATGCTTCATCAACTAAGGAGTTGAACGGCCATACTTGAAGAGAAGTGCCAAGAATGATCACTAAATCTGCTTTTCTAGCTTCCTCAATCGCTTCAGACCAAGCAAGATGCGGAAGTTCTTCTCCAAAAAGAGTCACATTTGGGCGAACAGTTCCTTCGCAATCCACACAAACATCACTGTGTTCAACGGTAAATTTACTTGCATCATAATCTCGTCCACACCTATCACAGGTGAGGTAGCGAAGATGTCCGTGAAGCTCAAGAACTTTTTTGCTTCCAGCCGCTTTATGGTATCCGTCAATATTCTGGGTAAGGATGGATTTAACCAATCCCTTTTTCTCCCACTCTGCCAAAAGGCGGTGGGCAGCATTTGGTTCATGTCCGGCTGCATCATTCAATCGTTTTGTGAAAAATTCGCGGAACTCATCCGTCCCTACTTTAGAAGCGTGGGAGATTTCTTCTGGACGCCTGCCATCCCAAAGACCGCCCTGTGAACGAAAGTCGGGAAGGCCGCTTTCAGTCGAGATGCCGGCTCCAGTTAAGATCACTGTATGGCTTGACTGTTTCAAAAGCTCGGCAATGTTTTTTGTTTTTTCCTTTGTCACACTAAATCCCTCCTGGATTTTGACGGATATCCTTCATAATAAAGCACTTTAATCAAAATAAAAAGCAGCCTTTATGGACCACTTTTTGTGAGCTTGCTGCTTGTACAGAATTTTTGCTTTTTAATTTTTAGGAGTGCGTTTTGTCGCGGCAATTGAACGTGCTTGATTACTTTGGTTCTTACACTGGCTTTTCCACAAAAAGACTCTCTTAAACGTTACGGTTGATTTTTCGCTAACGAATTTAAAGAAAAGGCCTGTTAAAGAATATTCACTTCATCAAAAGAGTGGGGGAGCCATTTTAACAACGAAACGAACCAGCTATATACTTACTGCCAACACCCAGCTTTCGGAAAGCCTGTTCGTAAATGGGTGACGACGCCAGTAATCTAAAGTATAATTCATTATAAAAAGGCTAATAGGACGTGAGTATAGAGTGAAAAAAATAACGGTTGAAAACTTGGTTCAGAAGTTTTCATTGAAAGTGCTGGCTGGTGAAAGCCAGCTGCAGAAAATAATTACGCAGCCGCGAGTGCATCGTCCGGGCCTTGAATTTGTTGGTCATTTCGATTTTTTTCCAACAGAACAAGTTCAAATCCTGGGGAAAAAGGAAATTACATATTTACATAAATTAAGCCATGAAGAACGTAAGCTCCGAATTGGGAATATTGTTCACTATCATCCACCCTGTTTTATCGTAACGGCTGGTGAAGAAGGGCTTACCTATTTAATTCATCATTGTACAGAGCAGGGGATCCCCTTGTTAGTAACAAACAAGCCTGAGATCACTTCAGAGTTCATCACCAAATTGGATGGTTATTTAATAAAGGAATTGGCGTCCGAAATGGCAATACATGGAGTTTGTATGAATGTGTCAGGCATTGGCATATTACTTCGCGGAAGCTCGGGAGTAGGGAAAAGCGAGACAGCACACACATTAATTCGCCGGGGACACCGGCTGGTTGCCGATGATATTGTTGTTCTAAAGAGGCTTAGTCCGCAAACCATTCTAGGCACACATGACGAGAAAACCAAGGAGTTTTTGGCTCTCCGCAGTATTGGGTTATTAAATGTGGTCCGCTTATACGGTCGTAAGGCGTTTCAGGATGAAACACGAATCGCTCTTGATATCCATTTGACTAAATGGGAGAAGGATGCCTTGTATAATGATTTGGAACAGGAATTTCACTATACTGACTATATGGGTGTTAAGGTCCCTTCCATAGAAATCCAGCTTCAGCCTGGGCGTGATGTGGCAGGGTTAATTGAGGCCGCTGCAAACAACTGGTATTTAAAGGAACAAGGATACAGCGCAGCAGAAGAGTTCATGAGCAGAATTGAAGCTGATATCACGAAATCTGGCAAGGAATGATTTTTTAAACTTTGTTAAATGAAAGCATCTTTTCATGAATGTGTATGTAATCTTCTTAAATGATTCAAGCCGCTGGACTGTTCAAACAATCATTAACGTTCTTTACTGGAGAGAATTTTAAGAAGAACCAATATTACGTCTTAATAAAGCACAAAAGGTAAGAAGGGAAGGGGACTATTCCTCTTCTCTTTTTTTGATTAACAAAATTCTCTGTAGATGTTATCAGTTCCATTACTAATAGCATTTTAAATTAATCTAAACAAGCAGCTGTGCCGCCTAGAGGTCCCAGACTCATATTGACCAAAAATAGGCCTCTCTATGAGTGAAGTCATTATCTTCTGATAGAACGCGAAATAACCGCTAATCAAAAAGCAGCAAAAGATCCTGCATCATACATAAGTGAACACACCAAAGAGAAAGATGTAGCTGCTGTGAATACAAAATCTACTATTGAGATGGCCAGGCAAAGAAAGGGGGAACAAAACTTGTAGGGCAAGATAATAAAAGAAGGAAGAGCAGCTTAATAGCTGTTCTTCCTTCTTTTATATTTATATGTTTAATTAGAGCCGGATTTTTAAAATATACATGAACTTCTTCGCTTACTGGTCAGTGGTAAACCGATACTGTTGAGCAAAAGCTTTTTTGATAAATGACTTACGAGAACAGATTGCTAAATAATATTGTTGATTTGTTTATTATATAAACGGGCTCGTTCATTCAATAAAAAATGCATTTTTAAGTCTCTAGGACCGCCGCAATGTTAGACAGAACTAACGATTGCGGAGTTGTTTTATCATCTTCGGCGAGAACACCCCCACTTCAACCGTCAGGTAAGTGGGCGGTAGTTCAAAACCAGGCCTTTTTTAAGATTTTCACACCAAGTTTGATTTCATCATAAGAAAGATTGCTGAAACCTAGTTTAACCATTGGTTCGTCGGTGTTATTTTTAATGAAGTAGAGCGACGTAGGATATACCGTAACACCATGAGAGGAAGCTTGTTGAATTAACCATTCTTCTGAACGCTTCAAATGTACTTTGACTAGTACGTACAAACCAGACTGTTCACCAATAATGGATATATTTTGAGCAAGTTGCTCTTTTAATGCAGCTACTAAGTGCTGCATTTTTCTTTTATAAACAAGACGCATCCGTTTAATATGCCGGCTCCATTCCCCCTCTTCCATAAATTTAGCCATTGTAAGCTGGCTAAGCAGGGAAGTGGTAGCTTCAAAATGATGAAATTGATTTTTATAACGATTTAAAAGGGGCTGTGGCAGCACCATATAACTTAAACGAATTCCTGGAAGAAAGGACTTTGAAAAGTTCCCTAAATAAATGACTTTTGCTGAATCAATGGAAGCAAGAGCTGGAAAGGGTTGTTGTGTATAGCGAAATTCACTATCATAATCGTCCTCAATAATATATCCTTGCCCCTTGTCAGCCCAATGAATAAGTGTTTGCCGCTGTTGAATAGGCATGCTTACCCCATATGGACTGTGATGAGAAGGTGTTACATAGATTAATCGTGAATTCATTTGTTCTAATTGTGAAAAATCAGCCCCTGATTCATAAACGGGTAACGTCTCAATCGTAAAACGATGAAATTGAAAAGCTTCCCTCGCGCCATCATACCCGGGGTCCTCTACTGTAATACTGGAGAAATCATCCTTCAATATATGCCCAAGATTGATAAGCATTTGCTGGGTGCTACTGCCGATAATAATGGCATTTGCATCTGTTTTCACTCCACGAGATTGGAGTAAGTATGTGGCAATTTGTTCACGTATGCACATTTCACCAAAGGGGTCCCCATATCGGAAGCTCTCCGGTAACGTTAATACTTGATTGGCGATCCTCCTCCAAGTTTTTAAAGGGAAGTGTGTTTGGTCTACGGCGCCTGCTCGGAAATTGATGAGGGCAGGTGCCGTCGGTTTACTTTTCTTTTCATTAAGAGAGATGAATGTCTCTTGGAGTAAAAGCGGTTCTAACTCATTTGCGAAATAACCTTTTCTTCCTTCTCCGCGAATATAGCCTTCAGCTACAAGCTGCTCATAAGCTGTTAATGTCGTATTGCGGCTTACATGAAGGGAGTCTGCAAGCTGACGAATGGGTGGCAATTGTTCATCAGGAAGGATGTCTCCCCCTTCAATCCATAGCTTGAACTGTTCGTAGATTTGTTTGTATTTAGGGGAATCTTTCTTCAAAGCAAAAATAGTATTTTTCATTTTTAAGCCCCTTTGACATGTTTGTTTATTTGAAATTGTACCTTTTTAAATGTCATTGTGTACCATACTATATTTTACAATGAAGTGAATGAAGGAGGAACCTGGTCATGTATATTCCTAAGTATTATAGAGTCACGGATGTAGACGAAATTCGAGAGTTTATTCAAATGAACTCATTTGGAACGCTCGTAACAACAAAACAAGGTAAGCCCATTGCGACCCATCTGCCATTGCAATTAAGGAAAGAAGAAGATGTATACTATTTAACGGGGCATGTGGCGTATGGCAACCCTCAATGGAAAACATTCGAAACCTGTGAAGATGTATTGGTGATGTTCCAGGGACCACACGCTTATATCTCTTCTTCCTGGTATGAACAGGAAAATGTTCCAACATGGAATTATCAAGCTGTCCATGTGTATGGTACAGCCAGCATTTTGAACGAAGAAGAGTTAAAACAGGACCTGGCAATGCTGCTGCAAAAGTATGAAAAACACCGTAAGAATCCAGTTCTATGGGATAAGCTTTCCCCCCAGTTGTTAGAAAAAGAATTAAAAGGAATTGTTGGATTTAAGATTCAAGTACAAGAAATTCAAGCTGCCAATAAACTAAGTCAAAATCGTAATGAAAAGGACTATCAAAACATCGTGAATAAGCTCTATGAAGAAGAGGATTTACATTCTCAACAAATGGCAGAAGTGATGAAGAAGAAGTTGAAGAAGGACAAATAAGTGTTATGTTTCTTCTTAAATGAAGTTTGTTAGGAAAAGTACTTAAACGATAAGTGCTTTTTATATAAGAAATAAAACAGAGGAACCTAAAACGGGCCTCTGTTTCTTTTGATAAAATATCATTAATAGCATGTAACACGGACTAAATGTAGGAGCATAACAACTCAAACTATTACTCAACAGTTCGTCCATAGAATGTAAAAATCTTATCATTTTCAGAAAAGTCTGTAATGATTAAACAACACGCTGCTTAAAACATGGCTAAAATAGTAACGATTGTTATAACGTATCTTTCATTTTTCTTTTATAATAGAAGTAGTAAACATATTAGTGAAGAATGAATGACGATTTTTGAAAGGGGATACATAATTTTGAATTCAAAATACTTAGATTTGTTAGCGCAAAAATATGACAGCGAAGAAAAAGTAGCCACTGAAATTATTAACCTTGAAGCGATCCTTAATCTGCCAAAGGGGACTGAACATTTTGTCAGTGATTTACATGGGGAGTACCAAGCTTTTCAGCATGTGTTGCGAAATGGTTCGGGAAATGTAAAAGTGAAAATCAGAGACCTTTTTAAAGATAAATTATATGAAAAAGAATTAAATGAATTTGCGACATTGGTTTATTATCCTGAAGAAAAATTACAATTAATTAAAAGTCATTTTGGCAATGAAAAAGAATTACACGAATGGTACATAGAAATCATAGAGCGTATGATGCAGCTTATTTCTTATGCTTCTTCCAAATATACACGCTCGAAATTACGGAAAGCACTGCCTAAACAGTTTGTTTACATTGTAGAAGAGTTATTATATAAAACAGATGAATTCAAAAACAAGAAAGATTATTATACAAAAATGGTCCAGCAACTTATTTCACTTGGCCAGGCTGATAAGCTGATTATTGGTCTTGCTTATACGACTCAAAGATTGGTTGTAGACCATCTTCATGTCGTGGGGGATATTTATGACCGTGGACCTGATCCTCATAAAATTATGGATACTCTTATTAATTATCATTCCGTTGATATTCAGTGGGGGAATCATGATGTTCTATGGTTAGGTGCTTTTGCAGGTTCAAAGGTTTGTCTTGCCAATATTATTCGTATCTGTGCCCGCTACAATAACTTAGATATTATTGAAGATGTTTATGGAATCAATCTAAGACCGCTTCTGAACCTTGCGGAAAAGTACTATGACGACAATCCAGCTTTTTGGCCAAAGAGACAGTCAGATAACAACCTATCGGAGCAGGAACATTTGCAAATCACCAAAATTCATCAAGCCATTTCCATCATTCAGTTCAAGCTTGAAAGCCCGATCATCAAAAGACGCCCGTGCTTTGATATGTCGGAGAGGCTTTTGCTTGAAAAAATTGATTATGACAAAAACGAAGTAACGATTCAGGGGAAAACGTTTCCGCTGGAAAACACGTGTTTTGCAACCATTAACCCGGAGCAGCCTGATCAATTATTAGAGGAAGAAGAACAAGTGCTGGATAAACTGTTATTTTCTGTTCAGCATTCAGAAAAACTAGCCAGACATATGAATTTTCTAATGAAAAAAGGCAGCCTTTATTTGAGATATAATGGGAACTTATTAATACATGGATGTATTCCTTTAGATGAAGAAGGAAACATGGAAAAAATGGTGATTGAAAATAAAACCTATGCCGGCCGTGACTTGCTTGATATTTTTGAACATTATTTACGGTATGCCTTTGCCCATCCTGAAGAGACGGATGACCTTGCGACAGATATGGTCTGGTATTTATGGACAGGAGAATATTCATCGCTCTTTGGCAAAAGAGAAATGACAACCTTTGAGAGGTACTTTATTCAGGATAAGGAAACCCATAGAGAAAGAAAGAACCCATACTACCATTTGCGTGAAGATGAGGACATTTGCCGTAAAATCCTAACCGAATTTGATCTTAATCCGGATCAAGGCCGTATTATCAATGGCCATACGCCCGTTAAAGAAATTGATGGAGAAAATCCGATTAAGGCAAACGGGAAGATGATTGTCATCGATGGTGGTTTTTCCAAAGCGTATCAATCGACAACAGGTATAGCTGGATACACTTTGCTATACAATTCCTACGGTATGCAGCTGGTCGCCCATAAACATTTTAATTCAAAAGAAGAGGTTTTATGTAAAGGAACGGATGTTTTATCAGTAAAAAGATTGGTAGATGAAGAATTAGAGAGAAAAACGGTTGGAGAAACGAATGTTGGTGAGGAGCTATTGCAGGAAATCTCTGTTTTGAATAGCCTGAGAGAATATCGTTATATGAATTAACATCAGTTATCGCGCCTCAAATGATGATAAAAAAAGCAGCCCAGTATGAGGGCTGCTCAGCTTGTAGACAAAGCCTTCATTTCGAAGGCAGTGTCTGCAGGCTTTTTTCTTACGATTAGTCAACAGATTTTCTTTATTTCCATCAAATAATTAAAAGACCATGTTCCTGAAAGAATGAGACTAAGATTTAAATTCTAGTTTTAGACATGACAAATAATCCTAGCACATA
>NZ_JAMBOO010000037.1 GCF_023715895.1 Domibacillus indicus | reverse complement strand
CTTCTTTCAAACTTCATAGTCAGGTGGCAATAGCGAAGAGGTCACACCCGTTCCCATCCCGAACACGGCCGTTAAGCTCTTCAGCGCCGATGGTAGTTGGGGGTTTCCCCCTGTGAGAGCAGGACGCTGCCTGGCACGCTAAGACAATTTGAGAAATCAGGTTGTCTTTTTTATTTGTTAAAACCATTTATTATTTTTAGTTATTATTCCTCAACTTTAAACTGATCAGGTAAGCAGGAATAAGACAGGAGCATATCCTGGCGCCATTTGAGGAAACCATTACTATTGTTTTTAAAGAAAAATAAATGTATCATACATATATAAGCTGCATTGTACGTTATGAATGTAAGTTTTAACCTTTAAGCTGTAATAGGGAGTTTTAAAATGAATCCAGAATGACAAGCCTCTTTTTCCTAGAGGACAAGCAGGAGAGGATTTTGCGAACACCCACTTTGAGGAGTGGTGGTTTAAAACTTTCTTTTTTCGAGCGGCAAAGGCGGCTTTTATAATTGAACTGTCAGCCAGTTTCTAATAAGGAGCTGGCTTTTTACTGTTTTTTAGGGTTTTTATACACAATAGCACTTAAATAGGACTTGGAATTCTCTCGTTACTCACTTCGTTTTTGGAACAGGAAGATGTATAGATTTCTCAGCATTAAAAATCAGTCTATTCCCGCTGTCTCAGGGTTTAGCAGTTTTAACAGCTTGCAACAGGCTTTCTGCTATTCTATAAAAAGCATTACAACATAGGTATATGCTGAAATCTCAAAGGTAAAGACACAATCACTGTAGTGTCCTGCTTTAACATGAATTAAATGTGATTTTAAAGGAATTAAACCCATTATCTGCTTGTTTACTTATGGGGCAGGCCGAACTATAATAGAGTATCTCTCCTGCCCTCATTTAAAAAAGGGAGGTCTTTTAGTTGGCAAAAAAAGCATTAATTGTAAAGCACAAGAATAAGCAGAAATTTAAAGTGCGTGAATATACCCGCTGCGAACGCTGTGGACGTCCTCACGCCGTTCTTCGTAAATTTAAGCTGTGCCGTATTTGCTTCAGAGAACTTGCTTATAAAGGGCAAGTACCTGGCGTGAAAAAAGCAAGCTGGTAAATATATGTGTCATCTTTTTAGTCAGGCCAAGGCCTGGCTTTTTTGTGTAGATAAAAAGCCAGCACATCAGGTAACTGAAATAAATAAGCGGCTTTCCACAACTTTAAAGGGGACAGCAAGGACAAGTTTATTTTTTTGACCATTTGGCCTTGAATCCGTCCATTCACCCAAAAATTTAACGAGGGATACCATATGCCTTCTACATATTTTTCGAGGGCAAAGTGTCTGCTATCAATAAGCGGATTATCGCTTTCATTTACAATCGTGATAACCATTTCGTTAAAAGGGGATTCAGCTTGTTTTTGATCAACGGTTAGAGCCACACCGTACACCGTTCTTTGCTGAAACAAGATGCTGAATAGGCGCTTTTTAAAATTCCGAAATTGCGGTTGTTTTGGAGTCCGTTATCTGGTACGCAGCGAGATAGCACAAATGCACGGATAGGTAGATCAAAACAAAATAACGTTTATGCACGATAAATTCTCCTTTCTTTAGGCGTACAAGCCCTTTCATCTGAATATGATGCATAGACATCATTTTTCAGGGGGCTGCGCGATGAACTCAATTTTTACATACATGTTTTTAGGCCTGTCTTTGGCGGCACCAGTCGGACCAGTAAATGCGGCACAATTAGACACGGGTATTAAAAATGGATTTTTTCATGCATGGATTTTTGGAATCGGCGCATTGACTGCTGATACGATTTATATGGTGATGGTATATGTAGGAGTAGCTCATGTAATTGAGCTGCCGTTTATTAAAACGCTTCTCTGGCTGTTTGGCTGCTTTGTTTTAACATATACCGGTATTGAAAACCTGTTGACGCTTCATAAAATCGAGCTGGACATGCGGTTTGGCAGAAACATTCCCTTGAGGAGATCACTAATTTCCGGCTTTTTTATGTCTCTTTTGAACCCGCTTACGATTTTATTCTGGCTCGGTATTTACGGATCCATTCTTGCTGAAACAGCAGAATCCTCTACACAAAATCAAATTCTGCTGTACAGCATGGCCGTCATATCCGGTATTTTAATCTGGGACCTGACGATGGCTTTCCTTTCAAGCGGTGCCCGGCGATTTTTATCTACCGGGGTTTTAAAAGGCATTTCTGTTGTTTCTTCTCTCTCCATGATTGGCTTTGGTATTTACTTTGGCATGGAAGCCTACAAAGTCTTGTTTTAGCTTGTGTGCCCACTGTGATGGTGGGCTTCTTCTTTTTTCCATTTTTTTCGAAGGATGAGTACAACCACCGCAATTACGGTAACGAAAGCTAAGCTGATAAAAAATCCCGGCCGGCTTGCCTGGTGAAAAAGAGTACCACTGACGGCAGCAAAAACAAGAATCATGCCGATCACTCTTTTTACTTTATCCCCAGCAGTCGGCTCGATCAGCCGGTGGTACAGCGTTAAAAGAAAAAACCAATTGTAAAGCAGCATCAATCCGGCTGCGGTCGTTACATATTCATACACATTTTTGGGCAATAACAAAGAAGAAATAATAGATAAAATCAAGCCGACCGATGTCAATGCCACAGCCGGGAGTGGAACTTTTCGTTTCTTTTTTGTTTGTTTGCTAAAAATAGCCGGCGCATCTCCTTCTTCAGACAGGGTAAGGAGAATGGTCGTAACGGAAAACAAAGAAGCCGACATGGTTGAAAATCCGGCAATAATAATGGCTGCGTTAAATACATGAGGAAAAAAGTCGAGATGATAGCTCAGCAAAGCCATCGCAAACGGGCTTTTATCCGGCTGAAATGCAGTCCATGGAATGAGCAGCAGAGCGAGCGAAAGAGCTGTCACATAAATGAGCCCTAGAATACCAAGCATGACTTTTCCTGACTTCGGTGCATCTTCTTTGTTGCGCAGATTAATGGCCATAACACCCATTACTTCGATACCTCCATGCGCGTAAAAAGCAAATAAAAGAGAGCTCCAGAACCCAATCCCGCCATTTGGAAAAAAGCCGTTTACAGAGCGCGGCACTCCTGCTTTTGGATCACCGTTAATCACCCCGGTCAAAGCCAGGACAGCGATTACGATAAACATAAAAATAGCGGCTACCTTCATCACCGCAAAAACGGTTTCGAGTTTGCCGAATGCTTTTGTACCAATAAAAAGCACCAAAAGCCCGCAAACAGCAAAAACAGAAGCAAACATCCACAACGGAATTTGCGGAAACCAAAATTTTGATAAAAGAGAAATGGCCGTTAACTGGCTGCCGATAATCAGCATTTCAGAGCACCAGTACACCCAGCCGCTGCTAAATCCGGCCCATCGTCCGTAAGCTTTTTTGGCATATGACCGAAACGATCCTTTTTGCGGATCTTTAGCGGACATTTTCGCCAGCGCCTCAAAGACGATATATGTTCCGCATGAAGCCAGGATAAAGGCAAAAACAACGGAAGGACCCGTCATTTGAATGGCGATACTGGACCCGAGAAAAAAACCGGTGCCAATAATACAGCCTACTCCAATAAGAGAGAGCTGCCACCAGGCAAGCTTTTCATTATCTTTACTGCCGCCGCACGTTTTTTGTTCCATTTACACATAACCTCCCCATAGAAATAAATTCTCACGAAAAGGGCCATTTATGTAAAAAAGGGAGTGGGAAAACTGGATTGGCTTCCCTCTGACAAAAGGGCGGTTCTTTATGTACATTGCATGAAACCCATACAAAAAGAAAATCCTATATGAAAAAGCTGAAATCAGGGCAAAACAAAAAGAAAAACCGAATCGGCTTTTCTTTTCAATAGAGCTTGTCCTTTTTTACCTCGATCGCAGGCTGTACAAAATAAGCACAATTCCGCACACAAGCCCAATGCTTTTCGTTAATGGCATTTTTCCCGCCATTCCATACAGGCCAATGGCTGTTGTGACGATCAATACAACCGGGCCTACCAGGGCAAGCATGCTATTAATGTAAAAGGCTTTTTCTAAGCTGTTGAATTTCAGCATTAAAAGCGCAGCGGTCACTTCAATACTTCCAGAGATAAGGCGCAAGGTAATCATAAGCAGCAGGGCTTTTTCAATCACTACAATCACTTTGTTTTCACCACCTCTTCTACCTGCGTCATTTTCATGTCTGTTCTTTCTGTAGCTGGATCAAGTCGGCCAAATCGATTATCCCGTTTCTTTATGTGTATGCAGATAAAAAGAGGACTAGCTCTGAATTATTAAAGAGAACAAAATAAAAAACAATAAATCGATCCCAAGCAAGGGTTCCTGTATGACCATATGGAGTGGACAAGATGGATTATAAAAATATAAACAGTGCTTAGGAGATAAAAGTACGGATGAAAGTTTTAAATACTGATGTCTCTACAAACATGTACGGATGGATGTTGTGAACGGCTTAAGATATGCAGAATAAAGCTTCTTATAGAAAAGTAAAAACAAATAAAAAAGAAATATGGATCGTTGTTTAGTTCTTTTTCTTTAATGAGGTTAACAATAAGCCGAAAATTAAAATGTCTAAATCATTTGCTATAGTACTAAGACTTTTGAATCTGTTATACTTCAAATAAGCGGTTTTTGTCGAATAATTAAAGAGCTATAAGTTAGTTTGTTTTAGTTAAAATTTGGAATTAAATCCTTAGGTTTTATTTTAAGATAAATGAAGGGAATAAACTTTCTCTTTTACATCCTTAACAAAATACCCGGTGAAAAGAGGTACAAAAATGGAAAAAAAGATAGCCATCGTTATAGGTGGTTTAAAAGGTATAGGGAAGGCAATTAGTCTCGATCTTGTAGATAAAGGGTTTATTACCTATGCCACAACCCGTGAAAAAAATGTAGCGACCAATGTGGAAAACCTATTTCCATTGCAAATAAATATCCGGAATGAAAAAGAAATACAAGATGGGTTTAAGCATATTAGTGAGCAGTATGGTGCCTTAGACGTCCTGGTGAATAATGCTGGAGTTGGTGAATTCAAAGCCTTTGAAGAATTTGATCCTGCGGAATGGGAAGGTATTTTTCAAACTAATGTATTTGGTATTTTTCACTGCACTCAACAGGCATTCCCCTTATTAAAGAAAAGAGGAGGGCGGATTATTAATATTAGCTCGGTTGCAACGAAAAGAAACCTTCCTTTTAATTCTATTTATGCAGCTTCAAAGCATGCAGTCAGCGGGATGGGGAGTGTTTTAGCAGAAGAATGGTACAAAGATAACGTTTTCACTACTAATATCCACTTAGGTGCCACATATACAGACATCTGGAAAAATGTTGAAGGTTTTTCTTCTGAAGACATGTTGCATGTTCAAGATGTAGCACGTGTCGCTTCATTCGTGGCTACGACTCCTCTGCACGTTCGGATTGATGAAATGACAGTGACTCCGCCAAAAGGTGTGTTATAGTCTTAATGAAACTAAATAATACTATAAAAATCTTTCAATACGCAGGGTTAAACAAGGGGTTGATGGTTTGTCCTTAAAGAAGAAATTATCTTTTATATTTTCTCTAATTGTAACAATAATATTAATTTTAAATAATATATTATTCTATTACTATACGAGAGATTTGTTAATAAAAGACCAAGAAAAGCAGATGGATCTCTTGGGGCAGGAAATCAGCATAGCCATTGAGCATTCTCAGTATACAGTAGGTTCGTTGGAACAGCAAAAAGGAGAAGAGCTTCGTACTGCAGCTATTGCAGCACAAAATGTACTTAGTCCCGATATTAAAGAAGTAACGAATGAACAATTAGTTGAACTGAGCAAAAAACTAGGCGTGTCGCATATTACTTTAATGGTAAAAGAAAAAGATGATGTTAGGGGCGTGAAGTCTTCTGACCCACATGAAAGAAATTTAAGTACGAAAGAATGGGGTTACTGGTATACCGCATTTCAGCAATTGTTTGAACAAAGGAGCGTTACAATTCCCGAAGGTCAAAAACTTCCAAATTATTGGTCAGGCCCCATAAATGTTTCGGCATCAAACCCTAATCATGTCGATAAGTGGGGATATTATTATGACGGTACTACGAATTATATTATTAATCCTTATATGCGAGACAGTCAGATTACAGATGTTGAGGATGAAATTGGTCCTGATGCCATTGTACAGAAAACCTTAAGCAATAATAATACGCTATTAAATATTACTGGATTTAACCCAAATACTTTTGGCTCTCCGCCTGTTTATACGGAGCAAAATGGAGAGAAGTTTATTGAGCTAGCGAATAAGGATATTCAATTCGGAACCTATAAGTACCAAGAGAAAAAGGCGGATGTTTCTGCAGTTAAAACAGCAATGGAAACCGGGAAATTAGTTAGTTTTCAGAGTGAGGTTAATAATAAAAAAGTATTTAAAAGTTTTATTCCTGTCTCTTCTGAAAATCCTTATGTAATTGGAGTAGTAATCGACTATAAAGTTATTCAAGATGTATTAAACAAACAGTTATTAAATAGTCTAGTTATCTCCATTATTGTTTTGATTTTTGTAGTGGTTATTAGCTACTTTCTAGCTGGATATATCGTTAAGCCGATAAATCGAATTCTTGAAAAAGTGAATGAAATTGCTAAAGGCAATTTCGGGGCAAAAGTAGCAATTGAAAGAAATGATGAATTAGGCTTGCTTTCTAATAAAGTAAATTCAATGTCATTAAATCTATTAAATTATACGGACGAGCTTAAGAGAAAAAGTGAAGAAATACAGTACTATGCTTATTATGATTTTCTGACAGGGCTTCCTAATACGCGGCTATTTCATGAAAAAGCATTAGAACTAGCTGGCTTACATGATAAAAAACCTATTGCATTGTTATTTCTTGATTTGGATAGATTTAAATTTATCAATGATACGCTCGGTCATTCGGCCGGTGATTATGTGATAAAGTCTGTTGCGAACCGCATTTCCTCTCTTCTTAAAAAAGGAGAAATTATGTCGCGTATAGGAGGAGATGAATTTCTTTTGCTTCTGCCTAATACGAATCGTGAAACAGCAAACGAATTTGTACAAGCTATCCAGAGAAAATTAGAGAAACCTTTTATTTACGAAGGCAATGAACTCTTTATTACGTCAAGTATAGGGATAAGCATGTATCCGCTAGATAGCAATAATATCGAGAATCTCATTAAACATGCTGATATGGCTATGTACCGTGCCAAAGAAAATGGAAGAAATAATTATCAGTTCTATACACATGATATGAATGATCTTATTCAAAAGAGAGCATTTTTGGAAAAAGGTATGCGCCAGGCATTAGAACGGGATGAATTTACTTTGTTCTACCAGCCTAAGGTTGACTTGAAAACAGGGGTCATAACGGGAAATGAAGCTTTGATTCGATGGCCTCATCCGCAAATAGGAATGATTTCTCCTTTAGAATTTATTCCGTTAGCTGAAGAAACTGGTTTAATCGCACCGATTGGGGAATGGGTGCTGCGTACTGCTTGTAAACAAACTCGAGAATGGCAGAAATCTGGACTGCATGAAATAGGTATATCCGTGAATCTTTCTCCTCAGCAGTTTCAACAAGCTAACTTAGTTGATCTTGTGAAAGAAGTATTAGATGAAACGGACCTGGATCCAAAGTATTTGGAGATCGAAATTACGGAAAGCATTGCCATGTACAACGAACAATATGTAATTGATAAGCTCCATGCTTTGAAAGATTTAGGTGTGAAAATTGCGATAGATGATTTTGGGACAGGTTACTCTTCGTTAAGCTACCTGAATAAGTTTCCGTTCCATACCTTAAAGATCGACAAATCCTTTGCGAACGATATAGAGGATACTTCTGTAGACACCAAAATTATTACAACAATTATAGCTATGGGTCATAATTTGCATGTTAAGGTCATTGCAGAAGGGATAGAGACAGATGAACAGCTTAAATTCCTCCAGCAACAAGAGTGCCATGAAGTACAGGGATACTTATTTAGTAAGCCTTTGTCAGTTGAGGAGTTTAACAAGAGATTTAAAGAAATTCAAGAAGTGACGTTTATGAAAATCAATAACACACATAAGTGATTTTTAAAAGATAGGATAAGAAAATAATTTTCCTATCCAATAAAAGAAAAGGTAATAAAATTAGTGAGATTCAGTGCTTAAATGAATAGGTTGAACGAAGGAGGGATAGACTTTGATTTTGCTAACAAGAAAAGTAGAATTTTCAGCAGCTCATAGTTATCATGTTCCCACTTGGGATGAGAAGAAAAATAAAGAAGTTTTTGGACTGTGCAATAACCCTAATGGTCATGGCCATGATTACACGTTAGAAGTTACTGTAAAAGGAAACCTTAATCCTAAATCAGGAATTGTTGTGAACATTACAGATATTGACCGTATCGTTAAAGGAGTAGTTTTAGAAGAATTGGATGGCAAATTTCTCAATCGAGAACATTCTTTCTTTAAAGAGCATATTCCCACAACAGAAAATATAGTGTCTTATCTATGGAATGAACTAAATGAAAAGTTTGATAAGTGCGAACTCCAAAGTATAAAACTACACGAAAATCCATTTTTGCTTTCTCAAAAGGAGGAAAAGTCAATGATTCAATTAACGAGAAAATTTCACTTTTCGGCTGCGCATAGATTACACAGTGATCAGCTATCCGATGAGGAAAATAAAATGATTTTTGGAAAATGTAATAACCCTCATGGACATGGCCATAACTATATTCTTGAAGTAACGGTGGAGGGAGAAGCTGATCCTGTAACAGGGATGATCATCAATTTAGCAGAGCTCGATGAAATCGTTGATCAGAAAATTCTTCAGAAATTTGACCATAAGCATCTCAATTTAGATACAGAAGAATTCAGCGGGTTAAATCCAACTGCCGAGGTTATGACAGTTGTTTTTTGGGAACTGCTTCAGCCGTCTCTGCCAAGTTTGTCTAAAATAGGACTTTGGGAGACTGCAAAAAATTATTTTGAATACCATGGTCCGGAAAACAAGTAAAAAAAACAATATTTACTAAAGATGAACAAGAAAAAACATGGATCCAGAAAAGGATCCATGTTTTTGTTTATCCAAGCGTCAGTGATTTCTGTTGTTCAGCTGTTTTGCTTTTTGAGCTGCCACCCATTGCTTTAAATTGATTCATAAGTTTCGTCCGTGATTTTTCGTTTCGAAGAAGATAAGCTGCTCCAAGCGCCAGTGTTGTCATCATTGCTTTGTTTGTTGCCATGGTATGCACTCTCCTTTGTAATAAGTTTACTCTCGTACTATTCCCCGTCTCTCAAAGAATAAACAAAAAAGTAAGAATGGAAGAATTTACGCTTCCATATGAAATGAAGGCTCGGTATACTTCTTCCATGAGCATACAAATAAATGAAGAATCTGTAAGCAGTTTATAATTAAAGGAAGTGTATAGATTGTCTAGTCAACTAGCAAGTAAAAAGAGCCATCTGCGTGCCGACTGTGAACATTGTTTTGGCCTTTGCTGTGTGGCGCTGCCTTATGCAAAATCAGCTGATTTTGCGATGAACAAAGACGGCGGCACCCCATGCCAAAATTTAATGGCAGATTTTTATTGTGGGATTCATCAAAACCTTAGACAAAAAGGATTCCGCGGCTGCGCTGTATATGAATGCTTTGGGGCAGGACAGAAAGTATCGCAGGTTACATACAAAGGGGCAAGCTGGCGGGAGCATCCTGCTTCTGCAAAAGAAATGTTCGATGTATTCCCTATTATGCAGCAGCTCCATGAAATGCTTTGTTACGTAGAAGAAGCGCTTGAATGGAAAGAAACAGCGCCGATTCAACAGGAACTGCAGGAAGCGGCCCGCGATATAGAGGCTCTCACACAGCTAAGCCCCCAGGCGATTTTAAAACTTGACGTACCAGTTCACAGAGCTAGGGTGAATGAGCTTCTTTTACGATCAAGTGCATACGTGCGGTCACAGGCCCGGTCCAAAAAGAAATCGAAAGCAGCGGGCAGAAAAGATTTCTTTGGTGCAAAATTAAAAGGAGCCGATTTAAAAGGCGCTGATTTAAGAGGAGCGCATTTTATTGCAGTTGATTTGAGGGGAGCAGACATGAGACTGACCGACTTGATCGGTGCTGACTTCAGGGATGCTGATTTAAGAGGAGCGGATCTTACGGGAAGCATTTTTTTAACGCAGGCACAGGTGAATGCGGCTAAAGGCGACCGGTATACGAAACTGCCTGCTTCTGTACGAAAGCCGGACCACTGGCTTTAAATAGTAAAAAAAAGACGCTAATACAAAAAGTGAGCCCCTTCAAACAGAAGCGGCTCATTTGATTACAAGGTTTGATGGCGGATTGAACAGAAAGGAAAAAGGATATATTGATGTTAAGCAAAAGAGACAAAGTTGTTTCTCCATCAAAATTGGAGAAATGAAACGTACAAACGAATTGTTAAAAATTGTGCAAGAACGCGATTACTGCTCAAATAAAACAAATGATAAAGGAGAAGGAAACCTCATGATAGTAGTAGAGGGAACAGTTGGGGCAGGTAAATCAACACTATCTCACTTGATCAGCGATCATTTTCACATTCCTGTTTTTGAAGAGCTGGGAAATCCAGACACAGAAAAACTGCTCGATCGTTTTTATGGAGAACGCTCCCGCTGGTCTTTCACAACGCAGATTCATTTTGCGACGGAGCGCTGGCAGATGATCAAACACATTTCTGAACAAAGATGTGGTGTCCTGGATCGTTCTATTTTCGGGGATCAGATATTCGCTAAGCTTTTAAGTGAAGACGGCAGCATGACACCGGAGGAGTATCGGATATATGAAAAACTCCTTGCCGCTATTGTTGAAACGACAAGAGCGCCTGACCTGCTGGTATATCTCCAGTGTGACACAGAAAGGGCAAAAGAACGGATTGACCGTCGTGGACGAGGACTGGAAAGCAAAGTTGAGATGAAGTACTGGGAGCGGTTGAATGAAAAATATGAAGCCTGGTATCAAGGATATCAATACTCGCCCAAGATCCTGCTTGGTGTAAATCATTTGGATTTTGCAAATAACGAGGAGGATAGGGAAAGTGTACTAAGCCTGATTGGGAAAGCTTTAAAAGATATTCAATATCTCAGCGTGAAAATAGCGGAAGCTTAAACTGGACTACTGTCAACATCCATAACGAAGCACTGTATACCGCATAGGTAAACAATTGTTAGTTCGGTTCCATCGCTCTTGTTACAGCACTCACAAAGGAAATACGGACTTTTAATGGCGCATGCCGCGATGGCGGCGTTTAGAGTTTGGATAATCTCGAATGGGATAGGTAACACTTAAAACGTATTCTTTTTTATTACTTCCCTTAAAGTCACTTGCAGACGGGAAGGGTAAAATAAATCCTTTTGACGCGAGGGAAGAAGGAGTGAGATATGATGAAAGTCAAAGTCACATACTATCGTCTGGGCCCGAACGGCATGCCAACCAGTCCGGAGCAGCATGAAGTAGTGGACATTAATCCAGGTCCAAACGATGATACAGGTGAACTGGTGAATGAAGCGTTAAGTAAGAAAACCTTTATAACCGAAGACAAATTTAAAGTAATAGACACAAATGAAGTTTAAGCATCCGGCAGGGTGCTTTTTTCTTTGCCCGAATCATTGTATGATGTAAGAAAAAGGAGTGAAGAAATGGAACTTGGTTTTTCAATATTAAATAATAGTGCCAACGGAATGGCATTAAAAATAGTCATCTTATTCTCCATGATTATTATTTCCATGATCGTGGTCGGGCTCATTTTAAAAGTACTTCGAGTACCGGGCAAAATCATCAATTTTGTCATTACAGCTGTTGGTTTAGGCATCGGGCTGTATTGGCTCAACGTTTTACAATAGTCACTCATTTGAGTGGCTTTTTTATATGCAGGCTCATGATTAAAGTTTGGATGTGAAGCTGCATTCCATTAGAAGACAAATGCTTTTTTAGTTTATAGAAACCATAAAAACGTTTGCTGCTAACGGTTTTTTGTAGTAAGAGGAGGGCGCTAACATGGCGGTTCATTGACTGAAAAGGAGCTGTAGAGTTTTCTTTAAAAAGAACAAAAAAAAGCACAAAAAGTGCTTTAAGAAGATAGTTTGTTCTTCCAATCAAACGTTTGTTTCTCCTTTTGTGAAGGTTTGGATTCTGATTCTGAAAATAAGTTTAGTTTTTTTATGATAGAGCCTAATAAAAAAAACAGGCTGATTTCTAAAATGACTAATACAATAAATATAAAAAGTTCTATAGATAACATAGTGAATGAACCCCCAGGATAGTAAGCCTAATCAAATAGATCGAATGTTAAGTACCCCATTTTAAACAAGGCAAAACATCTTACAAGTGAAATGCAAGACCGTGACGTGTTTCTTGGGAGAAATGACAAAATAAAAAGCGCTGAAAGCGCTTTAGTAGACTCGTTTACCTTTTCTACTTATATGCTGTGGATTCTTTTGTAAAGAATGATAGTCGGATTTCGAAAGCAACGCAGGCTTTTTTGATATAAACACTAATGAAAAAACAAAACTAACTGTTAAAAGTACGGACAAAATCCATCCAAAAAGCTCAATTGGCAGCATGCTAAAACAACCTCCCTTTATGTAAGTGCTTTCATTGGTGAATTAATTATATACCCAACTTAAAGAATATTAAACCATTATTTGTGATTTTTTAGAAAGAATGTTTAACAAAAGGAACAACTGCCCCAATAATAGCTCGAAAGTGAGGTCGGCAGCGAACCAGCTATTGGTTGTATACGCCTCGTTATCCAATGCAGCCGGAGGGACGGTATCTCTAATGAAAAATATACCCAAAAAAACAGCCAGAGAAAGCTCTGGCTGTGCAGAAGTAACGGAGATATAAGCTCAAGAAGAGTAGGACTGCTTTATGCAAACAGTATGGACTGTTTTAAAACGTTTTATACAAACAACATAAAAAAGCGGGGGAGCTATTCGGGTTTATCATTCATCTATTTTGAAGTTGATATTGAAGGATCAGCTCATCCAACTGTTCACTGTAACGCAGCGTTTTCTGGCTGCTAAAGCCGTACTGCTGGCCAGCTTTTATCATTAGATGGCGAAGGTTATTAATTCGTGCAAGTAAGTCACAAAAAGCGCCTTGTTTGTCATTCATAACGTACCTCCTAAATCACAATTAACACATAAGGTGAATTATAGGATACTTATCTTGAAATTGAAACGTTTTTTGTCGAAAAATGTATTTTTAAAAGAAAGGCAAGAATCGTAATCGTTCTGAAACATTAAGAAGAGGGGCAAGAAACGTATACCATTATACAGAGGTGTTAGTAGTAGACAGGGACCGCTCATGAATAGGGTACCGAAAAAACTGACAGAAAGTGGTCGATTGTGTGTTATCCAATACGGTAAAATCGATTTTGATTTCGACGAGGGGATAAAAGAAGCAGAAGACGGAGTGAAATATGGAGTGCAGGCATTCAAGGTATGAAAGAAAAACAAATAAACCAGCTTTTTGAACTACCGCCCACTTACCTGACGGTTGAAGTGGGGGTGTTCTCGTCGAAGATGATAAAGAAGCCGTACAAGACGAACCCCGGATACGTAACAAAAAGTCCCGGTTTATTGCACCGAGACTTCTTTTCACATGGTAAAAGGGTGGGGCTTTAAAGTTAAGCCGTTTATCTTTGGCTTTTTTCATGCCTTAGCTCTTTTCATCGGAATCTGTTTCGACTTCGCCATCTTCGTCATTGTTGATATCTTTATTTTGATCGTTTTCTTCATCTACATTACTGTGGTTCTCTTGAGGATAATCTTCCTGTTCGTCGTTTGTACTGGTTTCTTCTCCGCTGCGATTTCCACATCCGGCTAGTCCACTAATCAGCATAACAGCCATTCCGCTAAGAAGTAAGTATTTTTTCAACATAGCTCCCATTGTAAATTCTCCTTTGGTTAAGTACTCATTATATAGGAAGCATACCCAGTATGATCATGAAAAAAACAGAAGTCCCCACTAAAGTCGTGGCTAGAGCTCCATATTTAAACCATGCTTTTAAATGTTTTAGGCTCAGAATTCGTGATGTTGCCAAAGAGGTTAAAAAAGATCTAAGTCATGAAAGGCTTTGTACCTTTAAAGTAAACGAAATTCATTGTAGTCATGATCGCTATGGCTGGTGGGGAAATTAGGGCCTTCCCGTGTCCAATCGAAGGTCGCGTTTACTTTCATCCACGAACCTAGGCTTTCTAAAAGAACTGTTTTGATCCTGGAGATTCTTCTTTGAATGCAGCTCAAACGATCATAAGAAATCGGCTGGATTTCACATCCTGTCCGGGAGCAGATATAAAAAAGAACAAAAAAATAACGCCCGCTGATAAAATATCGGAGCGAACGTTAAGTGATCTATATCTAGTTACATTATATCATGTTATAAATGGAGATGCACTC
The DNA here is from genome assembly GCF_023715895.1 of Domibacillus indicus. GTDB lineage: Bacteria > Bacillota > Bacilli > Bacillales > Domibacillaceae > Domibacillus > Domibacillus indicus_A. Next base: position 18,350 of record NZ_JAMBOO010000037.1, on the reverse strand, counting down.
GATATTTGTCGATAAATGTCGAAATATTTCTTCTTACTTTATTTCACGCCTATCGATGAGACAGCCTCCACCAGGGAGCAGATCAAAGCGTGATATGCGCGCAGGGCGGCGCTGTTTCATTCAAAGCCCACTGGCTGAAAAGGCCCCGCTATAAAAAGCGGGGCTATTATGGTTCTTTTATTCGATTGTTATGTATCCACCAATCCATTTGATCCAGGTCAAAAATAATCATGTTGCTAAAAAGTTTTTTGTGCGGCAGCTGGCACTCTTTGAAAAAAGACATTCAAAACTTGCTAATATGGGTATTGTAAGTGATATTTAAGTTCATTTCCTGTTTTGTTTTCATATGGTTTATCCCGTCCGAACAATTTCATCTTGCAGGAAATGATCTCCTGTTAGCGAATGTATGTTAAGGAAAGGAGATGGTTCGATGGAGAAAGATTTAGTAAAAGATTTAGTGGCAAAGGGGTTTGAAGTCGTAGACTTTGTAGATATACGCGACCCAAAACATGTATTTGAGGAAATTTATTTAAAAGAAGAAGACACAGAAAACATTTTAGAAATGTTAGGGATTAACCCGGATACAGCCGCTTTGTCTGGAGAACAGGAGAAACTATTTGTGACTGGAGAAGCTGCAGCGTTAGATCCGTATTACAGGCAGGGTGAAGAGCCTCCTAATAGGAAAGATGCTATTGTACCTTTAAAATACGAAGTAAAAGAAGCAGCCGTTTAACAGGCTGCTTTTTTCTTTGTTCTCATTTGAAAAGAATGATTTGTAACTTGAGGAAGGCCGAAGTTATATAATAGTAATAGAAAAAGAGTCCATGTGAGAGGGTCCTTTTTGGAGCGGCTGACCTAAACGTAAATGGCCCTCGCATATTTCTTTAAAATATGGGGGGAGAATAAAGGAAACGACAAAGCAGAAAAAAGATAACTATTTATAAAGTGTTGATTCATAATGCTTTAGCTGTATAAGCAAGTTATTTTACATTCCAGTTTTCCTTTGGTTTATAATAAACAGCAGTGAAATGCAAATGAGAAAGAAGGAAGAAACTCATGGAACAAACAGTATTGGATCAAAAGGTACTTTCTGTATTAAAAGATAAAATTCAGCTCATTCCAACAACAGAAGGAGCGATTTATTTAGTCGGACCCATTAAACTGCCTGTTAATTTATACGGGGAAACCGTCGCGTTTCAATGGTACTGCTGGCTGAATTATGAGGAAGTAACAGAAGATTATGGGAAGATTATTGAAAAGCTGTCTTCTGCGAATTTAGCGGAGCTGCAGCAATCCAGCGTCCTCGTGTACGGCGACTTTTCGGACAATGAAGAAGCGATTATTCGCATGCATTCGATCTGCCACACAGGAGACATCTTTGGCAGTAAACGCTGTGACTGCGGCTATCAATTAAAACAATCCATGGATATGATTGTAAAACATGGGACAGGGGCTTTATTTTATCTGGCTAATCATGAAGGACGAGGCATTGGCTTATTCAGTAAAGCGATGGCTTATATTCTTCAGGAAAATGGCTATGACACCGTGGATGCCAATGAAAGCCTCGGTTTTGTTGACGATGCCAGAAATTACGACGATGCCATTCTGGTGCTTAAAACGCTGCGCTCCAAACCGGTTACCTTGATGACCAACAATCCGAAAAAGCTGGAAGCTCTTAAAAATGCTGGCTTAAAGGTATCAAGCCGTAAACCGCTTTGGGGCGATATTTCAGAGTTTAACGAGAACTACCTGCAAACAAAAATCAAACGTTCAGGACACCTGCAGGAAGACGGGACCTGCCCGAACGATTAAAAAGAAGCGGCTGTTTGAATAGCCGCTTCTTTTTTTATGCTTCCAATGAACCCACCCCTCATTTATACGACAAATTATCCCTTATTCGCACTTCTATTTATTGAGTTTGCCTTTAGTTTTATTCAAAGCATCTAAAAAAGTGTAAGAAAATGTACAGATCTCCCAATGACTTTTTATTCAGAGTTTTATAAACTTTACTTATGTTACATTTGATGACATTGAATGAGAAGTTATCTTCCGTGTAATATTGATTTCTTTTGTCCTTTCAACAATAAAAAAAGAGAAGGAAAATCAGAAAAGAGCAACAGTTTTACTATGTTGAAATAGAAGCAATTTATACCCTTATTTGACTGAATATTCTTTTATCTAGACAGTTAAATGAAGGGATGATGCAGATAAAGAAATGGAGTTGAAGGCATCATGTCAACAAATGCAGTCAGGCAGACAACAGAAGAGGTATCAATTCCTTATTCAACAGGGATCGATGAATCGTTAAAACCGAAAACAAAAGAAAGTCGAACGGTTGGGCCTTTTTCTTATATGTTTATGTGGATTGGTGACGGCGTAAACTTGGGGAATATGACACTTGGGGCGAGTTTGGTTGTAGCGGGTGTGGCGACGTTGAACCTTTTACAGACTTTTTTGGCCGCAGCGATTGCAATTGGGATTATTTCAATCTTTTTCGCTTTGAATGACCGGCTCGGATATCGAACGGGAATTCCATATGTGGTGCAGCTGAGAATGTCGTTTGGGGTTAAAGGTTCTGTGATTTCTTCCTTGCTGCGCGGTATACCGGCGATTGTCTGGTATGGATTTCAAAGCTGGACGGGCGGAACCGCTTTAAATGAAATTGCTAAAATTGTATCGGGCGGCTCTTTTGATAATGTAGCCATTTGTTTTGTAGTTATCCAGCTCCTGCAAATTGTTCTGTCGATGTTTGGTTTTCATGCGATTAAGTGGATGGAGATTTTGGCATCTGTTGTGATTATGCTGGGACTTGTTTATGTATTTGGTGTTTTGATGGCGTCCCATAGCGATGTCATTGCTCAAAAATGGGTTCATGCTGAAGGCTCATGGGGCTTGCCGTTCTTTGCGTTTATTATGGTGTTCCTCGGAAACTATGCGGCTATTTTCTTGAGTGCAGCCGATTATTCACGGGAGCTGAAAATAGGAATTAGTGATGCAAAACGCGGCTTTTTATACTTCTCGCCAATTGTGGTTGCTTACGGATTTGTTCTGACGATTGGTGCGATGCTCGCGGCTGCTACCGGTATCTCTAATCCGGTTAAAGCTTTTGCGGTTGTGGTGGATAACCCTTATATTACCGTTGCAGTATCGGCATTTATCGTAATCGGCGCAGTTGCTGTCAACATGGTGGCCAATATTATTCCGCCAACGTATGTGATTACATCGCTGACAAAGTTAAAGTACAAGCCAGCGGTCGTCATTACCGGGCTGCTTGCTTTTTGCTCCTGCCCATGGATTTTAGTACAGGATTCATCTGCACAAGGCTTAAATACATTCATTTTGATTTACTCTGCTTTCTTGGGGCCAATTGCTTCGATTTTGCTGGTAGAATACTATATTTTGCGGAAACAGAAAGTGGATGTATCCCATTTGTATGAAGAAAACGGACAGTTTGCCGGGTTCAATCCGTGTGCCATCCTGGCCATGCTGATCGGGGCTGGCGCAGCTTTTATGCAAGTAGACTTGGGCTGGATTATCGGCGTGATTGTCGGCGGGCTTTCATACCTGCTGCTGATGAAATTCACATTTAAAAATTCGGCATTTAAAAAAGGCACAATTTTTGAAAAGAAATAGAAAACAGGAATCATAAATCGAAAAATACTCTTTAAGGCGAATGAGCAGCAGCTTCCGCTTTAAAGGGTGTTTTTGTATAGGGAAGGAAAAGAAATAAAGGTGGCAGACAAAATTTGCATGAATACACTCATTTATTTCTTGTCATTACATAGATGTCTATGTATAATGTGGCTATGTTGAAATATCATGCAGCTTCCATGATTGGAAAAATTAAAGAGGCAGTCGATAAAATGATTGTCTCAGAACTCGGGCAGCACGGCATTGAAGGAATTGTTCCTTCGCATGGCGGTATTCTGTCATTTTTATATCAAGAAAACCAGCTTTCGGTAAAAGAACTGGCTGAAAAAATCCACCGCACACAGCCTACTGTTACCGTACTGGTGAAAAAATTAGAGTCTTTAGGCTATGTGGAAAGAAAAAAAAGTGAGGAGGATCAGCGGATCACGCTCATTTGCCTGACGGAAAAAGGCAGGCAGTTAGAACCGATCTTCCGCGACGTTTCAGCGCGGTTAAATGAACAACTGTATGGCGGTTTGCAGGAAGACGAGAAAAAGCAGCTGGAACGGCTGCTGGAAACCATTTTGAACAGGTTTTAAATTTTTTTAATGGAATACATAGATATCTATGTATGTGGAAAGAATAAAAAATTATATTATCGGAGGTTATCCACATGAAACATCTTATCGTTTATGCCCACCCTCATAAAGAAAGCTTAAATCACGCTATACTCAAAACGACTGTGGAAGCATTAAAGAAAAATGGCCATGAAGTAGCTGTACGTGATTTGTATGCTTTGGATTTTCAGCCCGTACTGAAACCAGAAGATACAGAAGCCATGAAAGCAGGGCGGACACCGCAGGATATTAAAACAGAACAGGAATTTATCGCAGAAGCGGATGCCATTACTTTTATTTACCCGATTTGGTGGACGGGTCTTCCAGCAATCTTGAAAGGCTATGTAGACCGCGTATTTTCTTACGGCTTTGCGTATGCGGCTGGTGAGCAGGGAATTGTTAAAATGCTGACAGGTAAAAAAGGCTTTATCATTAATACACATGGCACGCCGAGTGAAGTGTATGATGAAATGGGTATGACGGCAGGAATGAAGGTTACATCCGATACAGGGATTTTCGAGTTTACAGGCATTGAACCAGCAGGGCATTTGTTCTTTGGAAGTATCGGTTATTTAAGCGCGGATATGTATGAAGGCATGTTAAAAGAAGTGGAAGAGCAGGTTACGGCTCTTTTCCCACAAGATTAAGCATTCGTTTTAAAAAGAAAAAGCTGATTCCGGCAGGGGATCAGCTTTTTTGTTGTCAGCAGTCTTGGAAGGTGTATAAAAACGGTGGTTATTTCAATTATTGCTTTTTAAAAGCAACCATATTGTGCGAAATCTTTATGCTTCCAGCCAGGTCTGTGACCACTTCTCAATATCTCTCATCAGAGGTTCTAATCCTAATCCTTTTTCAGTCAGTGAGTATTCGATTCGAACAGGGGTTTCCGGATAAACATCTCGTTTCACAATTCCTTCGCTTTCCAAATCCTTTAATCTTTCCGAAAGCACTCTGCCACTGACTCCGATGGAAGATTCAATGCTGCAAAAACGCTGTGGACCGGATAGCAATTGGTAAATGATCATGCCTGTCCATCTCTGGCTCAGTAATCCCATGGCTTTTTCAAATCGTGGACAAATTGACTTATCCATTTTTTATCACTCCTTATTTATATTATAACCGGATTCAAAAATAATTAAATTATTTTTTTTCAAATACTTACTTGACGGAATTACATTACGTAAATATAATAACTTACATAAAGTAAGCCACTAATTAAACGTATTTAAAACTGCAGTGGTTTTGATTAGGGACAACATCATTTTGGAAGGGGCATAAAAACATGGAAAGAAGCAATGAAATAGGGACATTCATTTTAAGAGTATTTTTGGGAATCACGTTTTTTGTACATGGATTAGCAAAATTTCAAGGGGGTATTGAGAACACGGCTGGATTTTTTGACAGCCTCGGTCTTCCTCCATTCACTGCATACGTTGTGGCCGTCATTGAATTAGTTGGCGGACTGGCGATGGTACTGGGATTAGGGACCCGGGTAGTGGCGATTTTATTTGCGGTCATTCTGGCTGTGGCCACTGTGAAAGTAAAATTGGCTGCTGGGTTTCTTGGAAACGGACAAATGGCTGGCTACGAGCTTGATTTAGCGCTCATCGTAATCGCGATTTATCTTTCGCTGGCTAAAAAATCTTTATTCGCTTTGGATCACGTTCTTTTTCGCTCTAAAGAAGCGTAATAAAGAAAGTTGAAGAAAAGAACTACAGAACCTTTTAAGCAATCGAATTTGATTACTCATTAAATGAAGAATCAGAGCTTGATTTCGCTTTTTTGTATCGTAACGGTTTTAATTGGAGGGAAGCGCGGTTATGCAGGAAAAGTTGAAAAATACCGGAATAGAAATTGGCCTCTATACGCTTGGTGATTTATGCCCGGATCCTTATACAGGCCAAACCATTCGTGCGCATCAAAGAATAAAAGAAATCATCGAAGCCGCCAAGCTTGCGGATGAAGCAGGCCTTGATCTGTTTGGAGTTGGCGAACATCATCGGTTAGACTATGCAACTTCTTCTATTCCTGTTGTTCTAGCAGCGATTGCGCAAACCACAAAACGCATCAAATTAACAAGTGCCACAACGGTATTAAGTACAGTGGATCCTGTTCGTTTGTTCGAGGACTTTGCTACATTGGATTTGGTTTCTGACGGACGGGCAGAAATGATCGCCGGACGGGGCGCTTTCATCGAATCATTTCCGCTTTTCGGCTTTCAAATCGATGACAATGATGCTCTGTTTTCTGAACATATGGAGCTGTTTTTAAAGCTTAATGAACAAGAAAGAGTTTCCTGGCAGGGACGCTTTCGTCCAGCTTTAACAAATGCGGAAATTGCTCCTCGTCCTTTGCAAAAGGAGCTGCCTATATGGGTAGGTGTTGGAGGCACGCTCGAAAGTGCAGAGCGGGCTGGCAGGTTCGGCGTTGGCATGGCTATGGCCATCCTTGGTGGTGACCCGGAACGGTTTAAGCCGTTGGCGGATGTATATCGCAAAGCGGGTGCTAAAGCAGGCCATGCTTCGGAAAAGCTTAAAATTGGTGTAACCGGCCACGGCTATATCTCAAAGACGACACAGCAAGCCAAAGAAGAGTTCTACCCTTACTATGTAAATTATTGGTCTTATGTGAATCGTCAGCGGGGTATGGGAGGCAGCGTATCGAGAGAAGATTTCGAACAAATGACAGCGCCGGATACTGCTCTGTTTGTAGGAAGCCCGCAGCAAATCATAGAGAAAATTCTTCGTCAGCATGAGCTTTTTGGACATCAGCGTTTTCTGGCACAAATTGATATAGGCGGCTTGCCGTTCCAAAAGGTGGCTGAAGGAATCGAGCTGTTAGCCACGCGGGTAATGCCAATTGTTAAAAAAGAAACAAGTAAATAAATAAATCCGGATCTCGACTGCAGAATTCGGCTGAATCATATTTTAAAGAAAGCAAAGGTGATAGAAATGGGATTTTTAGATAAATTATTTGGAAGTAAAGAACAAGATATGACTACGGCGGTAGTGCCAAAAACGGCGAAAGTATTATTTGTCAAAGCAAATGATCGTCCAGCAGAACAAGCTGTCAGCTCACAAATGTATGATACCTTTTTAACGACGTTTAAAGAAGCGAATCCAAACGCTGATATAGCCGAACTTGATCTGTTCAACCTTGACCTTCCGTACTTCGGAAACACGACGATTACAGCTGGATACAAGCGCAGCCAGGGCTTAGAGCTGACACCGGAAGAAGCAAAAGCGGCAGATCTAGTAGAACAATATTTAAACCAGTTTCTAGCGGCCGAAAAAGTCGTAATTGCTTTTCCGTTATGGAACTTTACAATTCCAGCTCCGCTCGTAACCTATATTTCGTACCTTTCCCAGGCGGGGAAAACATTTAAATATACCGAACAGGGCCCAGTCGGATTAGCTGGAGATAAAAAAGTGGTCATCTTAAATGCACGCGGCTCCGATTACTCTTCTCAACAAATGGCTTCCATGGAAATGGCCGTGAACTATGTAACCAATCTACTTGCATTCTGGGGAATTACCAACCCTGAAACAATCATCATAGAGGGGCATAACCAGTATACGGACCGTTCACAGGTGATCATTGCAGAGGGTCTGGAAAAAACCGCAAAAGCAGCGGCGAAATTTTAATGACAGGAGACGGGCGTAAACGTGAATGAATCATTCCTTCATGTCTCTTAAAAAGATCTTGGTTCAATCCTCACAAATTATATTAAACCGGACAGCTTGATTATTTAGTATCTTACCGGGGAAATATAGCAAGAAAGATAAAATTAAAACAGATTTGGAGGAATAAGCCGTGAAAATATTAGTGACAGGTGCAACAGGGAAATTAGGAACGAAGGTCGTAGAAACATTATTGAAAACTGTTCCAGCCAGCCAATTAGCTATAAGTGTCCGCAATCCGGAAAAAGCAGAAGCATTGAAGAATCAGGGAGTAGAAGTCCGGCAGGGGGACTTTGATTCTCCTGAAACATTAACTTCTGCTTTTCAAGGAATCGACCGGCTGCTCATTATCTCTGCAGATGGCGATAATGAAACAAGAATCCGCCAGCATACAAACGCAGTAAAAGCAGCTCAAGACGCACAGGTTGGATTTATTGCGTATACGAGCTTAACGAACGCAAGTGAAAGCACCCTGTTTTTAGCACCGCCGCACCGTGCTGCGGAAGAAGCGATCTTAAAAACGGGCATTCCGTACTCTTTCTTGCGAAACAACTGGTACTTGGAAAACGAAATTCCAAGTATTCAAGGAGCAGTCGCGGGTGCACCCTGGGTCACTTCAGCAGGTTCCGGCAAAGTAGGCTGGGCGCCGCAGCAGGACTATGCGGAGGCAGCCGCTGCTGTACTGACTGGGGAAGGACACGCCAATACCATTTATGAACTTTCCGGTAAGCCTATGACCCAGGAAGAGCTGGTATCCGATATTGGCACCATACTTGGTAAAGAAATACCAGTTCAGCAAGTCGATGATACCGCTTATGCAGATATCATGAAAGAAGCAGGCGTACCAGACGATTTTCTGCCATTTCTTGTAGAAATCCAGCGGGGGATTCGCGAAGGCGCATTGGAGGCCGATAGCGATGATTTTGACAAGCTGCTCGGACGTCCATCAACGCCAGTCAGCGAAGCACTGCCGCAAATCATCATGGAAATTTCTCAAACAAACGAATAATATTTATCGACAACGGCTTCTCTGCATACTAGAGAGGCCGTTTCTTTTAGATAGGCAACTTCTATTCGGTTAGCATTCAGGTTACCGTTATACCATAAGCAGATGAAGATAGCATAAAAGTTTACGAAAAGTTTTCTTCATTTTTATGAATGTGAGACAAGTGAACTCAACAAAAGAAAAATGGCTGGCGCTGCTAGAGCATCTGATGGATCTATTTGTAGGCTTTATAGCTTTATTTTTGGGTATCCTGCTTATCTTACTTGGTTGAATAGGCTAAACAAGTCCATCTTATATTGCTTTTCTGCGCAGTGGATCTTTCTCTTAATATAGGTGTTAATATTAGTCATAATGTTAGTACTAATAAGAATGTCTAAGTAAAATTCAACATGAATATGGGTATTCTATGCAAATAAAATGGCTAATTTAAAGGAAGAAGGGGCAGTGAATAGATTCCTTTGAAAAACTACTGAGCAATTTTAATCAACTGATTAATGAAAAAAACAAAAAAACCTAGATTATTGAGCCATATAAAGCAATAATTGAACTGTAATTTAAATTCCGTTTTAAACTGCTTGAAAGGAATTCCTTGATTGCATGTTTACTAACCGATAGCTGGATGGTGATGTCACAATGAAAGTTATGTACATTCTTTCAATTATACCTTTTATAGGTATGCTGGGCTTTCTTCCTTTCGTTAACAGGGTGGAGCCTTTTGTTTTTTCGATGCCGTTTGTGATGTTTTGGGTAGTTATGTGGACACTTCTTACTTCTCTTATTCTAGGCATCATGTATAAATTGGATCCCCGAAACAAAGAGGGGGACGGAAAATGAATACGGCTCTTTTGATTATTTTAGGATTTTTACTTCTGTCTGTTTTTTTAGGGATTCGGTCTACTAAAGGAAAAGAGATGAATTTAGAACAATGGACAGTCGGCGGAAGAGGATTTGGGGCGATGCTTGTCTTTCTTTTGATGGCTGGAGAAATTTATACGACGTTTTCCTTCCTGGGCGGCAGCGGCTGGGCTTACGGAAAAGGGGCGCCCGCTTTGTACGTTCTGATGTATATCACCCTGTCGTATGTTTTATCGTATTGGCTGCTGCCTGTTATATGGAAATATGCAAAAGAACATCAGTTGATGTCACAGTCTGACTTCTTTGTAAGTAAGTATAAAAGTCCGTATTTAGGGGTTCTGGTTGCGCTGGTTGGTGTAATCGGAATGATCCCTGTAATCGTCGTTCAGCTGAAAGGAATGGGCATTATCGTGTCGCAGGCATCATACGGAGCGATTTCTATGAATACAGCTGTTTGGCTGGGGGCTATAAGCCTTACTATATACGTGATGGTATCGGGTATACATGGATCAGCTTGGACGGCGATCATTAAAGACATTATGATGATAGGCATTATAGGCTTCCTTGGCATTTATTTGCCTCTTCATTATTATGGCGGATATCAGCCGATGTTCGAGGCCGTTTATGCAGCGAAACCTGAATTACTAAAGTTCCCTGAGCAGGGCCTTAGCGTTTCCTGGCTTATTTCTACGGTTCTGCTGCTTGTCTTAGGTTTTTACATGTGGCCGCAAGTGTTTAGTTCCACTTATACCGCAAAAAACGAAAAAGTATTTCGCAAGAATGCGATGATCAGCCCATTGTATACACTGATGTTATTGTTTGTATTTTTTGTCGGAACAGCAGCGATTTTAAAGGTGCCGGGATTAGAAGGGGAAGAAGTGGATCTTGCTTTACTGCGTCTTTCGATCGAAACGTTTGACCCGTGGGTTATTGGGATCATAGGGGGAGCGGGATTATTAACAGCGCTGGTGCCTGGTTCACTGCTTGTCATGAGCACGGCCACTTTATTGTCCAAAAACGTCTATAGAGTCTTCGTACCTTCGGCAACGGATGAAACAATCGGAAAGCTGGCCAAGCTTCTTGTTCCTGCAGTTTCTCTTACAGCGGTTTACTTTACTTTGAATGGCGGAACGACTTTATCGAATATTATTTTGATGGGTTACAGCTTAATGACACAGCTGGCTCCGTCACTTTACTTTAGTTTAATGAAGAAAAATGTTGTTACAAAGTATGGGGCAGCAGCTGGTATCATCTCTGGACTTGCGACAGTCGCTTATATTACCCTTAGTCAACCGACGATTGCGGCCTTGTTGCCCTTTTTACCGCAGTCATTAAAAGATATTAATATTGGTATTATTGCTCTGGCGGTTAACGTTATCGTAATGATGATTGTCAGCTTTGTTACTCGAAAAGGGCAATATAACACAGCTGAGACAAATTAAATCAGAAAAAAAGAAAATACTTTAAATCGATGAAAGGGCCATTCCACAAATGAAGGAACGGCCCTTTAGTAAGTTCTTAATCTTTGATACTAAAAATCAAAGATTAAGCGGGAAAAGACCTCTCCTGCAGCTGAGGAGAGGTCTTTTCTTTTCAATTACTTTTTACTTATTTCCCCAGACATCTTCTGCAATTTGAACAACGTGACGGATTTTATTCCATTGTTCTTCTTCTGTTAATTCGTTTCCTTCTTCTGTACTTGCAAATCCACATTGAGGGCTTAATGATAAATTTTCTAAAGGAATAAACTGGCTGGCTTCTTGAATTCTTTCTTTAATGTTTTCTGGATTTTCTAATTCAGGGAATTTAGATGTAACTAACCCCAGTACGACCGTTTGGTCACTACGCGTAAAGTTTTTCAATGGTTCAAAGTCACCTGAACGGTTATCATCATACTCAAGGAAAAGCCCGTCTACATGCAGGTTCGCAAAAATTGCATCCGAGATATTATCATAGCCACCGCTTGTAATATACGTAGATCTGAAGTTTCCGCGGCAAATATGCATCGTGATCAACATATCCTCTGGTTTCTTAGCGATAGCATCATTTAAGCAGCTTACTCTTGTATTGATAATATCTTGTACGTCCATGCCAAGCTTTTCAACAACAGCATTGATGCGCTCTTCGGAAACAAAATCAATCCATGAAGTGTCATCTAGCTGCAGATAACGGCAGCCCGCATCGTAAAAAGCTTGAATCGCTTTTTGGTAAGCAGCGACTGTATCATGATAAAACTGCTCGTTGTTCCCGTTGTAATACTCATCCTCTTGGATTCTAGTAAACAACATGTTAGGGCTTGGGATGGAGAATTTAGCAACCTGGCTTCCATCCCCGTATTTTTCAACCGCTTCTTTTAAGAACGTGAAGTGTTCGAGCATATAATGATCATTAAACGCTACTTTACCTACTACTTTAATGGCCTTGTTTTTTGTTTTAGCCCCTTTAAACTGACTGATGTATTCCGTTTCAAACTCCTCTACGCCTTCTAGGCCTGATAAAAAGTCTAAATGCCACCACGCGCGTCTAAATTCACCATCGGTAATCGATTTAAGGCCTGTTTCAATTTGTTTTTGGACAAGCTTTTCAATTTCTTGATCCTCTACCGCTTTTAAGGCAGCTCTATCGATTTCCCCGTTCGTATAAGCTGTTCTGGCTTCTTTAAGAGGTGCGGTTCTTAAAAAGCTCCCTACGTGATCCGCTTTAAATGGAGCTTTTACTAATGTGTTTGTCATAACTTTATTTCCTTCTTTCTTTCAAAATTAAAAAACCCTCTTCTTAAAAATAAGAAGAGGGTAATCGTCAAAACGGGTTCTCTTCTTATCTTCAAGCAAATCGCTACTGGAATTGGCACAGTACTTTAATAGTCCGCTGCCGAGGTTTCCTAGGGCCAGTCCCTCCACCTCTCGAGATAAGAATATTCAAAAATATGTAACTAATATGTAACTAAAAACTAAATTACACTTGTTCGAGCACCTTGTCAATGAAAGTTTAAAAAATTCATTTTAAACGAAAAAAGTGAAAGGGTTTCCAATTATTTAAAGGAAGGAAGCGATAGAAGGACAAATTGGACCGGAAACGAACGGTCAAATTGGATGGATACAAAACAATTTTTTTATCTTACTATAAATAATGCGGGAAAATACAAACTATTCTTTAAACAGAGAGAAGGCAGAGTCTCATGACAAATCAACGTAACGTACGAGTAGCTGTTGTCCAAGCGGCTTCTGTGATTATGGATAGAGAGGCAAGCACAGAAAAAGCGATTGCCTTAACAAAAGAAGCAGGAGAAAAAGGAGCCAATATGGTTGTGTTTCCAGAAGCTTTTATTCCGGCTTATCCGCGAGGGCTGAGCTTTGGCGCGGTTGTCGGCAGCCGTTCACCGGAAGGAAGAAAAGACTGGCTTCGCTACTGGGAAAACGCCGTACCTGTTCCCAGTGAAACAACAAAACGGCTGGGGGAAGCAGCACGGGAAGCAGGAGTGTACCTTGTGATCGGCTTAATTGAGCGGGACACGGAATACAGCGGGGGAACTCTTTACTGCTCCGTTTTGTTTTTTGGTCCGGATGGCTCGCTGCTTGGCAAACATCGCAAGTTAAAACCAACAGGTTCAGAGCGGTTAATCTGGGGAGAAGGAGACGGCAGCACGCTTCCTGTTTTTGATACACCATATGGAAAAATAGGAGCGCTGATTTGCTGGGAAAACTATATGCCGCTGGCGCGAGCTGCGATGTATGCAAAAGGTGTGCAAATTTACATTGCACCTACTGCGGACTCCCGGGAACTCTGGCAGTCGACGATTCGCCACATTGCCGCGGAAGGCAGATGCTTTGTGCTATCCTGCAACCAGTACGTAAACAAAGAAATGTATCCGAAAGACCTGGCTGGCTACGCGGAATTAGAGCATTCACCAGAAGAGATGTGCCCGGGCGGCAGCGCCATTGTGGGTCCTTTAGGAGACTATATAAAAGAGCCGGTATTTGGAAAAGAAGACATACTGATCGCGGATTTGGACCTGCACGATATTGCTTACAGCCAATTTGATTTTGATGTGGTGGGCCATTACTCACGGCCTGACGTATTTCAACTTCTCGTTAACGAAGAAAAAAAGAAAATATACATTTTAAAAAGTAAGAAAAAATCTTATGTAAAACGATGTATCTTTTGCAAAATGAAAATGACTTGGAACAGCCTGCGAGATAAGAAACAGATGTATGCTGCAGCCGAAGTGTATATGCATAGGATCAGACAGCGGTTAAACAAAAAAGCCCAAGGCGGATGAACAATTTTTCGATCCCGTTATTTCTTTTCTTTACGGATATCGTCAATAATAAGTAGTCCCGCCACAAGAAAAATAACGATGAAAAGCCATGTTGTAGTGCTCAAAGTATCTCCTCCAAAGATGAATTCAACCTTCTATCAGATTTTACTGAAAGAGTACCCCCGCTTCCATTTCGTCAAGGGCGCAGCCCAGAAATAAGCGGTGGGGTGAATGTCAGTTTTGCGGAGCAAACGTTTTTAGTTCTGTCTTTTTTTTGTATAATTTGTATTATAGTTACTAAACGAGGTGAGTAGAATGCTGGTGAACAAAGCCTGCCGTTTTCGCTTATATCCAAACAAAAAACAAGAAATGTTGATTGCGAAAACCATTGGCTGCTCGCGTTTTGTGTTCAACCGCTTTCTTTCCTTATGGAACGAAACCTATCAAACAACTGGAAAAGGCTTATCGTACAGTGCCTGTTCTTCCCAGCTTACTCAGCTAAAGAAAGAATTAAGCTGGCTGCAGGAAGTTGATTCACATTCCCTGCAATCATCCTTGAAACATCTTGCGGACTCATTTGACCGTTTCCTCAAGAAGCAAAACGATGCTCCACGATTTAAGAGTAAGAAAAATAAGGTTCAGTCTTACACAACGAATATTGAAAAAAAGAACCAGTTTCCAGAGGTAAGTATTGCAGGCAATCGCATGAAACTGCCTAAGCTGGGCTGGGTTCGTTTTGCGAACAGCCGTGACGTGCAAGGCCGCATTTTAAATGCAACGGTACGGAAAAGCCCTTCCGGAAAGTACTTCGTTTCTTTGCTTGTTGAAACAGAGGTGAAAGACCTGCCCAAAACAGATTCCACCGTTGGGATTGATGTTGGCTTAAAAGACTTTGCCATTCTCTCGAACGGGAAAGTGTACAAAAATCCAACGTTTTTTAGAGCGCTAGAAGCGAAGCTGGCCAAGGCACAGCGCATTCTTTCCCGCCGCCAGCACCTGGCGATTCAGCAAAAAAGACCGTTGTCAGAAGCGAAAAATGTGCAAAAGCAGCGTATCAAAGTGGCACGTATTCATGAACAGATTGCGAACGCACGGACTGATTACTTGCAGAAAATCACGACCGAGATCATCAAAAACCACGATGTCATCGGGATTGAGGACCTGAAAGTGTCAAACATGCTGAAGAACCGTACCTTATCCAAAGCAATCAGCGAAGTTTCCTGGTCGGAATTCCGCACGATGCTGGAATACAAAGCGAAATGGTACGGCAAGAAGGTGATTGCGGTTGATCCTCGCTACACCTCCCAAAGGTGCCATTCATGCGGATATACAGCGAAAGAAAACCGTCGAACACAAGCGGCATTTATTTGTGTTTCCTGCGGTCATTCCGAAAACGCGGACATCAATGCTTCCCGGAATATCCATGATTTAACCATTGTTTAGTCACACAATTTGATTTGCTGCAGGAGACTTGCTGCAAGGTCGTTTGTACTGCCAACCGTCGGAGTGACGGGTGTAGCCTAATGAATTAGGGGCCGATAGGTTCCTGTACTTAGGAATCCCCCTTGTTCAACGAACGTAGTGAGTAACTGGGGGTAATTCAAACGTTTAACCAGCTTAAAAGATTCGAAAAAAATTCCAAAAAGAAGGAAAATCTTATCTGGAACCGAAGATAGAAGGCGGGAATCCAAAAACAATAGATAAAAAAGCTGCGTCCGTCTAAACACAAAGATCGGAGGCAGCTTTTATTTTTTATCTTTTACTTACTTTTGAAGAGAACTAGTATGTATCTATTGAAAATATAGAGTACTTATAAAAAATGCGAAAAGATTACAGGGAAAAAATGTATGTTATAATCGTATAGTAATACAATTCAATTTAAAGAGGTGTGTGAAAACGTGGGGAAATCAAAAGTTTTGTTAGGGACAATCATTTCTGGCCTGCTATTGCTTGCAGCATGTGGAAATGAAGAAAAAGCGTCTGAACCGGAAGTAAAAGACGAACCTAAATCAAAAACAGAGGAAGCCAAGGCGGTTAGTGCCAAGGAAGAAACAAGTTCCGCTGAAGAAAAATCAACTTCTGAATCCAGTGAGATCTTGAATCCAAATATCGCTGCAGAAACAGAAGGAAATGTTGAAGTGGTTTATACGAATAAAGAGCCTAAATTCACCCATGATATGAACGGTTTTAAGGTTTCAGTGGATGAATATCAAATTGTGAAAGTTACCGATATGAATGAAGATTCTACGATCCCATTTGATGACCAAATTGATGGATATGTGGTTTCGACTAAAGTGACGATTGAAAATGGAACCAGCAAACCGATGTATTATAACAACATACATAAAATTCAGCTAAGTAATGATTTAGATTACATACCGTCCGATTGGAAAACGTTTGTGCCGGAAGATCAGCAAATTAACAAAATTAAAAAGAATAAAGATGAGATTTCTTTATTCGAAGCTGGCGAAAAGGTAACGGGCTTAATGACCTTTACTTTAACTAATGCCGAATTTGATCAATTAAAAACCGTTAAACCAAAATATATTATCGAAGGCGATCTTGCGGATAACGACCAATTTAAAAATAGTAACCCGCAGCAATCGCCGGCTTATGATTTCATTTATAGTACTGAACAAGGTGCGCAAACAGCCAGTCAGCCAAAATTTTATCAAGATCGCCTGACTACTGATAACATGGCCGATAAGAAAATGATCTTTGAAAAATCCGGAATCAATGAAACAAAACAAATTGACGATGTGAAAGTAACCCTTGAAGGGGTGCAGTATGCAGAAGTGATTCCAACCGCAGCCAACGTCGAGCGTTTCAAAAATTTTGGGGACAGTGGAGTTGTTGCTTTAACGGTTAAACTGAAAATTGATAACCAATCGGATGCACCGGTAAGTATTTGGAATATCGGCTCTAAATTAAGAATTGATGAAAACAGGGGGACAGCTTTTGCTGAAGGAATGGCTGAACCGCAAGATCCGCAAGAGATTGCGGCCGGGCAGCAAGGCGAAAAATTACATGTATTTTTATTTAATAAAGATGAATTCGAGATCTTTAAGAAGTTTGATTTAGAGTTTGGCCCGTTTTATGGAACAGATGGCAAAGCGTTGTTTAAAGGCAGAACCGCAGCTTTTACTTTGCCTAGATAAGTCATAAACTGAAAAACCAGTGTCCATTCAGATACTGGTTTTTGGCTGTCTAAAAAGTAGACAGTCCTGTTTAATGATGAATTTGTTCTTTGTTAGAATAATTTGTAAAAAATTGATAACCGGTGAAATTTCTATTTAAATAAAAGGTATCGTTCTTCAACGAATGAAGCGGTTAGGTGAAGCATGCTGTTATGAATAAGCAGTATATGTATTTATACTAAATGAGCGTTATTTGATTCTTGATATTTAATTAATGTATGCAATAACGAAAAACGCCAGATAAATGGCGTTTTTCGTTATTCCTTATTGATTGCCTCGGTTGTTTCTGTTGTTGCCTGTTAAATTGTTTGTCACATTCTTCGTAGCATCAACTGCATTCGTTGCAGCGTTTTTCGTAGCATCAACCGCATTCATGGCAACATTTTCTGTTGCTTCTAAAGCATTATGCGCGGTTTCAAAGGCAGAGCCTGCTGTGTTCTTAATGCTCTCTGCGACACCTTTGTTATTTTGTTGGTTTTGATTATTTCTTTGATTAGTCATGATATCTCACCTCCTAAGCAGAGATAGGATGTGTATTCCATGATGAATTATACAGGCTGCTTGTGCTAATACATTTTTTTCCTTAATAGGTATGTTTGTTAAAGAAGGAAAAGGAGGGGGTCAAAAAAGTCATATAAAATCCCAGCGTGAGCGTGCAGCAAAGCCTAAACGAGTAAGGCACCACCATTCAAGTGGTTACTCAGTAATACGTCTCTAAAAAAGTTTTTCTTAAGGTTCTCTCATGGGTTTTCAATCTATTAACCTTCTGCTTTATTCATATTTTATATTTTCTACTTTTGATAAGTATGACTCTTCATAATGAATTCAAAACTCTATACAGCGGTTTTCTTAAAGGGGTATATTTCACTTTGCTGGAAAAGAAAACAGTAAAAGAAGAAAGTTAATAAGAATTTTTTTGAAAAAGTATTGATTTTATTTTTTTAAGATGATATTATTTTATAGCTGTCGTTAGTACAAACTATTCCGCAGTAGCTCAGTGGTAGAGCAATCGGCTGTTAACCGATCGGTCGCAAGTTCGAGTCTTGCCTGCGGAGCCAATCTGGGGAAGTACTCAAGAGGCTGAAGAGGCGCCCCTGCTAAGGGTGT
>NZ_JAMBOO010000036.1 GCF_023715895.1 Domibacillus indicus | reverse complement strand
GTTTTGTATACGGATTCTAGATCCTAAAAGCCTGTCGGCCTCCAGCTTCACTTCTACTATATAAAAAATAGCAGTGCAAACCAATGCCTTGGTCTGCACTGCTAATCTTAGTATGTTTTGTATAATGAACCTATCAAAATCTTGTGGGGGAATTTGTATGTTATCAAAACGTCCGGAAAACCGGCGAAACCAAATGGAGGTTGTCGCACTCGACCAGCTTGTGCCGGCTGACCATCTGGTCCGCAAAATCGAGGCGGCGATCGACTTCGACTTTATTTATCCATTGGTGGAAGATATGTATTCAGCTGACAACGGCCGGCCAAGTGTTGACCCTGTCGTACTGATTAAAATGGTGCTGGTCCAGTACCTGTTTGGCATCCGCTCCATGCGCCAGACGATTAAGGAGATTGAAACCAACGTGGCGTACCGATGGTTTATTGGGTATGGATTTTCGGAGAAAATTCCCCATTTCTCTACCTTCGGTAAAAACTATGTCCGTCGTTTTAAAGACACTGACCTGTTCGAACAGATCTTTTACCGGATTCTGAAAGAAGCGATGGCGAAAGGATTCGTCGATCCATCCGTTGCTTTTATCGATTCGACGCATGTCAAAGCGAGCGCTAATAAAAAGAAATTCAATAAGAAAGTGGTGCGTGTTGAAGCACGCAGCTACCAGGCGCAGCTTGAGGAAGAGATCAATGTAGATCGTGAGGAACATGGAAAAAAGCCGTTTCCCCCACAGGAAAAGGAAGAGATGAAGGAAATCAAGGCGAGCACGACTGATCCAGACAGCGGCTACTATGTGAAAGATGAAAGGGAGAAAAGCTTTGCCTACTCCTTTCATACCGCCTGTGATGCCAACGGATTTGTCCTTGCCTCCCGAGTAACAGGTGCCAACGTTCATGACAGCCGTGTGTTTACAGACGTTCTCGATCAAGTGATGAAAAATGTGGCGAAGCCTGATGCCGTAGCTGCCGATGCTGGATACAAAACACCTTTTATCGCCAAGTACATAACGGATCTGGAGATCCGGCCAGTTCTCCCGTATTCTAGACCTCGTACACCAAAAGAGTATTTGAGGAAAAGCGACTTCGCTTATGATGAGCATTATGACTGCTATATCTGTCCGGAGGAACAGGTGCTTTCTTATCGGACGACTACCCGAGAAGGGTATAGGCAGTATGCTTCTGATCCAAAGCAGTGTAAAGGCTGCCCGCTTCTGTCCATGTGTACCCAGAGCCAGAATCACATGAAGCTGGTTCACCGGCATGTATGGGAACACTATCTTGAAGAAGCGGATCACCTGCGCCATACGGCGCAGAATAAATATGTGTATGCAAAGCGCAAAGAAACGATTGAGCGGGTCTTTGCGGATGCTAAAGAGAAGCATGGCATGCGATGGACAACCCTCAGGGGACTGGGGAAATTATCCATGCAGGCGATGCTTACTTTCGCTGCCATAAACCTTAAAAAGCTGGCCTGCTGGTCATGGAAACCAGTACAGCCAGCTTGAATAGGGCTGTCCAAATACATAAAAAAAGACAAAGCGGCCTCAAATCGAAGATTTGAGAACCACTTTGTCTACAGTCTGACGGCTCTTTTGAAAAGAGCCGTTTTTTTAAAGAATCGGAATATCAATCAGGAGACAGCGTTCAGGCTGTGCCTCTGTATGATGAAGGAGAGCACGGGCTGATAAGAATTGAACAGCTTCCCCCCGGCGAATATAAAAACGCCTGGCGATTGACATCATCACGGATTTTGATAAAAAGGATGCTGTCACAGCTGTAATATATAAATAGCCTTCTGATAGGTTATAATCAATGATGACCTCCTGCCACACTCCCTTATGGGCCACAATCATTTTAATGGCCCCTTTTTCGCCAAGATGCCACTCTTTTTCAGCCGGCTGGGCGAACGGGGTAAATTCGGCATCGAGTATGAGTCCTTCCTGATAAACCGTCATAAAGCGAATCATGCAGTCGTCTTTCCGTCCATTGACAAAAATAAGCGAGCTTTCCACTGCTTCATTTGGTTTCTCCATCCGATTCTCCTTTTTCACGTCTTAGTCGTCCCTTTTTCCTATTTCGACACCACTCTTCAATATCCTTCAAAAACCATCAGAAAAATCCAATTGTTAAAAAGAAACAGGACATAAGAAAGATTCTTTTCTTTTCGCGCAAAAAAAATCATATTTTCGCTATAATGGATAAATACTGACAAAATAAAGGAAGATTCGATGATTTTTACTTCACAGTTTTGGCTGTCTTTAATGTTTTTTGCTTTTTACTTTTCATGGGGGATTTTTATGCCCTATTGGAACGCGTGGCTTGTTTCGGAAAAGCAGCTGCCGGTTGAAACCGCTTCTACGCTTATTGCGATTGGACTGTTTATCCGTGCGGCTTCTACCTTTTTTCTTTATCCGGCTTTGAGTGCCAAGTTTCCAGCCGGCACGCTTCTCAAATGGTTTTCCATACTTGCGGCCCTTCTTTCCCTTCTTTTTATCCCGGCTTCCAGCTACATGATGCTGCTGATGGTGATGATTGTATTCAGCTTGATTTACCCGATTATTATGCCAATGGCCGACAGTGCGGGCGCCCTGTTAATGAAAACAGAACATATTCATTATGGAAAAAGCCGTTCCTGGGGTTCAATCGGCTACACCGTATCTGTTTTTTTAATCGGCATCGCTACTGCTATGTTTACCAATACAGCGATTTTGTATATGTTAATCGGAAGCCTTGTTTTCACAGCGGCTGTGGCTTCTTTCCGCACACCATCTGTTCTCCAGCAAAGCGGAGACCTGCGGCATGTGCCGCTTCGCCAGCTGTTTCGATCACGCCGTTTTGTGACGGCGCTCATCATCTGCGTGCTCATTCAAGGCGCCCATGCCGCTTATTATAATTATGGTGTGCTGTATTTAGAGTATCTTGGGGTAAACAATATTTGGACGGGGGTTATTTTAAACATTGCGGTTGCGGCCGAAATTCTTTTTTTCATGGTAGCCGACCGGTTCCTTGGCCGCGTCTCTGTCCGTTCCATGTTTATGTGGGCAGCACTGGCAGCAGTTTTGCGATGGGCTCTCATGTTTATCTTTCCTTCGGTCCCTGTTTATATTTTTGCTCAAGTCTTTCACGCTTTTACATTCGGGCTGGCACATTATGCGTTTATCCGGCTGCTGAATGAAGAATTCGACTCTTCGGAAATCCCAGCCGCCCAAGGCGTTTATTCTTCACTTGGAATGGGGCTGAGTACGGCTGTTTTAACATTTGGGGCAGGCTTCTTATACGACATAGAGCCCCGCCTTGCTTTTTTAAGCATGGCAGTCGTGGCACTTCCTGCTGTTTTTATCAGCTTTTTGATGAGAAAAGGAAAAAGATAAGAATTTTCAGTTATTTGCCAAGCCAAAAGGTTTATTTTCGCTTATACTAATAGAAAGAATGACTGGGGGAGGGCTTGCGATGGCTCAAACGGAATTAACATTTGAAAATAGACTTCTTGAGATTTTCGAACATTTGCATGCGCATCCAGAAATCAGCTGGAAAGAAACAGAAACAACCGCATATATATCACAGCTTCTAACAAAAGAAGGCGTTCGTTCTTATACATTTGACGATTGTACGGGATTAATTGCGGAAATTGGCAGCGGTTCGCCGGTTGTGGCGGTTCGTGCCGATATTGATGCTCTGTGGCAGCAGGTAGACGGAAAGTTTCGCGCTAATCATTCATGCGGGCATGATGCCCATATGTCGATCGTGATTGGTACAATTTTAACATTAAAGGATCAGGTAACAGAAGGCGGCGGCACCGTTCGGTTTATTTTTCAGCCCGCTGAAGAAACGGGCACAGGGGCACTGAAAATGGTTAAAAAAGGCGTGGTTGATGACGTTGATTACTTGTTCGGTATTCACCTCCGCCCTATTGAAGAGGTGCCTTTCGGAAAAATCACACCGTCTGTTCACCACGGAGCTGTTGCTTTTTTACATGGAAAAGTGATTGGCGATGACGCACACGGCGCACGGCCGCACCAGGGAGTAAACGCCATTGAAGTGATGTCTTCTTTGAGCCGTCAGCTCAACACCATCAATTTCTCACCTTTTGAGCCGTATTCTGCTAAAATGACGCATATTGAAGCCGGCGGACAAAGCTTAAATATCATTCCTGGTTCAGGGAAGTTCGGGCTCGATGTCCGTGCACAGCGTAATAAAGTGCTGCTCGATCTTCAAAAAGCCGTCGAGCATAAAATTGAACAAATCAGTATGCTGTATGAAGTGCAGATTGACTATGAATGGATGGATTTTACTCCGGCCGCTGAAGTCTCTGAAGAAGCAGAAGCGTTTTTACGGAAAGGAATCATTGAAGTGTGCGGCGAACAAGCACTGGCTGAGCCACTCATCACATCCGGCAGCGATGACTTTCACTTTTACACCATTAAACGTCCCCATATAAAAGCGTGTATGATGGGGCTTGGCGCAGGACTTACACCCGGTCTTCACCATCCGCATATGACGTTTGACAGGCGGATTATCAAAATTGGTGCTGAAGCGCTGGCTGCAAGCGTCAGACATGCATTAAAAAGCGAATCATAAGCAAAATCCGCAGTAGACCGAAGTCACTGCGGATTTTTTGCGTGGGCTGTCCGGGAAACCGGCAGCAGCCGTTTTTTATACAAAATACCAATCATATTAAGCAGCGGTTTCGGCCACCGCTTTGGGAAAAAGGGCTTCATATAAAAAGCGGAATGAGCCGTTTTAATATCTTCCCAGTTCATACAATCCTTCGTCTGGCGGAAGCGGGCTACGTCAATAATCATCGTACTGCCTTCTGCTGTAATCATAATGTTTCTTAAATGAACATCAGACGGATTTAATCCACGTTTTCGTGCAGTTTGAAGCGCCTGGTCCGCTTCACGGATGTGGCGGGCAGAAATTTCTACCCCTTCTTCGAGGCACTGAAAAAAGGTTTTACCCTCTACCCAGTCGATCACAATATAGGTGCCGCCGGCTTCGTGCAAATGAGGGAAATGGGGAACACCTGACAGAAGGCGGTAAATATCCGCTTCTTCTTTTGCAATGTGCACTTTATCCGGATAAAACACCTTAAGTGCCCGATCCGTTCCTTCAATGCGAAACACAACCGCACTTCTGCCTTCTCCTGCAAATATTAATTCTCCGTGACTGGCAATGACCGGCCGCCAATGACCGCCATGCCGATTAAACCGCACACTTTCTGCCAAATGCTTATACCGTTTCATGCTCACTCCTCATTTCTTCTTTCTTCTATTATATACGGGCAGACCCCCAAAAACGATTCATTTGCATAAAAGAAAAGCGCAAGGCGCCCGTTTATCGGCGACCAGCATAAGACGAGTCCTTTCGGAGGCGCTTTTTGCCTTCACAAGGGCTTGGCTTATGACCTCGATCCGATGGCGCCTGGAGCTGGACATTATACGCATTAATTGATCAAAGGCTAAAAGCGCAGCGTCCTGCTGCCGCGCTTCAAACCCGCCACGTCCTGTGGCATTTGCCTGACTATAAGTCATCCAGACCGTCGCAACGCCTTTGTGACCTACATCCTGCAGGTCTAAAAACGCGGCGTCCTGCCGCCACGCTTCAAATAATCGAACAAAAGAAAAAACCGGCCGTAATACAGGCCGGTTTTTTAAAAAACGGGGTATATAATGATTAATCAAGAATTGTTACGTTAACTGTACGTACGCCCCAGCTGTATGCTGCATCGTTGTTTGGTACGTGAAGATCGATTTTGTTTCCTTTAATCGCGCCGCCAGTATCACCGGCAACGGCTTCACCGTAGCCTTCAACGTATACGCGTGAACCAAGCGGAATCACGTTCGGGTCAACGGCGATGACTTTTTTGTTTGGATTGCTGTTAAGGTCGATACCTGTTGCCGTTACACCAGAGCATCCTTCACATTGTGCTGTGTATGCTGTTGCCGTTACAGTGATTGTTTTGCCTTGTGGCGCTGATGCTTGAGCCGGCTCAGCAGCTGCTTGTGTTGAAGCCTGCTGTACAGGCGCTGCTTGAGCAGGTGCAGCAGAACCGTTTGTTGACAACTGATCACCCGGGTAGATCATATTTGATGAAAGACCGTTGATCGCTTTCAACGAACTTACTGAAATACCGTGTGCTGTAGCAATTTTATATAATGTGTCGCCTGCTTTAACAGTGTATGTACCGTTTGAAGAAGCTTGAGCTGCTCCACCTGCTGAACCAGATGTTTCAATAGTTGATCCAGCGTAAATTAGATCAGAAGAAAGACCGTTTGCTGCTTTTAATTGTTCAACAGTTGTACCTGTTTTTTGAGAAATGCTCCATAGTGTATCGCCTTGTTGTATTGTATATGAGCTAGCTGATGCTGCGGTGCCGAATGCGCCTCCGCCAATTACTGTTGTTGCTGCTAGTGCCATGATGTGCTTTTTCATAATAAAAAAACCTCCTGGAATGTTCCTGCCGGTGTGACGAAGCACACGTACGCAAGAGTTTTTAAAGCTGTTCTTCTCCGTGACTGTAGGGACAGCGACTAATTTATATAAAAAGCGCGATAAACGCTTGATTGAGGATTCGGTTCCTCTTGACCAGCCGGCTCTCTCCGGCCTAACGAGATTCATTGTAACACGCCAAACAATGTAATGTTTTTAAAAGGACGTTACGCTTCGATGTACAAATGTGACGTGAATGTTACAAGGAGACCCTTATCTTGAATTCGTAATAACCCTGACATAAAGACTCCATAAAAAAAACAAAAAAGGAAGCTGATGGAAATCAGCTTCCTTTTGGATTATTTTAAAATCTGAACTTTTACTGTACGTACGCCCCAGTTTTTTGCTTTCTGGTTTGTAGCCACATGAACATCGATTTTATTTCCTTTGATTGCGCCGCCTGTATCGCCGGCAACAGCTTGTCCGTATCCTTCAACATATACTTTCGTGCCAAGTGGAATCACTTTTGGATCCACGGCAATCACTTTTGCATTCGGGTTTTTCTTTAAGTTAATGCCTGTTGCGGTGATGCCGGAGCATCCACTGCAAGAAGCTGTATAAGCAGTTGACTTAACTGTAATCTCTTTTTTAACATTGCTTGTTTTTGATGCTGGCGCCGGTGCCGATGAAGAACTTGCGGCTGCCGTGCTGCCGATTGAAAGCTTTTGTCCCACTTTAATAACATTAGAGGAAAGGTTGTTCCACTTCTTCACTTGATCCACTGACGTACTGTAACGTTTTGAAATACCGTAAAGCGTGTCCCCTTTTTGAACTGTGTGAGTTGCGGCGGCTGCTTGTGCCGCAGAAGCTGAGAAAATCATCATTGCAGCAAGAAAAGACATGGCCATTTTTTTCACGTATCATTACCCCCTAGTTTTCTAACACGAGATTGATTGTAACATGGTTCTATTTCAAGACTATTACACTAGGATGTTCGTTATATTACATTCACATTTCAAATATTTAATAATTCTGACAAATTAAAAATAGACCAATAATGTTAGATTATTATTGGTTCATATAACAATAGTTGTATATAATGAAAATTGATCTTTATTTATTATTCTATTTTGATGGGAGATTTGAAAATGGCTTATCGGCTTCAGCTTTTAAAAGGGCTGTTTCGCACTTCCCATGAACTCGCGCAGCTGTCACAGGCCGAAAAAATTCGCGGTTTATGGACAAAGTTTTCACTATTACTATTAATCAGTGTGCTTCTGTCTTTGCTTGCCGGCGCATTAGGCATACAAAGCGAGGGCATATCTGCTTATATGGCCGAATCCGATATGTATACATATGAATGGCTGAAACTGCTATTTACCGGAGGCGCTGGCCTTGCCGGACTGCTGCTTCCTCTTTTCTACATCTTTGTTCCGGCTCTTCTTTTTTGGACATTTCTAGAATTAGAGTTTAAAAAGCTTGTCGCTTTACAATGTATTACTTTCTCAATCTACTTAATTGAGTTTGCCCTGCTTATGGTCTGGAATGTGTTTTTCTCTATTCCGCGTGACTCTTCGCCTTTCTCGCTGGGGGTTGTCGCACAATATGCCACAGACAATGTAATGGCCATTCGTTTTTTCAGCTTTATTACAATTTTTCAAATTTGGATTTTAGCGATTCAATACCGCTTCCTGCGGGCGTCAGAAGCCAGAAAACCCCTTTTTGTTTTCTTGATGGTCTTTCTGACAGGCCTTGCATTTTGGATTTTAGCGACGTTGTTTACATCGATCCAAGTGGAAAACTTGTTTTAATTGAAAAGAGGTGAAGACAGTGAAAAAAATAAAAAAGCAAGTATGGCTTGCAGCCAGTGCGGTTGTGATCGCTGGCAACTTATACTTAATTTTCAAGGAAGACAGCAAAGCCGTCCGAAGCGAATGGCTGACCGACTGGGACCGCTCTGAGACGGGAGATGTGGTAGAGTCATTTTCAGCAGAAGGTGTTGTCGTTCCTTCTGACGAGTACCCGATTTATTTTGATGAAAGCAAAGGGTCGCTTGAAGAGGTTTTTGTTAAAGAAGGCGAAGCCATTCAGCCCGGTACTCCATTATTTCAATATTCACCGGACGTTATAGAGGATGAAGTCGCCCGCTTAACAGCCGAAAAAGACCAGACTCAGCAGCAAATCTCGTTAATTGACAATCAATTAAGCCAGCTGCGCCTGCTCCTGTCCGAAGCGGAGAACGAGGAAAACGAAATGTCCAATACAGACGATTCTTCAGATGCGGATAGCGACACGACGATTGTTCAAAGCGGTGATGCGAGCACGGGAGTAGAAGAAAGCATCCTGCAGCAGGAAACCGAAAAGCAGAAGCTGCAGGAAGAAGTAAAAAAATACGATACGCTTATTGCTGCTCAGGAAGCAAAAAAAGATAATTTAACTGTAAAAAGCACAAATGAAGGTTATGTGAAGAAAATTGATACAAGCTTAAACAATCCGGTGATGATCATTAATTCATCGGTACCGGCTGTAAAAGGCGTGTTTGATGAAAAACAGATGGCAAAGTCCGCACCAGACCAGCGGGTTGAAGTAACTGTGGATACGACGCTTGAGCAATTCGGTGGATCTATCAGCTCTGTCAGCACGTATCCGGAAGAAGAGCCGTCTGTGAAACGAAAAAGCTTATATCCATACTCTGCTCAGCTGAGCGGCGCCGCATCAAGTGATTTGTATCCCGGCTTAAAAGCGAATGTGAAAGTTATAACGCAGGAACAGCCGGACGTGGTTACGATTCCGAACACGGCTATTTTAAGAAAAAATCAAAAATCATATGCCATCGTTCTGAATCAGGAAGGTCTTCTTGAACGCCGGCGTATTGAAACCGGTCTTCATGTGGATGGTGTATATCAAGTAACCAAAGGCGTAGAAGATGGTGAAGCGATCGTGATTGACCCGTACCGCCTCGTGATGAAACACGGTCCTTTTATTACGCCGATTGACACCGATCATATAAAAAAGAAACCGTGGAACGAGCTGTCTCGTACTGAAAAAATAAAATACGCGCTTATGGGCTTTTTATCTTAAAAAAGACGCTTTCAAAAGCGTCTTTTTTATTTGTAAATCAGCATTCTTTCATTCTCCAAACCTGTTAAAATAGAGGTAAATATTCTATAAATTGGAGGTTGCAATGAAAAAATGGCTGTCTTTTTCTCTCATCGTTCTTCTTTTAAGCGCCCTGTTGCCATCCACTGCTGTACAGGCTGCTTCGTATTTACTGACAAAAGTGGATACAGTGATTTACACCCCGCCTTCCTCTGCTGAACAGGAGGCCGTGCTGACACCGATTCCTGCCCGCACAAATGTAAAAGTAATAGAGGAGCAGGAAACAAGAATCCGTGTTTCCTGGCAGGGGATCAACGGCTTTATTGCAAAAGAAGATTTAATAATAGAAGAGAATGGACAAGCAGAGGCATCCAGCTCTTACATTCGCCTTGAAGGCGATGCAGAATTGTTTCAAAAGAAAAATGGGGCTTACGTGAAAACAGGGCGTCTTTTAGCAGGAGAAATATTTAAAAAAACGGGCACAGAAAATGGGTACGTTTTATTCGTATTGGGTAATACAACCGCTTATGTTTCCGAAACAGCTGTTACATATTTGCCGGAAGCGTCTCTCGCTGGCGGTGTACAGCCTGGCTATGTGTTTCAAAACCGTGCGATTACCCGGAAAACAGTCGACCTGCTTTATTCGAAAAACGGCCGGTTAACTTCACTTGGCCGCCTGCAGGCAGGCACCCTGCTTCAAACACGCGCCGCTTACCGTGATTATTACATTGTCGACATTGGCGGCCGGACGGCTTATATTCTTAAAGCAGATATGACCTTGTATACCGGCAACTATGTAAACCCGTTTAAAACGATGACGTATGAGCAAATGGTACAGGACTTAAAAGAGCTTGTGCTTTGGCATTCAGACATCGCTTCCTTAGAGGTGATCGGCAAATCGGTGGACGGCTGTAATTTATACGCTCTTCGGCTGGGCACCGGCAAAGAGGAAGTGCTCCTTAACGGCTCGCATCATGCGCGTGAGCATATTACGACGAACGTAGTAATGGAAATGGCCGATCAATATGCCCATCTGTTTCAAACGAATGGCTCTATGAACGGCTATTCAGCCCGGTCCGTTTTAAAGAAAACTTCTATTTATATTGTACCGATGGTGAACCCGGACGGCGTTTCTCTCGTACAGCTCGGAGCGGGCAGTGCGAAAAACAAAGACGCCATTTTGAAGTTAAACGGCGGCAGTACGAATTTTTCCGCCTGGAAAGCGAATATACGCGGTGTTGATTTGAACCGTCAATACCCGGCAGACTGGCGTAACATTTGCTGTAATCCTGGCAAGCCTTCTTCCCAAAACTATAAAGGGCCAAGCCCGCTCAGTGAACCTGAATCAAAAGCGATGTATGACTTCACGCTCAAGCATTCTTTTAAAGTGAGCGCAGCTTATCACAGCTCCGGCCAAATTATTTACTGGCACTATTACCAGTCAGGTACCCACAAATCACGTGACCTGGCTGTAGCAAAGCGGGTAAGCCAAAAAACAGGCTACAGCTTAGTCGCACCACAGTCTAACCCAAGCGGCGGCGGCTACACGGACTGGTTTATTCAAAACGAGCAAAAGCCGGGTTTGACCATTGAAGTGTCGCCATACGTTGGCAGCCGCCCTGTTCCTATTGTTTATTTCTCAAGCATCTGGCAGCAAAACAACTCGGTTGGCCTGATGCTGGCAAATGAAACAATCCAGTAACATGAAACAAATTCAGATTCATAAAAAAGCAGAGGGCTCAGCCCCCTGCTTTTTATTTTTTCACAATTATTTGGTACGGTGCTGTTGAAGCAGTGCCGCTCGCTTCACTCAGTTCAATAAAATATTTTCCTTTTGGCAAATTCAGTGATGCCAGTTCTTCATCATTTTTACCGTACTGGTCAAAGGATGCAACAAGCGCTCCTTTAGCATTATATACAGCGATCACGCCATCCAGGTTTTGACCGGCTGAGAACGCAAGGGAAACCGTGCCCTGCTTCGTAAGATTTAAAACGAAGTGATCCACATCTCCAAATGATACACCGCTATTAAAATAGCCGCGTGCTCCGTATTTCCCGCCTGTCGTTTTAAGCGGCAGCGGCTTTGTTGGAACATGGTTGACCACTTTCGCGTCGCCGTCCGCAAATTCATTGTACGTTGCCCCTACCTTTACTGCATACGGCTGAAGGTTCGGCCCAGTGGATAGAAACGGAGCTGCTTCAATAAAGTAGCCGGTATCTTCCTTCGCTGCAAAGGATGTGTGTACATCCGTTTCTGTAATCATCATTGAAAATAGATCCGGCCCAAACGGTGTAACCCGGCTCAATTCATCTTCATCAAGCACTTTGTCTCCATTTACATCTTCATACACCGCACCGCTAAAAATATGTCCGGCGCGCAGCTGAAGTGGAATGCTTGCTTTTTGTGCAGCAGTCAGAGCGCTTGCTGTAATATCAAGCGTATAAACACGCGGTTTTCCTTCATTCATAAAATAATAGTAATCCACATCTCCCGATTGAACAAAGTAGTTTTGAACCGCTTTGCCGGCTTTTAAGTTCTGCCCTTCTTCAGGAAGATTATAATCGGCATCTTTTTCTGGCGGTACATCCGCAACCCGCTTTGATGTGAGTATATATGGATCGGCTGACGCGTTTTCCCCATTGCTCAAGACCATCATGACGTACGTTTTGTTTTTCGCAAGGGCGACATCGACATTTCCTGACCCCATCGAGCCCCCAAGAAGGGCCGCAATCAAATCCATTTCCCCGTCGCTGCCTGAAACAGGGATCAGCTCACCCGTTTCCGAATCTACTTCTAACAGCGTCGTAGAAGCATTTCGTTCATTTTCCTGGCTGGCACTAAATGAGTAAATACCATCTGCTGCTGGTGTAAAACGATAATAGTCTTCGTCATATCCTGACTGAAAAAAGCCTTTCTTGCTGCTGCCAAGCGTATACGGAATGGCTTTTTCGAGAATTTTCCCGCTTGCCACGCCTTCCTCGCCGCCGTCAATCAGCTCATCTTCTTTCATTTCACCGTATTCAGCCGGTGTGACACTTCCATCCATTAACTCTTCTTCAAGCGTGCTTTCTTCCGGAAGTCCATCTTCATCCGCTGGAATGGTTTGTTCTTCTACTTTAAACGTATACGGCTGAGCGGATTCACCAGCTGTTTGTTCTTCAAGCATGGACATATCCAAAGATAAAAGGTCTGAAAGGGAATCCAGCAAAATATCTTCGCTAAATGCACCATTTGTCACTTCAATCCGATAGTTCATTCCCGGAACAGCTTGGAACGAAACGGTTTCGCCTTTATTGACCGGCTGGCTGTTTCCGTCTACAATGCTGTATTCTTCTCCTTCTTCCTCAACATAAACATTGATGGCTGAATTTACCCCAGGGAGAGCGGAGACGGAAAGTGAAACTAACTTTTCTTCTTCTACTGAGAAAGTAAAAAAGTCTGAATCCGGCACGCCTTCTTCACCGCTATAAAGTGTAAAATTGTTTTTTGTATATGGAAGAGATGTAATCGCAATTGGTTTTTCATATGCTGCCTGGTCCGGCTCAATCGGTCCCCGCTTTTCAGCTTGAAGCGTAAAAGCAGATTTGCCGGCTGCACTGTAATTGCCGTTTGTGTCCTTCACGCCAATGACAAGTGTACCCGCTTCGCTGGCCGTGTATAAATAACCTTCCTGCCCGCTTGCTGTTGTTTGGTCGACATCACGAAGATACTGAGGATCTCCATCCTCCGGTACAAAATAAAGCTCCATTGCATAATCGTATCCCTTACTTCCGTTCAGCACTGTCTGTACGTGCTGGCCTTCTGCCACGTTTGCTTTAAACCAGTGAATCGTCTCTGGTGATTTGAAAGCGCCGGTAAAGGACTGCCCTCCTGACTTGATTTCCCTAGCTGTTTTCAAGATCGTTTCACCGGATACGTCTGGGCGCTTCGGAAGCTTTTTCGTATCAAATTTCAGCGCATTAAGCGGATTAATCAATCCGTTTCCATATGTTAAATCGTAGCCTTTTTCACCAAGATCTGTAGCCGTCTGCTCCAAAATATATTCAATGTCGAAAGCTGTTAAATTTGGATACTTAGACTTTAACAGTCCCGCTGCAGCTGCTACCATCGGCGATGCCATTGAAGTACCAGTCAGCCGTTCAAATTTAGATCCTGCCTCTGCATCGTAGGATGTGCTATAAATGTTTTCACCCGGTGCTACCACATCAACAGAGGAACCGTAGTTAGAGCTGTCAGATAGCGTTTTTGCTCCATTGATATTCCCCACACTGATAACCCCTGGATAAGCAGCCGGATAAGAATACTGATCCGTTGCTTCATTGCCTGCCGCTGCAACGACGACAACCCCAGAATCAATGGCATATTGAATCGCTTCTTCTACAACAGGAGAAGGCATAAAGCCGCCAAGGCTCAGGTTAATTACATCTGCTCCCTGGTCAACAGAGTAGGTAATGCCTTCTGCAATTGTAAAGTCATTGGCTCCCATAGAACCGTTAAATACATCAACCGGCAAAATGTTTGCATTTGGAAACACGCCATATCCGCCAAGACCGTTATCCTTCGTGGAGGCGATAATGCCTGCTACGTGTGTTCCATGCAGGTCACGAGCCGGATTTCGTGCCGGATTAGCCGCATTATACGGCTTTAATAAATTTGCTTTTAAATCAGGATGCTTATAGTCCACCCCGCCGTCCACTACCGCGATGGTGACTTTGTTTTTCCCCGCATATGAAAGAGTTTTTCCTATATTGAGCATGGCTAAGTGATCCATATTCACTGCTTTTGGATCTGGTTTAGCGGCAAATGCTTTGTATTGAATACTCGGCGTAATCGCTGTTACTTCTGAACGATTTTTATAAACACTGATTACGTCGCTCAGCTTTTTAGACGCCGGCACCCGCACCACGTCATATTTCAAGCCGGACAGACGCTTTACAAGAGACACACCTGCTTTTTTATGTACACTTTGCGGCAGCGCTTTTGAATATTTAATGACTAGTGTCCGAGAATCTGTTACCTGCTTGTCCGATTGAGCTGCTTTATACTGTGCTTCTTTGTCAGCTGACGGCACCTCTGCCAAAGTGGCTCCCGGCATAAGAAGTGAGACACTCACAGCTGCAGCCATCATTTGTTGCCATTTTTTCAAAGTAGATCCCCCATTCACATTTTCCTTCTCTTCATCATACAGGAAAAAGTACCAATTGGTTTCAAATTTTTTCAAGTTTTGAAATTTATTTTTCTCCAACAAAAAAAGAGATTCTGGGTAAAAACCCAGAATCTCTTTTTCTCGTTTTAGATAATACGCGCTGTAATTACGCCAGAAATACTAAGCAGCTTTTCTGTTAAACCAGGAATAACATCCCCGTTTACTTGATTGTCAATATCAATCAATGTGTACGCGTAGTCACCTTTACTGCGGTTTACCATGTCCGCAATATTCAAGTCATAGTCAGAAAGAGCCCCTGTGATCTGGCCGACCATGTTTGGCACGTTTTTATGCGCTACAGTCACACGGCGTTTGCCGGTAAACGGAATTTCTACGTTACCGAAATTCACAGAGTTTTTAATGTTTCCTGTTTCCAAGTACTCTTTCATTTGGCGTGCTGCCATAACGGCACAGTTTTCTTCTGATTCTGTTGTAGATGCGCCAAGGTGAGGAATCGGAATAACATTTTTCATGCCAATAACATTTTCGTTCGGGAAGTCCGTTACGTATTTGCCGACTTTGCCGCTTTCAAGTGCTGCCCGCATATCTTCTTCGTTTACAAGCTCGCCACGTGAGAAGTTCAAAATAGTAGCACCGTTTTTCATAACAGAAAAAGCTTCTTTGTTGAACATGCCGCGTGTGTTATCCGTTAATGGCACGTGTACTGTAATGTAGTCGCTCGCCGCAAACAATTGTTCAATTGTCAAAGCGCGCTGTACGTTACGAGACAGGTTCCAAGCGGTGTCAACTGAAATAAACGGGTCAAAGCCGATTACATCCATATCAAGGTCAAGCGCATTGTTCGCAACCAATGCCCCAATGTGGCCAAGACCGATAACGCCAAGCGTTTTGCCTTTTACTTCACGGCCGACAAATTGCTTTTTGCCTGCTTCAACAAGCTTTGGAATCACATCTCCCTGGCCCTGTAGCTCTTTTGTCCAGCTGACACCGTCAAACAAGTTGCGGGAAACAGCCATAATTGTTGTCAGGATCAGTTCTTTTACGGCATTGGCATTAGCACCCGGCGTGTTGAAAACCACAATGCCGCGCTCTGTGCATTCTTGTACAGGAATGTTATTTACACCGGCACCGGCGCGGGCAATCGCTTTAAGACTGCCGCTGAACTCTGTATCATGCAGGTTGGCACTGCGCAAAATGATACCATCTGGTGTGTTTGTATCGTCGTTTACTTGAAAATTGTCTGCATTGTGGAATACATTCATGCCGATATCGGCAATATTGTTCATGGATTTAATAGTATACACGTCTCGTTACTTCCCTTCCGCTGAATGAGTCTGTTCGAATTCTTGCATAAAAGCGACAAGTGCTTTGACGCCTTCAACCGGCATAGCGTTATAAATACTTGCGCGCATGCCGCCAACTGAACGGTGTCCTTTTAATGTTTCAAGTCCTTTTGCTTTTGCTTCTTTCACAAACAGTGCATCTAGTTCTTCGCTTGGTGATACGAATGGAATGTTCATCAGAGAACGAGCTTCCTTCGCAATCGGTGAGCTGAACATAGCCGATTGATCAAGATAGTCGTACAAAATAGCCGCTTTTTCACGGTTGATGCTTTCCATTGCTTTGATGCCGCCTAAGCTTTCTAACCATTCAAATACAAGCTTCGCCATGTAAATCGCAAATGTTGGCGGTGTATTATAAAGCGAATCGCTGTCTGCATGCGTTTTGTAATCCAGCATGGTTGGAACAGAGTCATCCGCTTTTCCAATTAAATCTTCACGGATAATCACAAGCGTCAAGCCAGCCGGGCCGACATTTTTCTGCGCCCCTGCGTAAATAACACCAAATTTTGACACATCAATTTCGGTTGATAAGATATTGGAAGACATATCTGCCACAAGCGGTACATTGCCTGTATCTGGAATCTGTTCGAAAACGGTTCCTTCTATTGTATTGTTTGTTGTAATATGAACGAAATCTGCTTCTGGATCGATCATATCCGCTGTTACGGTTGGGATGTAACTGAAGTTTTTATCCTCAGAAGATGCAATAACACGTACTTCCCCGTATTTTTTCGCTTCTTTAATTGCTTTTTTCGACCAGGAGCCTGTATTCACAAAATCCGCTTTTTTGCTGCCGGAAAACAAGTTCATCGGCACCATGGCGAACTGCTGGGAAGCGCCCCCTTGAAGGAATAACACTTTGTAGTTGTCCGGAATATTCATCAGCTTGCGAAGAACGGATTCCGCTGTTTCAATGATTTCTGTAAACCATTTCGAGCGATGGCTCAGCTCCATCACCGCCATGCCGGAACCTGCGTAATTTGTCAGTTCGGCTTGTGCTTTTTGGAGTACCTCAAGAGGCAACATGGAAGGACCTGCTGAGAAATTATAAACTCGTGTCATCATACTACTCCTTCATTCGTGTTATTTTCGATAATCTGAAAATTTACTACTTTATCAATACCCGAATTATAAAATAACAGCCTGCACTTATCAAGGGCTCCTTCCTTTAATTTTAAAGGAAATGTCACACTGTTAACGCTTACAACCCTACGTATGAACACGCTTTTCAATTACGAACATTTTGTTAAATTTTCTTACATTCATTCGTTTTTAAAGATATGCTGCTCTGCGTATTGACAGCCAGAAACAAAGAGGACCCTGCCGGTGGTTCAAACTATGAATAGACAACAGGCGTGAAGATTCGCCAAAAAACGAAAGATTTATCATAAAACGAAGCATTTGTTCATCAAACAGCCCCTTGCAATATTTATCGTCAAAAGCCCTTTTTTAATCTAGTAAAATTGGTATATAATGAAAATTAACTACTACTTTTGGAGGTGCTGGGTTTGTTTTGTGTGAAATGCGGAACGGAGATGGGCAGTCGTGCTCGTTATTGTCCAGGCTGCGGCAGAAAGCGCCGTAAATCGTTTTCCGTGATCAAATTTCTCGGTTTTTTATGTCTTTTTTCTGCACTTGGATTTGGTGGCTTTATTTATTATCTGGTACAAGGGAACCAGGAAACGCAAAAAGCAGCACAGCCGGTGAAACAGCCGGCTCAAACGCAGCAGGCAGTGGTGCGTGAAACGGTGGCTCCCCCAAAAGAAATAACGGCTGATGAACAAGCTTCAATGAGTGATCTGATCGCAGATGCTCAGCAGAGTGTATTCACTGTTTTTACAGATTACGGCCAGGGGTCCGGTTTTCTAATCAATGATCAAGGTGATGTTGCCACAAACGCCCACGTTGTGGAAGGCACAGTTTATACGATCGTCAAAGACATCAACGGGGCAGAACATGAAGGCACCGTGATCGGCTATTCCAATGAAACGGATGTGGCACTTATCCGTGTACCGGATTTGGCTGGACATTCCCCGCTTAAGCTTGAAACCGGCCAAAAAGCGCAGGTCGGAGATGAAGTGATTGCTCTTGGAAGTCCGCTGGCGCTTGAGAATACAGCGACTTTCGGCTACATTACCGGCGTGGATCGCAGCTTTGTGATTGAACCCCATTCTTATGATCACATTTATCAAACATCCGCTGCCATTGCTCCTGGAAGCAGCGGCGGTCCGCTTGTGTCCAAAAGCACCGGCCGTGTCGTTGCGATCAATTCAGCGAAACTAACCGGCGAAGAAGCGATTGGTTTCAGCATTCCGTATAAAGATGTGGCAGGCATGCTGAATGGCTGGAGTGCCGACCCTCTTTCTGAAGATGAGGTTACAAGCTTGTTTTATACGGAAGACGGAGCCCTGTTTTTTGATGAATACTGGAACGAGGACGCCTATTTTGATGGCGGCGAATACAGTGAAGATGATATGTATGATTATTACGACGTTCCGGATGCCTGGCTGGAGGAAGAAGTGCCAGCCCAGGAGCCGGTTGAAGAAGATGTCATTGTAGAAGACTATGTAGAAGAAGTGCCGGAAGAAGAAATTCCTTATTTAGAGCCGGAGCCTTCGGAGGAAGAAATCGTCGAGGAAGTGCCCATAGAAGAAGAGCTTGTAGAAGAAGATGTTGTAGAAGAAGTGCCGGCTGTGGGGGAAGAACTGCTCATAGAAGAGCCGGAAGAAGAACTGCCTGTTGAGGATTTCATCGACATAAATGGGGATGGCCTCATGGATGAGCTGGTCGATGTAAATGAAGACGGCGAGGTCAACGAGCTGGACCTGGAGGAACTTCCTGCTGCTTCATAATATGTTTCGCCAAGAAGAACCTGACATTCAGGTTCTTTTTTTGTAGTCAGATGACGATTTTTGAAGTATAATGACTACAATTTGTGTATTTAGGAGGAAGATCACTTGCGTACTTATCAAGTTGACGAGCGGCCGCCGATTCCGGCTCTGATTCCGCTTAGCTTGCAG
This sequence comes from Domibacillus indicus, assembly GCF_023715895.1. GTDB lineage: Bacteria > Bacillota > Bacilli > Bacillales > Domibacillaceae > Domibacillus > Domibacillus indicus_A. The sequence goes on along the minus strand of NZ_JAMBOO010000036.1, from coordinate 16,803 downwards.
CATTTATTCGCCATGTTTGGGTCAACGGTCCTTGTTCCGGTTTTGTTTGGTGTGAACCCAGCGACGATTTTATTAATGAATGGTATCGGTACATTATTGTACATTTTTCTTTGTAAAGGCCAGATTCCGGCTTACCTCGGATCCAGTTTTGCTTTTTTATCTCCTGTCTTTTTAGTACTTGAAGGCGGCAGTTACGAGCAGGCATTAGGCGGTTTTATTGTCGTCGGTCTTATTTTCATTCTCGTTTCAGGAATTATTAAAGTGGCCGGCACCGGGTGGATCGACGTGGTCTTTCCACCGGCAGCAATGGGCGCCATTGTAGCCGTAATCGGGCTTGAGCTTGTACCGACAGCTGCACAGATGGCGGGCATTATCTCGGACGGTTCAGCGGATTGGTCACCTGACCGCAATACGATTATTGTCTCCATGCTGACGCTTCTTATCACGGTTATTGGCAACGTGATGTTCCGCGGCTTTTTAAAAATCATTCCGATTCTCGTTGGAATTGTTGCCGGGTATATGATCGCAGCGATGTTTGGAATGGTGGATTTCACACCGGTTCGTGAAGCTAAAATGTTCGCTCTCCCGCAATTTTATTCGCCGGAGTTTCATTGGTCGAGCATTGCCATTATTGCTCCTGCCGCGCTTGTCGTCATTGCGGAGCACATCGGGCACCTAGTGGTTACACAAAATATCGTAGATCGTGATTTAATGAAAAAACCAGGTCTCGGTGTTTCTTTATTCGGAAACGGAATTTCAACGGTCATTTCTGGTTTTGTCGGCTCAACGCCAAACACCACATATGGTGAAAATATTGGTGTTTTAGCTCTGTCAAAAGTGTATTCTGTCTGGGTCATTGGCGGTGCAGCGGTTATGGCAATCCTGCTATCGTTTTTCGGCAAACTCGCTGCGCTTATTTCAACGATTCCAGGTCCGGTTATGGGCGGCATCTCCCTGCTTCTATTCGGTATTATTGCAGCGAGCGGCCTGCGCATGCTTGTAGATTCACGGGTGGATTATTCTAAAACAACGAACATGATCTTAACAACGATCGTGCTTGTGATCGGTTTATCAGGCGCTACGTTCACATGGGGCTACCTGCAATTAAAAGGAATGGCGTTAGCAACGGTTGTTGCGATTATTTTAAGCTTGTTCTTTGCCTTGATTAAAAAATTGAATTTATCAAACGACCATGACGAATAAAAAAGACGCTGCCAAGTGAGGCAGCGTCCTTTTTTATTCGCTTTTTTGTTTTGTGCCGGCGTAGGTCCAGCCGCTTTCCTGATAGGCTCTGCCTTCTTTCATCAGCTTGCCGAGCGCCCGCTTAAACGCTCCTTTGCTGATGCCGAACCGTTTTTCGATTTCTTCCGGCAGGCTTTTATCCCAGTATGGCATTTGGCCGCCGCGGCTCATCAAGTAGTCATACACATTTTCCGCATCATCTTTTTGCCGTTCCACACGACGTCCTAAAAGGGAAACATTCACCGATCCGTCGTCGTGCACCGCAATAATGCGTCCTGTAACCTCCTGCCCGACACGCGGTTCATCCTCACGCTCAGTCGGATGCAGGAATGCCCGGTACAAGTCATCGGTAATAATCCACGTACCTGCTTTTCCTGTCCGGTAGACTCTGCCGGTAAAGTCCTTGTTTAAATCGGTTTTATTGGCCCGCTTGGCAATGTCCCAAATTTTTTCTTCTGTTGCCGGCTTCGCAAACATCCGGCCATTTTTATCAAGCTTAAGTGTGCAGTACAGCTTGTCACCTGCAATCGGCCGTACCTCAAATTTATACGGCAGGTCATCTTCTGACACGAGTGCATCTTTTGAAATGCCGATATTCACAAACACACCATGCTTTATTTCTTCCCCCACAACTTCCACCCAGCCGTATTCGCCAAGCGTAATAAGCGGGCGGTCCATCGTAGACGCAAGCCGGCCGCTGTGGTCCTGATAAAGGAACACCTCAATCGGTTCGTTCGGATCGAAACCGTCTCTTATTTCACTATTATGAAGGAGTACGGCTTCTTCTTCTTCATTTTCAAGAAACCAGCCATATTCTTGTTTGTTTTTTACACGCAGTGTTACGATCGTTCCAGCTTCTAGAGCCATTCACGCACGTCCTTTCCAAAATTCTCATTGCTTCTCATTATATCAGCTTTCCCGCTTGAATGTTTAATAATCCAAGGTTCGGGTACACTTGTAGTACTAAATCGAAACGGGAAGGTGAAAAATATTATGGCTCGTTCATCAAGCAGTATGACAAACTTAATTAAAATGGGCATGAAATATGGCCCGATCATTTACCCGATTGTAAAAAAATATTTGGACAAGCGCAGAGCGGCAAAAGTATACCGTCCACGCTAAACAAAACGCCGGAGCAAATGCTCCGGCGTTTTGTTTATTTTTCTTTTTTGGCTTTCATCGCATTGTCAGATAAAACGGTAAAAGTGGAGAGCTGGGAAGCTGGCAGAATCCAATATCCATTTTCCTCATAGCCGCCGGCAGGCTCCCATTGTTTCACTGCTCCATTGTAAAAAGCACCGTTTGTTTTACCCGCTTTGACAGCTTTTTTTAATTTCAATTTTATTTCGACTGGAGTGTCCAATGATACAAATGCATGCTCCCCTGCCTTGATTGCTGGATCAAGCACACTGCTGTGTACCTGCCCAGGCGGGAGTGAAACATCTTTTGCCTGAAGCGTATTTAATGAAACAGAGACCGTTTCCTGCCCAGCTGCCTGCAGTTGAAGAAGAACTTTCTCCGGAACAAGCACACCGTTGCCTTCAGCCGTCTGCATAAAAATCGGCTTCGCTGATTGAACAGCGGAATCGATAATGGACAACGGCAGTCTCCATTCAACACTTTCTCCATCTGCAGTTAACGTCCAGTGCTGCTGCCCTTTTTCGATCATCGAATCAGTCACCTCTACAACCGGCAGATTTGATGCCGGCGGCGCTGGCGTGCCACCTTCTTCATTTCCGCTGCCTTGTGAGCCAGTTGTAAACGACCAAATATCCGACTGGGCTTCTCCGCCAAATGAATCTTTTACTTTTACATACCAGCCATGCTCGGTTGAACGTTGCAGGTCTTTCCAGGAGGTTTTTGCTGTTTCACCATCTTTTATGCCGGATTGCGAGCCGATTTTTTGGTCTGTGTACACTTCCGCTTTAAAGGAATCTGTTGCGACCACTTTTTCTTTTGGTGTTAAATCTACGTCAATCGCAAATTCGTCCTTGCCCGGATAGTCGACCGGACTGTAGTAGTTATACTGATCGAGGTAAGGCGAATACGTCTGTAAATAGATTTTGTTTTGGATCGGATTTACTTTCATTAAACGAAGGAAGCCCTGTCCGCCTTCCGGCCCGCCCTGATAGTCGGCCAGCATTTGGTATACACTTCTGTCCGGTGTGCCATCACCGTTATCATCAACTTGATCTACCAGTGTCTCACTGTCGTGATAATGGCCGGATAGAACTGCTACGACATTTTTATTCGGCTTTACCACTTCCTCAAAAACCTTGTCGCCAATCGGGCTGCGGTTGCCTGACACAAGCAAATACTCATGGAAGCTTAAAATCGCTTTTCGATCCGGATGCTCGGCCAGCACTTTGTTCATCCAGGCAATATCTTCATCGTCCACACCCCAGCCCATATAAAGCATAATAAAATCATTGCCGTTCGAGCTGATTAAGTCGTAATGGCCCCGGTTGTCTTTATAGGACTCACCGTAATAATCCTTCCCGGCAAACCTTGCTTCCCCGAAATACTTGCTGTACTCGTTGTAATCGCCTGTTTTATGGCCGACATCGTGATTGCCGGCGAGAACGCCATATGGAACTTTAGCGTTATCAAGTGTTTTCATATACGTATCCGCATGCTCCCATTGATACGGCTGATCCGCTTCATCGACAAGATCACCTGTATGGAACACATACTTTAAGTTCAGCGCTTCTTTTTGCTCTGCAACCCATTTGGTCATGCGGTCAAAAATATGCGGATAGCTTTCGGAATAATATTGCGTATCCGACATCCAAACAAATGAATAATCAAATTCCGGCGTGGAAGCAATCTCGTCCTGTACCATTACCTGCACCTTGCCGTCTTTTACGTAATCAAGCCCTTTTACATGTCCGGTCAGGGTGAAGTTTTGGTCATCTTCCGCTACTTTCCATTCTTCAAGCTCCCATTTGGAAGCAGCATAGTTCCATACATACATGGACACTTTCCGGCCGATTAATGATTTTCCTTCCCAATGAAGTGCAATTTCGTCTGTTTCATCTACTTCTTCATCCACGGCGACTTCAAAGCGGTGGTACGGAAATTTCTCAACAGACTTTGTTTCTACATACTGGCCGTCCGCCTTTGCCATTTTATCCGTATCCGAAACAGCCGATTCACCCGCTGATGCCAGTTCTTTCGGCGGCTCTTGATCCGCATTGTTTTGGAATACACGCACGCCGGCATCATTTGCTGCGTACTCATAGCCGCGGTAAAATTCCACATCGAGTGTATCTTTCGTCGGATCGGTGACTTTTACCTCCAGGCTCGCGTTATTCGCATTTACATTTGTCTGTCCATCTGCAGGCGTCACCGCTTCCGGCGCATATGGCTGCTCTTCCACTACCGTAAAAGCAACCGATTTTTCGGCTTCGTTGCCGGCCCGGTCCACTGCTTTAAATTGAACAGTATGCGCTCCCGGAGACAGCTTCGCTGATGACGTGTCGAGTGGAAGAGAAATTTCTTCGCCATCCAGATGAGCTGTCAATGTTTCCACATCGGAAGCATCCTCTGCTTCTGCATTAATCGTAAATTCTCCTTTATATTCCCGGTTTTCTTCAACTGAAGGAATAATAACAGGAGCGCTGTTATCTACTTGAACTTCTGCACGAGCCGAAGAAGATTCGATGAGATGAGGGCCGTCTTCCACTGCTGTTGTATCCCACTGGTAAGCTTTCGCGGTAAATGCTTCATCTGGCACATCAAAGGTAAAATCTACAGCCGGCTTGGCACTTGCTCCGTCACCGACTGAAATTTCTTTAGCTGCGTCGCTGTAAGCCGGATCATACAGTGTCGTACCGTCTTCAAGCACGAGACGCACATTTTTCACGTAAAAATCATCCCGGTTTTCTTCAGAATTCGTATCAAATGGCGATACCTTTGTGCCCGCACGGATAGACATCGTCGTTCCTTCTCCCTGCTTAAACTGAGAAGGGTCAACCGGCACGGTAATTGTTTCATACGTATTGATCGTATCATCAAAAATATGCAGTGTTTCGTCGCCGATCGTTACACCGTTTTTAAAATACAAATTCACTTTTTTAGCATCAAACGCAAAGTAAGCGTGTGCCGGCAGAGAAGGTTCTGTTTCACCTGTCACATCCCGTCCGTCAACAGACAGCGTGGACTCCTTGCCAAATGATTTGATCACAGCCGTTTTGCTGAGCAGCGAACCATCCTCTACATTCAAGCCTGTTTCTGCGCTTATATCATTTTCAATTTGGATCGTTTTCACATCTGTTTCGATTTCGTTCGTTCCATCGGATGCTTTCACATAATACTGCAGGTTTTCTTTGCCGAGCAGATCAGGTGAATACACGGTTTGGGAAAACAAGCCGGTATCAAAGTTCTCGGTTAAATCGACCGACTTATATTCATCCGTTTCGCTTGTTTTGTAAAACAAGCGCATCGTTTTAACGGATTGATCATCTGCAGCATCAAATGACAGCGTTACATTTTGCCGAGCTGAAATCGGCGCTGTTTCTGTTAAATCTGTTACGACAGGTTCCGTTTCGTCTAATGCTGTTTTCTTTTTTAGCACAGGAACCTGGGCCGCTTCGACAGTACCGGGTGCAGCCGCTTCTTTTCCGGCACTGTATTTGTACATTTCCCTGCTTCCCGCCTCACGCGGGAACGAGTACAAAATACCTTTGTCCGCTACCGTATCATCCACATTCGGCTGATCCAAATAAGCCGCTGTTGAAATGTCGAACCCCGTGTTTGTTGCGATAGAGATGACCCGGGCGCTTCCGTTTGCCATGCCGTCTGCTTGAACTTGGACAATGTTTTTGTTTTCTTCCAAGTTTGTTCCGTAATGAGCATTAAAGTCGGCAACGGTTTTGGATTGATTTGTACTGTTTTTAATCCAATACGTCATCGTTTCCCCGGACGGCAGCACCAGGTCTTCTTTGTCTGCTCTCCAGATCAAATCTCCTTCCGACCCGTCAGCCGGATACCGGTAGCGGATGGTATAGTCTTTTAAATTAATAGGTTTATCCGTATTGTTATATACTTCAATAAATTCATAGCCATCAAGGCCGTCTATGTTCGCTGAATCCGGCATAATCTCGGTTACAAGCAGATCCGGGACAGCCTGAGGATCGTAATCCAGTCCCGCTGCTTGAATAGTAATATCTTCTGTCTGTGCCCTGTTTTGGCCGTCAAACGCTTCAATCCGGTATGTAAAATGGTCTGATAAAAGCTGAGACGCTTCAATAACGGTTTCATACGATCCGTCTTCCCCCGCTGTCATATCCGCTTCAAGCCAGTCACCGCCTGCTAACGGCTGATACAACACTTTCACACTGTCCAGCTTTGTTTCATCTGTGACGGAAGCGCGGATCACGATATCTTGACCGGCTTCAACCGATTCTACAGGCGTATGGGTAATAACCGGCTTTACCGTATCTACTTCGATTGGAGCTTCCGGCCTTTGCCCTTCTATCAGCGTGCCAGGCGTTGCGGGTTCAGAAAAAGTCAAGACATCCATCGTCCTGCCGTCCGCATTTGGCTTAAATTGAATTCCTTTGTTTAATTCCACTTCATTTGGTGTATAAGCGGCGGTTGTTAACAAGTTGCCGGCCGTGTCTGCAACTGACAGGCTTCGCTCGGAGCCATTTGCCATTCCGGCAGATTCTATGTATGTAAACTGTGCATCTGTTAAAGAAGTGCCGAATTCAGCATTAAAGTCCGCTAATGTAAGAGATTCGTTTGCTTTGTTTTCAAGCTTTACCCAAACGACCATCGTTTCGCCAGGTGCAATCTCTTTATCTTCTTTAAATACCCAATCGGCTGTTGTTCCGTCTGGATAGCCGTAAACCAGTTTATAATTCTTTAAACTAAACGGCTGGGTACTGTTATTGTACAGCTCAATAAATTCATAGGCGTCTGATCCGTTCAGGTTGTCACTGTTCGGCAGCAGCTCTGTAATGAGGATGGGTGAAACTGTAACCGCTTGCGCAGAAGGCGTTTCTTCTGCATAAGCAGCAAGTGGCGGCGTCACAAGAGATGAAACAGATAAACTGCTGGCGAGCACAAGGGAATAAAATGGCTTTCTTTTCATGAATGCTGATCCTCCTCTAAATAAACATCTCTTGTCAGTGTAGCGAAAGAATATATGGAGGATATAAATAAAATGTAAAAATCATGTAAAGAAGTTAACAAAAAAGCTTCCGCCCGATTTCTCAGGCAGAAGCTTTTTTTAATCTATTATAGTTCGTCGAACCCGTTATCCTGCACGTTTACTTTTACGTATTGGCGCGAACGCTGTTCAAAGAAATCCGTTTTCCCCAAATCCACATCTTCGTATGCTTTAATCCATTTAAGCGGATTTTTGCGGTAATCTGGATACAGCTTTTCATAGCCAAGCTGTGCGCAGCGCACATTGGCGTAGAAGTAGATGTATGCTTCTACATCTTCTACATCAAGCCCGTCAATTTTATCTCCAATGACTTCACGTGCCCATTCCACTTCAAGCTCAGCCGCTTCTTTGAAAATCGCCTGTACTTTTTCGGCGCGGTCTGGTGTATCCAGCTCCGGATACTCGTTTAAAAGTTCCTGGTAGATTTTCACGAACAAGTCGACGTGAAGCTGTTCGTCACGATTAATATAGTTAATCATTGTACTTGAAGCGACCATTTTCTGGTGGCGCGCCAGGTGATAAAAGAATGCAAAGCCTGAATAGAAAAACAAGCCTTCCAAAATGACATCGTGTACGATTGACTCCAGCATATTTTCCACGGTTGGGTTTTCCGCAAAGGACTGGTAGCCTTTTACGATAAAGTCATTGCGCTTTTCAAGAACCGGCTCACTGCGCCAGTAATCGAATACTTCGTCCTGCTTTGATTTCTGAACAAGGCTGGACAGTACGTAAGAGTAAGAATGGTTATGAATAACCTCCTGCTGCGCCAAAATAATCATCAGCGCCTGCAGGCTTGAATCCGTTAAGTAGTCTGCTACTTTCCCTGCATAATCTGTTTGAATGCTGTCTAAGAGGGCAAGCAGGCCGATAATTTTCAAAAACGCTTCCCGCTCGCTGTCTTCGAGATTCGGAAATTGTTTCACGTCATTGCTCATGTTGATTTCAAACGGAGTCCAGAAATTTCCAAGCATCCGCTTATACTTTGGATACGCCCAGTCAAACTTAACATCATCCCAGTTTAAAACGTTGGATGAACGGCCATTTACAATGGCCGTCGAACGGTTTGGTGCTTCTTTATCCATTAATTTTCGTTTTTCAATAAGTGTCATGGTGTTCTCTCCTTAGCTTGAGCAAGATTCGCACTCAAGTAGTTCCACAGATGTTGAACGAACATAATACGTTGTTTTTAACCCTTGTTTCCAGCCAGCCAGGTGGAGATCAAGCAATTCTTTCGCTTTAATTGTGTTTTGCACGTACAGGTTCAGTGAAACACCCTGGTCAATGTGGCGCTGGCGCGCAGCGTTTTGGCGCAATGTCCAGTGCTGGTCGATAAAGTAAGCGGATTTGTAGAACCATGTTGTTTCCGCGTTTAAATCTGGTACTGTTACAGGAATTTTATAATCTTTCTTTTCCTCAGAGTAGCTCTTTTGGAAAATCGGATCGATACTCGCTGTGCTTCCGGCAATGATCGATGTAGACGAGTTTGGTGCAACGGCCATCAAGTAGCCGTTACGCATACCGTTTTCCCGTACCTCTTTACGAAGTGCTTCCCACTCGTCTCCTTCATAGCCGCGTGCATCAAAATAAGCACCTGTCTGCCAGTCAGATCCTTCAAATAATGGGTAAGCCCCTTTTTCTTTTGCCAGTTCCATAGACGCTTGAATCGTCAGACGGGCAATTGTTCCGTACAGCTCATCTGCATACTGAACAGCTTCGTCTGATTCCCAGCGAATGTTTTTCAGCGCCAGCAGGTGATGCCAGCCGAATGTGCCAAGGCCGATGCCGCGGTAACGGCTGTTTGTCCGTTCTGCCTGCGGTACTGGAATCATGTTTAAATCAATAACGTTATCCAGCATGCGCACCTGTACGCGAATCAAGCGCTCCAATACATCTGCCGGCACTGCTTTACCAAGGTTGATAGAAGACAAATTACATACAACAAAGTCACCCGGCTTTTTGCGCGTTACAATCACATCGTCTTCAAGCTGAATAGATTGGAATTCTGTTGCACTCATATTTTGGAATATTTCGGTACACAGATTACTAGAATAAACCATTCCTTCATGCTTGTTTGGGTTGCGGCGGTTTACTTCATCACGATAGAACATAAACGGCACGCCTGTTTCAAGCTGCGAGCGCATAATGCGTTTCATAATGTCGATCGCCTGTACCGTTTCACGGGAAAGCTGCTCGTTTTGTACGCACTGCTCATATTTTTCACGGAATGAGCCTTTGCCGCGCGACTCATCATAGAAGTCTTCAAGCGAGAAGCCCATAACTGTGCGAACTTCATGCGGATCAAACAAGTGCCACTCTTCACGCGCATCTACTTTTTCCATAAACAAGTCTGGAAGACATACGCCTGTGAAAATATCATGCGCACGAAGACGCTCGTCACCGTTGTTTAATTTCAAATCAAGGAAAGCAAAAACGTCTTTGTGCCAAACATCTAGGTAGACCGCTATCGCACCCTGGCGCTGGCCAAGCTGGTCAACGCTGACCGCTGTGTTGTTCAACTGCTTAATCCATGGAAGAACACCGCTTGATGCGCCTTTGAATCCACGGATAGAAGAACCGCGGCTGCGTACTTTACCCATGTAAACGCCGATTCCGCCGCCGTATTTAGATAATGTCGCAACGTCTGTGTTGCTGTCGTAAATGCCCTGCAGGCTGTCATCCACTGTATCGATAAAGCAGCTTGAAAGCTGTCCGTACGGTTTACCCGCATTTGATAGTGTTGGTGTTGCTACGGTCATGTACAAGTTGCTCATTGCCCAATAAGATTCGGCAATTTTCGCCAGACGGTTCTCTGTTTCATTTTTCATAAGCGTCATGGCAATCGTCAGCCAGCGTTCCTGTGGAAGCTCAACTGGTGTTTTATCAAAATCACGAACCACATAGCGGTCCATCAGCATCTTAAGTCCAATGTATGTAAACAGCTGGTCGCGTTCTGGTTGAATAAGCTTACCGATTTCCTCAAGCTCTTCTTTTGTATAAGCTTCGATCAGACGGTTATCATAAAGTCCTTTTTCCGTTTCGCGGTGAAGATAGTCAGCAAAAGCCGTATAAACGTCTTTGGCTTCTACGCCTCTTTTTGCTGCAATCGCACGGTATGTTTGATGCAGATAAATACGTGCCGCTACAAACGTCCAATATGGCTCTTCTTCATCCATAAAGCTGAGCGCTTCAAGCGTCATAGCTTTCGACCAGGCATCCATATCCGCATCCGGGCGCTTTGCCGTCCAGCGCTCGCTTGCGCGGAGAAGCGGTCCAATTTTTTCTTCGCCGAATTCAGTTGTCAGCGTATGTAAAAGTTGATCAATGCCTGAAGCAGTAGTTATGGTCATGAAGTATGTCCTCCTTTTAATATGAGCAAAATAAAAAGAGCGATCGCTCAAGTTTTTTCGACTGAGTCCGCGCTCTGGGTGGGTAAACGTGAAAAATGGCAGAGTTACGCCATCTTCACCTCTCAGCCCCCGAAGAAAGTGGTGCTTACAGAAAAACAGGCAGGTTTCCTGGCTCGTGCGTCCTCCTCCTGCCGCCTTCCCGCTTTCGCAGTGGCCCGGCATTCGTCTGCACTTACAGTTGCGGGGACAGCTCCGGCATCCAACCGGATTCCCTTTACACCATTACTGGTACCTATTTTCCATCGCATACTATATATTGTGTTTGTTCACGTTGTAAATACTAGCATATTGTATCCTAGATGTACAGTTAAAAAAACGGCTCGAAATGTTCTGTATTCTTGATCTATTCGTGCAAAAGAAAAGAACTGCCGCCGCCTGGCAGTTCTTTCAGCTGTTATGGCTGCTTGCTGCTCCACACATTAAAAATGGTCATGGCAAATTGTTCACGGGTAATGCCTGCTTCTGGAAGAAATCTAGCAGCGGCACCGCCGGTCATCAGGCCGTTTGCGTAAACAGCATCAATTTCATTCTTTGCCCAGTGAGAAGCCGGAACGTCTGTGAAAGCGGCGGATGCACCTGCTTTCAGATTCAATGCTTTTGTTAATATACGTGCTAACTGGGCCCGTGTAAGCGGCTGATTCGGATTGAATTTCGGCGCTTTCGCAAAAACGCCCGCTTCAGTAAGCTGTGCAATCGCGCTGTAAGATTTCATGTGCGCAGAAACATCTGAAAACCCTGGATTCGGTGCCGCTTCCGTTTTGCCAAGAATACGCGCTAAAATAATCGCGGCTTCCGCCCTGGTAATCTGGCTTTTAGGTGCAAACGTACCATCCGCATTTCCTTTAATAATACCATTCTCGGCCAGTTTCATAATCGCCAGGCGTGCCTGGGAGCCGACAGCGGCAATATCAGAAAATGGGTCCGAGTCCGCTGCTCCCTTCCAAACTGCAAAAAATTGATTGGCAATCAGCTGATAGCCGGCTGTATTCGGATGAATATCGCTCGGGTTTGGCAAATACTCTTCACCGAACTGGGCAGAGGCATCAACAAACGTTGCGGATTGTTTTTGAGCGGTCGTTTTTAATTGCGTATTAAAAAGTGTAAAAAATTCTTTTAAGTGATCTTTTTGCTGTCCTTCTTCCATACGTGGAAACGGAAAATAATAGCCTGTCACATACACATCGACCGTTGGATTCAATACTTTAATTTGCTGAATACCGGCTGTGAGATTTCGGTCCACCTGCGCGACTGCTTCTAACAGCTTAATGGGATCTGTATTTCCGGCAAGCGCTAATTGAAGCAGATCATTGGCACCTGTTGAGATCGTAATCAGTTCTGCCTGCCGAACCGCTTCCTGTACATCCGTTAAAGAGAGCTTCGCTAAAAACTGGGCGCTCGTTTCACCGGAAACGGCAAATTCTTTCGTAAAAGAAGAGAGGACGCCTTCTTCCTTCAGCTCCGCTGCAATTAAATCGGTGTAGCTCGTTCCAACCGGCACTTTATAAGGCGTTTGGCCGGCCGCAATAGAATCACCGAAAGCGACATAGTCTATTTTCGAAACAGCTGCGTCTGCTGGCGGCACAAGAAAAATGCCCATGCCCAATACACCGGCTGAAAGGGCTGATATGTATTTTTTCACTTTTTTTCCTCCCGCACTCGTTTTATCCATTTTACCATGTGAAGAAGTAATACGTGCGAACTTCTTAGAAAAAATGAGGAAATGTGGTATAATGAAAACGTTGTTTCAACATGCTTTAAATGGGTATAGTAATGTAATGAACATTTGAGAACGGAGATGACAGAAATGAATTTAAAAAAGCTGATCAAGTACGGTGCTATTATCGCTCCAATCGTTTACCCGAAAGTAAAAAACCGCCTAGGAACAAACAATTTGCGTAAATCATACAGTGATTCCCATAGAACACGTATGTCTGGCAAAAGCATTCTTGATAAACTTTAATCCGTCATAAAAAAGATCCTGCATAGGGTCTTTTTTTCATGTAGACAAGCTAAAAAACCCGCCAGCAGCTGGCGGGTTTTTAAATATTTCTTTTATTGAAGAACTGCACTCTTGCTGAAAAACTCTTTGTACAGCTCACGCAATACATTATTTGTATCTTTTTCTTGAATACCAAACACAAGGCTGACTTCCGAAGAACCCTGGTTGATCATTTCAATGTTTGCGCCAACGCGGGAAATGGCCGATGTGGCACGTGCAGAAAGTCCAAGTGTATTATGCATACCTTCTCCGACAAGCACAATCATCGCAAAGCCATGCTCCACATTTGCTTTATCTACATGCAGTTCATTGCGGAAACGAGCTAAAATGCGCTCTTCTTTTTCTGGTGTAAGCTGGTGGCTTCTTACAATAACCGACAAATCATCAATGCCAGATGGCGTATGCTCATATGATACACCTTCTTCTTCTAAAATTTGAAGGAGACGGCGGCCAAATCCGATTTCACGGTTCATCAAATACTTGCTTACGTACAAAGTAGAAAATCCAGTGTCTGCCGCAATCCCAATAACCGGATTTTTCGTGTATTCACGCTCTGCTACAATCATTGTCCCCGGTGCGGATGGGTTGTTTGTATTTTTAATGCAAACAGGCACCGAATGCTGGAATGCAGGCATAAGGGCTTCATCATGGAAAACAGAGAAGCCGGCATATGACAACTCGCGCATTTCCCGGTATGTCATCCGTTTGATTTCAGCCGGATTGTCCACAACATTCGGGTTCGCTGCAAAAACGGAATCAACATCTGTAAAGTTTTCATATAGCTCCGCTTTTAGAGCAGCGGCTAAAATTGAACCGGTAATATCCGAACCGCCGCGGGCGAATGTCATCATCACGCCTTCTTTTGTATAACCGAAAAAGCCTGGGAATACGACAATCTTTCCGTTTTCACGAAGCTTTTCTAAGTTTTCATAAGCTTCTGGAAGCGCACGTGCGCGGCCCGGCTCATCACTTACAATTAAGCCCGCTTCTTTCGGATTTACATACTCCGCATCTAATCCGATGCTTGTAAAATACGCAGCAATTAATTTTGCATTATTATCTTCTCCGCTTGCTTTCAGCTGATCCATGAAAAGCGGCGGGTTATCGCGGTTTTCTGTTAAACGGCCGCGCAAATCTTCTTCAATAATATAAACAATCGTATCATCAAGACCGAGCCCTTGAGCGATGTCTGCATAACGGTCAACAACGGCTTTTAGTTCCGCTTCCGCATCCTGCTTTTGCAAAGAGGCATTCGCAAGCGCAATCAGCAGGTCCGTTACTTTCGTATCTTCGCTGAAACGTTTACCGGGTGCCGATACAACAACCGCCTTTCGCTTCGGTTCATCTTTTACGATAGATGCTACTTTTTTAATTTGTTCTGCACTGGCAACGGATGTGCCGCCAAATTTACATACGATCATGTCTGCCACTCCTTGCTGGTTTGCATTCCTTGACGAAAATGCGCTTTATCCAAAGAATTATACCACCGTTCATACGAAAAAAGAAGAAATAATCAGAATTTCGTTGCGAAAACGGGAAAAATGCCCGGGCTCACAAGCTGCCCGGGCATGTTCTTCCCTTATTGAGCTGAATTTGTATCGGTAATACGTCCTTCAACCGCTGCGTTAACCGACGGATTCGCTTTTAAATAATCGGTAAAGGTTTCCCAGTCTACGTTGCCTGGCTCACTCACGCGGCCTTCGTCGTACGCTGTTTTAAACATTGAAAAGTTATCGCCGCCTTTTGCGGTAAAGGTGTTTGTTGCTACAGCATATGTTTTCGCTTCATCCAGCGGAACAAATGTGCCGCCTTCGTTCACTTCTACCGATGTTACACGGGAACCTGCCGCTTTGGAGGAGTCATACGTAAACTTCAAGCCGGACACCTGCAGGAATGCGCCGTTTTGTTCTGGCGCTAGGCTGACGCTGTGTTCAAGCGCGGCTTTGATTTCTGCTCCTGTTAAGTCCATGATAGCGAGCGCGTTGCCAAACGGCATTACGGTAAGCACTTCTTCCATTGTAATGTCTCCGGCATCGATCGATGCACGGATTCCTCCGCCGTTTTGAAGCGCAATGACGGTATCTGAATCAATCGTCTTGGCTTTTGCAAGCATGGCATCCGTCATGAGGTTGCCAAGATTGGTTTCCTTCGTGCGCACATTCGCCCGCTCGCCATCTAAAGCGGCTGCAGCTGAACCCACTACCTGGGCTTTTACTTTCTCAATCTCCGGTGTATAAGCGGACGCCAGCCGGTTTTTCACTTCTTCGTTTTCTTCAAACACATAAGTGCCGTCTTCATTTTTCTGATCGACTTCAATCAGTTCGCCGGCGTACCCCGTGATAGCTCCCTCTTCATCAAAGATCACATCAAGTGTACCGACAAACTTGTTATACTCATTGGCCTGTACAATAACGGTCGGCTCTGCTCCTGTTTCATCAATATACGGCTCGCTCAGCTTGTCATGCGTATGGCCGCCGACAATCACATCAATGCCTTCCACTTCTTTTGCGAGCGTGACATCATTATCACCGCCGCCATCCCGGAAGCCAATATGGGACAGGGCTACAACTTTGTCCACTCCTTCTGCTTCAAAGGACGCTACCGCTTTTTTCGCTTCTTGAATATAGTTTTCAAACACAACATCGTCGCCAGGAGATGAAATCGTTTGTGTTTCTGCTGTTGTCAAGCCGAAAATGCCGACTTTCTCGCCGTCTACTTCTTTAATAATGCCATTGTATACCCGTCCGTCCATCGGTTCATCCGTCACCGTTTCGTTCATTAAAGAAGAAAGATTCGCATCCGCCGACGCGTTTACGTTCGCCGATACAAACGGGAATTTCGCATTTTTGATAAAATCAGCCAGCGGCCCTGTACCTAGGTCGAATTCGTGGTTTCCAAAGGTCATGGCATCATAGCCGAGCATGTTCATAAAATCAAGATCAGCCTGCCCTTTGAATTGGTTGAAATAAAGGGTGCCGGAAAACACGTCGCCGGCATCAACGAGTAGAGAAGACGGGTTTTCTTCCCGCAGCGCTTCTACAACCGTTGCTTTACGCGCAACATTGTCAATATGTGCATGTGTATCGTTCGTGTGGATAAGGGAAAGCAGGAATTCTTCCGGCAGCTGAGATCCGCGGTGGAGGAATAACGCCCATTCACCCCGAAGCAGCCTGTCCGCTGCACCAAAAGTTGTATCGGTTTTGCCGAGAGAAAGACCAGATTCTACAAGGGCGTTTACATAAGGGCCAAAGCGTTCATTCACATCCGTAAATGGTGTCTCTGTAACCGTTTCGTCTACTTCAAGCCCGTAAGCATTCGCAAGCCAATAGGAAGCTTCGCCGCGCGTGATGGGTTCAAACGCACCGAATTTACCTTTTGCTTTTCCTGCTGTAACCCCGACCTCTGCCAGCGCATTTACAGCCCATTGACCTCGCTCTGGTACATCGGTAAATCCTGCGTCTTCATATGTATCATCTTCTGTAAAGCCAAGCGCCTTTGCCAATTGAATGGCCGCATCTACGCGTGCAATGGACATAGACGTGCCAAACTTACCTGCAGAATAGCCGGCTGTAATATCGTTTTCTGTTAAAAATTGAACCGCTTCCTCATAATGCGGTGGTACATCTGTAAAAGCAGATGCAGCCGAAATCGAAACAGCGGATACACCAATAGAAGCCACAGACGCTGCCGCAATAAATTTATGTTTGTTTTTCAATGAACCTGCCCCCTTATAAAATAAACACCTTTAATTCAAAGGATAGGTGATCTTTAACCCAAAAACAAGAATATTACAAAAACTTTAACAAATCGTTACATTCCGTTCATAATTCTAAAAAAACCGCCCCGACATCAGGAGGGCACTGAAAAACTTACGTTTTTAAATTCTTACTTGTTTCTCCAACAAAAATAGGCAGATTCCTGTTCAAAATTGAACAGGAATCTGCCTATTTCCTTTTAGGCTTTTTGTTCTTTTTCCTCTT
>NZ_JAMBOO010000035.1 GCF_023715895.1 Domibacillus indicus | reverse complement strand
ATATACAGTTCGACTGCCTGCAGTTTAAGCTCTACAGAGTATGTTTGTTTTTTCGCCATTTAAAATCCCCCTTGAGTAAACAGTAGTGTTGCTTTTCTACACTGTCCACTTAAGGGGGAGCATATCAGGAAATTTTGTTGTATTCCAAATCCGTCATTCAGTTAATAAATAGATGTGCAGCTGGATAAAATACCTTCATCAAGACTGAGGAGGTATTTTGTTTTGAAAAAGATCGTTTTTACACTGTTCCTTAGCTTAAGCACTTTAGCCTTGTTTTTGAGTAATCATGTGTATCCTAATGAGAATAAATTGCACCCCATAGAAGAATCATATTTTGAATTAGGCTATAGCTCTGCGGAACAGGCTTTAGATAAATTTGAAGGTCATTTTAGAAAAGAAGTGAAGTTGCCTATAAAAATACCTTCCGTACCATTTACGCATCGTTTTGGCCGTTTCAACGACTTAGAAGGTGATGTGGATGACAGCCTTGAAATTGAATATATAAACGAGAAGAATGGCGAGGTTCATTATAAAATAGATATTCGGCCAAGCGAAAACAGGTTAGAATTTAAAAACAATTACATCAAAAAGGTATATAAATTACAAAACCAAACAGAAGCGTTATACAGCACGAATGTTTTAAAGGGGTCTAACTTGTTTGTATTCGAAAAAGACGGTTGGCAATATCTTTTGGGCGTAGATAAGCGAATTGGTGACGAAGTTACAGCACAGGTTTTGGTTAGTATAGCGAATTCAATAAAGTGAAGTGAATGCGACATAAATGCAATTTTGTTGTATTGAGAACGCCCTGGATCTTTAGAACTTAGGGTGTTTTTTCGATTTGAGTGCAATCACGAGAAGATTTCTCTAATGCGTCTTATTGAACTAAACCAGCTAATAGTTTGTCAATATTTTTCAATAAAAATCTTGAAAATCGCATGATACACTAAAAATAAGCATGACAAATAACCTTCTTTTAATCATGTTTTGGAAGGTTTTGTGTTATTTAGTTGGGTGTAGATTTTAAGCTATATCCTGGAAAGTTGTTCTGTTCTTTAATAGGGCAAATATCCAATGTAAGAGTTTATTTACACACGCAATAACGGCTACTTTAAAGGGTTTTCCTTCTTCACGTTTTTTATCATAGAACTCCCGTAATTTCTTATTACGAGGAATGATTTCATCGCTTGTTTTGATCTTACGACAGTCACGAATTGCACAACGAACTGCCATATATAAGGCGTGACGAAGCCTGCTTGACCCTCTTTTAGTGATTCGGTTTTTAGTGGCTGTAAACTTACCGGATTCAAATACACTAGGATCAACTCCAGCGAAAGCTACCAGCTTTTTAGGATCAGTAAATCGATCTATCTCTCCAATTTCAGAAATGATCGTTGCAGCGATCTTTTCTCCAATACCAGGGATAGATTTGATGATATTATATTCTTCAATTTCCTTAGCGAGGGCATCTATTTCTGACTCTAACTTTGATAGATGTTCTTTGTATTGAAGAAGAATATTAATATACATACGAAGACTTAATATATGGCTTTGGTACACTGTTTTTTCAAAAGGATTACGGGCTGCTGCAGCTTTAAGCTGAACAGCTTTTTCTTTTGCCCACCTGATTGATCGACTTTTACATAATCCAAATATCTCGTCTGTAATTGTTTCTTCACTGGCTCTCAAAATATCCTCGGAAGAAGGGAACTCTGAAAGAGTTAAGAGTGAAACAACCGAATATAAATCACCAAAGACCCCTTTATATTCAGGAAACACCTGTTCAAGCACTGCTTGAAATTGAAGCTTTGTCTGAATCATAACTCCAGTTATATTTTCGTGTTGTCTTGTAAGATTCCGAAGGTTCAATAACTGAACTCCACGCTTTTTATAAGGTTCTAATTCCTCTTTATAAAACAACTCACAGAGGAGGTAGGCATCAATGGCATCTGTCTTTACTTTTCTCAAACTTGATCCTCTTGCCTTATATGAGATCAATGGATTGATGATAACCAATAAATAGCCCCGTTCTTCCAAGTATTGAACGACTGGAGTTTGATAATGCCCAGTAGCCTCTAATATTACTGAAGGTTTCTTCCCAGCTTCTTGCTTTACATTCTCAAGAAACGACACAAGTGAACGAAGGCCCTCAAGAGTGTGATTTACTTTAAAGCTCTTACTGTATGGCTTACCTTTATCTAGAAAGGCTTGAACCTGACTTTCCCCTTTCGATATATCCAGACCGACGACTGGATTCATTCTGAATCTCCTCCTAATATGGTGATTTGCCAGTAACCCCTAATCCTTCATGCAGTATCACAGCTTCGCTTGTTATACGAGATCTACGTCCCAACCAGCCTCAATCATGTTTCTACAAGTAGGGGGCGAACGGTTTAGTTGACGGGGTCCGGCCCCACGGGCAGTTACGTTCTACCCTGGCTACTGATATCATAAAACCATATGAAAAATGGTCAACCAGAAATATTTTCTGGCTGACCTTATAATACGAATGTGTCAGTTTAGTTGAAGTAAAATATGCTAAAATTAAGACAAATTATTCTTGAACGGTGGATTAAAAAATGCTGAATTTGTCGGAGAAGTTGGCTGCATATCAACTTGGATTGGGAATAGGGTATTTTAAATTGCCTAAAGTAGTTGAATGGATTGATTTAACGATATTACAATTGGAATCTTCTGAAATTCCTTATCAATTGTACGAAGTTTCGTTATCGAGTAATAAAAAAATAGATGACGTTATCAGCCTTTTAAATGAAATAACAAGAGGAAATCACATAGATATTGCATCGAAAGTTATATTAGGTCTCCTGTACAAATCATTTGCGAAAAAAGAACTCGAAATTCATCAAGTGATTACTTCGATTTATAGATTAGCTTGGGAACGAAATATTGAAGATGATATATTTTCAAAAATAAATGAATTAGACGCTGAATATGAAATGGCTGTGGATGGATATGGAGATATGCGAAGGGTGAAAAAAGAAATACATGAATTTTTAGGGAGATATGAAATGTATGGTGAGTTAATGTAGTGCTTGTTGAACTAACGGGGTGCGTTAGTTCAAAAAGTGAACCATAAAACTCGCTTCCTAATTCAATATAAATGTAATTATGTTGAATTGAAAACGCCCTGGCTGTCAAAAGAAGCCGGGGCGTTTAACGTAAAGTATGACCGTACTGTTGACTAATCATCTTTTGTTTTTTAGGAGCTGTATGAATGGGCATTGTTCTTTAGTATAATTTAGGCATTACATAATAAAGGATGGCTGCTTTGAAATTTCAATTAGTTAAAGAATTGTTGTTTATCTTTTTTACTTATCTATTTTTATTTATGTTTTATTTCCATTTCCAAACGGTCGAATGGGAAATCAAGATACTAAACGACTTGAATTCTTATCTATCAGTCGCTGGTCTTGTTATCATATCAAGCTATCTTAGCAGAGGTGAAAAATTGGTTACTGGTTGGTATCGTATATCAACCATGCTATTGGCTGCAATGATTGGCATCTCTATTTATTTGATATTAACGTAAAGGTTATTCAACAGTTTCGGTCAACTATTCACTAATAATTCTTTGCTCAACACGAAAAAGCCGGGATAAAGGTTTTACCCTCCATCCCGGCTTTTTCTACTTGCGGTGCTTGCCCTTCGGCTTCTTGTGCGTCCGGTTAAAGTTCCGGATTGCGTAAACCGCGCTGGTGCAGCTGGCAATCGTTGCGATTGCCCGAAGGATCAGATCCATGTCACCTCCTTTCGTCGACGAAGAAAAGAAGGATAGAACGTAACCACATGGCGGCAGCTTTAAAATTTGATTTCGATAATCAAATTTTAAATTTCAAGTAGTCATAACTTAAAAAGTTTCAGAATAGAACAGATACTTCTCTCAACTTAGTTTTGTCTAACAGACAACAAGGGTATATGACTTACATCCGGTTAAGAGGAGTAATGAAAAATGGGCATCGTACAATCACGAAAAAGATATGTTATTAAACTCGAACGGAACGGCGAAACAGTCCAAATTGTAGTTATTGCTAAAAACCTTGAGAGTATGTATAAGGAAGTTTACCGACTATATGGGAATTTTCTTATTGATGAGAAGGGAAACGATACAGGAACAATTTCGTTTGAGGAAATAGCTTTATCTCCTACTGTGCAACAAGAGTTACACATACAAGCAAGCAATAGCTGTCAAAAATAGGAATGTCAACGGACGGTCTTTTTTTTATGCTCTTTAGAGTCCTGCAGTAGTCATAGCTTGTAGTCAAAAGTGAAATAAAGGCAGCTTTGAATTAGCTGGTATTTCTGATCAGCCCATGAGATACCATAATGCTTGTTTATCTAACATAACTGCTTGAATAGATAACATTTAGCTGTAAAACGGATTTTGTGTAGGCTAAACTTTCACTTATGTGATAAGTAAAGGAGAGGACTAAAAACTAGTCCTCTCTCCTTTTGGGCTTAAAACTTTATTCAAAGAGCTTTTTCTATTCCAACACATCTATTTCAATCATTGTGCCATCTTTACAGTGTACTTCATAAGCGGCCTGTATCCTGCTGACTTCCCCCGGGAAAAAAGTATCATCAACTTCAACTTTATTTATATTACTTTTGGTGAAATTGAAGCCTGCCTTGTCGTTGTCACTATCACTCCCAACGGAAATGATATTCCCAAGCTTTTCAACCTTTAAAATCATGCATCGCATATTTGAAACAACTGTGTGTATAAATGGGATGGCGGCATTCTCATCTTTTGTTCGTATGATGAATTGTACGTTCTTTTCTTCATAATGTTTTAAAATTTCTCCTAGTTGGTCCCCTGCTTCTGTTGCAGATGGTTTAAAGCACATGAAGATCCCTCCCACTACTTATTATTGGAGTTTATTTCCTAAAGCATAGCATATATTTCGAGAGTAGGCACAAGGGAACTATGGTGACATTTCGGTTTCTTACTTGTCTCAAAAACGATCATTTTTGAGATGTTTTTATGAATAGCTTCTTTTAGCCAAAATCTTATTATTATTGTTTCTCAAAACATTGCTCAAACCCTATGTCTCATTAATCATCCGTTATGTGCAGAAACTCGTCCTTTTCTGAACACAGCCACCCAGTTCCTAAAAGGGCACTTTTTTAACGTCTTTTCTGTCACAAAAATCTGTTCATTATTCTGTGTTCAATAACCTATCTATTTTTATATTATGTTACATAAAGATTCTCGCTTAAGTAGATGAATAAGCGAGAATGTCAACGAGTAAAGCAGTTGTTTTAAGAGCTGCTTTATTTTTGTTGTATGTACACTTTGTTGTAGAAACGGTGTCAAAACTTAACAGTTTTGAATACTGCATGAAAATGTAATATAAATGTATTTTTCAGATTTTACGAAGGATGAAAAATAGTTTTCCCCACTTATCGCCTTATCAAAAACGACCGTTTTTGAGATGTTTTTTTGAACAGCTTATTTTGCCAAAAATTCTATATTTTCTTGTCTCAAAACATTGCTCAAAATCTATGTCTCATTAACCACCGTTTATGAATATTCTTAGAGATAACAAGTATTAGCTGGCGTATTCATAAATTAAAAGTTTTGAGCAAAGTCTAATTTAGTGTATATTTATAACCTTCTAGCTTTGCTGTAAACTATCAAAATCAGCAAAATCAAGGCTAAAGAGGGATCATAACTCATAGTCAAAGCGAGACGCTGTTAAGAGCATCATAATTTATTTCACGCATTTTTTAGCTTTATATACTATGCGTTAAATTCAAATACATAAATTATTATAAAATATCTCAACATGATCTACAGGCGGCCCGGGATGCAGAATGTTACCTTTTTTTAGGGAAACCTAAGTTAGTATAGAGCACAAAGAAGCCATGTGGAAGGGACCACATAGCTTTTAAAACAGGTTCTTCGCTTATTTAATAAAGAAGCAGGAACTAAATAATTACAACCATGGGAAGTGAAAATAAAGAACTAACTTAGGGAAATCAGTCATCATTCTAGTTGAATGCTTGAAATTTATTGATACTATCCCTGCTTTGGTCCTGTTCACGTTTATATACTTCTTCAAGGATTTCTGCTGCAATGTCCTGCATACTCTTGCCTGTCTGTTCTCCTTTATTACGCAGCCACTCTTTAATATACACGGACAGGGAAACCGACAGCAATTCCTCCTCCGATTCAATGCTGAGCGCCTCATATTCTGGAACATACCGCACCCCCCCTTGTTTAGCCGAGCGTTTAATAAAGTCGGCTAACTCAACCGAAACGTTATTTAACCGGGCATCTTTCATATGAATGACCCATCGATCCTTTAACCGCTCCATGTACATATTGGCCACCGGCACCTGCTGATAAAGCAGATCCATTACTTGATAGGTCAGGGAATAGACGGCCGGCAGATTCAGCACCGCATATCCGGGCTTTGTACTGCGTTTACCCATTTCAATGGAGTAGTCAGGTGTTAACCTGTGTGTATAGATCCCTTCCATATAGCTGAATGTTTCATCGGTTCCCGGCACAATAAAGTACCAGTCCCCTAAACCTTTGCGCATAAGTCTTGCTTCCGGAATGGAAGGGGAAGAAAAGCGCTGATACACGGCTTCTTTTGCTTTTTTATTGTAGTATTGTCGCTGGAAAAGCCGGTCTTCCCAAATTTTCTTTTCATGCAGCTCGCTGAATTCTTTAAGATCGCTTTCTTGGATAAGGGGAATGGTACGACCTTTTACCTGTCCTTCGGAAGCTGGAAGAAGCCCTTCTTTAATATAAGCGGCAACAAAGTTCCGATTCGTCTGCAGGTACTCTGCCGCTTGGTTTAAGGTTAAGCCTTCTAGCGTTGTAGGCATTGTTTGGATTAGCCGCTCAATTTTTTTTAGAAAAAAGAAGCCTCTGGTTACCTCCGATCCTTCATAGGTTTTAGCTTTCCTTCCTGAACATACGCATGGACCGTAGAAATAGAGAGGCCACTCATCTCTGCGACTTCCTTTGTTGAGTAACAGTTCTCTTGGTTTATTTGAATGGTTTTATCTATCCTTTTAAAGAATATCTATTTTAATTTATATTTTCTTTATCTCAAAGGGGTTATGAATAATATCGATCATGTTATTCACCTCAAAATTATTTTTCTTATAACTATCCCTAGTGCCTATTATTTTTGTAGACATACTGAAGAGCTATTATTCTAAAGAAGATAGTTTAGTTGCTGTGGATACAAACTCTTTCATCAAAACAACAGTAAAAAAGAATATGAATACAAGCGATTTACCATAAAACAATTGAGAAGTGAATAGAAAATTGTCGTTTCCAATCAACATAAATTAAAAATTTAATTGACTAAATAATCTGCATATTGTAGAATGAAATCAAATCTTAACGCATACGTATGCGTAACTGATAAAAGAGGAAGAAGCTACTTAGGCAGTTACCATAGAAAAATTGCAAAAATGGCGAATACAAGGGCAAGTGAATCTAAAGTTCGATATGTCCAAATGCGATTCCTATGATTTCAAATACAAATCTTGACTTACAATAGCGCGGCAACTTAATAGATAAATTTTTGCGTTAATATGTAAGCGTTTGATAAAGAAAATATAATCCATATAATCGATAGTCAAAAACTTGAGATTAGATATGTATTAGTAATCAGGGAATGATCTTTAATAGACCTTTAGATTTAGTGATCCTTCTTCTTATTTTTTTGCTGATTTATGCAAGCGTATGCGAAAAGTGAAATTCTAAAAATACTACATAGAAAATGGTGAAAAAAATGGAGAAATATTTACAAGGAAAGACATGTATCATTACAGGAGCTGCAAGAGGAATTGGGAAAGCATTGGCTGTCAAATATGCTGAACAAGGCGCTAATATTGTGTTGATGGATTTAAATAAGGAAATGGTTGAAGCCACTGCAAAAGAAATAGAAGCATTAGGAGTAACAGTATTACCTCTTGTTGTAAATGTGACTTCTTCAAAAGAGATTGAAGCTGCAATTAAAGAAGTTGAATCTCAATTCACAAAAATTGATGTACTGGCTAACTGTGCTGGTATCTCTACTTCGAGATTAATCTTAGATATCGAAGAAGAAGAATGGGATAGAGTGTTCAATGTAAATTTAAAATCTGTTTATCTGCTTAGTAAATATGTTGGAAAAAACATGATTAGAAACGAAGTCAAAAATGGAAAAATAGTTACAATTTCATCTCAAGCTTCAAAAATTGGCGAGCTTGGAAACGGGGCGTATTGTGCATCAAAAGCGGCTGTTAATTCGTTGACCCAGGTGCTTGCGCTTGAGCTGGCAGAATACGGAATTTCGGTCAACGCAGTTTGTCCTGGTTTTGTAGATACCGAAATGCTGCAAGAGGTGTTTCAAAAACGGAGCGTAATTGAAGGCAAAGCACCACAGGAATATGAAGAATTATTAAAAGGCCAGGTTCCAATGAAGAGATTAGCGACACCTGAGGAGATAGCAGAATTTATGCTGTTTTTAAGTAGCGAGAAAGCAAACTATATTACTGGTACTTCAATGACTATTGCTGGCGGGAAAACATTAATTTAATAGAAAGGAGTTTTTATCATGAGAATGAGTTTGGTGACAGATTGTTTAGGCTTCATGTCTCTAGAAGAAATGGCTGATACTGCCGTGTCCTTAGGGTATGAAAACTTAGAATTTGCATGTGGGAATTGGTCCAAGGCCCCACATGTAGATCTGGATGCTTTAATCGAGAGTTCCATTCAACGTGAAAAATTTGTAAACGTTTTAAAGGAAAGAGGCCTTTCAATTGAGGTTCTGAATTGCTCCGGTAACCAGTTAGCTCCAAATGAGGAGGGACGAGAACACCAGAAAGTTGTGGAAAAAACATTTAAACTTGCAGAACTATTAGGGATAAAAACCATAAACATGATGTCAGGACTTCCTGGAGGAGGACCAGGAGAGACAACTCCTAACTGGGTAACAACAAGCTGGCCGCCAATCAATCTTGAAATCTTAAACTGGCAATGGAGTGAGGTAGCATTTCCATATTGGGAAAAAACCGTGAAAGAGGCAAAAGAACATGGAATTGAAAAAATTGCTTTGGAGAATCATGGCTCCCAGCTCGTTTATAATGCGGAAACACTCTTTAAGCTAAGAAATCATGTAGGAGACATGATTGGCATGAACTTTGATCCTAGTCATCTGTTCTGGATGGGAGGAGATCCAATCGCAACGTTAAGAAAATTAGGACCAGCAATCTATCATGTTCATGCCAAAGACACACGTATGGAAAAAGGACTCGTTGATGCAGAGGGTGTACTTGATACAAAAACAATTGATAGTTTTTCAAATCGTTCATGGAACTATGTAGCGTTAGGTCATGGTCATGACGTTAGCTGGTGGAAGGAATTCTTTTCCGTACTGAGTATGGTGGGGTATGACGGACAGGTTAGCCTAGAAATGGAAGACTTAACGATGGATCCACTTACTGCTTTGAAAAAGTCGACTCAGGTATTAAAGGAAGCTCTGCCTAAAGATTTCGATTAAAAAGAATACATTGAATTTAATTGAAAAAGAGACCTTGATTACGTTCCCTGATCAATTATCAACAGAAAGGAAAGGGGCAAGAATATGAACAAACAGGCTAATCAAAATCACATATCATTTTTGAGCACCATTGTCTTAGTCTCAACATTCGGAGGTCTTCTATTTGGTTATGATACCGGCGTTATCAATGGGGCTTTGCCTTATATGTCGGACGATTTTAATCTAACTTCATTCACAGAAGGTCTTGTTACAAGTGTTCTTCTTTTAGGGGCTGCGGTAGGAGCTGTATTTGGTGGTCGGCTTTCGGATGGTATTGGACGGCGTAAAAATATCCTTTTCCTTTCAATCCTTTTCTTTATTGCTACGCTTGGTTGTACCCTATCACCAAGCGTAACGGGAATGGTTATCTTCCGCTTCTTACTAGGTATGGCTGTTGGCGGAGCATCAGTAGCAGTTCCTACATTTATAGCTGAAATGTCGCCCTCTGATAGAAGAGGCCAATTGGTTACCCGTAATGAGTTAATGATTGTAGGTGGGCAATTGTTAGCCTTCGTCTTTAATGCTATTCTTGGTAACCTATTAAGTGGCGAAGGAGTTTGGCGTTACATGTTAGGTATTGCAGGAGTACCAGCAATTCTTTTATTCTTTGGTATGCTTAAAGTACCAGAAAGTCCCCGATGGCTTGTGAAAAAGGGAAGAAACGAAGAAGCGCTGCGTATACTCCGTAAGATACGTACAGAAGAGCAAGCGCTGACTGAACTCAAAGAGATTCAAACAGCTTTGGCTGCAGAATCTGATTTGAAAGAAGCATCGTTTAAAGATCTTACTGTGCCATGGATGCGTCGCATCGTATTTATCGGAATTGCTATCGCCATTGTTACTCAAGCTACTGGCGTTAACTCAATCATGTATTATGGAACTGAAATTCTCAGACAAGCAGGTTTTGCAACGTCTGCTGCATTAATCGGCAATGTTGCAAACGGTGTCATTTCGGTTTTAGCGACAATTGTAGGGATTTGGCTTCTTGGTAGAGTCGGACGTCGCCCTATGATGTTGACGGGTTTAACAGGAACAACCTTAACCCTTCTACTAATTGGGATCCTTTCATCTACGGTTGTATCATCTGAGGCGCTTCCATATGTGATGCTGGCACTAACCGTCACATTTCTCGCTTTCATGCAAGGGGCAATTGGGCCAGTATTATGGGTTTCACTATCCGAAATTTTCCCGTCACGCTTAAGAGGATTTGGCATGGGTGTTAGTGTATTCTTCCTTTGGATGACAAACTTTGTCATTGGTTTATTGTTCCCTGTCATGCTTGATAAAATGGGTTTGTCGGTAACATTCTTTATCTTCGCAGGGGTAGGATGTGTATCTATCTTCTTAATGGCGAAGTTCTTACCTGAAACTAAAGGTCGCACACTGGAAGAAATTGAAGAGTCCTTCCGTACTTATTATGATGACAAAACAGATAAATATGATGGTATTAATCATATAAAATCTCAGGTAAATAAATTTTAAGATTACACACCTATGTTAGATGTAAACGTTGATATTCCTGTATCGATGACGCTTTTCCAGTGTTGAGCTGAGAGGTTTTTTATATGAATCTTTATTAAAACGGTATAGGTAAAATAAAACTCTATTCAAATAGGAAAATGCTTGTAAATAGATCCATCTCAACCATCAGCGAGCATTATTATTAACATAATATTGAAATCGATTTCAATTTCAATAAGAACATCTATTTCTAAGGAGGAATATATACATGTCAGCAATTAATTCCGAGGTAAAAACATTACAAAACTACATAAATGGAGAATGGGTGGAATCTCTGTCCAGCCAGACCGAAACGGTTGTAAATCCTGCAACAGGCGAAGAAATTGCCCAGGTGCCGCTTTCTACAAAAGAAGACGTAGACCGTGCTGTGCAGGCCGCAAGCGAAGCGTTTAAAACTTGGTCGCAGACGGCTGTTCCAAAGCGTGCACGCATTCTTTTCAAATATCAGCAACTTCTTGTTGATAACTGGGAAGAGCTGGCGAAGCTGATCACGATTGAAAACGGAAAAAGCTTGTCAGAAGCCATGGGCGAAGTGCAGCGCGGGATTGAATGCGTAGAATTCGCAGCCGGTGCACCGACATTGATGATGGGCAGCCAGCTTCCAGACATCGCTACAAATATTGAATCAGGCATGTACCGTTACCCGGTTGGAGTAGTGGGCGGCATCACACCATTTAACTTCCCGATGATGGTTCCTTGTTGGATGTATCCACTGGCAATCGCATGCGGTAACACATTTGTATTGAAACCATCTGAACGTACGCCGCTTTTGGCAGCGAAATTAGTCGATCTATTCAAAGAAGCCGGCCTTCCAGACGGCGTACTAAACATCGTAAACGGAGCGCATGATGTCGTAAACGGCCTTCTTGAGCACCCAAAAGTGAAAGCCATCTCATTTGTTGGCTCACAGCCAGTTGCAGAATACGTATACAAAACAGGAGCAGCGAACTTGAAACGCATACAGGCGCTTGCAGGTGCGAAAAACCACTCGATCGTGCTGGCAGATGCAAATCTTGACCTGGCCGCAAAAGAAGTAACAGCCGCCGCTTTTGGTTCAGCGGGTGAGCGCTGCATGGCTGCAGCCGTTGTAGCAGTAGAAGAAAGCATTGCCGATGAGTTTATCGCAAAATTAAAAGAAGCAGCCGACAATATTCAAATTGGCAACGGTTTAGATGACGGCGTATTCCTTGGCCCAATCATCCGCGAAAATGCGAAACAGCGTACAATCGGCTACATTGAAGCCGGTATCGAGCAGGGTGCCACGCTTGTGCGTGACGGCCGCGAAGACGAAGCCGCAAAAGGAGACGGCTACTTCCTTGGCGCCACCATCTTCGATAACGTGACACAGGAGATGACGATCTGGCAGGATGAAATCTTTGCACCCGTTCTTTCAGTCGTCCGCGTAAAAGACCTGGCAGAAGGTGTGGAGACAGCCAATGCTTCTACACTGGCAAATGGTGCCTGCCTGTACACAGACAGCGCAGCAGCGGTACGCCAGTTCCGTGAAACGATCCACGCAGGCATGCTGGGCATTAACGTTGGGGTGCCGGCGCCAATGGCATTCTTCCCATTCTCAGGCTACAAAAATTCATTCTACGGCGATCTTCATGCGAATGGTAAAGACGGGGTTGAATTCTTTACACGCAAGAAAATGGTCACTGCACGCTACGTGAAGTAATAGCTTGAATGGGTCCTGGCTGTCCGGTTCAACCCGGGCAGCAGGCCATTCAAGAAAAAATCAGGAGGTACATAACATGAGCCGCTTGCTTCAAAAACCAATGAAAAAAGAACAATCAGAAGGCGTCACACTTGTCCATGACGTTACACAAGAAAACTCTCCCCTCGAATATGTCGGATTTAAAGTCATTGATCTGGCTCCCGGCGCCACTTACACTGAATCATTAAATAAAACAGAATGCTGCATTGTCGCCCTGACAGGCAAAATTCACGTAACCGAAGGAAGCGAAGAATTCCGCAGCCTTGGCACGCGTGAAAATGTGTTTGAGAAAGTGCCGACAGACAGCGTATATGTTTCCAACGATAAAACTTTCCACGTAGAAGGCGCAACGGCTGCCCGGGTAGCACTATGCTATTCCCCTTCCCAGGAGCAGCTGCCGACTGTACTCATTAAAGCTTCGGAGGTCGGCATTGAAAACCGCGGCATTTTAAGCAATAAACGGATGGTACATAATATCCTGCCGGATTCCGACCCACGTGCAAACAGCCTGCTTGTCGTAGAAGTTTACACAGAAAGCGGAAACTGGTCGAGCTACCCACCGCACAAACATGACCAGGATAACCTGCCGGATGAGTCATTCTTAGAAGAATCTTACTATCATGAAATGAATCCGCCGCAGGGCTTCGTGTTCCAGCGTGTATATACGGATGACCGGTCGATTGATGAAACGATGACCGTTGAAAACAGTGATGTCGTGCTTGTTCCAGCTGGATACCATCCAGTCGGCGTACCAGATGGCTATGAGTCTTATTACTTAAATGTGATGGCTGGCCCGACACGTATTTGGAAATTTTACAATGATCCAGACCATGAGTGGATTTTAAAACGTCAACCTGACTAAAGAAGCAGTGAACCCGGATGAACTACACATTCGAGGTGAAAACAGCAGTATTGCATCAGTTGGCGTACCGGGAGGCTACGAGTCTTATTACTTAAACGTAATGGCCGGCCTGACACGCATTTAGAAATTTCATAATGATCCAGACCATGAGTGGATTTTAAAACGTTAACCCAATTAAAGGAGCGGTGAAACCGAATGAACTATACATTCAATAATGAAAAAGAACTTGATGTAATCGCCATTGGGCGTGCCTGCATCGACTTAAATGCAAACGAATACAACATGCCAATGGAAGAGACGATGACGTTTACGAAATACGTCGGCGGCTCACCCGCAAACGTCGCGATCGGCAGCGCGAAGCTTGGCTTGAAGGTAGGCTTTATCGGGAAATTAGCGGATGACCAGCATGGGCGTTTTATTGAAAAATACATGCGTGAAGTCGGCGTGGATACGTCGAACATGGTCACAGATAAAGAAGGTCATAAAACCGGTCTTGCCTTCACGGAAATTTTAAGCCCGGATGAGTGCAGCATCCTGATGTACCGTGACGATGTAGCAGATCTATACCTTGAGCCATCTGAGGTAAGCGAAGACTATATTAAACAAGCGAAAATTCTGCTTGTTTCCGGTACAGCGCTGGCAAAAAGCCCGTCACGCGAAGCCGTTTTGAAATCGGTCAGCCTGGCGAAAAAACACGGCGTGAAAATTGTGTTCGAACTTGACTACCGTCCGTACACATGGCAGTCGCCGGAAGAAACAGCTGTTTATTATTCGCTTGTGGCTGAACAGTCCGATATCGTCATCGGCACACGCGATGAGTTTGATGTGATGGAAAACATCCAGGGCGGCGACAACAACGAAACGATTCAAAATCTATTCAAGCATTCAGCCGATCTTGTTGTCATCAAACACGGAGTAGAAGGGTCGTACGCATATGCAAAATCGGGAGAAGTATTCCGCGCGCAGGCGTACAAAACAAACGTATTGAAAACATTCGGTGCAGGTGATTCCTACGCATCGGCTTTCCTTTATGCCCTGGTCAGCGGGAAAGACATTGAAACTGCTTTGAAATATGGCAGTGCTTCCGCATCGATTGTAGTCAGCAAACACAGCTCGTCTGATGCGATGCCCCTTGTTTCTGAGATTGAGCAGCTGATTGCATCTGCCGTATACGTGTAAAAAACAATTCATTAAGAGGTGAGTAGAAAATGGGAACTATTCGATTAACAACCGCGCAAGCGTTAATTAAATTTTTAAATCAGCAGTACATCCATGTGGACGGCGAAGAAACCCCTTTTGTCGAAGGCGTATTCAACATATTTGGCCATGGAAATGTGCTTGGGATCGGCCAGGCGCTTGAGCAGGATGCCGGCCATTTGAAAGTCTATCAGGGAAAGAATGAGCAGGGCATGGCGCAGGCGGCCATCGCCTACAGCCGCGAAATGCTCCGCCGCAAAATTTATGCGATCACGACATCTGCGGGTCCCGGTTCAGCAAACTTGATCGCAGCAGCGGGAACCGCGTTTGCGAACAACATTCCGGTTCTTTTGCTTCCGGCGGATACCTTTGCGACGCGCCAGCCTGATCCAGTGCTTCAGCAGCTGGAGCATGAACACAGCACAGCGGTAACCACAAACGAAGCGTTTATGGCGGTTTCCCGCTACTGGGACCGCGTAACACGTCCGGAGCAGTTAATGTCCGCACTCATCCGTGCGTTTGAAGTGATGACCGATCCGGCTAAAGCCGGCCCAGCGACGATCTGCATTGCACAGGATGTCGAAGGGGAAGCATTTGATTATGATGAGCGTTTCTTTGACAAACGTGTTCATTATCTGGACCGCAAGCCGGCGGTAGAACGCGAGCTGCAGGGCGCAGCAGAGCGGATCAAAGCAAGCAAAAAACCCGTCATTATTGTCGGCGGCGGTGCCCGTTATTCAGGTGCCCGTGACATTTTAAAACAAATCTCTGAAAAACATAATATCCCGCTTGTAGAAACACAGGCCGGGAAATCAACAGTGGAAGTCTCATTTCCAACTAACCTGGGCGGTCTTGGAATCTTGGGCACGTCGGCTGCAAACAAAGTGGCGCGTGATACAGACCTTGTAATCGGTGTCGGCACACGCTATACAGATTTCACGACATCATCCAAAACGCAGTTTGATTTTGACAAAACATCATTCTTAAACATTAATGTCAGCCGCATGCAGGCTTATAAGCTGGACGCATTCCAGGTAGTTGCCGATGCAAAAACCGCGCTTGAACAGCTGGCACCTCTTTTGGGAGACTATAAAACCGCATTTGGCGGCCTGCTTTCAGCATGGAAAGAGGAATGGCTGGCAGAACGTGACCGTCTGGCGAACGTAACATTTAACCGTGAAAACTTCACACCGGAAATCAAGGGCCAGTTTTCCCAGGAAACGATGAATGAGTACGCCGATGCGCTGGGCACTGAATTCACCCAAACGGCTGCTTTGGTTGCGGCCAATGAAGCAGTCGCACCGGACAGCATCGTCATCGGTTCAGCCGGGTCCCTTCCGGGCGACCTGCAGCGCTTATGGCATTCAGATGTGCCGAATACGTACCATCTTGAATACGGATATTCCTGCATGGGATATGAAGTGGCCGGTGCACTGGGTGCGAAACTGGCTCACCCGGACCGTGAAGTATATGCGGCAGTCGGAGACGGCAGCTTCCTCATGCTTCACACAGAGCTTGTAACAGCGCTTCAGTACGATAAAAAAATCAACATTCTCCTGTTTGATAACTCTGGCTATGGATGTATTAATAACCTGCAGATGGGTAATGGAAGCGGAACATACTTCTGTGAATTCCGTACACATGATAATCAAATTATGAACATCGATTACGCAAAAGTGGCAGAAGCTTACGGAGCAAAATCTTACAAAGCCAACACAGTAGAAGAATTGAAAGCAGCGCTTGAAGATGCGAAAAAGCAGTCTGTTTCCACATTGATTGATATGAAAGTGCTTCCGAAAACAATGTCGGATGGCTATGATGGATGGTGGAACGTTGGTCTCGCTGAAGTATCCGAGTTTGAAAGCGTTCAAAAAGCCTATGCCGCGAGAGCAGAAAAACTAGAAACGGCGAAGATGTATTAAGAGAAGATTGCACACGATATAGGATATTAACTTGTTAAACTATATTACAGTAGCAGTGGTTCAAGGGACGGAAGTCGGCGGCTTCTTTCCTGAACCCGTTATTTTGAAAGAGAATTGGCGTTGTGTCATTTAAATAATTGTATCCGAGCAAACGTATAGCACTTAAGGGCAAGATATAGGCCGCAAAGTGAATTTTTTAATGGCTAACTAGGTGAAAGGAGAGATTCATTAAATGGCTTTAGTTTCAATGAGAGAGATGTTGATAAAAGCAAAAAAAGACAGGTATGCAGTAGGACAGTTTAATATCAATGGCCTTGAATTTGCCCAGGCTTTTTTGCTTGCTGCGGAAGAGGAACAGGCACCGATCATTTTGGCTGCTTCGGACCGGCTTGTTGATTATCTTGGCGGTTTCAAGACGATATCATCTATGGTCAAGGCATTAACAGAAGAACTAAATATTACTGTTCCGGTTGCACTTCATTTGGATCATGGCATGAGTATCGAACGCTGCAAACGGGCGATCGATGCCGGTTTTACATCGGTGATGATCGATGGATCACATGGGTCAATTGACGCAAATATCGCGATGACAAAAGAGGTCGTGGCATATGCAAAAGTAAAGGATGTCTCGGTCGAAGCTGAAGTCGGTACAGTGGGCGGTCAGGAAGATGGAATGGTTGGTGGCATTCAATATGCGGATATTGATGAATGCATCCGCATTGTCGAAGAAACAGGCATTAATGCACTGGCTGCCGCTCTTGGTTCTGTTCACGGACCATATCAGGGTGAACCGCAGCTTGGTTTTGAAGAAATGAAAGAAATCATGGATAAAACGGACATTCCACTGGTACTACACGGCGGATCGGGTATTCCATTACATCAGCTTCAGCGTGCAATTGAATTGGGTCACGCTAAAATTAATGTGAACACGGAAAATATTCAAGCGTGGACAACTTCTATTCGTCAGACATTAAATGAAAAACCCGATGTGTATGAGCCGCGTTTGATCTTGAGACCAGCGATTGAAGCAGTGAAAGAAGCGGCCAAAGCAAAAATGAAAGAATTTGGGACGAGTGGACGAGGTGTTATAATAAATAAAGGAAACGGAAGGGTAGAAGATGCCATTACTACGCTTTGATATTGTAAAAGGAAGAACAGAAGAAGAATTAAAGAAGCTGCTTGATGCTGTTCATCGTGCCATGCTTAAAGCATTCGAAGTACCCGAACGTGACCGCTATCAGATAGTGCATCAGCACCCTGCTCATGAAATGATTATGGAAGACACAGGACTAGGGTTTGAGCGCTCAAAAGATATGGTGTTGATTAGCATCACCAGTAAAAAGCGAACAGAAGAACAAAAGCAAAATTTGTACAAATATATTGTCGAGGAATTACGGAAAGACTGCAATATTGATCCCAAAGATGTAATGGTTTCTATTACAGTCAATGAAGATGCAGACTGGAGTTTTGGATTTGGAAAGGCGCAGTTTTTAACAGAAGATCTTTGAGGTTGCTTTCAGAATCAAAGGAGTATACTTAACCGATACGGGACTCAAAACATCATTATCGACCAGATATTTTCGCCAGAATACCGCACTTCAAATCCAGTGCAGAGTAGCGCGTAAGGATAAGTGGGGGCTGAATGACGATCCTTCTTTTTTAAATAGTAAAGTAATTAATATAAACAAATTCTTGAATTTTTATTCTGAAAAGAAGCAGAAAAATGCTGAAGAATAACAAAAAAAGAATTGACTAAAAATTATAAATATTTTAATATGAATAAAATTAATGCACTCCTATGTATATTTACCTAAATGAAAACGATAACAAAACGTATGAATATTAAAATTTTATGGAAATATAAAAACACTTCAGCTGTTGACCAAAATATTATAAAATTTAATAAAGTGTTTTTATAAATGCATACGGATGCGTTAATTTTATGAAAGAAGGAAAATAGATGGCAATTACTACAAAAGATCTTGCAAAACTGGCAAATGTTAGCCAATCAACTGTTTCGAGATCCTTAAATGATAGTCCAATGATACCAGAGAAAACAAAGAAGAGAATAAAAAAGATAGCAGAAGAGCACGGTTTTCAATTTAATTCACATGCAAGAAGTTTAGCCGCAAATAAAACTTATACAATTGGTGTAATTCTCCCGGAAACTTTGTTTGATTCTCGAGTAGACACCCACTTTAAATCTTGGCAGAATGAGTTGTTGGAAAGCTTGGAGCGTTTGGAGTTTGATGTAATTATTTCGTTTTTTCAAAATAGGTTTACAAAGAAAAATAACATAAAAAGACTTATTGCAGCTAAAAAGATAGACGGTCTTATCATATTAGAACCATCGTTAGATGATGAGACAATAAATGTGCTGGAAAAAACGGACGTACCATTTGTTTTTTGTAAATATATTCCTCCTTTTTATCAAGCGAAAGAAGTAGATTTTGTATGTGTAGATCAATTCAAGGGGGGATATATAGCCACTGAACATTTAATTAAATTAGGGCACCAAAAAATATTATGTATTTCAGCAAATAATGTTGGTGGTGAATTTGAGTTAAGAACTGAAGGGTTTAAAGCGGCTTTGATTAATAATAATATTCAATATGACGAAGAAATGCTGATCTATGGAAATGAAACTTTTCAATCAGGATACGAATTAATACTAAATCATTTAGAAAAGGTAAAAGACGTCACTGCTATTTTTGCACAGAATGATTTGATGGCATTAGGAGCCATACAAGCGTTAAAAGAATCAGGATTTAATGTGCCTCAGGATATAGCAGTTGTCGGGTTTGATGACATTGATTTATGCACATGTTATAAACCGTATCTAACTACAGTGCATCAGCCGACTAAGGAAATTGCAGCATTAACATGCAAGCGATTAATAGAAAAGATTGAATCGACTGAGCCAGTAGCAAAGCTAAAGCTTGAGATAAGCCCTTCACTGGTAATTAGGGAGTCGTGTGGAATAGATAATTAATTTATTCCACTTCTTTATTCTTAAACTTTTATGCAACCGTATGCGTAAAAGATTGAAAAGCAGAGAGGGGAATAAACAAGCATTATATACGAGTTAAAAATACATCGAGCCTTCTAATATTTAAATATTTTACCGAATGATTAAAAACGTCGGTACCGTTTCTCTGAACGGCATTGGAGAGTTACAAGCCGGGAGGTCATATCAAAACAGGTTATATTTGAATCCTTTTTTGGCAGGCGCTCCAGAAATTTTCTATTGGGAAACTCCATAACAATACACGACAAAACTATTTTAATGATAGCGATTACTGTCCAGCTCCAAATTACAGTGAGAAGAAGGATGATTCACAGTGTTTACTAAGCCAAAAATGAACTAAAGTCTTGCTTTGTAAAAACATATTATAATTTGGAGGATAACGAGCTGTGACAAAATTTAACGTTGGTGTTTTGGGGATAGGCGATATTAGTGATGTGTATATTCAGAACTTAAAGAAGTATGAAATCGTACATGTGGCAGCTTGTGCAAGCAGGAACCTTGAAAAGGCACGCAAAAAAGCAGATCAGCATCAAATTGAAAAAGCATATGCAACAGCTGAGGAATTGATAGAAGACCCAGAAATCGATATTATTTTAAATTTAACGGTCCCAGCTGTGCACGCTGAGCTTACGGTTAAAGCACTGGAAGCGGGTAAGCATGTATATACGGAAAAACCGTTAGCGGCTGCTTTAGAAGATGGAAAGAAAATTCTTGATCTAGCAAAAGAAAAAGGTCTATATGTCGGCTGTGCACCTGATACCTTTTTAGGAGGACGTCTTCAAACATGCAGGAAACTGATTGATGAAGGTACGATCGGCGATATTGTAGGAGCAAGTGCTTTTGTCGCTTATCATGGTACTGAGTCATTCCATCCAAATCCTGATTTTTTTTACAAGCCAGGAGGAGGTCCGCTGCTTGACATTGGCCCCTACTATATAACAGCACTTTTGTCTTTAATTGGACCGGTTCGAAGCTGTTCTGCAATGGCCAAAAGGACATTTGATAAACGGATTATTGAAAGTGAACCGAGGCAGGGAGACGTCATTGAAGTAGAAGTAGAGACACATATCACAGGAACACTGCAGTTTGCTAACAATGCCCTTGCAACATTTATAATGAGCTTTGATGTATGGGATTCAGAGCTTCCGAGATTAGAGATATACGGTACAAAGGGTACGATTTGCATAAATGATATTGACCCCTTAGACGGCCCTAATTTGTTTGGCGGACCCATTTTATTGAAAACAAAAGAGCAGTACAGATGGAAAGCAATGCCGAGACAGAAGCCTCTAAGCCGATGGGAAGAAGTTCCGATCATTCACCCGTTTAATGAAACGAGCCACCAAGAGAACAGCCGTGGAATAGGCCTGATTGATATGGCGTATGCAATCCGGGACAAACGGGTAGAGCGTGCAAGCGGCCAGATGGCTTTTCACTCCTTGGAAGTGATGGAAGGCTTACTTAAGTCTGCAAAGGAAGGCCAATTTTATCACGTAAAAAGCAATTTCAACCGGCCTCATCCGCTGCCTATTCATTTTCCTCAAAGTGAAGGTTGAATGCTATTCATTCATAAAAAACAGGGCCATTTTAGCGGAAGTGCCCTACAAAGAAGCATACACTAAAAGTCGACAAGAGACAGATTGGCTTGCGAAATGGAAACTTTAGTATGGTTATACAGCAGCTTGAGTAGCATATAAGCAATCAATGCCGCAAAAAGCTGATTGTACACGACATTTTTGGACGTGCCAAATAACACAGGCACATTCAAGTTCTGCTTAATCCAGCAAAAAAAGAATTCGATCGCCCAGCACGCTTTATACATGTCTGCAATTATCTATGATTAACATGTGTGGTGTAGGATAAATATTTGAATTCATTATTACCTTCTAATATTTTAATATTTTTTTGAATATCAACGCATTCGTATGCGTAAAAAATAAAAGTAGGGAGGTGATTAGATGATTTAAAAGGACATTGAATCTTCTGAATTTTAAACGCTATCCCTGGATGACTAAAACAATGGTAAAAATTAATTTGATCAAAGTTTTATCAACCCATGCTCTAGCCGCTTTGAAAAAAGGTTGGAGGAAAAAAATCAAAGTGTTATCCAGTGCAATGCTGTCACCCAGTATTTTATCAAAAAAATTTCTATATTTTATAAATAATCAGAAAAAACTGAAAAATATTATTGACATTAGCACCATGAGAATATACACTCTACATTAAAGAAAGAACTTTCCCTTTATTTATGAATTTTTAAATATTTTAGTTTTTTATAGGATGATTTTCTCTTTGTTTTCAGTATCAGTCGCCTTTATTTTTATAATCATTTAGGAAATAACTTTCCTAAATAGATAATAAACAGAAAGGAGGTACATGAACCAGTGTTTTAAAAGCGCTACAAAAAATTAACTGTGAATAGGCAATCTAGAGGTGGTGGAGGCTTTCAATTCCACACGGAGGATAACTAAACTAATAATTAAGTGGATGTTACGATACAGCGAACTTATTGTTTTGAATAAAAGAAGATCCCTTTCTTTATTTATGAATTGAAAGCTAATCGACATGAACAGCTTTTGCCTCATAATCAGCTTTTTCGACCATAACTCGATACTTTTAGCCTTCAACAAAACTTAGGTTAGAGTAACGTTTACATTGCTGAGAGAATAGAAGGGGAAAAATGAATGAAATTCACAATATACGATGTAGCTGAAAAAGCAGGAGTATCTATTTCCACTGTATCTAAGGTGCTTAATAACACAGGCAATCTTGCGGAAAAAACCAGAAACAAAGTGAAAGCAATCATGCTGGAATTAAATTATCAGCCTAGTGTTGCTGCATCTGTGAGAAAGCGTATTCAAACCATCGGGCTTTTGATTCCCGATATTGCAAATCCGTTTATGGCGGAAATCGCACGTGTTATTGAAAACCATGTAAAACGGTATGGTTATAGCCTTTTGATCTGCAGCACAGACAATGATTTGAAAAACGAGGTGGAATACGTTTCGATTCTGAAACAAAAATACTCGGATGGCATCATTGTAGCAACGGGCCTCAAAAGAGAGGAGGCCGTTAAAGAGCTGATTAAAACGGATATCCCCATTGCACTGCTTTCTAGGGATGTTCCTTCTTTGGCTGTAAATACTGTACTGGTGGACGATTACTTAGGCGGATATGAAGCGACAAACCACCTAATTAGTCTGGGTCATCAAAAGATTGCAATGATTACGGAAGACACGGTCTTTTCTACTTTGCAAGCGAGAGTAAATGGTTATAAAAAAGCGCTGGAAGAAGCCGGGCTGAGCTATGATGAAAACTTAGTCCTGACTAACAACACCTCTCTTGAGGAAGGAAAAAAATCCATAATGAGCCTTCTAAAAAAATTCAATCCGCCAACGGCCATTTTTGCCTCTACCGAATCCTTGGCGATTGGGGCAATGCAGGGTGCACACGAATTAAATCTAAAAGTGCCGGATGAAGTATCGATTATTGGATTTGATGATACAGTGCTGTCTACAGTCTGTGAGCCGCCTCTCACGACAATTGCGCAGCCAATTGAAGAGATGGGAGAAAAAGTAGTCGAATTATTAATCGAGGAAATTGAAAAAAAGAAGGAATCGAAACAACGTGTGATGCTGTCTCCTAAATTGATTGTCCGAAAATCTACTGCTCATAAAGGTGATATTTAATAGATGCTTTCTATGAATATAAACAAAGAAATAGCGAGTATAGTGGCTAATAGGGTTAGAACTAGGTGGTATTTGATCAAAAATAGGCTAATTCACTTTTAAATGAAATATCCTACCCTTTACCGGCTATTTAGTTAAGCGCTTCCATTTAACTCTTAAGAATATACGGTTTTAATTAAAGCGGAAGCATTCAAGAAAATTAGGGAGGAAACGACATAACCACTTTGAAAAAAGCAAAATTACTCCTAAAAGGAAAACTATCCAAAAATTTTTGGTGAAAAACATTTTATTCAACATAAAAGCAATCCGTCATGTGACGCATAATTCATTCAGTCTAAAAAATAAGTTAGTTGATTATCAGAGATTTAAAAATTTAAAAATAGGTTGGAGGAAGAAAAATGAAAAAAATCAAAGTATTATCTGGTGCTGCTCTGTCATTAAGCCTTTTATTAGCTGGTTGTGGGGAAGAAAACAGCGCAACTTCTTCTCAAGGTGGAAGCGATGGCGGCAGTGAAAAAATCTCCGTTATTTTAAAAGCTTCTAACGAGGAGTATTGGAAGATTGCAGAACGCGGTGCAATGGATGCTGGTGAGAAGTATGGAATTGATGTGAATGTAATGGCACCAGCAAGTGAAACACAGGTAGACCAGCAAATCTCAATGATTCAGGATCAGTTCACAAGCGGAACGAGTGCATTAGTGTTAGCGCCGAGTCAGCCTACAACGGTGTTAAATGCACTTCAACAATATAAAGATAGTGACACGCCAGTAATTTTTCTAGACAGTGATGCCGAGTATGAAGATAAAGTGAGTTTTGTTGGAACGGAAAACTTCAGTGCCGGAAAAATGGGCGGAGAATTCCTGGCGGATAAGCTTAGCAAAGGAGATAAAGTTGCAATTATTCGGGGACAGCTGGGAAGCACTACACATGACGAGCGGACAAATGGAGCCGAGGAAGCATTGGAAGATGCTGGACTTAAAGTAGCAACTGTACAGGCTGCTGACAGCGATAAAGATAAAGCTTTAACGGTTATGCAAAATATTCTTCAATCTAATCCTGATATCAAAGCTGTGTTTACTACCAGTGAAACGATGGCATTAGGTGCTTTACGTGCAGTTGAATCGAAAAATAAGGATATTTTAGTTGTTGGCTTTGATGGTACGACTGAAGGATTGGAGTCCATTCAGGCAGGCGGGCTGACTGCTGAAGTAGCACAAGATCCATACCAGATGGGTTACTTGTCAGTTGAAGCAGCAGCTAAAAAACTGAACGGGGAAGAAGTAGAAAAACGGATTGATTCAGGTACAGAAATTGTGACAAAAGAAAATGTTGAGGAAGCGCTTGCTGAAATTAAAAAATATACAGGAAAGTAATTTCCGACAGACCAAACAAATACATTGCCAGCATGTAAAAGGCTTGCTTTTATGAGAATGCGGTTAATCCAAATGCTCCTGTACCGTGAAGGAGATTACTTATTCAGGATTCCAGATAGTATTTCAATACCTATACAATCAGGTAATACGGAGGAGGACAGCCATGAAAGAGTTGCTCAGACTTAAAGATGTTTGTAAAGGCTTTTCCGGTATTCCGGTCTTGAAGAATATTAATTTAGATGTCAGGGCTGGAGAAGTGCATGTGCTTTTAGGAGAAAATGGCGCTGGAAAATCAACCATTATCAAAATCATGACAGGTGCTTATTCTAAAGACGAGGGTAAATTGTTTTGGGAAGGGCAGAAAGTAAATATTAACACACCGTCAGACGCTATGGATCTAGGCATTGCAACGATTTATCAGGAGCTGAACCTCGTTCCTGAACTGCCAGTTTACGAAAATATCTTTTTAGGAAGAGAACTTAAAGTAAAAGGCAGGTTTTCCTTTTTAAATAAGAAAGAAATGATTAACCGGTCTAAAGAAATTCTTAAACGGCTTGGCCAGAATATTGACCCAGAGGCGCTTGTTTCCACGCTCGGTATTGGCCAGCAGCAGCTTGTCGAAATTGCGAAGGCGCTGACAATTGACACAAAGCTCATCATTTTGGATGAACCCACTTCCAGCTTAAGTGCGTCAGAAGCGGAACAGCTGCTGGAGACCATTATGGAGCTTAAAAGACAGGGAATTGCCATCGTATACATCTCGCATCGCCTGGAAGAGCTGAAACAAATCGGGGATCGGATTACGATTCTGCGCGATGGGAAAGCAGTGGCTACCCGCCAGGTAAGTGAAACAAGTACAGATACCATGATTGAACTAATGGTCGGGCGCGCCTTGGAGGATAAGTTTCCAAAAGGAAATTTCCAGCTGGGCAGCCCTGGACTGAAAATTGAAAACTTGAAGCTGAAAGGATCAGATAAGCCCATTAATTTTACCGCTTATCAAGGACAGATTTTAGGAATCGCAGGGCTTGTCGGTGCGGGACGGACAGAGCTGATCAGGGGCATTTTCGGAGCCGATCCAATTGATGCCGGTAAAGTGCATGTTTTTGGGAAAAAAGTGAAAATCAAGTCGCCTAAAGACGCGATCAATGCAGGCATGGCGTTTATTACAGAAGACCGAAAAGGGGAAGGGCTTATTCTGGATCAGTCTCTTCATTTTAACATGTCCCTTGCCAGCTTGAAGAAGTTTAAAAAAGGACTGTTTATCCAAAATGGTGAGGTCAATAAAAAATCTGATGTGTATGTCAATGAACTTCAAATCCGTCCAAATGATATTCAAAAGCACGCACGAAAGCTAAGCGGCGGAAACCAGCAGAAAGTCGTGATTGCGAAATGGCTTTCAACAGAAGCCAGAGTCTTCTTCTTCGATGAGCCAACTCGTGGAATTGATGTTGGGGCAAAAACAGAAGTATACCGCTTGATTAACTCTCTAGTGGCAGATGGCGCCATCGTAGTGATTGTTTCGTCTGAACTGCCTGAAATACTAGGAGTGTGCAACCGCATCTTAGTCATGTGCGAAGGGGAAATCACGGCGGATCTTTTAAAAGAAGAAGCCAGCCAGGAACTGATTATGAAAGCGGCTACAGGAAAGCTGACGGAAGAAGATCTTTGTGAAGGGGAACAGCCTGCATCACTTGAGAAAACGGGAGTAGGAGGAAAATAAACATGGCAGAATTAGCAGTAGGGAAAAAGAAACTGGAATCAAAAAAAATTTCCAAGGGACTCATGAGCAAGTTCGGATCCTTAATTGGGCTTGCACTGCTGGTCGTGATTTTATCAGCATTGAACAGTGACTTTTTAACGCTGAGTAACATTATGAATATCGCAGGCCAGTCTTCCATTAATGCACTATTGGCACTTGGGCTGCTTCTGCCCATTTTAACAGCAGGCATTGATTTGTCCGTCGGCGCTATCCTGGCTATCTCGATTATGCTGATGGGCGTCGTTACGGTAAATATGGGCCTTCACCCAATTGTAGGAATACTGGTTTGTCTGCTTGTAGGTGCGTTTTGCGGATATTTAAATGGCATTATGCTAACAAAGCTGCGCCTGCCCCATCCATTTATTGCAACGCTTGGAACCATGAACATCGCACGTGGTATTGCTTTGATTATTACGGGGGCAGCACCCATTGCAGGTTTCCCATTCATGATTCAGTTTTTTGGCAGCCAGTCCATCGGTATTATTCCTTATAGCTTTATTCTTGTTATTGTAATGTGTGTGATTCTTCACCTATTCTTAACGCGTACGATGACAGGCCGGTATATTTATGCGATTGGTGGAAATAAAGAAGCGACTCACTTATCAGGAATTAACGTGGACCGTGTACTAATTATCGTGTATGCGATCAGCGGTTTTATGGCAGGATTAGCTGGACTAGTGATGGTAGGACGCGTTAACTCCGCTTTTCCTCTTGCTGGTCTTGGCTTTGAGCTGGATGCGATCGCGGCTGTTATTATCGGCGGAGCCAGCTTCTTTGGTGGAGTAGGTACAGTCTGGGGCACGTTGATTGGTGCTTTGATTATTGCGGTTCTCCGCAACGGACTTAACCTCATGAACGTCGCGGCAGATCTGCAAATGGCTTTTATCGGATTTGTTATCATTGCCGCTGTATATGTGGATGTTCTACGGCAGCGCAAAAACAAGTAAAGTTCTTGAAAGTGTAATTATAAATAGGTACAAAAGATACTGAATGTTCTAATATATTGGCTGCAGGAAGCAATTAAAAAATTGCTTTCCTGCATTTAATCTACAAATTATTTTTTTGTTACTCTAGGAAAGAACTTTCCTGTTTAGGGACACAGAATTTTGAATGAAAGAG
The DNA here is from genome assembly GCF_023715895.1 of Domibacillus indicus. GTDB lineage: Bacteria > Bacillota > Bacilli > Bacillales > Domibacillaceae > Domibacillus > Domibacillus indicus_A. The sequence continues at coordinate 13,369 of NZ_JAMBOO010000035.1, read as the reverse complement.
TAAGAGCCAGTATATCAACTAAAATTATATTTATTAAAGGAGGAACAAAAAATGAAAGAAATTAAAGTAGGACTTGTTGGGGCAGGACGTATGGGGAGTTTTCATGGTACTTCCATTGCGCGTAAAGTGTATGGAGCATCACTTGTGGCGATTGCTGATCCGGTTCCAGGGGCAGCCGAAAGACTGGCGTCTGAACTTGGTGCGGCCAAAACGTATACAAGTCCAGAAGAGATGTTTCATGATCCAGAAGTGGATGCAGTAGTTATTGCAGCACCTGCCCGCTCACATGCAAAACTGGTTATTGCCGCCGCTAAAGCAGGAAAAGCGGTGTTCTGCGAAAAACCGATGGCCGTTACCCTTGAGGAGGCAGATGCCGCAATTGCAGCAGCAAAAGAAGCCAATGTCGCCCTGCAAGTGGGATTTAACCGCCGATTTGCTTCAGGCTTTAAATCTGCTCGTGACAATATTGCTGAAGGGCGTATTGGTACACCACAGCTGTTAAGATCTTTAACGCGTGATCCAGGACTTGGCGACCCCACGCCAATTCCAGAATGGACAATATTCTTAGAAACATTGATTCATGATTTTGATACACTTCTTTATTTAAATCCAGGCGCAAAACCGACTGAAGTGTACGCAGTAGCCGATGCGCTCGTTCGCCCGGATTTCAAAGATAAAGGGCTGCTTGATACAGCTGTCGTAACAATTAAATTTGATAACGGGGCTATTGCTACCGCAGAAGCAAATTTCCAAGCGGTGTACGGATATGATGTACGCGGAGAAATATTTGGTTCAGCCGGCATGGTGACAGCCGGAAGTGTCCAGCAAACGAATATGACCCGCTATACAGCAGACGGCATCAGTATGGACACTTACAGAAAAGACACAGAATTATTGCATGACGCTTACGTCGCTGAATTAACATCTTTTGTTGATAGTGTACGTTCTGGAAACAAGCCGGATGTGACAGGAGAAGATGCTCGAAACGCATTGGCTATTGCGTTAGCTTGCATCAAATCCGTTCAAGCACGTCAGCCGGTTAAACTTGAAGAAGTGGAAATGGCAAAAAGCGTCCAGTCATAAATTTTTCAATAGCTCAAAAAGCACTTCATGATAAGCGAAACAAGAAGGTTATATCAGGACAGGCTTTTCTTGACAGCCTGGTCTTATTCAAAATGTTCATTCTAAAACAACAGAAAGGAGAGGCGTTATGAAAGCAACGATTTATCATGTGGCAGAAGAAGCGGGTGTATCTACGGCGACCGTTTCAAAAGTAATCAATAATAAGGGATTAATCAGCATGGATACAAAGCGTAGAGTGCTGGAAGCGACTAGAAAGTTGAATTACCACCCTAATGAAATGGCAAAAGCTCTTATAGGAAAAAAGACCAAAGTAATTGGTCTTCTCGTTTCAGATATTGCCTCTCCTTTTTTTGCTGAATTAACCAGGAGTATTAGCGAACAGTGCCGATTTCAAGGGTTTAGTATTATGGTCTGCAGCACAGACGGCCAGCCGGATAAAGAGAAAAGCTGCGTATCTGCACTTATTCGGCAGGACGTAGATGGCTTTATTGTGGCTTCTGACCATTATCCCGAAATTATTGAAGATGAATTGAAAAAGCGCGGACTGAAAGGGGTCTTCCTTTCTACGGAACCAGAAAAACAAGATTACGTAATGCCGCTTATTACAATAGATAACTATGAAGGCGCCTGTCAGGCGGTCCGTCATTTGCTGGCGTCTAATCATAAAAAAATCGCCATGATTGCAGAAAATACAGCGGCCGGGAAGGTACGTCTTCGTGCTTTTCACGACACAATGGAAGAAGCGCAGCTCCCTCTGGATAAGCAGTTTGTCGTTAAAACAGCTTCCTCTATTGAAAATGGATACGAGTGTGCAAAACGGCTGCTCGCTTTGAAGGAACGTCCCAGCGCCATTTTTGTATCCTGTGATGTGTTGTCAGGCGGTGTAATCAAAGCGGCCAGAGAAATGAATGTCCGTATTCCCCAAGAACTGTCTATTATCGGCTTTGACAACCTTTCAATTTGTGAATTAACTTCTCCTCCGTTAACAACTATTGCTCAGCCTATACGCATTATGGGGCGTCGGGCCGTCGAGCTCCTTATAAAGCAAATCGATGGAGCAGAAACTTATATGAGAACACATATTGTAGAAACTAGCCTGATGGTGAGAAACTCCACATCATTTCATCATGATATATAAGAGTGATCTGAAATAAGTTATCTGAGATTATGAAAAACCTATAAAGTAAATAAAGGAGGTAGAAATATGAGTAGAGACTATGGTTTATGCTTATGGTCTTTTGGAGATATTTCTGTTGAAGAAAAATGCAAACTAGCTAAAGAAATTGGGGTAGAAGGTGTAGAAGTTCAAGGAGACTTGACACAAGATCCGAGGGAACTGGCAGATATCCTGTCTAAGTATGAGTTGAAAATCTTATCTGTAACACCAGATAACGTAGACATTTCTAGTGATAACAAAGAAACCAGAGGAAAAGCTGTTCAATATTTCTTAGACTTGTTAAGCTGGGCAAGAGAATTAGGAGCCAATAGAATTTGTCTGCATGGAGATGTAGGCAAAACAGCGGGATGCGGGGATCTTTCCAAGGATTGGCAGCTGCTTGTCGAGAGTTCTAAAGCTGTGATGGAGAAAGCGGAAAGCCTAAATATCGAAGTTGTATTTGAAGTGTTAAATCGCTATGAAAACCATCAAATTGTTACGGGCCAGGAAGCATTAAAGTTAATTGAAGCTGTCAACAGCCCAAATCTGTTCATTCTTCTTGATGCGTACCATATGAACATTGAAGAAGCTGATCCAGTAGAAGCATTACGAAACGTTGGAAGCAAGTTAGGAGTTTACCACGTAGCGGATTCCAATCGTCAGGCAATTGGAAATGGTCACGCGGATATTAAGAGCCAGATAGAAATGCTACATACCATGAATTATACAGGTCCAATCATTATGGAAATGACTGCAGAAGGACCAAACCCTTTTACTGCCGTTAAGGGGGAAGGTTATATTGAGGTTTTGACAAATTACTATAAAACTTCATTAGAGCAAATAAAAGCATGGGATCATTTAAAGATAGAAGTAGAATAAATTATTGGAAAAGCTACAAACAGAACAAGAAGCATATAGCTTTCTATATGCTTCTTGTTCTGTTTGTAGCTTGTTTTATAAATAAACCGCTTTTTCTCACTATTAAATTTAAAGCAATTCTACAAACTCTTTAGAATCTAAAGAGTTAATTGATCAAAATCAATGTCTCATTAATCAATAATGTTGATTCAGTGTCTGTCCCGCTGATATCCTCCTTCAAGGATCTCCGTAGCAATGTCCTACATACTCCTGTCGGTCTACTCTCCCTTTTATCCTTATTATCCGCGAACATCTTATTTCATTCCAGTAAAACTGAGGTAAAATAGATTATAAAATAGTGAGAAAGAAACGAGAGGAAAGGAAACGATGAAACCTACCATCTATGATGTGGCTAAAAAAGCAGGCGTGTCCATTTCTACTGTATCTAAAGTGCTTAATAATACTGGGAACCTGGCAGACAAAACAAGAAAAAAAGTGCAGGAAACAATGCAGGAATTAAATTATCAGCCCAGTGTTACGGCATACGGCATCCGTAAAAAAGCGAATTCAAACGGTCGGGCTTTTAATACCGAGCATTGCCAACCCGTTTATGGCAGAAGTAGCGCGCAGTATTGAAAACCATCTTAAGCGGCACAATTATAGCCTGATGATTTGCAGCACGGACAATGACATTAAAAATGAATTGGAATACATTTCGATCCTGAAGCAAAAGTATATAGATGGCATCATTGTTGCAACGGGATTGAAAAAAGAGAAGTCTATCAAAGAGCTGGTGAAAGCGAAGCTTCCGATTGCCCTGCTTTCAAGGGACGTTCCTTCCCTAGCAGTGGATACCGTGTTGGTGGATGACTATTTAGGTGGATATGAAGCCACAAAACATTTAATTGACCTTGGACATGAAAAGATTGCAATGATTACCGAGGACACCACATACTCAATCATCCAATCAAGGGTTCAAGGGTATAGAAGTGCGCTCGAGGAATATGGTTTAACGTATGATGAAAGCTTCGTGATACATAATAATATTTCCATTGAAGAAGGAAAAAATGCCATGTTAAGCCTGTTACAAAAGGACAGCCCGCCAACAGCCGTTTTTGCTTCTACGGAAGCATTGGCAATCGGGGCACTGCAGGGAGCACGTGGGCGGAATGTACAAGTTCCAAGTGAGCTATCGATTATTGGGTTCGATAATACCATCCTATCTACAATCTGTGAGCCGCCTTTAACAACGATTGCCCAGCCGATTGATGAGATGGGAAAAAAAGTAGTGGAGCTGCTTATCGAAGAAATTGAGAAAAAGAAGGAATCCAAACAGCGCGTCATCCTGTCTCCTAAATTGGTGGTGCGAAGCTCTACAGCAAAGAAAAAAGAGCGTTAACATTCTCTTTTAGTTGAAGAACCTAACCTGGTTTTTTTTCCTTTTATTAAGCGTACTCTCTCAAACGTTTCGATCAATTACTTATTTATCGATACAGAAATTAATTAGATATGTTACGTTAAATAAAAAGCATCTATTCAACATATTTAATTTCATTGAAAATTTATTATAATTATAGGTAAAAGAAATAAGGATGATTCTTATGAAGACTACCATTTATGATATTGCTAAAAGAGCCGGCGTATCCGCGGCAACAGTTTCAAATGTCTTAAATGAGCGTGGACGTGTAGGGGTACAAACAAGAAAAAAAATTTTATCAATTGCGGAAGAACTACAATACTTACCGAACATGTCTGCTTCTGCGCTAAAAGGCAAGTCTACTTACACAATCGGTTTTTTTGTACCAGATGTCCTCAATCCAGTTTACATGGAATACTTAAAACATGCTGAAAAGCAAGCACAGGAATTGGGATTTAGCGTTATTATGTGCAGCACGGAAAATAATGCTGATCAAGAACGAAAGCTTTTTGAAATTATGCAGCAGAAAAATGTTGATGGATTCATCATTACTGCTAAGTTTAGAAATGAAGAACTATTAAAAGAAATGCAAACAAAACAAATACCCACTATTTGCATTGGTCATGAACGTCCCGAATTTCAATTTGATAGTGTGGCAGGTGATGATGTAGAAGCGGGAAAAATAGCAGCAAACTATTTACTATCACTTGGGCACACAAATGTAGCAATTATTGTTGAAAAAAATTCGGCTAGCAGCTTAGGTCGTATTGAGGGTTTCCGATCAGAGTTTTTAAATCAAGGTATTAAAATTGACGATTCATTTATTATTGATTCTCAAACAGAACTTGAAGAAATAGAAAAAACAGCGCTGTCATTACTTAACTCCCCGAATCGTCCAACAGCTGTATTTGGTGGGAATGATGTAATTGCAGTTGGTATTGTTCAAGCTGCCCGTCATCTTGGTTTATCTATTCCAAAAGATATTTCTGTAATTGGACTTGATGATACCTTTTTATGCAAAATTATTTCACCTCAATTAACGACAGTATCAATGTCAATTACGGAGATTGGACATTTTGTGATAAATATACTGGTAGATAAAATAGAAAGAAATAGTACCAAAAAACAAGCCATTCGCTTTCAGCCAAAACTGGTAGCTAGGGAGTCGGTAGGGAAAGTTGAATGAATTTTCAAAAAAAGTATTGTCATTTTACGAAAACTAGTTTACACTTTAAAAAAGAAAACGCTTACTTACCGGTTGACTTCTGCTGTATACGGAGACTTCAACTTGGTAAAAGTTTAATCTTTGATTAATCGATTAATCAAAAAAACTAAGAAAGGAGCAGAGAAGTCTTTTCACACTTAATAAAAAAAGCTGTACCTTTTATTTGAAAAAAATGCAATTCTTTCTGAGTATATTTTTTAATAAAATATGGGGGAATGACGAATGAACAAGAAATTCAAATTATTGGGTATGGCAACTGTACTATCATGCGTGACATTTGTTGCAGGCTGTAGTGGAGAAGATCAAGCAGCAAGCAGTGATGGAAACAGCAAGGAATCGGAAAAGATTTCAGTTGTTTTGAAGACACTTTCTAGCCCGTACTGGAAATACGTTGAAGCAGGAGCGAAAGACGCCGGCCAAGAACTCGGAGTGAACGTTACAGTTGTGGGGCCAGCATCAGAGTCTCAGACTATGGAGCAGGTAAATCTACTGGAGGATCAAGTAAGCCAGTCCCCAGGAGCTATTGTGGTAGCGCCCTCACATCCGGATACCGTTGTACCAGTATTAGAGCGGGCATCCCAGTCCAATATGCCGGTATTATTAGTGGATACGGATGCTGATATAAAAGGAAAAACAACTTTTATAGGAACTGAAAACTTTACCGCTGGGCAAGAAGGAGGAAAGCTGCTGGCTTCCATGCTGCAAAAAGGAGACAAAGTTGCTTTACTTGCTGGTGCCCTTGGGAACCCCGCAACAGACGATCGGGTTAAAGGAGCAAAAGAAGAACTTGAAAAAGCGGGGATGGAAATTGTAGCAGAACAGCCAGGCGATAGTGATAAAGCAAAAGCTATGTCTGTAATGGAAAACCTTCTTGAAAAAAATGCCGACATAAAAGGAGTATTTGCGGCCAATGATGAAATGGCGCTCGGAGTCTTGCGTGCAGTAGAAGCAAAAGGGAATGAAGTAAAAGTTATCGGGACTGATGGAACGCAGGAAGCCGTAGAATCTATTTTAAGCGGAAATCTTGCTGGGACCATTGCACAAAGCCCTTACAATATGGGATACCAGGGTGTTGAAAATGCACTGAAAGCAATCAATGGAGAAAAAATTGAGGAACGAATTGACAGTGGTATCGAGATTGTTACGAAAGATAATGCTCAAAAACAATTAGAATTTCTAAAGAGTATTTCTGAATAAGTATAAGAGATGTAGCTGTATATAATAAAACAGTGAATTAACGATAATTATAGCACACCTTTTCACAATTGATTAATCGATTAATCTGCAAAAAGAGTTTAGCTATTTTTGAATGGCCTTTTGCTCATTTAAAAATTACCTTATTGCTTCTCTAAAATATTGGCTACGAAAATTACTGAAGGAGGAACTTGAATGAAATTAGGCTACAATCCTACATTAATACAAGCCGAACTGGAAGAAGAATTGCGTTACTGCGAGTATTATGGTTTTGACGCAATAGAGTTAAGGATTGAAAAATTGAAAGACTATTTTACTCGAAATTCCATGCAGGATTTAAAAGATTTTTTTGCACGATCTTCCTTAAAACCTCTTTCTCTAAATGCCGTTGAAGAAATATTATTTGCAGATAAAGAAACAAAAAGGAAAAATGATGAGGATTTAGAATTCCTATTTGAAGTTGGAAGAGAATTAAACATTCAGGATATTGTCATCGTGCCCTCTTTTCATGAAACACAATATTCATTGGAAGAAATTAAAAGCGAATCAGTAAAAGTATTAAAAGACATAGCTGCAAGAGCAAAAAAGTTTGATATGAGGCTTGCCTATGAATTTATAGGAAACCCAAGTGCTTGTGTAAATAATTTTAAGCAGTGCTATGAAATTGTTGAAGCTGTAAATGCAGATAATGTTGGAATATCACTGGATTTCTTTCATTTCTATGCAATGAATTCAAATATCGAAGACTTAAGAAATGCTGACATCAATAAAATCTTCTTGGTTCACATTAATGACGCGGATTATTATCCCCCTGGATCTTTAAGAGAAAAGGAAGATCGTCTTTTTCCAGGAGAGGGTGCAATTCCAATCCATAATTATCTGGACATTTTAAATGGGAAGAATTATCAAGGATTAGTATCGGTAGAACTATTTCGCCCAGAATATGATACTTGGGATGTAGAAACATTTATTAGGACAGTAAAAGAAAAAACAGCTCCTTTTTTAAATAGTATTATGCAGAGTAATTAATTTTATTATCATTTTAAAATTATTTGATTTGATTCAGCGCTGAAGTTCCAACAGACGTGGTTTCAGTGAACCATTAGGCAAATTGTTCATTCAGTCAGCAGTAAACATATAAAAAAATAAGGAATGGTGATGAAATATGGGAAAAAAAATTAAATGTGCCGTGCTTGGCTTGGGTCGTCTTGGATACTGGCATGCGGTAAATGCCTCGACAAGAATTCAAAATGCGGAAGTAACAATGGTTTGCGATATAGATATTATAAAAGCTGAAAGAGTAGCGAAAGAATTAGAGATACCAAAGTATACAAATAATCCGGAAGACGTTTTTAATGACAGCAGTATTGATGCCGTTATTATAGCAACCTCTACTAGTACTCACTTTGAAGTATTGAAAAAAGCTGTATTGAGCAAAAAAGCCATCTTCGTAGAAAAGCCTCTTACTTTGGAAGTGAAAGATGGTCGGGAAATATGCGGAATAATAGAAGAAAATAACATCTTTTGCCAAGTTGGATTTATGAGACGTTTTGATCCTGCCTACGCTGAAGCGAAACGTCGTATTGAAGCTGGTGATATTGGAAAGCCCATTTATTTTAGAGGGATTTCACGGGACCCAGTAGCACCTCCAGCTGAATATATCAAAAACAGCGGAGGTATTTTTGTGGACGTATCAATACATGATTTCGATATTGCCCGTTTCCTAATGAATTCAGAAGTAACAAATATCTTATCGCGTGGAAAAGTCATTAAGTATCCATATGTGGCTGAATACAATGATGTAGATCAGGCGCTTAGTTATATTGAATTTGAATCAGGAGCTGCAGGAGATGTTGAAGCGAGCAGAAATGCTTACTATGGCTACGACATTCGAGCGGAAGTTATCGGAACAGAAGGAACCTTATTGATTGGCAACAATTTGAGTCATCACAATATGATTATTCTTACTCCATCAGGATACACTCATGACATTGTCCCAGACTTTCCAGATAGATTTACGGATGCATACTTTTTAGAATTAAAAGAGTTCTTCAAGAGCATTGAAGAAGGCAGTAAATCCAGTGTAACGGCACGAGATGGTTTAAAAGCCTTAGAAATTGCGACCGGTGGTAGAGAATCTTATAAAACAGGCAAAACGGTCTCACTGGATTCAGCGAATCCGGTGAATATCTAAATTTTATTTTACTCGCCTATTTGTAAACGATTTCTTTTAGCTAGGAATTGCTTTGTAAAACCATTGAAAGGTTAGAGAGTTGGAAAATGAGGGGAAAAGTTCGCTGGGGAATCTTGAGTACGGCAAAAATTGCTCAAGATGAATTACTTCCTGCATTAAAAGACGCCTCCAATGCAGAAGTTATGGCTATTGCGAGTTCGAATCATAAGGTACATGACATTGCTGCGAAATTTGGCATTCCTATAATTTACAGCACCTATGAAGAATTGCTGGAAGATCCAGATGTTGATGCCGTGTATATTCCACAAGATAATAAATAATGGAGGCACTTTTAAAGTGTCTTCTTTTTTTAATTCGAAGTGCAACCGCTTATATAGGAAGGAATTTTGAAATGAGCGTAAATTAAATTTTAACATTATGTGTTAAATTCAAATACATATAACACTAAAAGATATATCTACAAAATTTACAAGTGATGAAGGTACAAAGTGTAGCCTTTCTGTAGAAAGCTCGGTTAAATGTAGAGTGGTTGCTATGCAGCTTCTTTCACATAGCTTTTGAAATAGGTTCTCCACCTCACTAAAATTGGAACCAAACAATTACAGAAATAAAGTAAAAGAACTGACTTATCTGAGTCAGTTCTTTTACTTTATTTGAATTCTTGAAAGTGATTAACATTATCTCCGCTTTGACCTTGTTCACGTTTATAAACTTCTTCGAGGATCTCCGCAGCAATATCCTGCATACTCTTGCCCGTCTGTTCTCCTTTTCTTCGAAGCCAGTCCTTAATATCTACGGACAGGGAAACCGACAGTAATTCTTCCTCCGATTCAATGCTGAGTGCCTCATATTCCGGAACATACCGCACACGCCCTTGTTTGGTCGAACGTTTAAGAAAGTCAGCTAACTCAACAGAAACACCATTTAACCGGGCATCTTTCATATGAATAACCCACCGATCTTTTAACCGTTCCATATATAGATTGGCCACTGGAACCTGCTGATAAAGCAGATCCATCGTTTGATAAGTAAGGGAATAAACGGCCGGCAGATTGAGCACCGCATATCCAGGCTTTGTGCTGCGCTTGCCCATTTCAATGGAATAGTCAGGTGTTAGCCTGTGTGTATAGATGCCTTCCATATAGCTGAATGTATCCTCGGTTCCTGGCACGATGAAGTACCAGTCGCCTAAACCTTTGCGCATAAGTCTTGCTTCCGGAACGGAAGGAGAAGAAAAGCGCTGGTAGGCCGCTTCTTTGGCTTTTTTATTGTAGTATTGCCGCTGGGAAAGGCGGTCTTCCCAGATTTTCTTTTCGTGCAGCTCACTGAATTCTTTAAGATCGCTTTCTTGAATCAGTGGAATTATTCGCCCTCTTATTTGTCCTTCAGAGGCGGGAAGAAGACCTTCTTTAATATAAGCGGCAATAAAGTTCCGGTTCGTCTGCAGATATTCTGCAGCCTGGTTTAAGGTTAAACCTTCCGGCGTTTTGGGCATGATTTCGATCAGCCGTTCAATTTCTTCTTTAGAAAAAAGCAGTCCGTGATGGCCACCCCACGGATCCTCCACAGCCTTTAGCTTCCCTTCCTGTACATAAGCATGGACCGTAGAAACAGAGCGGCCAATCATTTCTGCGACTTCCTTTGTTGAGTAGTATTTGTCTTGGTTAATTTGCATGGTTTTTATCCATCCTTTAAAAAATATCTATGTACGTATCCTTACGCGATTCGGTATGTTATGGGTATAGCAGGATTTATTTTGGTTCATACTGTTACTGTTTCGCTCAAACATCCTAACTCCTACGACGAAACAAACCATTTTTGCAGTCAGGTCGCCCCCTGGCTGTTTTTTAGTTATGTGTAACTCCACACAGGTTTCCGCAAATCACATGTGGTAATCCACATCACTCATCATTTCTAATAAAACTTCCTTGATCGATAAGTGATGCTCCTTCCCAAATCGGTTCACCAACACTTCCTATAGAAAAAATTCGCAAACTGCTCGCGGCCATCCGAGAAGACCACTTTAACGACTCGATGCTGCTTCATCCTTTTTTATTCCTGATACTGGAATATTCAAGAAAGAGTCCACTTCGTCATTCAATTCGCTTCTTTTCTTTATTCCTTCTTATTTCATTACCTATGTGTATATTGATGTTTTTCTTTTCTCGTTTTAAAAATTAAATATCTATTTTTCTTTTTGTATTTTAATGATTAATTTTATTTTATCATTTTAATTAATTACATACAATTTAATTATTATAAATTAAATACTTATCATATAAATTTTTAATCATTTATAATTAGTAAAACAAAGAGACACTTTTTTTCACTAAATTAGGCTAGTTTGAAAATTAATTAAATAAATAATGATATAATTAAATAGAAAAATAACTAATAAAAATAAAATAAAGTTAAACATTAATAAATGCATATATATATTTTCTTTTATTCTCATTTGATTGAATGTGAAAATGATTAATTACATAAAGAATGAATGAAGGATTACAGGAGGTTAAAAGAATCCGGATGCTGATCCGGAAAGATAGGAGGAAGACATATGTTTGAACTGATGCCAAACAGCCAGCCGCTTTTTCCGGCTGACCGGACGGAAGCAGCCGTGCAGCTGCTTGAACGGATAGATCAGGCTGAGAAAGAAAACAAAGACCCATTTTTTTATTTTAACGACAGGGATGTGCTTCATTACTATCTGTACCGCAGTATAAACCTAAATAAAGAAGCCGAGCGCTCTGACCGCACGCTGAATGAGTATGAAAGGGAATTGTCTCAAATGATCCAGAACATGATGCATTTTCCGTATGAAATCGGGCTGGATATTGAGCAGATTGAAGAAGGATCCTTATTTAAAAGTTTGTCTCCGCGTCACCTGAGGCGTTACCAGACTTGGCTTGCGGAAGAGAGCCCTCATGTAAAAAAGAAAGGATCGTATTCGGCAGCGACTCTCGCGCGTAAAACGACCATCCTTAAGAGTTTCTTTCGTTTTTTGCACGAGAATCGCTATCTCAAGCAGCCGATTCACCAAGGACTGCGCCCGGCAACCGTCCGGAAGGATGACCGGCCGAACCGCGACCTGGGACCAGGCGAAGTCATTCAGCTGCTGGACTATTATCGGGACCGTAATCCCATTATGTTTACTTTGATTCATGTGCTGGTAGGAACCGGTATGCGGAATGATGAGCTGTGCCGCTTAAAAGTATCGGATGTCCGGTTTGATCCGATCCTTGGCGGATTTTATCTGCATGTAATCGGGAAGGGGAACAAGCAGCGGGATATTCCGCTTCGAGACAAGGTGATGGACAGTATTATGTTGTACCGGAAAACCCGCCTTCTGTCGGCAGATTTCCCAAGCAATAATGATGAACCGCTTTTTCCAAACAGTCGGTGGAAAGCGTTCCGACCATCATACTTTGCGACGATGCTGGGAGATGAAATCGAGAAGGTGCCGATCTTATCGATTCAGGCAAGAAAGAAGAGAATCACACCACATGAGTTTAGACATAGCTTTGCGATTATCAGCTACATGAATAACAGTGATGTGTATGCCATCATGCGTGCACTTGGCCATGAGAAAATTGAGACCACGATGATCTATTTGCAGAAGATCATGGAAAGGGAGCAGCATGTCGTTCACCAATGGAAAGATGATGCGCTGGGAAGGTATATATAATAGAAGAAACTCGGAAAATAAATGAGGTTTCTCGGTAAAAAATGTAACTTAGCGAAGCTTCCAACTGACGGTTAATAAAGGAATATAGAGTTAAACTGTAAAAGATTATTGTATTCCTTTGAGGGTCTAACAGTAATTTGAATTTTTATCCAGGAGATTGATATCGTGTTTAAGATAATATTAAGAAATTATTTGATAGTTACACTTGTTTATTCGGTGGCAATGCTTTTCTTTTTTGAGGCTGACAAGGTTGACTATATTGGCGGATGGGGCGCTTATACTCTTGGATACTTGATAGTCACTTACCGGGAGATAAAAAAGAGAAGAAGTGATTCTAAAGGCTACATATGATGCAGTCTTTTTTTGAGAAAATCTCTTTCTCAACAGTATCGGCCTACTGTTGATCAGAATAGAATGCAACAAAAATGATTGATCTGCCCCCCGTCAAGTAGACACTCATAAAGAGCTACATAGCCTTCACACGATATTCAACAGGGGAAAGGTTATGTAGTTTCTTTTGACACCTTGAGGTGTTATAGAATTCGATGTATTTATGT
>NZ_JAMBOO010000034.1 GCF_023715895.1 Domibacillus indicus | reverse complement strand
GCTTTGCGGTGCCATATTGGTTTTGACCAGGCGCGCGCAGAGCTCGCAGCCATGTTTAAAACGACTGATTAAATGACAGTCTGCAAGAAAAGGGATTCGCCATTTACACAAAATTATTGACGGTCCCCAAACACTCTTCCTCACTTGATTACCTCTCTATAACTAATTGAAATGATTCATGATTAAGTGAATGTCAATTTCACTTTTGGAATACAGAAAGTAAAAAAGAAGGAGCAATAACAGTCTTCAGGGGCTGACCCCATAGAGTGAGACAAATAAAAACACCTTTCAGTTGAAAAACGGGTATGTAATTACCTAAAAAAACAACTTGGAGGTGTTTTTCTGTGGGCACAAGAGTGAGCTATCCAACAGAGATAAAAATGAAGGCAATGGAAATGCGATTAGCCGGGATTCCGGCCAATCAAGTCATGCAGGAATTAAATATTAGGCACCGTTCACAACTCATAAGGTGGGTGAAATGGTATCAAAACAAGGAAACCTATCGGTTTGAACAGCCTGTAGGTAAGCAATATGCCTATGGGAAAGGACCGGAAGGTGAAAATGAAGCAGAGAAACTGAAGACAGAAAATCGTTTTTTGAAACAACAGATTGAAGTCTTAAAAAAGTACAAAGAATTGGAGAGGAAGTGGTACCAGAAGTAGCTGTAGAATTAGTTGATGAGTTGAAAAAAGAGATGCCCATTAAGGAAATCTGCAGTCATCTGGGCATACCAAGATCTACTTATTATCGCTGGAGGAAGAAGAGCCGGATAGAAACTTCCAGGCAGGCGATTGAACGAAAAATCGGCACGTTGTGCCGGGAGAATAAATTTCGATATGGCTACCGTAAAATCACTGCCTTATTAAAGCGGGAAATCCCTATAAATCATAAAAGGGTGCAGCGTGTGATGCAGAAGTATGGCTGGCAGTGCCGGGTGAGAGTGAAGAAACGCAGGCAGACGGGACAGCCTTATCATATTGCCGACAATCTTTTAAAAGGTAATTTTCAGGCAAGTCAGCCCCTTCAAAAGCTTGTCACAGATATTACGTACTTGCCTTTTGGGCAGAAACCGCTGTATCTTTCAAGTATCCAGGATTTATATAACGGCGAAATCATTGCGTATTTGATCAGAGACTTTCAGGATACAAACTTTGTGCTCGATACCCTGTCGCAGCTTCCTCCTCTGCTTGGAGAATGCATCCTTCATAGTGATCAGGGATCCGTTTACACATTTTATGCGTACCAGCAGAAAGTCAGAGAAAAAGGCATTATCATGAGCATGTCCCGTAAAGGGACGCCCGCTGATAATGCCTCCATCGAATCGTTTCATTCCTCACTAAAGTCTGAAACGTTCTACCTCGACAACCTGGAAAGCACTACGACGGCCATCGTAGTGCAAACTGTTGAAAGGTATATTCACTACTATAACCATATCCGTATTCAAGCGAAATTAAACAACCAGCCGCCGGTTGCGTACCGGCAGCTAGCTGTTTAAAAGGTGCTTTGATCCTTGTCTCACAGACAGGGGTCAGTCCCTCATGCTGTTGTTGCTCCTTTTATCTATTAAGCATTTAATTTCAATGGAGTTATTGTGCTTTTTTTATAACGTTCAATGTCCGCGGCTTTCCCTGTTCCCAGGTTACGTATCCGGACACCTTTAAACGATCAAGATGGCCCTTTACGGTTGAACAAGAATTTAACTCAACCGCATCATCTATTTCACGAATAGACGGAGGATATTTTTTTGCACTTACATAGCCATCTATAAACTGGAGCTTTTTTTCCTGGTGTATAGACAGTTTTTTTTAGCATAGGCCATTCTCCTTTGCTGTGCTTTTCCTGCTGCTAAGGCAAAGAGGAACGACAGTCCACCATTTTCTCATCCTGTACCTTCTCGCTTTCGCATAATAACGGCGACAACAAGTAAAAATAAAGGAATGATAAACAAAAAACCAAGAGCGGCCGAGCTGATGAAGCCGCCAAGCATTTTGATCGACTCGGCATTACTCGTATAAACAGCCAGCGGTATAATGAGAAGACCGAAAATATAAACAGCCGTTTTATGGTGCTTCGCTTTAGTGATGTTAGCTGCACTCATTGCAGCTAAGTACAGGTAGTTCATAAACGAAGTAATGGAGAAACCAGCCCAAAAAGTAAGAAAAATAAGATCCAGCCGTTCTACGATGCCCAGTTCAATTGATCTAAGCATGTAAATAACTGGTTCTGGGACGTGCTTTAGCTTAGCTTCGCTAAAATAGGTAAATGCGCAAAGCGTCAGCAATGTATAAATAATCGTGACAACCAGGCTTGCTCCTGCAGCAGCTTTCCATTTTCCTTTGTTGTTCGCCTGAGTAAAGGGAAAAAGCCAGAGCAGCATTTCGATTCCAGCTAATGAAAAAATCGCTTTCTGGGCTCCTGCTGCTATATCCTGGATACCGGAAGATGCAATAGGCAGTAAATAATAAACATTCAAGTGGTTCCATATAAAAATAAAGACTACAAGCACGCTAACCATTAAAAAGGACACCACTATGTGAAAGCGAGCAATAACCCTGATATCCTCCTGAATCAAATAGATCGTAATCCCAGTAATAATAACGGCGAAAACAACGGACGGTGTTCGTGGAAATGCCCAGTCTGCTGTAATGGAAAGAAAAACTGCTAAAACCTGGCTGGCGACCATGAAAAAGAAGAGCATATAAAGCGCTATAATAAGTACACTGATCACACGTCCGACTATGAGCGGCAGAAATTCAGGCAGTGCCTTGTTGGGAAAGCGGGAAGCCAGCATCCAAATCACGATAATCCCTAATTGCATGAAAAAACCCGCAAGCAGGATCGATAACCAGCCGTCTTTCCCTGCGGCTTGATGCACGTCGTATGGAAGAGAGAGAATTCCGACACCAACATGGGTCTGCAGCATAAAGAAAAAGAGCTGCCAGGTTGAAATGCTTGCTTCCCTTTTCATTTTTTCACCCACTGTCTTCCTTCTACTTTTTTTAGCGTTTGTAGCTTGCTGTCATAGGACCGCTTCATTAATTTCCGCCAAGACCGCCGATCAAATGCATCTTTTAAACCCTTCCACCGTAGCGGTGAGAAATATGGTATGCCAAGAAAGAACATCTTGTATAAATAGACCAATAAAAACGGCTTTCTGAATACAATGCTTCATCCTGCTGCTAAAATGACATCACCTATTGCCCCTTTTTCAGTAGGATGAGGAAGATCCGGTATTTTATGCATAAAAAAGAATCGGCCTAGGCTGGCAGACTGCCTCTGTTTGTGAAACAATGTACGCGACTTTAGGCATCAAATATTGTTGCAAAAGAAGTACAAATCAGACGGCTGAACTGTGTGAGCACTTTTTCCGGCTGTTCAAATCGGTGAAGTTCACCTGATTTGTACCATTTCATTCATGGTTTAAGCTGCGTCTTGTTTCGGATATTTAACTCATTTAAGACTTCTTTGACCGGCACTCCAGCTAATCTCATTTTTACAGCCTTCATTTTTACTTCCACTGGATAACAGACTCTTGTCCCCATAGAAAAAAACACCTCCAAGTTAGTTTTTTAGGTAAGTACATACCCGTTTTTCAACTTAAAGGTGTTTTTATTTATCACACTCTATCAGATTTTACTGAAAGAGTACCCCCGCTTCCATTTCGTCAAGGGCGCAGCCTAGAAATAAGCGGTGGGGTGAATGTCAGTTTTGCGAAGCAAACGTTTTTAGTTTTGTCTTACTTTTGGTATAATTTGTATTATATCTACTAAACGAGGTGAGTAGAATGCTGGTTAACAAAGCCTATCGCTTTCGCCTATATCCAAACAAAGAACAAGAAGGGTGGATTGCGAAAACCATCGGCTGTTCGCGTTTTGTGTTCAACCGCTTCCTTTCCTTATGGAACGAAACCTATCAAACAACCGGAAAAGGCTTATCGTACAGTGCCTGTTCTTCCCAGCTTACACAGCTAAAGAAAGAATTAAGCTGGCTGCAAGAAGTTGACTCACATTCCCTGCAGTCATCCTTGAAACATCTTGCAGACTCATTTGGCCGTTTCCTCAAGAAGCAAAACAAGGCTCCACGATTTAAGAGTAAGAAAAATAAGGTTCAGTCTTACACGACAAATATTGAAAAAAAGAACCAGCTTCCAGAGGTAAGTATTGCAGGCAATCGCATGAAACTGCCTAAGCTGGGGTGGGTTCGTTTTGCGAACAGCCGTGACGTGCGAGGCCGCATTTTAAACGCAACGGTACGAAAAAACCCCTCCGGCAAATACTTAGTTTCTTTGCTTGTTGAAACAGAGGTGAAAGACCTGCCCAAAACAGATTCCACTGTTGGGATTGATGTCGGCTTAAAAGACTTTGCCATTCTCTCGAATGGGAAAGTGTACAAAAATCCAACATTTTTTAGAGCGTTAGAAGAGAAGCTGGCCAAAGCACAGCGTGTTCTTTCCCGCCGCCAGCGCCTGGCGATTCAGCAAAAAAAACCTTTATCAGAAGCGAAAAATGTACAAAAACAGCGTATGAAAGTGGCACGTATTCATGAACAGATTGCGAACGCACGGACTGATTACTTGCAAAAAATCACGACCGAGATCATCAAAAACCACGATGTCATCGGGATTGAGGACCTGAAAGTGTCAAACATGCTGAAGAACCGTACATTATCCAAAGCAATCAGCGAAGTTTCCTGGTCGGAATTCCGCACGATGCTGGAATACAAAGCGAAGTGGTACGGCAAGAAGGTGATCGCTGTTGATCCTCACTACACTTCCCAAAAGTGTCACTCATGCGGACATACAGCGAAAGAAAACCGTCGAACACAAGCGGTATTTATTTGTGTTTCGTGCGGTCATTCCGAAAACGCGGACATCAATGCTTCCCGGAATATCCATGACTTAGCCATTGTTTAGCCACACCAAATGAAAGTTTCTCTAGTTCTTGAATTTTGAGGGCACTCTTCTGATGCTCTGTAGTCTCGATAGCAGTACCAGTTACTTCAATAACCTGTGAATCGGCCATTACTGGAATTAATAAAGCGAGATAATGAAATCCATTTACATTTTCTTCATAGTTAATAATGCTGCCGTTCCAGGCTGTTTCATAAAAATGATATTTCTCATTCGCTTTATCTTCACGGGAGAGCTCATGCAAGGTTTTGCCAACGATACATGCAGGAGAAAGTCCTACTTTTTTTAGAAATTCACCTTTAATAAATGTATAAACAAAATCGTTATCTTTCTTTATAAATTTGAACACAAACCCATTTGGTGTTGGGATAAGAGATTTGTGGTCGAGTTTTTTATTTTGAATATCCAGACTATTTACGATGTTATTATGAGCCATATTTGTATCCTCTGATTTATTATGATGGTTAATAAGTTCAATTTTCGTAATTTGATGCGATAATTTTACATTATATACTAATTTCTGCTCTGTTTTTCTTTATAAAATAAAATTTCATGTTAGAAAATCTCACAGGATCAATAAGGTCTTTTTTTATTGGATCATTTGTCAATTTAAGTGCAACACTTCGTCAATAAACGCTTCGTGTGGCGTACGCCAGCCCAGGCACTTACGCGGCCGGTTGTTGAGCAGCTGAAGAGCCCGGCCCAGCTCGTCATCTCCCATTACCTTCCTCGAATCAGCAAGGAGGGGAAGGTACATAGCCTGGTAGGTTTCCGGCACCCAGATGTAGTGATGGACATACTCTGTGAGAAGAAAGCCGCATGATTGCCAAAAGTGGATACGTCTTCTATTATCTGGTGTTTCCTCTGACTCAGCCTCAATAATTAATTTCTGATACACCTCATCACCTACTTTCTTTCGCAGGTAATCAACAAAGTGTTTGCCAAGTCCATGACCTCGCTCTTTTTCAGATACAGCCAAATAGTCGATGATCATCACCCGGTCAGATACGAGTTTCCCTGTAAGAGCCATAACAACCGCTCCCGACTCGTTGTACGCCACATGAAGCTCAGCAATTCCTTGTGCAAACATATTTTTGATAATCTTAACCGGCTTGGCTCCCTTATCTCCAAATGCCTCCATATAAAGGGGGTTCGCGTCCTGCCAAAATTCATCATCCCAAGTGCCTACGGTTTTAATTTTCATAAAGATTTCTCCCGCCTAATGTGTTGTTCCTGTTTT
This sequence comes from Domibacillus indicus, assembly GCF_023715895.1. Classification (GTDB taxonomy): domain Bacteria; phylum Bacillota; class Bacilli; order Bacillales; family Domibacillaceae; genus Domibacillus; species Domibacillus indicus_A. Next base: position 36,504 of record NZ_JAMBOO010000034.1, on the reverse strand, counting down.
ACCATCAAATCCAAGTTCTACATTCTTAATACACCATTAAGCAGCAGTCATTTGACTATCATGTTCAGTGACAATCAGGTCTTTTGATTAAATTAGTCTTATTCTTCTTTAAGAGTTTCCCAAAATTGCTGGAGCTTTCGCAAATCTTCTTCACTCGCATTTAAAAGATCGTATACCAATAGTTGAGCTTTGAATCTTGAATGTTCAAATCATTTCAGCTGAAATAGTTCATCAAAAAAACGCCATCCTTTATCGTAAACTGCCTATGGTAAACATAGCATTTTTTGTTTGGATTATGATTTTAACTTAGCTTGATGGGCATGCGGCAGGACCCCTAAAGGAGTCAGATACGGGGGGAAAGGGTATAGGCTTAATTGACGAAGGAGAGATTAACAAAGGAATCCTTAACGACGTAGGCAAATCAAAAAAATGGCTATATGGTGAGCTGGAAAAGGAAGGGTACTCAAATATTCAAGATATTCTATATACAGAGTGATCTAAATCTGAAGGATTTTTCGTTAAAACTTATGGTGAAAACGAAAAAAGTAATGACGTTGTGAGTAAAGGAAGTTAGGAGCGAACCAAATGGACAAAACAGTATATCTGGTCAGGCATTGCCAAGCTACAGGAAAAGAGCTGGATGCGGAATTGACTGAAGAGGGAAAAGAACAAGCGAAAGAGCTTATGCACTTTTTTGAAAAGCGGAATATTAAGCACATCATTTCCAGCCCGTTCACACGGGCTATTCAATCCGTCAAACCAACAGCAGACAGCCTGGGCTTGCAGGTAGAAATGGACGATCGGCTTGCTGAGCACAGGTTGATTTCGAAAAACATAAAAGATTGGTTGGAACGTCTTAAAGAATCCTTTCGGGATATGGACCTGAAAATGGCCGGCGGAGAATCGAGCCGCGAAATAACAAAAGGGGGAATGGAAGTGCTTGAAGCAGCAACCGACGGCACCGTTCTATCCACTCATAGCAATATGATGGGACTTTTGTTGATACGAATTGACGGCATGTATGGGTTCAAAGAATGGAAAGAATTGTCGTATCCGGATGTCTACGAAGTGAAATTAAAAAAGGATACCTATTACGTAAGGAGAATCTGGGGCTGAAAATTTTTCAAAAAATAACCCCTTGATATCTTTTAAAGTGCACCCCCTAAAATAGTAACGGTTTTCAACGTCTATTCTAAGAGGTGCACTTCAACATATTATGTTGCATTGGTAAAGCCCCAGATCTTTTGAATCTAGGGCTTTTTTAGGCTACTCATACTTGTAAGGAAGGTGAAATTATCATCGTTATTAAAGAAATGACAGAGGATGTTGCGATGCGTTTGCGCCAGCATGGAGCTGCTGCAGCGGGGATTGCTCTTGGCATATCTTACAGCCGGGATATTGAGGACCGCGGCTTTCGGCATCAAATATTGCTTCCACGAAGCACAAACAAAACAGCTGAACTGTGTGAGCACTTTGTTCGGCTGTTTAAAAGATATTGGGACGGACAGCCAGTACGTCAGATTCATGTAGTTTGCAGCAAGCTGCAGCCGGCGGGGCACGAACAAATCGACTTGTTTACGCCGCTGGATCTGGATGAAAGACAGCATATTTTAGACGAAACGATTGATCAAATACGGGATCGTTTTGGCAAAAAGGCAATTTTTCATGCTTACAGTTTGATGAAAGGAGGGACGTATTTGCAGAGGGCAGGGCATGTAGGTAGCCACAAAGGAATGTCCTAATGATTAAAACCAATTAGGAAAGAGAGTGCAACTACTCAATCCATTTAACCTCTAACTTTAAATATATATTTATATAAAAATAGGATTGACGTCATTTTTCTCCCATTACCGGCCATTCATGTCCTGCTAATTACTAAGCAATTTAAAGGAGTCTTCTGATCTGTAATGCGATAAAAGGACAATTGTCAGTTCCGCTGTTAAAATGGTTCTCCCGGTATTTTGGTGAACCTTATCATAGGTATGTATAGACTCTGTCTGTCATTTTTTCAGAATAGAATCAACTTGTTTGAAACAGAACTTTCTGGCGAAGAAGGTCAAAGCTCATACGGCCATACATCTGCCGCTTGATTACCTTAATTCGATTTACATGGCCTTCAACCAAGCCATTGCTCCAAGAATATAAAAAGGCATTTTTGACAGCTGCCCAGTCAGAACGGAGATACTGGCTAAACTGCTGAAATTCATCGATACCGCTTTGTGAAGCCGCATCTATCCATTTCTCAAATATGGCCAAACTTTCCCGGTCTGTCATCAGTTTGTGGAAACGACTTAGAAGCGATCTAATTTTCGCCAGCTCCGGGTCCTTTTTCATTACTATCTGAATAGCTGTTTCTTCTTCGGGAGAAGAAGCGAGCTTAGACCAGAGATAAGCATGCAGCCTGCTTCTAGACAGTTTCACCACCTTATTTCTAGGGGAAACTTGTCCTTTCTTCTTTAAGGTAAAAATATAGTCTCTTAGTGACGAGAGTGATTTTTGATAGCCTTCCTTCTGAATAATGGCGAAAATAGCCGGAGTGGCCAGATTCTGTTTAAGCAGCTCCAGAATAATAGGCTGGTAAGGATCTGCGCTGTGATGTGACCTTCGCTCATGCCGGATTGGTTCTTTTAATTGGATATACTTTCGAACTTTTTTACGGTCCAGTGAAAAGGTCCGGGCGATTACAGAGATACTCACTCCTTTATGATACTGCGCCTGTACCTGCTGGGCCAGCTGCCACTTTTTCTTCTCACTTTCCGTCCATTCTCTCTCTGTAACGGCAGGAAGCAGCGGTTCTTTCTCAAGCGGAATGGGTATGGAGATCGCTTTTGAAAACTTGCGCTTTAATAAGTGGTCTATTTTTTGGCTAAGATTAGAAAACAAATGCCATCGGTCCGTAACCTGAAGGGCCTGTAATGGCTTTTGCGTACTCCATCGATCCGTCCCGGGAAACAACCTGAATCGAGGGATGCTGGACTAGCCAGCTTTTTACCTCTTCTACCGTGCGGCTTTCCAAGAGATCAATCGGCTTTCGGTTCGTTAAATCGCAGATAAGACTGCCGTACCGCCTCCCCTTTTTCAATGCCCAGTCATCAATACCAATGACAGCTGGAGTATCTGCTGGAAGAATCTCTTCCTTTCGGACGAGCGCCAGAAACGTGTCGGCACTGACAGGAACACCATAGTGGCAGGAAAGGCGGCTGGCAGCTTCAGCGCTGAGCGAAAAAGCAAGCTGCTTTAAAAAAGCGTCGAGCCTCTCTATACGCCGGCAATAAGAATTCCACCAGCCTGGCCGCCTTTCCGTAAAGATTCTTTGGCTGCAGTCCGGCTAATCGCAGAAAAACTTCCTGGCCTTGACATGAAGAACCACAGCCATAGACCGGATCGGCGTATCCTGAAGAGTACGCCAATAACGGCTGTGTATGCGCCTCGAAATTTTGTGACAAGAAGGGCAGGGATTATTGGACGAAATTGGCTGAACATATAGATGAACACAATCAGGCGTTTGAGCAGTATGCAGAAAAGTCCATTCCGAATCAAACAGCTGAACATTCATGACCATTCGCCTCCTGGGGAATCGATTTACTGCTATAATTCCCCGCAAAAGGCTTCACCAAAATACCGGGAGAACCATTTTAACAGCGGAACTGACATATATCTCCTTTTTAAAATTTTTCTAACGAAATAAATCAAAAAGATCGTTAGAACGTCATATACAGAGGAATAAAAAAAATCTTGCCTTAGAGTGAACTCTAAGCATTATTCTTTCATTGTGTCACATATTAAAAAAGAAAGAACAAATAGACATATCAGATTTTAATGGAGGCGATTCATATTGACATATTCGATTAAAGAATTTTCTGAAATGGTTGGGGTAAGCGCACATACATTAAGGTTTTATGAAAGAGAAGGATTAATAAAAATAGAAAGAGACGATAATAATAACAGAATTTACTCGGATAAAGACAAATTATGGGTTGAAACTTTGCTCCACCTAAAAAAATCGGGGATGTCACTAAAAGACATGAAACAATTTATCATGTGGGGGTATATGGGGGATGAAACAATGGAAGAAAGGTTAGCACTACTTAAAAATCATCGCAAAAAAGTAGAGGAAGAATTCGAGAAGATTCGTCAAAGTTTAGAGTTTCTGGATACTAAAATAAATTTTTATGAAAATGAATTAGGAAACTGTTTCTCTGAAAATTAAGCAGCCAGTTGTTTTTTCATTTGCGTCTTTTTGATAAACCTCGAATCGACAGCTTTCTAAATCTTTTTTTCGAAAAAAAAACTTGCTTTAGAGTCGACTTTAAGGATTAATCTATTCTTACTCCCATTGAAGGGGAAAAAACTACAGAAAAATCAGGAGGAAACATTATGACAAACAATAAAGTTTGGTTTATTACAGGCGCCGGACGCGGTATGGGTGTTGATATTACAAAAGCTGCTCTTGCAGCAGGCTATAAGGTTGTTGCAACAGGTAGAAATCCAGAAAAGGTGGCTAAGGTCATTGGTGAAAACGAAAATTTACTAGTTGTTAAATTGGACGTTACTAGTTCAACTGATGCTGCGGCGGCTGTCAAGACGGCAGTAGAGCGCTTCGGAACAATCGATGTGCTGGTTAATAATGCCGGTAACTTCTATGCGGGTTACTTTGAGGAACTAAGCCCGGCTCAGATTGAGAAACAACTAGCCACCAACCTTATTGGTCCGATGAATGTTACTCGTGCAGTACTGCCTGTAATGCGCAAAGCTCGTTCAGGTCACATTATCTCGATCTCATCAATAGCTGGTTTGGTTGGAGGAGAGTTCACTTCCGCCTACGCAGCTTCAAAATTCGCAGTTGAGGGTTGGATGGAATCAATACGCTTCGAGGTAGAACCTTTTGGTATTAAGACTACCATCGTCGAGCCGGGCTTCTTCCGTACAGAGTTGCTAGAGCCGGAGTCAAGAATCTGGCCTGAGTTGTCGATTGATGATTACGCCGAGCGTACAGAAAAAACTCGCACTGCATGGGAATCAATGAGTGGCAAGCAGGGTGGAGATCCGGCGAAACTAGCTAAGGCGTTGATTACGATCGCAAGCCAGGAGGAACCACCATTACGCTGGATCGCTGGGGCTGATGCAATAGCTGCTGCTGAGCAAAAGGTAGCAGATCTCCAAGAGCAGATTAACGCTTACCGCGATTTATCAACTTCTCTTGCATATGAGGATGCATAAATTACTAATTATCGAGTCGGTAATCGGTATACTGGTCATTGAGACACCGACATGGTTTTCTTCTCGTAATTATGTAATTTCAAGGTTTTAAAAGATTTCATTACTTTTATTGTAACTGTCCCAATTTTCTATTGTCTGGGGCAGTTTTTTTGTAGGAAAAGTGGTTAGTATAAATAAAGGAGCTATTAAGTTGAGAAACAATTTGAGTCAGATCAAAATCATTAGGAACATGGTGATTTTGATCTGACTTATTGTTTTCAAATATTGATGAACAGCAGCTGCAAGTATTAGTCTTTTTGCTAAGCCTAGGACAGACAGCTTTCTATATCAAGTTTTATTGGAGAGATAAAAACTTGCTTTAAAGTCGACTCTAAGGAGTAACCTATTCTTGTACTATTTAAATAAAAAAGGGTTTATAAACCTTTTTCAAAAAAAGGAGGAAAATAAAATGAAAACACGAAAACTCGGAACATTAGACGTATCGGAATTAGGATTTGGGTGCATGAGTATTAGCGCCAACTATGGGCCTCCTGCAGACAAAGACCAGGGCATAGAAACTATTCGTACAGCCTATGAAAAGGGTGTCACATTCTTTGATACAGCCGAAGTTTACGGTCCATATACTAACGAAGAGCTTGTTGGAGAAGCACTTGCACCTTTCCGTGACAATGTGGTTATAGCAAGCAAATTTGGTTTTGACATTGAAGGTTCGGAAGGTCTTAACAGCCGACCAGAACACATCAAGAAAGTAGTTGATGACTCACTTAAGCGCCTTAAAACGGACCGAATTGATCTCTATTACCAGCACCGAGTAGATCCGAAAGTTCCCATCGAAGAAGTGGCTGGTGCAATGAAAGATCTCATCAAGGAGGGAAAGGTTTTGCATTACGGCTTGTCTGAAGCGAGTGAGAAAACAATCCGTCGAGCGCATGCTGTACATCCTGTTACAGCAATTCAGAGCGAATACTCGTTTATGGAAAGATCTCCAGAACAAAACAGCGTACTGAAAACTTGTGAGGAGCTAGGAATCGGCTTCGTTCCATGGGGGCCAGTTGGTTTGGGTTATCTCACTGGAAAAATAGATGCTCACACAAATTTTGATCCAAATACGGATCTTCGAGCTGGCTTCTTTCGATTTACTCCTGAAAACTTAGCAGCAAATATGCCGGTTGTTGATTTGCTCAGAAGATTTGCAGAGAAAAAGAACGCTACACCGGCTCAAATTTCTCTTGCTTGGCTTATGGCGCAGAAGCCATGGATTGTTTCAATCCCAGGTACACGTAATATAGACCACCTGAACGAAAATTTAGGAGCTATAAATATTCAGCTGACACCAGCAGAACTTCGTGAACTTGAAACGAATTTCTCTAAAGTTAAGGTACACGGTGGTCGTATGAATGAAATCCACATGCAGAGTGTTGAGCAGTAACAGCAATGGTCCTTAACAATTACTAAAGTACACCCAGTTACTCCTGAAAAGATGATTGGTAAAGGAAATTCCCTTCCTCCATTCATCTAAGAAAAATAGAAAGTTGATTGTTCTATCAAGTTTTTTATAAGAGAGGATGTTATTTGAATGTCAAATATTCAAGATAAAGTTGTCATTATTACTGGTGCCTCTAGTGGAATTGGTGAAGCTACTGCAAAAGAACTTGCATCTAAAGGTGCGAAGCTAGTGCTAGCTGCTCGACGCGAAGAGCGATTAAAGAAGTTACAAGAAGAGATTCAACATAAAGGCGGGCAAGCCATTTACAAAGTGACCGATGTTGCCTCACACGAACAAGTGGAAGAGTTAGCTGATTATGCTCTTAAAGAGTACGGAAAAATTGATATAATGGTTAATAATGCGGGAGTAATGCCATTATCACCAGTTCATCAGAAAAAAATCAATGAATGGGATAAGATGATTGATGTTAACATCAAGGGTGTACTTTATGGTATTGCTGCTGTTCTTCCGTTCATGAGAGAAAGAAAAGAAGGGCATATCATAAATGTTTCCTCAATAGCCGGTCACTTAGTATTCCCTGCTAGTTCAGTTTATAGTGGTACCAAGTTTGCTGTACGAGCCATAACAGAAGGTCTTCGTATAGAAGAGGCTAGCAACAATATTCGTACAACCATTATCTCGCCAGGGACTATTGATACAGAATTACTAGATGCCATTTCAGATTTAGAATTAAAATCTGCATCCGTTGAAGCTAATAAAAAAGTTCAAATCGAGCCTGCTAGCATTGCTCGTACCATTGCATTTGCCATTGAACAACCATCAGATGTAGCGATTAATGAGATGATTGTTCGTCCAACCATTCAAGAACTCTAATGAATTGAAACAATGGATAAGACTCAATGCTAAAAGGAGGATTTACTTGTCACAGGATAAACAAGTTGCTTTTGTCACCGGCGGGAATCGAGGGATTGGATATGAGCTGGTTAAACAATTGGCTCTAAAAGGATTTAAGGTTGTTTTGGCAAGTCGGGATCCAAAGATGGGCCATGAAGCTGCGGAAAAACTTAAGGAATCAGATCTGGATGTTTCGTTTGTGATGTTGGATGTAGACAATCAAGAAAGCATCCGTCAAGCTGCGGTTACAGTAAGTGAGAGGTATGGAAGATTAGACGTATTGATTAATAATGCTGGTGTGTATTTGAATGTGAATGAAAAGTTATTGACTATGGACCCTTCCATTCTAGAGAAAACGATGAGAACTAATTTCTTCGGTGCTTACCATGTCATCCATTCCTTTATTCCGCTCATGGAAAAGCAAGGCTATGGGAGAATTATTAATGTATCTTCAGGATATGGGGCAATGAGAGACATGTCCGTCCAAGGAGCAGGTGCCTATAAATTGTCTAAACTTTCCTTGAATGGATTGACACAATTGGTAAGTGCCGAAGTCAAAGGAGATATCAAAATAAACGCGGTCTGTCCGGGATGGGTAAGTACAGATATGGGTGGACCATCTGCTCCAAGAACCCCAAAGCAAGCAGCTGAATCTATTCTTTGGTTAGCGACTATTGGACCTGATGGGCCTAATGGGGGGTTCTTTAGAGATGGAAAACGAATCGATTGGTAACATTATAGTCTAAACGAATAATTTTATGTATAAGGGTGGTTCTTTAAACTAACTTATGTAACGCGTCATCTAGCTACCTGTGATGCGCAAGGATCGCTCGGGTCACATTATCTCGACTCATCAATAGGTGGTTTGGTTGGGGCAGAGTTCACTTCGACCTATGTAACTTCAAAATTCGCACTTGAGGGTTGAATAGAGTCACTACGCTTCGAGGTAGCGCCTTTTGGTATTAAGACTACCATCGTTGAACCGGGATTCTTCCGTACTGAATTGTTGGAACCTGAATCTTTGACTTATGCAGAGCCGTCTATTGAAGATTATGCCGAGCGTAACGCTCAAAATCTCCTTTGGTGGGCGGAGCAGAACAGCGAACAGGGTGGAGATCCGGCGAAACTAGCTAAGGCGTTGATTACGATCGCAAGCCAGGAGGAGCCACCGGTACGCTGGAGCTGATTCAATAGCTATTGCTGAGCAGAAGGTAGCAGATCTCCAAGAGCAGATTAACGCTTAACGTGATTTATCAACTTCTCTTGCATATGAGGATGCATAAATTACGAGTTATCGAGTTGGTAATCGGTATACTGGTCATTGAGACACCGACATGGTTTTCTTCTCGTAATTATGTAATTTCAAGGTTTTAAAGAATTTCATTACTTTTATTGTAACTGTCCCAATTTTTTATTGATTTTGGGACAGTTTTTTTATGCGAAAAATGGTTCGTGTAAATAGGAGTGCTGTTAGGTTGAGAGACAACCTGGATCAAATTTTGTAAGTAGTTTGATTGAGCGTTAAGTTATACGATCGGGGGAATAAAAACGTAATCTTCCTCAAGTTCCTGGTGATATTCCTCAATTAATTGATAGTAATAGAAGCAGTATGGTAGAGGATGAATCGAATCGTTTGTGGCTCATACGATTTTTGTCCAATTAAGCGCCTAACGCATCTTCGAATAATTATAAAATGTGCTTGAGGACACCATGCTCCCTCATTAGATCTTATGAGGATATAATTTTCATTTTTTTATCCTGCCTAACGTTATCAAAATATTGATGAACAGTAGCTGCAAGAGTTGCTTCTTTTTGGTAAACCTCTCGTACAGACAGCTTTCTAAATCGTGTTTTACCGAAAAAAATAAAAAAACACTTGCTTTAGAGTCGCCTCTAAGAATTAACCTATTCTTGCACCATTTAAATACATGAAGGATTAATAAACCTTTACAAAAAAGGAGGTAAATAAAATGGAAACATGAAAACTGGAACGAGAGAAATGTCAAATATTCAAGATAAAAAGGAGTTTTAAAGGTGAAAGATAAAGTAATTATTATTACTGGGGCAAGCAGTGGAATTGGACGTGCGACGGCTTCACTTCTCGCTGAAAAAGGTGCAAAAGTGGTTTTAGGAGCACGTAGAAAAGAAAATCTTGAAGAATTGGCAGCCTCTATTGCTTCCAAAGGCGGGACAGCAACTTATCAAGTAACTGATGTAACAAAGCGCAACGATGTAGAAAACTTGGTTAAACACGCAGTAACTACTTATGGAAAAGTGGATGTTATGATTAACAATGCAGGGATTATGCCATTGTCCACATTAGATAAATTAAAGGTAGACGAATGGGAAAAAATGATTGATGTAAATATTAAGGGTGTGCTCTACGGCATTGCTGCCGTATTACCTTTAATGCAGGAACAGGGTTACGGACATATCATTAATACTGCTTCTACAGCTGCTCATACCGTAGTACCAACGGCTGCTGTGTACGCTGGAACAAAATTTGCTGTAATGGCTATTTCCGAAGGATTGAGACAAGAAGTTGCCGGGAAATTAAAGGTTACGGCAATAAGTCCAGGTGTTACAGAAACCGAGCTTGGACACGATATTACCGACGAAGTCAGCGCTGCTTTCTTAAAGGAAGGTCGTAAAATGGCTCTTCCTCCGGAAGTCATTGCTAATGCCATGGCGTATGCGATTGAGCAACCGGATTATGTGGATGTAAGTGAAGTTATTGTGCGTGAAAAGGGCTGAATATAAAAAAGCATCTACCTTGTGGTGTATTATTTACATGTTAAATAACGATTGTTCGATTATAAAATGAAGACTTTAATAATCTTTTTAGTCGATAGGTAATTTTTTAATAAAATTTACAAGTTGGATGTGCAAAGTAATACTTAAAATAGTGCGAATTATTAGTCAATGTGACAGGAGGGGCACAGAAATCTACAATTTCATATAACTTTTGGTAGCGGCAATAGGTTCGATTTTCGGATCGATTCCAAGTCAATTATTTAGTTTTCAATTTCCTAATATCACATGGGAGACAATTGTTATGCTTTTTCCTGCTGCTTGTGTGATTGCGATGCTAGGGAGAATTGAGTCTCTTTTATCGGCTTTAGCAACAGACAGTATGACGAATGGTAAACATAATAGCAACAAAGAATTGATTGGATTAAACCATAAGTCAACGAAATCAGTGATAAGTGACCCGACTATTAAAATGCATTTGAAAAAAGGAGGATTTGATATGAGAAAAATTAAGGCTTTTGCGATCGTTTCCATATTGTTTGCAATTTTACTAGCTGGCTTTAATGCGGGACCGACTGGTGGAAGTGCAGAGGCTTCAGGTAAAAAAGCAGGTAAAAAAAGTGGAGATGATAAAGTTACTATGGAAACTATTACGTTTAAAAATGGTGTATGGGATATGGCGGGGAACGTATTTTATCCAGAAAATTTTGATAAAAAACAAAAGTACCCAGCAATCGTGTTCACGCACCCGGGTGGTGGAGTTAAGGAGCAAACAGCAGGACTTTACGCAAAACGCATGGCGGAAAAAGGCTTCGTTACTTTAGCTTTTGATGCGAGTCATCAAGGTGCAAGCGAAGGCGAGCCGCGTTATTTGGAAAACCCAACAGAACGTGTGGGCGATATTTTTGCGGCGGTTGATTATTTAACGACACTAAAATATGTGGATAAGGAAAAAATTGGTGCGACTGGAATTTGTGCTGGTGGCGGTTACACAATTGCCGCAAGTACACTTGACCACCGAATTAAAGCGGTCGCTGGGATAAGTACTTACGATTTTGGAGCAGCTTTTCGGGATGGTTTTCCGAATGAGGGACAAGGAAATCCGGAAGACCAACTTGCTACTTTGAAATCTGCAAGTGATGCTCGTACAATAATGGCCAACGGTGGCGAACCAGTATATGGTACTTATGTGCCAAATTCTGAAGATGAACTTACGGATGATATGCCAACAACTGCAAAAGAGGCATATGATTACTACCGTACAGACCGTGCTTTCCATCCAAATGCACCGAATAAAATGTTGGCAACAAGTGCTTTATACCTTATGAACTTTGATCCGTACGCAAATATAGATAAGTTGCTGACACAACCGTTAATGCTAATTACTGGCGATATTTCAGAATCACGTTATTATTCGGAACGTGCGTATGAAAAAGCAGCTTCGAGTGATAAAGAATTGGTGATTGTGGAGGGAGCAACTCATGTAGATATGTATGATGTGCCTCAATATGTAAACCAAGCTGTTGATAAGATGACGACTTTCTTTAGTGAAAAAATGTAAATAAAAAAAAGAAGTCATCGCACCGACTTCTTTCAGACTGTAGACAAAAAGGTATTCAATTCATTGATTTTGAATTGAATACCTTTTTTCTTGTGTATTTTGTCAAAATAAAGCATCTTAGTATCCATTGGATATCGATTGTTTTATCTAATTATATCCAACATGCCAGCTTTTTAAATTCATGGCTGCAAAATTAAGCATCGTTTGGTGTTGATTTTTTTCTACCCCACGATACTTTCTTATGTCGTTTTGGAATAAAGTCTGATCAAAATCGATTGCGAGTGGTTTCTTCTCAGAAAAAGGGCAGAATATAAAAAAATGGTAGAGTTAAATAAGTGCAGCAAGCTACAACAGCCTTTGATCTTTAACAATCGGGCGCTTTTCTGTAACAAGGAAAGGGCCTTTCTTTATGTAAAGGGCCAGATTGTAGCATAAGGGATGAAGAATATTTTTTTAAAGTAGGAAGGGATTGTGAAGGAGTGTTATTAACCTTTAGGGTAGCTCAATAAAAAAACAAATTAGGTAAAATGAAATTGTAACTTGGTGTATAGTAAAAAGAAAAATTTCCCTTTATATCTAAGGGGTGGGAGTGGAGCGTCTACACTTATCTGGACAGAAAAATTAAGGTCACGTACACTTGACCTAAAACAGATGAGGAGCACCAAATATGACAAAGCGAGAACGCCGCACATTCACGCCCGAGTTTAAAAAGCAAATGGTGCAGCTGTACCAGAATGGAAAAACGAAACGAGCCATTATTGATGAATATGATCTGACTCCGTCATCTCTTGACCGGTGGATCCACCAGGATGAAACCTCCGGTTCTTTTAAAGAAAAAGACAACCGGTCTCCTGAACAGCAGGAGCTTTTAGAGCTTCGCAAGGAATTGAAACAGCTCAGAATGGAGAACGATATTTTAAAGCAAGCCGCGCTGATCATGGGACGAAAGTAAATGTCATCAAGCGAAACCAAGACAAATACTCGGTATCAACAATGTGCAGCGTCCTGCAAATCTCACGTAGTACGTACTATTATGAGGCAAAAGAACGTCAGTCAGAAGACAACGTAACAGGCGCTGTCATAGAGATTTTCAAACAAAATCGAAGTGCCTACGGCACGCGCAAAATCAAAGTCGAATTGCACAAACGTGGATTTATAGTTTCCAGGCGACGTATTGGACGTATCATGAAGGAACAAGGGCTTGTTTCTTCCTATACGGTGGCACAGTTCAAGCCACAGAAAGCTCCGTGTAATGAGTCAGCCCAGGCAAACGAATTGAAACGCGAGTTTCAGCAGGCAGAAGCCAAAAAAGTAGTCGTCAGTGATTTAACATACGTCAAAGTCAAAAACAAATGGCATTACGTATGTATCTTTGTCGATCTCTTTAACCGCGAAATTATTGGCTTCAGCACAGGCCCAAACAAAGATGCAAGCCTTGTCGCACGGGCTTTTTCTTCCATTCAGGGTGATCTGCGGGACATCCAGATGTTCCACACCGACCGTGGCAGTGAGTTTAAAAACCAGCTCATCGATGAAACGTTAGCGGCCTTCCAGATTGGCCGCTCTTTAAGCATGAAAGGTTGTCCATACGATAATGCCGTGGCGGAAGCCACATTTAAAATCATTAAAACAGAGTTTGTCAGCCAAATGAAGTTTGATAGCCTCGAGCATCTTACGCTGGAATTCAGTGATTATGTTAATTGGTTTAATAAGCGGCGGATTCATGGAACACTAGGCTATGTAAGCCCGATTGAATACAAACGATCGTCCCTTAAAAAGGCTGTCTGATTTAGTGTTGACAATCCAAAATCTGTTGGCCACGGGTTAGGGATTGCTCTTGGCATATCTTAATTTTAGATTTTATCAAATGCAGCATATATGTTTCAGAAGAGTAAAATGTAGAATAAAAAGACCGTGTACATTACTTTCTGAAATTATATATAATATTGAAAATAACTGTCTAAAAACAAGATATTTTTGCATTTCTCAAGTTTTCGTGAAGGAGAGTTGAATGATGACTAGAATTTTAAAATCGAAAAAAGATATTGAACAATTTTCTATTGATTTCCCCCATATAGCTTTTTACGATGAACAAGGAAACAAGCATTACTTTGTTTTTGAAGACAGGCAGCGAAATGGGAAGTGGACGCTGATGTTCAATCACCACACGAAGGCATGGACCATTCATGGAAAGGGTGAAACCTATTGCGATCCAGATGAACAGCTGCTGGAACCAACAGAAATGGTTCGGTTTATCTGGAAGAACCGTGGCTCTGTTAATAAAGCTTTGCGTCAGAAAGCGGAATCCGATAGTGAAACAGCATAATATAAAAATGTATGCTTCATTACTTCTCTTAACTTTGTGTTAGCTTTTTTCTTCAGTTGTATTCGTCATCACTGTGCTTGTATACATGGAGCTTCATTTGTCTTTGTATGTATATAAACAGGTATACAAAGGAGAGTGAAGAGAAGATAGCCTGAGCTGCTTGGAACAATTCGCAAGAAACAAAAGAAAACCGTTCTAACTGCCCGCTTGCCAAACAGCTTATATGACAACTTTAAGGAGCATTGTAATCTTCATAAGCTAAGCTATTTGTCTCCTGGTAGAACGCGGAACCACCGCTAATCCAAAAACAGCGAAAGATCCTTCAGCATACATGAGGGAATACACCAACGAAGAGGGTGTATTTACTGTAAATACAAAACCTGTCATTAAACATACAGTAGAAACAAAAAGAGTACAAGACGATTTACCGTCAAACAATGGGAAGCTACCTTCATATTTAACTTTTATAAGGCTTGGACGATAAAACATAATATATTACAAAAGCCTCTTTCCTATTACTTGGTATAGGAGAGGCTTTTCGGTGTACTATAACTTAATTATAGAAGAAATTTGATAAAAAAATGCTGGTTTTTAGTTGAACAAAAATTAGCGCCGCATTCTCCTTCAAAATCTTCGATTTAGTGGGGGTTAGGCGCTAAGGTCTTTATTCTTCCTGTTCTTTTATCTTTTTTTATTACACTGATTGCTGCTTCTTACTTATCATCACTCATACTGATTCTCTTTTCGTTTTACAATTGATTTCCATTTTGATACGATCAATCTATCATAAGGACTAAAAAATGGAAAGGAGGGTTTGGTGATGAAAGTTGCGAAGTCGCTGCTGCACAAAATTACAAACCAGACCGAAATCTTCAATGATACGCTGGATATTTACAATGAGGCCCTGTCCTTTATCATCCGGGTTATCGACAAAGAGTTTGATAATATCGAAGGCTTAACAACTAAGTCGATTGTACCGGCAGTGGAAAAACTGATTCACGCAACCAAGTCAAACCCTCTTCCGAAATACAAAGAGTTTAACGAGCGTTTTTATAAGTTTCCGTCTTACTTCCGCAGAAGTGCCATTGCCTCTGCTTTTGGCAAGGTAAAGAGCTTCCGCTCTAACTATCAAAATTGGGAAAAAGAGCAGAAGTACGCTCTTTCCGAAGGAAAAATATTTAAGAAACAGCCTCCTCGGCTGCAAATAAAGCATAAAGAGTTCCCTGTTTTTTATCGCGGAAACATGTTCAGCAGAACATCTGATACGACTGCCCAGATCAAGGTATTCCACCAGAATGACTGGGTATGGACAGATATCGAATTTAAAGGGCAGGATCTTTATAAACGCGGTGTTTGGGAATGGAAAGAGAACAACCCGAAACTGATTAAGCGGGGGAAGAAGTTCTTTCTTTCCATCAGCTATGAAAATAAAGTCACTTTAACGAAAACACCTATTCAAGAGCAAAAAGTGTGTGCGGTAGACCTTGGACTGACGAACTCTGCGGTTTGTTCCGTTATCGATGCAACAGGCACTGTCTTAGGCCGAAGATTTATTGACCAGCCTAAAGAAAAAGACCGTCTGCAGACGTTAACGAACAAACTGCGAAAAGCCCAGCGGGCAAGCGGCCGTATTCAGGCGCCGAATTTTTGGCGGCAGATCAATGGGTACCAGCAGCATATTGTCCGCCACACCAGCCATGAAATTGTAAAATTTGCGGCAAAGCATGGCTGTGACGTCATCGTATTCGAATACCTGGGCAGGATGAAAATGCCGAAAGGATTTTATGGAGCCAAAAAACTTCGCTTCAAGCTTCATGGGTGGCGAAAAATAGGCATCCAGAACAAAGTGGAAGAAATGGCGCACTGTCTGGGCATGCGCATTTCCAGGATCAATCCGCGAAACACCAGCGCCCTGGCGTTCGATGGCTCTGGAAAAGTGGAACGGAACCCGAAAAAAGACCTTGCCGTGTTTTCAACCGGTAAAGTCTATCATGCGGATTTATCTGCTTCTTATAATATCGGCGCCCGCTACTTCATTCGGGCTTTTCAAAAATCCACTTCGGAAACGAAATGGTTGTCTCTTCAGGCAAAAGTTCCTGATCTGACAATAAGGACATCCCAGACCTTGTCTTCGTTCATTAGTCTCCATCACGCACTCGGGCTTCCGCAGGAAGCTTAATCCGCTGATGCTGTACTGTATTCAAGATAAGGGATGCTCCATCAAAATCCCTGATTTAGGTGGAGAGGTTCACTGCAGCTTTGCTAAATGCTAAATTGAGACAAATGGTTCTGGATACAGAAACCGCAAAGGTACTTGTTTCAACCTACTTTTAAGAGGGAGCAGCCATGAAAATTAAAACAATAAACAAAAAAAGAATCACGGATCTTGAAAATGAAGTGAAAGACGGCGTGTACGTTGCCCCAGTAAAATCATCGAGAAGCCAGGACTTAATGACAAAAAAGCTAATTGAACATATGAAAAAGGGTAACAATAGATAGCATAGAAAAGAGGAAACAGGACTCGAGAGCGGGTTCTGTTTTTTTGTTTTCAGGTTAACAGACCCTCACTATCCCTGAGTTCCAAGTAACAATTTCTGATGTATTCGTCTGCATTATCTTTGTATACATAAAGTTTCACTTGTCGTCATATGTATATAAAAAGGAGATAAAAAGAAAAAGGAGAGACGATAACATGAGCTACCTGGAACAATTCGCAAGAAACAAAAGAAGAAAAGAGTCCTCAACTGTTCTGACTGCCCGCCTTCCAGACAGCCTATATGGTGACTTTAAAGAGCGTTGCGATGAGTTAGGCCTTTCTATTAGTGAGGCTATTTATCTCCTGGTAGAACGCGAAATAACCGCTGATCAAAAAGGAGCGAAAGAGCCTGCAGCATACATAAGTGAACACATCCAGAATGGCGAAGAAGCGGCTACGAATACAAAACCTGTCATTAAACATACAGTAAAAATGAAGACGAATACAAAGCGATTCACCACCAAACTATGGAAAGTTGATGGGGAGCTGCCGTGTCCGATTTGCAGTTCTTGGTCCAATGCTAAAAGCTTCTCAAGGCACGCAAGAAAGCACAATACCACTACCCAGGCTGTTTTTACAAACGAGGAATACATTAAGAGAGCGAATGAGATGGTCCGTCAAAGAAAAGCAGAACAAAACATGTAGGATGAGGTGATAGAAAAAGCCAGAACGGTCTTAGACTGTTCTGGCTTTCTGTTTTAGGCTTTATACACATATCAGCAGATTTGTATGGTGGCTATCAATATAAAGTAAATCTTAGTTAACTTCTTAACTTTCACAAATATTTTAAAGTTCAACAGAATATATATGGAATACATCATTTTTAAGTATTCTTGTATAAAAGACGGAAGAAGCGGCTATCTTGATGAAAAGGTCATCCAAATAAAAGGGGCGATAACCGATGAAAGTGAGACAAGATGCCTGGTCAGAAGAAAATGATCTGCTGCTTGCTGAGACCGTACTGCGCCATGTAAGAGAGGGAAGTACCCAGCTCAAAGCGTTTGAAGAATTGGGAGACACCTTAAACAGAACAGCCGCGGCATGCGGATTCCGCTGGAATGCTGTGATTAGACAGCAGTACGAAAAAGCATTGGGTCTTGCACGTAAACAAAGAAAACAACATTTTCGTAATCTCGAAAAGAAAGAAAAGTCTTCAGGACTTCATATTGTTTCAGAAAATAACCCTTCAGGTGAAAACACAGTTGGGATTCCAGACTCTCCAGCACTTACAATGAGAGAGATTATTGCTTTTCTGCAAAATATAAATATGTCTGAAGCAGACTACGAAATCCTTCAAAGAGAACTTGAAACGATCAAACGCGAGAAAGCGGCCATAGAAACAAAATACGAAGAGCTTGAAAAAAGAGCAATCACCATGCAGCAAGACTATGAGGATTTAGTAAGGATCATGGACAGGGCCAGAAAGATGTTCGTATTTGGGGATGAAGCGGCTCAAAAGCATGCCTTACAGGCAGAGGACAATAAGGATTTAGAAAAGATAGCAGAGTAAAAAGCACAGCACATTTGTCTGCTGCGCTTTTTACTTTTTAGAACGTTCTTTTTTATGTTGAATCTGCTTATTTGTTTTTTCTTGATTTATCCATTTGCTCTATAATAGAAATACTTTCTTCCTGTTTTAAATTTGTATAAAGAGAAGTCGTTTCAATCGAACTATGCCCCAATTGATCGCGAAGTTTTACAATGTCACCGCCATTACGGAGCCAGCCGCCAGCAAAAGAATGCCGCAATTTATGTGGACTCATGGCTCGTCCAGACGTAAAAGCCTGTGTATATTGGTTAATATTGGTCTCAATAGACCGGATAGAGATTTGCTGCGCTTTTCCCTGATAACGTGTTAAAAAGACAAAGGATTCTTGTTTTTGTGGCTGGTATCTTGCTTCGCGCACATCTAGGTACGCGCGAAGGTCTTCCATTGTAGAAGGGAGGACCAGCACAGTATCTTCCTTTCCGCCTTTCCGCGTTACATCTATGGTATTCTTCTTATGATTAATACTGTTCATCAAAAGCCCTGCCGCTTCACTAACACGGATCCCGCTGCCTAGCATAAGAGAGATAAGGGCAATATCCCGTTCCTTGTTACGCAGGTACATGGCCTGTTTTCTTGGAGTCAGGGTAAGCTCATATTCATTCTTCAGGAAGAACAAAAACTCTTGGATATCATCGTCATTCAAAAGTAAAGTACTGATACGCTGAGAGCGCCGTTTGGCCGTTTCTTTTGCTTTCCCGATTTTAATCTTTGTCATTACATTACGATCAAAGTAGCATTCTCCGTTTTCAAGCTCCGTTTCCTCTGTTAAATAGCGAAACAGAGATTTTAATGACTGAATGATCCGAGTTACACGGGTAGCTGAACGCTTTTTCCAAACATCTTTTTTGGCTTCAAAAGGTTCATCCCGAACATAATCAATAAAAAACTCTACATCCTGCTTTCTAAGCGTAGCCAGTATGGAATAGGGAATCTCAGAGACAGATTGGCTTGAAGGGGCTAAGCCTTCTTTTAAAAGCCATTCAAAAAAGATCCGGAAATCATATAGGTAGTCCAGCTGGGTAGAGGGAGTGTTGCCATATCTGCGTTTATCACGTATATATTCCTGAACATAAAAAGGAAAGGATGGCAGCATAGCTTCAATTCTTTGTTCAGCAATCCTTTCTTCACGCGGTGCCGCCATAAAATCACTCCTGCCTTAAAGGTCAAATTTAGTCAAACTTTGCGCCAAATCCAATTTTGGCGAATATTTGTTTGTATTAATATAGCGAATATTAAAAAGTAGTTAGTTATTATAATGATCGTAATGAGTACTAATGAATAATTGTAGATAATTAGAGAAATCAATTTCAGTTAATTGGTGGGAATGAGACCATTCGTTATATTTGATTCGTTTTAAAAAACTATAGAATCGTTCATCTTTAAGCAAATTCATGATCATATGTATTTGAGCTTTCTTTTTTCATCCTGAATAGAGAGGGTTGGTCACAATTGTTCTAATCATTCTTATGAAGAGGTTAGTTGATTCTAATCCGACTTCTAGCCCTTTAGACGCGTAATAACTCTCAACTACTTTAAATGATTATCCTTTGTAAATTGCCTGCACATTTAGTTGTTTGGGAAGCTGCTCTTTTAAATTTGCATTTTCTTTTGATATCCGGTTGCTTCTTCAATGACAACTCTAGCGTCAATTCTGCTTAATTTGCCGTAATTTCTTAATAAACCATTTAAAATCGTGCATAATTAAGTGTACAATATCATAAGATAACTCGACTCGTTGTGCCTTTGATCAACAACGCGTTATTTTTAAAAGCATCTCGTGGAGCCTTGATTATCTACGCGATGCTTTTTTATTATAATGATAATTTTATCAAACGAATGTTTGTATGTCTATATTAACTGTTCGCAAAATAAGTATTTGGCGCAAAGTTAATATTATTGCAATAAAAAATAACCCATCCTGTGTGTAGAGTTCGCGGCTCTATACTGGGTTATTTTTTGACCTAATTCAATTAGCCGCCGACATTCTGTCATGAGCCGTAAATACGGAGATGTTACCAGCATCCCTGTTTTGTTAGTATAGAGAAAATATTGAGCATTTGCAAAGTGTAGTCTCGTTAATTACAAAAAAGCTTCATTTTTTCCCTTGTGCCTCAATATCATAAGATTACCGTTCATTTTGGGATGAAACATTTTTACTGCCGGCGGTAATATAAATTATGCAAAATAAAAATTAATTTACATTACCCCTTTATGTTTTTCTCTATTATGCTTTGAAAGCTAACGGAGAAATAAATAATATGTATATACATATAAGATTCTGAGTAAACTAATCTTATTTAAAACTTTAGGAGGCTTCTCATATGGAACCTTATAACGAGTTATATAAGATTATTGTACTTGAACATGGACTCGAAGCCGATAAGAAATTTGAATTCGATGGATATTATCTTACGGTAGCGGATTATATTCAAGCTGTTTCAGATCGTGGCGGTCATAAGAAAATACTGGCTATTCTAAAAATGATTGATCACTCAAATATTGAAACTTTTGTCAAAGGCGCTATACGTCGAATCATTCAGGAAACGCTTGTCGGTAACAAAGATTTCGCAAATTATTATAAGCCGATTATTAAAAAAGTAAGTTAAGCGGTCTGTCATTTTAGCACCCGCTTTTTTTATTTTATTTTTTCCTAAAATTGATATTTTACGCAAAGTTCAAATTTATTAATAAAAGTAATTTAGGTTTGTAGCTGACAGCGTGCTTTACACGACTGCAACAGCTAGTGCCATTATTAATAACACCCCTGCCTATGATTGTGACTTTGCCGCGTATAATCTCTGGCACACCTGCAAGCAGAATTTCTTGTGCCCCATTTAGTAATAAAAAGCCAACTAACAGTTATAGTTGGCTCTAATCAAATTTATTCAAATAATGGACTGACTGCTATTTCGTTATGGATTCGGTCAATCGCATTGGCAAGCAATGGTGCAACGGATAGAGATGTAATATTATCAACAAGTTTTTTCTCTGCAAGCTCAATTGTGTTCGTCACCACTAATTCTTTAATTGGTGATGATTCGATTCTGCTGGCAGCAGATCCAGAAAGGATCGCGTGAGTGCAGCAGGCACGTACTGATTTTGCTCCCGCTTCGACTAAAGCGTTGGCAGCTAGAGTCATAGTTGTAGCTGTATCAATTACACCATCAATAATAATGGCATTTCTCCCTTCTACACTGCCTATTACATTGGTAACTTCGTCTTCACCTGGCTGAGGACGGCGTATATCAATTAAGGCAATCGGGGCATTTAATTTGCTCGCCATTTTTCTGGCCCTCGCTACACCGCCATGATTCGGCGTAACAACGACAATATCTTCCAATTCTGTGTTTTGATAATACTCTGAAAGGATAGGAACACCCACTAGCTGGTCAACAGGGATATCAAAAAAGCCTTGAATTTGCGGAGTATGAAGGTCAATTGAGATCACCCTCGTTGCTCCCGCTTTTTCCAAAAGGTTTGCAATCAGTTTTGCTGTGATTGGTTCTCGAGACCGTGCTTTTCTGTCTTGACGTGCAAAGCCGTAGTAAGGTATTACAACGTTAATTTTTTCGGCTGAAGCCCTTTTCAAGGCATCAATCATGATAAGAAGCTCCATAACGTGTTCAGCCCCGGGATATGAAGTGGATTGAACTAAAAACACCTCGCATCCTCGCACACTTTCTTCTATATTAATTTGGATTTCACCATCACTAAATCGGGTTACAGAACTTTTTCCCAACTCGCAGCCCAAAAGCCGAGCGACCTCAGCTGCGAGCTTCTGATTTGAATTTAATGCAAACATTTTGAAGCAGTCTCTTAATTGATAAGTCATCTTAAATTATAGCCTCCACCATGTGTTTTTCGATTGATTTTAACCATTACTTGAAACCTTATTTATCAGAATTGGTGTAATTGGTTCTGCACTTTTTAATACACTCACTAGATTATTCATAGCTAAATGAGCCACCTGCATTCTCGTTTTCACACTAGCACTCCCTATAAGGGTAAAGTGACAACGTTGGGCAAAGAAAATATAGAGTGATCTAATCGTACAGGCTCTTGCTCAAAAACATCGAGTCCAGTTCCCCAAATCCTTCTATCCTTCAACGCATGATATAATGCATCCTCATCTATAATTCCGCCTCTGGCGGTATTTACGAGTCTAGCAGCGCTTTTCATGAGGGATAACTCATCTTGGCCAATCATATGATGTACATCGGGACTATACGGGAGAAGGAGGCAAACATAATCAGATTGCATTTGCAGCTAAAATTAATTTTCGATTTCAAGAATAGCCTCAATTTCTTCTTGGATCTCCTTATTCACCGAAAGAGAACGTTTTTTTCTTAATTCAAGATTCATTTCTTTGTCAATAAAATGATTGGTATGTTTGTCAAAACAATCGAAACAGATAGGGTAAAAATCTTTTTTCTCTTTATTTAAAAAATCAAATTCCCATGTTTCAAGCTCTAAATAACTTACTTTATCGTTTGTTTCTTTTTCACATAATTCGCAAGTTGTTTTCATTTTAAAAACCCTTTCACGCATCTTTCTTTTATTTTTTTTCTAGATGGCGATCTCTAACTCTTTTTAAACGACCATGATATTTCAAGATATTCGCCTGTGATTGTTTGGCGTCTTCGCTAGTAGGCTGTAAGTTAGCAATATCCCAATACGTCACAATCACATCTAATACTTGGTCAAAATATTGTAGAGGACCATAATTCGAATCTATTGCTATGGTCTTCATTCTTTCATTAAAGTCTGGCATAACGGCGCCTGGCATAGAGAAATTGATAATTACATTTTCAAAATAAACAATGAAATTCGGATCAAGTTCTAGATGTGCTTTCACTGTATCGCGATAGAATGCATAATGGAGTGCTTCATCTTTCGCTAAACGTCTAAGTAATGTTGATAAATCTTTATCGTATGGACTCGCTATTTTAGCTACATTATTGTAAAAAACTAGTGTGGCTAACTCCTGCAATGAAGTATAGGCCATTGTTGCGAGAGGATTAGTGAAGTCTGGAAACCAGCCATTTTCAACTACCCTTTTTCTTAATTGATGCAATCTTGTAGGATTTACGTTTCGTGTCACCAATAAATACGTTTCAAGTAAATTAGAGTGCTGGTCTTCTTCAGCCGTCCAAGTGCGTACGAAATCATTTATTACTTCCATTGAGTTTTTAAATGTATAATCTAAATGCGAAGTATACCAAGGTAAATTTACTTCTGTAAGTAATGCTGTTTCTATAGCCACAATTACACCTTCTGGAAGAGTTACTTGACTCTCATCCCAAGGAACTCGTTTAAAGGACATGGCCTTGTCCCAGGGGATAAATTCATGATAGCTCCAGTCAATATTAGCAGAACGTTCCTTATGTAATTGGTATAATTCTTTAATGCGCGGTTCTAAGCGTATATCCAAATCAGAATTTAACATTTTCTTTTCTCCTTAAGGTTCTTTCTTTTATGGCTATTTTAATAGTTGCCCTAATTATATACAATACTACTCGTTACTTAAATATGAAAAGGTCCTCTATGCAAAAACACTGGTGTAATCTTAACTATCTATCATTGTTCACGAAATCAACATGGGTTCAACAAACCCGTATATCTTTTTGTCGATCATCTTTACTTTCCTTACAGGAAGGTGACTCGCCAATTCTTCATTCGGACCAAGGCTGGCACTATCAAATGAGCAAATACCAGCACCTGCTTCAGGAACGTCAGATTACAGACTTTCCAAGCGGGAAAGCCCACTTCTTCAGAGGTGGGATGAGAGCGAGGTCGAACCGGGCATGTCTTTTGACATGTCAAAGGTTCGAATTTTTTTGTTTTTTTCAATTTTAGTATTTGTGTATAGAACACACATTTGGTATCCTTGTTCTATAAAATAAATTGGAAAGGAGGATCAAAAGTGGAAACTATTTCATTGAGGCTAGAGCTGATGAAACCAACGGAAACAAAGAAACAGATGTATCAAAAAATGACCGAATTAAACACTTCTTTTTCAAACTGGCTGCTAAGTTATGAAGAACTATCTAAAGCAACGTCTAAGGTCTACAAGCTTTTTTCTCAAGAAAAACTACCTTCGGCAGTGGTGAATCAGACCATCCGTGAAGTGAAATCGAAGAAAAAGAATCAAAAAGCAAAAACGTTTCGCCGTTTCTGGTGTGGTTTTAACAATCAAAACCTCGCTATCGAAAAGGAAAACGGTTTATATAAGCTGTCTTTCCCTACGTTAGAAAAGAGAATTGGTGTGCCGGTTATCGCAGAAGCGTATCAGCAGCACTGGCTGGATAAAATTCTTTCCGGGCAGGCAAAACAAGGAGCCGCTGAGCTGTATGAGAAAAAAGGCAAATGGTATATCTCGCTTTCTGTTTCATTTGAGCCAAAACGAGCTGCTTCTTCATCAAAAGTGATGGGCATCGATGTAGGGCTGAACTATTTAGCTGCTGCCTCGGTCGGTACGAAAACGCTCTTCTTTCGCGGAAACGAGGCTGCTTTCATTCGAAGAACATTTTCTTCAAGAAGAAAAAAGTTAGGAAAGCTAAAGCTTATCTCCGTTATTAAAAAATCCAAAAACAAAGAGTCACAGTGGATGAAAAATCTGAACCATACAATAAGCCGGCAAATCGTGAGTTTTGCTGCAGAGAACGGTGTTCGCTGCATTCGAATGGAAGATTTGACAGGCATTCGGCATAAAGCCAAATCAAAAAAAGACGCAGGCAGGAATCTACACTCCTGGGCACATTATCAGCTTCAGCAGTTTATTGAATACAAAGCCAAAATGGCGGGGATTGAAGTTGAATATGTGAATCCACATCATACCTCTCAAACATGTAAATGTGGCTATGTAGACAAAAAGAATCGAAAAAGACACACGTTTGCCTGTATCAAGTGTCAGTATAAACTTCATGCCGATGTGAATGCGGCCATTAATATTTCGAAAGCCATCAGCGGACTTTCAAAAAAGAAAAACAAGCAAGCAGCTTAACCTAGTCCTGTGGTAACAGCAGGACCGCCTGTAAGGTACATGTATGCCGAAGGCATACAAAACGAAGCAGGACGGGCTGATGACACCGCCCCTAACTGAAGGCGATTTCTAAACAGAAATGGACTGGGAACGCGTTCGCACTTCAGAATCCCACCCGTCTCACCGCAAGGTGAAGGGCTTGCGGCTTTAGCCGTGGGAGTGTCAAACCAAGCATGTCCCGTAAGGGAAACTGTCTGGACAATGCCATTATGGAGAACTTTTTTGACCTGTTGAAATCAGAGCTGCTTTATCTTCAAAAATGCCAGAACATGGATCATTTCATTGAGGAATTAGAAAGCTACATGACGTATTATAATCAGAAACGAATCCAGAGGGCATGAGCCCGGTTCAATACCGGATTCATGCCCAGGAAGCTGCTTAATATTTGTGTCTAGCTTTTTGGGTTCAGATCAAACAAGGCCGCTCTCTTCTCTTATTAATATGTTTAGGAATTTGCGAATACCATCGTCGTTTTTTTATTGTACAGGTGCATTCTATAAACCATCAAAGCAAACTGACCTCTTGTTAAAGGCTCAGTTGTACCAAACCGGTTATTCGCTTTTCCTTGAATAACACCACGCTCTACAAGGAAGTTTACAGGCTGTACATAGCGGCCTGTTACATCTGTGAACTTAGTCGATATATCAGCTGGCCGGAATTCTCCATCAAGCTCCATTCCAAATGCGTTCATAAAGATAATAGCTGCTTCGCCTCGCGTAATGTTGTCCGCAGCACCAAAGTAAGTATCCGATTTACCATTTACAATTCCAGCATATTTAAGAGCAGCCACGTATTGAACTGCACGAGCCGGCACGTCTTTAAAATTCGTTTTAGGGGCGCGCTGGACATCAAGATTCAAGTATTTGGCGATCATCACAGCAGCATCCACTCGTTTGATTGGCATTTCTACTCCGAATTCCTCGAAATAACCCGTAGAGATCTGAGTATCCATAAGGAAATCTACAGCCTCTTCGTAAATTGTCCCCTTAGTATCAATGAAAGACGCGGAAACTGATGAAACGGACGACGTAAAAATTGTTCCTGCTACTAGTGATGCAGCTAAAACATTTAATGGCTTTATCATTATGCCTCTCTCCTTATATCAGCTTTGATTCTACAATCTAGTATAATAAAACAATAAATGGATGAACATACAAAAAAAGTATTACTTCCTGTTTTGCCCTTAGGCTCAATATTCTCACTTTTTCCTTTGTTGTTTTTCAATTGATATAATAAAAGCAAAAACTAAGGAGTTTTATGAGTGAATCATTCAGCTTTATACCTGGTAACGGATCCAGCCGTTAAACAAACGAATCCGGACCACAATGTGTTCATGGAATTTGAGCGCCTTTATTACGTAACGAATCCTATTAATCGCCATGTAAACTTAATTGGAGAAAAAGCCCTTAGAGAACCATCTGATGAGCTGAATTTCATTTTCGGTGTTCCAACTATGAAAGACGTTGTGAAATTGGTAAAGCATGATCGTGCGTTTCGTCAGGCTGTAATTGAAGTGTATGATGAAATAGACAGCGAAGATGGGATAAGAATGGATATGATTGTTCGCTTGGTTAGTCTTGACGAGCTGCTAGGATTCTTGGATGGTGCTTCTAAATTGTTTTCCTATATCGGTGATGTATCCGAGCGGTTCATAACCCCCTACCCTAAGCAGATTCTAATACAAGAAGGCCCTTATAAATGGGATGATGAGGGCTGCTGTTATAAAGAAGTCTTGCCCAGTACACCAATAGACTGAGTTCCTCTGCTTGGTTTTACAACGACAATAAAAAAGAGTGGCCTCCACCAAGCCAGTTCCACAGAGGTTTTTTATTAAAAAAAGCCCCATGTGTCAAAGGATTCTTTTACACATGGGGCTTAACTTTATTATTTACCTTTTTATCTTTATCTGTCCATTTCATCAATCGCCTCAACTAAAGAAAGAATATCATCATGTATCATTTGCTTAATTTTTTTATCCTCACACTTGAGATACTCATCATACAGAAGACGAATTTCATTTATATAGATAAGAACCTCTTCTTCCATAGGCGCTATCTCCCTTGTTGTTATGCACTTATCCATTTACAAACTATTCATTTATATCCGTAGCAAAAAGGCACTGCAATGGTATTGCAGTGTCTTTTATATTTTTTATAAGAAGATGCTTATTCTGCTTCAGTTGCCTTGTTGAATCCATGCAGAGGAAGGTGATCAATGCCGTACTCTGCCAGCTGCTCTTCTGCCTGGTCAATCAGCTTTTGTGCTTTCGTTTTTGTATCAGCATCCAGCCCCGCTAATAGGTCTGCTACTTTATCCTGGTCTTTGTCTGCTTTGTCTGGAAGCGTCACACCAAGTTCTTTCAGCTGAGTTTGTGCTTCTTCAAAGGTGATCGTGCCTGCTCTTTCTTTATCCATGATAGCTTCCGCTTCCGCTTTCGCCTTCGTGTCGGCATCTAGGTCTGCAAATAGATCACCTTTACCGCCTCTTTCCGCTTTATCTGGAAGCGTTACGCCAAGCTCTTTCAACTGAGTCTGTGCTTCTTCCAATGTAATCGTGCCTGCTTTTTCTTTATCCATGATGGCTTCTACTTTCGCCTTTGTATCCATATCTAGATCCGCAAACAGGTTGCCCCTATCGCCTCTTTCCGCTTTATCCGGAAGCGTTACGCCAAGCTCTTTTAACTGAGTCTGTGCTTCCTCAAATGTAATGGTATCGGCCTTCATTTTATCCATGATCGCTTCGGTCTTTGCTTTTGTGTCCGCATCTAGATCCGTAAACAAGTCTGCTTTATCCCCTTTTTCAGGCAATGTAACACCAAGATCCTGTAACCCTGTTGTTAATTTATCCATGATCGCCTGTACTTTTTCTTGAGAGGCTGCATCTAATGTTGCTTTTACATTTTTCGCTGTTTCTTCCTGAACGGCTGTTGTGCTTGTCGTTGTATCTGTGGCCGCATAAGCGGAAACGGTACCTAAAGAGCTAAGTCCAATCATGCCTGCCATTGCTAATCCAAATAATTTATTTTTAATTTTCATATGTAAATTCCTCCCAAAAAGTTTCATTTCGCTTTGTATGTACCTCCCTAGTACAAATGCTACTTTACTCTTCAAGAGTAAAAGTTTGGTGAAAGATAAAATGATTTTTGAAAACACTAAATACTTTTTTTGGGAGGTAAATTAAAAAGGTATTTAGCAACCTTTTTGCATGGTTCTATTCATTGTTTTAATGACAGTTATTTTAATATTTAGTTTGAATTTTTCACATAGTGTACTGTGTTTAATAACGGGATAACCATGAGTCTTTTGTGACCATGTTTTAGATTGAATCACTTTGTATTCATCTTGCTTTTAGCTGTCTGTTTGATGACAGGTTTTGTATTCAAAGTACCTGCATCTTCATCCTTAGTGTATTCCCTCACGTAGGCTGAAGAAGTTTCTGCCGCTTTTTTGTTAAGGTGGTTTCACGTTCTATCAGGAGATACCCATCTTCTCTCATAGACAGGTCCAAGTCATCATAATACTCTTTAAAGTTATCGTATAGACTTGTCTGGAATCCTGGCAGCAAGAACAGTTAAAAGCTCTTTTCTCTTTTGTTTCTTGCGAATTTTTTTGGGTAACCCATGTTATTTTCGCTTTTCTTCTTTCTGTGCCGATACATACAGACGACGACACTTGAATACAAAAAAAGCAGCCCATTGTGCGGGCTACTTTTTTGCAGTCATTCAATCATTCACTTTGCATGCTTTCTTATACTCTTGTCATACATTGATTTTCTTTAAAGTTAAATTTTTTATAAAAACCGTGAGCGTCTGAAGTTGCAAGTGCAAACTTGGTATTTTTAATTTCTGGATGTTCTAATATACATTCCATCAGCCATTGGCCTAACCCATTCTTTCTGTACCGTTCATCAATGACTACATCCAGCACCCAGGAGAACACTGCTTTATCTGTTACCACCCTGGCAAAACCGATTTGTTTGTTATTATGATACACACCAAAAGAAATCGAATTATGGATGCTTGTTTCAATGGTTTCTTTAGTTCTTTTCGCAGCCCAATATGTTGATGAAAGCAAATATGAAACAGTATCTAAATTCATTAATGAAATCTCATCACTTACCATAAACTCCCCTTTTGACCATTCCATATGTTTCCCCTCCAAATACAAACCAGTATGCTAACAAACACTATACTATCTGAACCTCTCCACCTAAATCAAAGATCTTGATGGAGAAGTTCACCTACCGGTTACTTAGCGGGTTAAAGAAGAGGGTAGCCTCGCTAGGAGTGATAAAAATCTTATTTTATTAAGGTTTTATTATTGGGGGTATTTTCTATTCACACAAGTACACCTATACAAAAGTATCCTTTTGTATAGGTGTACTTGTATTTAGGTATACTTGTGTGTAGGTATACTTGTGCTTACCAACTTTTTGATCGCATTACAGGCCAGAAAACCCTTCAAATTGCTTCGCAATGAGCGGGAGATGAGTGGCCGCTTTTTTTTCGTTTGTTACTTAGCAAGTAAAACATACATTCTTTTTAGATCAACCTCTTGTGCACATTCACGGCAGCAAGTATCATTGAACTCTTTCACGCAAGCTTCGCAAATGACGGCGTAAAACTTGCAGTTTTGTTGAACGAACTGGCTGCTGCGGGCCAAAAATGAGGCGGCCTGCAGGCAAGTCGTTATATACTCTTTGTATACTTAGACACATTTTAAACACTCCTCTATCACTGTGTTTTCATTTGAAGTTGATGAATACTATAAAGAACAGGATTCATGTAATTAGGCATGATCCCCCTTGCATCTCGTGATGACAAGGTAAATTCTTTTCTCATAATCATCTTTCAGGGGTTATATTTCCTGTCCCGGCTGAAGTGTTTCTACACCTTCGATTTTAACTGTTTCCGGATATTTGAGCCCTGAACCCGTGTTAAGGCATACAACATGCTCGTCTGCCTGGATCCAACCTTGTTCACGCAGGATTCTAGCTGCCGCAAAAGTTGCTGCTCCTTCTGGGCAGACAAAGTTTCCTTCTAACGAAGCTACTTGTTTTTGCGCCTTCAATAATTCCTCATCTGAAATGGCAATCGCACAGCCTTCTGTTCCATAAAGCCCTTCAAGAACTAAGAAATCCCCCAATGCTTTAGGAACATTAATGCCAAATGCACATGTCGCTGAATCTTCAAAGAATTTGGATTCTTTTTCGCCTTTTTTCCAGGCTTCTACAATTGGCGCACAGCCTTCTGCTTGAACAGCTACTAAACGTGGAAGTTTCCCCTCTTCGATCCAGCCCAATTGCTGCAGTTCAAGAATGGCTTTATAAATTCCAATGATGCCTACTCCCCCGCCTGTTGGGTACAAAATAACATCAGGCACTTTCCATCCAAATTGTTCGACAATCTCATAGCCCATTGTCTTTTTACCTTCAATACGATAGGGCTCTTTAAGTGTAGAAGCATCGTATACTCCTTGGTTTTGAACTAAGTGGCCCACAACTTTTCCTGCATCACTGATCAAACCGTTGATAAGATGCAAGTCTCCACCGGCAATATAAACTTCTTTACGTGTAATTTGCGGCGCATCTAAAGGCATGACAATTGTAGCTTTGATATTTGCTTTTGCTGCATACAGCGCCCAAGCCGCGCCTGCATTACCGTTTGTTGGCATGGCTAAGTGTTTTACACCCAGTTCTTTTGCTTTTGAAATACCAACACTCGCACCCCGTGTTTTAAAAGAACCCATTGGAATCACGCCTTCATCTTTTATGTATAAATGATTTAATCCATATTCTGCACCTAATGATGGGAGTCTTTCAAACGGCGTCATTCCTTCACGGAGTGTTACAACATTCTCCTTTTCATGAACAGGCAGTAACTCATGATATCTCCATAAGCTATTTGGACGATTTGCAATCTCTTCACGTGACACGTTTGCTTTCACTTTCTCTAAATCATAGCGCACCAATAATGGTGAACCACACTTACATAATTGTTGTACCTTTTTTTCCTCATGTACTTCACCGCATTTTGGGCACTCTAAATGTGAGATATAGCTATAGTTTTTCATTTTTCTCCTCCTAAACAATAAATGACTACAATTTGTTTCTTCTTCAGGTCTCCCTGCAGCTGTGGAAGCAATTTTTTCACATTTCCCAGTACATTTTTTACTATATGTCTCTGCTTAACTACGTAGAAGCAGTGTATGGATGATTAGCGCTGCTTTGTGAGCCGGCATATAACAAAAGCGGTCTTTCTCCCTGAGAAAAGACCGCTTAATGTGTCAGCCGGAGTAATAATGTGATTCGATACGGATGAACTGTTAGCAACAGGCTGTTTCCTGCCTTTTAAATCTCTATTAGCTAAAAGCATAAACGGTACTTCTTATTCCTGCAGCTAAATAATTTGCTGCTCCAAAGACCGTATATTTTGGGCTATTTGGACAGCTATTTTCTCTGGCGTTAAACCCTTAGCCATTACCCTCTATATTAAAGAAATGTTAAGAGTTCAGAAAAATATGGAAACCAAGAAGTATGAATGGTACGATGCGGATGTTGGTACGCATTGGAAAAGCCTGTTTCTTTAAAAAGAGCAAGGGAGGGTTTTCATGTTTGATAAACATTCAGATTGGAATTCTGGCAGTATACAGAAGAAGTACCTGGATGAAGAATATTTTGATCATGGATACAGACAATCTGTAGCTGTATTTGTGTCTGAATACCAACAGCATAACCTATCTAAAAATACAGCAGGTGCGATTGAGGAATTTTTAAAAGAAATGGCAAAAACGCATGAAGTGTCCGAATACTTTCGGAAGCGGTTTTTCAATGATGCTTTAAGAGAATTCCACCCTGTCACATGGAAAAGGAAATTTGTTCAGGAAATGTTTATGCTGCAATTCACTGGAAAACCTCAAGACTTTAAGAGCAGACTGGATGTTTTGTACAAGCCCTTTACCAAATATATAGCAGAAGCAGCCGCTCAGCTTAGCGATTATGAACCAGTTATGGAGTGTGTTTCAGCAGTATTTGATGAGGCTAAGGAAAGTGCAGTTATAAAGACCATACACAAAGCATTAATGGCTACTGATAAAAATGATGATTTGGATAAAAATTTTGAGCAGGCGGCAGAAGAATATAAGTTTAATGAACCAGATATTATTGCGGTTGAGCTCTCCTATTATATTGAGTTATTAGATACGACAGCAGCAAATAAGATGAGCAAACAAAAGCGGCGAAAATTCTTAAATAAGTTTGCCGATCATTTATACGAAGCCCGTCCTTTATTAGAAATCTTAGAGGGCTGATCCCTTTTTGGTCTAACACAATGTTATACGGAATCATAAAAAGCACTGTTTTAAAAATAAGCAGCGCTTTTTTCTTGTCGTTACACAGTCGAATTTCATTCATTATAAACACTAGTGTACGTAATCATATGTATACTTGTGTTTAGGTACACTTTTGATTAGGTATACTTTTGACCGCTAACTTTTTAATTATCTTCGTAAACGAACCCGCTTATAAAGCCATACAAAAGAGGAAGCTTGATAATTCCTTTTTGTATGACTTTATGGTTTTGAATACCTGTTGTGTACGAATATCTCCATTACAAAAGTATACCTAATCACATGTATACTTTTTATTAGGTATACTTATGCTCACTAACTGATTGTTTGTTTTCCTCAATAGGTTAGCTAAAAGGCAACGATATAACGCTAATAACAAGAATCATCATCCTAATCAGGGATATCATAACACCCGGCCTTCTAATTGCAGATATAGATAATCGAGGGTAAAGAGTCCTCTTATTATAAGGTACTTAAATAAGAAGGCTCTTTTGTCAAACACAGCTATTAATTAAGAAGCTACTATTGTTTTATAGTCAGCTGCTTTTTGAGCCTGCGCTGCCGCATAGACAATCAATTTGGAATCTTCTTTTAGTACACGTAGCCAGGACTCGATATAACTGGCACTATTTTCGATTGTCGTATTTTCAATACCTGCTACTCCGCACAGCATCGCCGCGCCAATTTCTGCAACCAGCTCTTCTTTTGAATAGGTCTCGTCTCCAAATGACACGCCGCTTTGTGTAATCCCTTTGCGGGCAAGCCGTCTTTGATGGCCTGTACTGTGAATCATCTCATGAAACAGGACCGAATAATACTTTTCCGCTTTTCGGTAATCCTTTATCGGCGGGACACTGACACGATCCAATTTTGGAAAGTAAACCGCACGCCCGGAATGATGGCGGATAACAGGGGAATCTGTATATCCATCGACGATCTGCTGAGCGGACTCAATTGGATCGTGTTCAAATGTTTCCGTCTCCCGCTTGCTTTGGAGACCCTCTGCCTGTTTGATCACATTAAACACTTCGTAGTAGCAAAGACAGGGAAGACCATAAGAAAAAACACCGCTTTAAAAACAGAACGGTGCTTTTTTCTTATCGTTCAACGTTTAACCTTCTATTTGGCCACCTGGATTATCATTGTCCTCACTTATTTCACCGCAGACAAATACAAATCCAGCGTGTGATTCACTTCTTGCTCTACTAATTCGACAAAGTCCTGAAAATCATCTGTTATGTGCGCCTTGTCTAATGCACCATAGTAAGCCAGACGATTTTCTGCTTTAATAACGATTGGCGGAAACCCTGACTTCATTAAATCCAAATTTAACAGCAGCCTTGACGTGCGGCCATTTCCGTCAATGAATGGATGGATGCCGACAAAGATGGCATGCAACTTGGCAGCCCGTTCAACCGGATGAAGCTGCTGTGCCTCTCCTTCATGCCATTTAACAAGCTCTTCCATCTTTTCTTTTAAAAGAAATGGTTCAGGCGGAATATGCTCTGCTCCGGAAATAGATACTTGCTGATCAAGGTACACACCAGCATGCTTATCATCAATTCCTTTTAAGACAAGCCGGTGAATACTTTTGATTTGTGATTGGGATAGAGGCTCCTTCGTTATTACGATTTCCTGAATATACCTGACGGCTTCTTGATGATTAATTACTTCTAAATGTTCCCGCATGGTTTTGCCGCCTACAGTAATGCCTTCAAGAACGACCTTTGTTTCTTTTAAGGTTAGTGAGTTTCCGTGAACCTCTCCACCTAAATCAAAGATTTTGATGGAGCATCCCTTATCTTGAATACAGTACAACATCAGCTGGTTAAGCTTCCTGCGGAAGCCCGAGTGCATGATGGAGACTAATGAACGAAGACAAGGTCTGAGATGTCCTTATTGCCAGCTCAGGAACTTTTGCCTGAAGAGACAACCATTTCGTTTCCGAAATGGATTTTTTAAAAGCCCGAATGAAATAACGGGCGCCGATATTATACGAAGCAGATAAATCCGCATGATAGACTTTGCCTGTTGAAAATGTGGCAAGGTCTTTTTTCTGATTTCGTTCTACTTTTCCAGAACCATCGAACGCGAGGGCGCTGGTATTTCGCGGATTGATCCGATAAATGCGCATGCCTAGGTAGTGCGCCATTTCTTCCACTTTGTTCTGGATGCCAATTTTTCGCCACCCATGAAGCTTGAAGCGAAGTTTCCTGGCTCCATAGAACCCCTTCGGGCTGTTCATTCTGCCCAGGTATTCGAATACGATAACGTCACAGTCATGCTTTGATGCGAATTTTACAATTTCATGGCTGGTGTGGCGGACAATATGCTGCTGGTACCCATTGATCTGCCGCCAAAAATTCGGCGCATGAATGCGGCCACTTGCCCGCTGGGCTTTCCGCAGTTTGTTCGTTAACGTATGCAGCCGGTCTTTTTCTTTAGGCTGGTCAATAAACGTCCGTCCTAAGACAGTGCCTGTTGCATCGATAACCGAACAAACCGCAGAATTTGTCAATCCGAGGTCTACCGCACACACTTTTTGCTCTTGAATAGGTGTTTTTGTTAAAGTAACTTTATTTTCATAACTGATGGAAAGGAAGAATTTCTTTCCCCGCTTAATCAGCTTAGGGTTGTTTTCTTTCCATTCCCAGACACCACGTTTGTAGTGGTCTTGTCCTTTGAATTCGATATCCATCCATACCCAGTCATTCTGATAGAACACCTTAATTTGTGCAGATGTATCGGATGTTTTATTAAACATGTTCCCTCGATAAAAAACAGGGAATTCTTTATGTTCCACCTGCAGCCGTGGAGGATGTTTCTTAAATCTTTTTCCTTCGGAAAGAGCGTGTTTCTGCTCTTTTTCCCAATTTTGATAGTTAGAGCGGAAGCTCTTTACCTTGCCAAAAGCAGAAGCAATGGCACTTCTACGGAAGTAGGATGGAAACTTGTAAAAACGCTCATTAAACTCTTTGTACTTCGGAAGAGGGTTTGATTTGGTTGCGTGAATCAGTTTTTCCACTGCCGGCACAATCGACTTTGTTGTCAGGCATTCGGTATCATCAAATTCTTTGTCAATGACCTCAATCACATAAGCCAAAGCGTCATTGTAAATATCCAGCGTAGCATGGAAGATTTCTGTCTGGTTTGTAATTTTGTGCAGCAGCGACTTCGCAACTTTCATGACCAAACCCTCCTTTCCATTTTGTAGTCCTTATGATAGGTTGATCGTATCAAAATGGAAATCAATTGTAAAACAAAAGAGAATCAGTATGAATGATGATAGGTAAGAAGTGGCAATTGGCATAATAAAAAGATAGAAGAACGAGAAGAATAAAGACCTTAGCGCCTAACCCCCACTAAATCGGAGATTTTGAAGGGGAATGCGGCGCTAATTTTTTGTTCAATCGCATTGGAATGATACGTCCACTCGAGAAGTAATTTTTCCTTTAAGCTCCTTAATGTATAAGCAGGCAGAGGACATTTTGCATTCAGCTGCTTCTTTTTTTCGTCAATTACTTGAAACACCCTGGCCGCCTCCTTTCTTATTTAATTAATTTCTTTTTATCTCACTGTATGAAACAGGTGTTCACTAATCAATATACAGGGAATTTAGAGGGTACACCGTTGTCTTTTGGCTGCAGATACCTCTTTAACAACAAAAGTGTACATAAGCGTAAATATACTTTTACCTATGTACACTGGAGCGTCTACACTTATCTGGACAGAAAAATTAAGGTCACGTACACTTGACCTAAAACAGATGAGGAGCTCCAACTATGACAAAGCGAGAACGCCGCACATTCACGCCTGAGTTTAAAAAGCAAAT
>NZ_JAMBOO010000033.1 GCF_023715895.1 Domibacillus indicus | reverse complement strand
TCTTGGTAATTTTCCATTCTCATTTTCAGCTATAAAAATCCTTTTAAACTCATCCGTGTACGTAATACTCTTTGAACTTATAGACTTGACATAAGGATTATTGGATAGTTTTTTCATTTCCATTTCAGTAAAGAACTTTTTTGGCATTTGTTTATTCTCCGATTTCCCCATTTTGATTCATTATATATAAAAGTACCCCATAAGGCAGACTTTTTTAGTGTCTACTCTATAGGGTACAGTTTACAAGTGTACGTGACCTTAATTTTTCTGTCCAGATAAGTGTAGACGCTCCAGCTTACTTCCATATAAATAAAAGTGTACCTAAGCAAATGTATACTTTCGATTAGGTATACTTCTACTTACTTAGTCTTTATTTATCTTCCTGTTTGAACTCACTCATAAAGTAAAATTATTTTCCCTGCCATGCAGCCAAACAAGTTCCTGCTTAATCGTTTTCTCCTCGCCTATGATACCTCTCCCTTCTATTAGATATTTTACTTATGTATACTTTCATATATAAACAAGTGTACCTATGTAAATGTATACTTATGATCAGGTACACTTACGCTGACTAAGTCTTTATTCTTCTTCCTGATCGAACATCGCTCACAAAGTAAAAGTGTTTTCACTGCCGTTCAGCCAAGCAGGTTCCTGCATAATTGTTTTGTCCTCGCCTTGGATATCCTTCTCTCTTCTACTTGGTATTTTACTTATGTATCTTCTATATAAAAAATGGTGTCCCTAATCAGATGAATACTTTTGCACATATACACCTTTGCATATGTACACTTTTGCTGACTAAGTCTTTATTTATCTTTCTGATTAAACCTCGCTCACAAAGTAAAATGTTTTCATTGCCGTTCAGCCAAACAGGTTCCTGCATAATTGTTTTCTCCTCACCTATGATCCCCCCTCACTTCTGTTAGATATTTTACTTGTATACTTTCCACCTCCACAAAGGTATACTTTTGCCTAGATATACTTTTGTGTAGGTATACTTCCGCTAACTAAGTCTTTATTGTTCTTCCTAATTGAACTTCGCTCACAAAGCAAAATTCTTTTTACTGCCATGTAGCCAAACAGGTTCCTGTATCATCATTTTTCTCCTATGGCACTCTGCCCTCTTTTCTTAGATATCTTGCTTATACATACTTCCATGTAAATAAAAGTGTACCTATGGAGTTAGTATAGTTTCATGGACACAATTTAATTAAGTCCTTACAATTATTTTGAGAGGATGTGTCCGAATTGAAACGTAAACCTGCAGGCAAAAAATATAACGATGATTTTAAGAAAACGATTGTGGATTTGTATCATTCCGGCAGCCCGGTTAAAGAATTAAGCAGCGAATATGGCGTATCAGAAGTAACGATTTATAAATGGGTGAAAGACTTTACCCCTATTGGTTCAGAGAAAGAGGCGCTGACACCAAAAGAGTTAGCTGAGATTCAGAAAGAAAACCTTCGGTTAAAACAGGAGGTAGAAATCCTAAAAAAGGCTATGGCCATATTCGCGAAAAAGTAACCGAATCAGAGCTCAACGATTTTATCGAGGAACACAAGGATCAATATCCCGTCCAGAAAATGTGCGAAGTACTGGCCGTGCCAAGAAGCAGCTACTATGGCTCCCTTGAAAAAACGACGTCAAAACGCGAACTGGAAAACCAGGAACTTACGCAGGAAATCCAACGGATTCACCTGGAAAGTAAGGCGCGTTATGGCGCTCCGAAAATCCATAAGACCTTATTAAACAACGGGGTTTGTTTAAGCCTGAAGCGTGTCCAGCGCTTAATGAGAAAGGCAGGCATCCGTTCGATTACCAGGAAAAAATACCGTCCTTTCCCCTCAAAAGAAAAGGTTGTGCAGCTGGGTAATCTTTTAAAACGAGACTTCTCTACCTGCACGATCAATGAGAAATGGGTGGCGG
Source organism: Domibacillus indicus (assembly GCF_023715895.1). Classification (GTDB taxonomy): domain Bacteria; phylum Bacillota; class Bacilli; order Bacillales; family Domibacillaceae; genus Domibacillus; species Domibacillus indicus_A. The sequence continues at coordinate 43,220 of NZ_JAMBOO010000033.1, read as the reverse complement.
ATATTACGTATATTCCTACGGTAAAAGACGGCTGGTGCTATCTGGCCTCTGTATTGGATCTGCATTCGAAAAAAATTGTTGGCTATTCTTTTTCTCGTTCTATGACTTCGGAATTAGTGATCGAAGCACTTCAAAACGCCTGTTTTTCTCAAAAGCCCCGAAAGGGCTTAATTCTTCATACCGATCTTGGCTCACAATATACCAGCAGTGAGTTTACTCAGCATGTCCAAAAATACGGAATCAGGCAGTCTTTCAGTCAGAAAGGCTGTCCTTATGACAATGCCTGTATAGAGTCATTTCACGCCATATTAAAGAAAGAAGAAGTCTATCATACCCAGTACACAAACTACCGGGCAGCGAAGCTGGCCATGTTTCAGTTTATAGAGGGCTGGTACAACAGAAACAGAATTCACAGCAGCATCGGCTATCAAACACCTCAAGCTATGGAGGATCAGATTAGAAGAACCGCTTAATACTTAACTTTTTTGTGTCCAAATTATTGACTCAAATCCACTATACAAAAATACATCTTTGTATAGGTACACTTTTGTATAAGTACACTTGTGCTGATTAAGTCTTCATTCTTCTTCCTAGTCGAACATCTCTCACTAAGTAAAATTGTTTTCACTGCCGTGCTGCCAAACAGGTTCCCGTAAATTGTTTTCTGCTCTCTTCTATTAGATATTTTACTTATGTAACTTCCACCTAAACAAAAGTATACATTTATATAAGTATACTTTTGTTTAGGTGTACTTATGTAAATGTATACTCATGTTGACTAGCCCTTTATGGCTCTTTCTAGTCCAACATCCCTCACCAAGTAAAATTGTTTTCACTGCTGTACAGTCAAACAGGTCTTACATAATCTTTTCTGCTCGCCTATGACGCCCTACCCCCTTCTATTGAATAATTTACTTACACATACTTCTTTATAAACAAAAGTATACCTATACAAAGGTATACTTTTGTTTAGGTACACTTCTGATTACTAAGTTTTTATTTGTCTTCTTGAACGAACTCACTCATAAAGTAAAATTGTTTCTGCTGCCGCTCAGTTAAACGGTTTTCTACATAATTATCTACTAACTCATTCAAGATAGCGTATGTTTTCGTCTCATCCATAAACTTCCCAAGGATATTAATCTGCGTATGAAGCAAGGAAGGAACTTTAAGCGTTTTGGTCGAGTTATTTTTTCCAACAACCGCTTTGCGTTTTTTTGTCTCTTTTGGAGGTTCCGCCGACACAGGCACTCTATCGTGGTTTTTCTTCTGCGGCACAACCGTCTCTTCTTTTATAGATCGAGTACCAGTTGTTTTTACTTCCGATTTCGTCGCTGCTTCCTCTGCTTTTGGCTCTTCTTTTTTCGCTTCTTCTTCCCTATTCTTTACTTGAGCAGTGGATGCTGAACTTTTTGCATTATATTTAAAAGGATCTTTGTCGTTAAACTTAACGGGCTGCGCTCTTAAATTATCCCTTTTTGGGACTTTCAGTAACTGCCCTTTTATGTTTTTCTCACTCACCGACTTTTACACCGCCTTCAATCTTCTCTACTTTTTCAAGCATTTCCTGAACGACATCAATGAACACTTGATGCGCTCGATTGTCATGATGATCATTATATGTAATTCCGGTGATATCCCAGGCTTTTAGCCGTTCTAAATGTTTCACGTAATTTTCAAATACGTTATCGTCACCAAACATTTCTTTCGCTCTTTCTACAGTCGCATGGTCTACCCGCCCTCCTGGACGCAATAAAACCGGAAGCACCCCTGCTACTTGGATATAAGCTTCATATTCATCTATCATAAATTGAAGATAAGAGATATAAGTTTCAGCACCTTCAAGTGAAAGCTCCTGTGCTTGAAGAATAATTAAGACGTAGTCGGCAGCCATCATCGCATTGTCAGAGTAATCACTGATTGTAGGTGGTACATCTATTAAAATATAATCATAGTTATCTTTTAACGGCTTCAATAAACGGCTTAAATAGGAAACCTGGTCAAGATCTTCCGAAAACTTACTATATAAAAACTTTGGAAGGTTTTTAAATGACACAGTGGCTGGAATGAGGTCCAAGTTGTCATTTACCTGCATAACAGAAGGAGCCAAATCTCCATTCTCAAACCCTTCAAAAATAGAAGACTTGATTTCTGAAATTCCTGCTGATCTGGCAATAAGGGTTGTTGCATTCGCCTGCGGGTCCATATCAATCAAAAGAACTTTTTTATTCATCGCTTTCGATAATTCCCATGAAGCCATAACGGCCACTTTTGTTTTCCCAACCCCGCCTTTAAAGTTACCTACTACTATCGTTTTTGCTGTCATCTTATCTTCTCCTCCTAACGAGTGCTGTTTGCAAAAGTATACCTTAACAAATTTCTACTTATTCATATCTTAACATAAGTGGAAATTTGCGAGAAGCACCTTTTAAAAATAATGTCCAAATTTGGTATTTCTACGGCCAAATAATTTGTAACATAAATGTAATATTTCGCGCTATTGACACCTTCTTCCTCGCACAAGTAGAAATTTCTACTTTTCCACCCGCGCAAGAATAGTCAACTTTCTCACATAAGTAGAAATTTCTACTTTTCCACCCGCGCAGGAATTACCTACTTTCTCGCATAAGTAGAAATTTCTACTTTTCCACCCGCGCAGGAATTACCTACTTTCTCGCATAAGTAGAAATTTCTACTTTTCCACCCATACAGGAATCGCCTACTTTCTCGCATAAGTAGAAATTTCTACTTTTCCACCTGTACAGGAATTACCTACTTTCTCGCATAAGTAGAAATTTCTACTTTTCCACCCATACAGGAATTGCCTACTTTCTCGCATAAGTAGAAATTTCTACTTATGTTTCTTATATAAAGCTGTTAAACCCTTTTATATTGGTACTTCTAAAATATCTTTTTTATCTACTAATCTCACACAAGTAGAAATTTCTACTTTTCTACCTGTGCAGAAATCACTGACTTTCTCGCATAAGTAGAAATTTCTACTTTTCCACCTGCGCAGGAGTCACCCACTTTCTCGCACAGGTAGAAATTTCTACTTTTCCACCCGCGCAGAAATCACCCACTTTCTCGCACAGGTAGAAATTTCTACTTTTCCACCCGCGCAGAAATCACCCACTTTCTCGCACAGGTAGAAATTTCTACTTATGCTATTTTAATAGGACTGAAAACGCATTCTAGAGGGATTTACAAGGGATAATAGGTGGTGTAATGTAGGGGGCAATAAAAGCAGTGTCTGAAAGATTCATATCAAAAACTAATTTATTCAACATAAAAAGGCAAAAGCGTGTTGAGGAGTGTTGGCAGCACTCTATCAACCGTTCATCGTAAATAGACCACGATAAACACCTGCTTTCACCTGAAAACTTTATGTTTTCATTATACGGGAAGAGCTATGCCTTCTCCATGGTGGAACAACCCATTTATAGATCCTTTGTGGAAACCTAAGGGCGTGTTTATCGTACAGCGATAAATATGCCTTTTATCTTTTCTGAAAGGAGATGAGCAGGAATGGGTAAAAATAGAAAGCTGTCGATCCAGGAGTTTCACTTTCTATACAGCTATGAACCCTATACGCAAAACCGTAGCCAGCAGCAAAAGCAGAAGCTGGATCTTTTAGCCAAGGTCATAGCTGCATATGGAGCCACTTACTACAACTTAAAAGATAAAACCCGCCAGGTCATTGAAATGATTTGCTGGTTTTCTGCAGAGAAAGGTTACTGCTTTGCAAAAGAAGATTACTTCTCAGATCGGTTTGGTCTTGCTCCAAGAACGGTCAGAAACATTTTCAAACAGCTTCGTGATGCCGGGGTTATCATCACCGTACACCGCCAGTCTACAACTCAGAACGGCCTGGGAGCTGCCATACATATTTTTATTGACCATCCCTACTTTCATATCTGGAATGACGCATTTGAACTTGTTAAATGCCAAGCCGAATGCCAAGCTGAAAATTCTGAAATCCCTTGCAAGAGTAAGGATGAAGAGCCGAAAAAAGTTTCTACCAAGAATTTATCAATTTCTAAAAATCTTTTAAAGATCTTACGTAAGAAAAACCGTCTGGATGAAACATATATCCCGGAAAATGTTCCACAAGAATTTATTAGTGCTGTAAAACCATTCTTCGGTACCGCTGAAGAGGTTTACCACTTATGGGGGCGTGTATTGATCAGCTACAAGCAGTACAGCTTGAAGAATCCAGTAGAGTTTTACAAGGAGAAAGCGATTGAAAGCTTTAAACAGGCCGTTTTCGCCTATAAAAACCGTTTAATTAGAAAAGATTTCGCTGGCTACTTTTATGGCATCTTGAAGAACAAGTTCAGCCAGCAAAAAGCCAAAGAAACGTTTGAAGATCATCCTGTTCTTTATAACTGGCTGGAGGAAAGTACAGAACAGGATGAAAATACCTCTCTAGCGAGAAAAAGTGACAGCTGGCGTGATGAAATTCAGAGATTGATGCGAAGGGATGAACAAGCACTTTCTATGCAAGAAGAAGCTTATTTGCCATATTAGTGTGAAAAAACACAAGATACCGTGCCCCTTCTTATCATACATTCTGGCGTTGAAACAAGATGTTTTAGATCACATCTAATAACCGCCCTAATGGTGTAACCGGGCATAGCCAATTTATTTGCTTTGCACACAGATTGTTTTATGATTCTTCTTGTTTAACATTAAAAACCGTCAATATTCCAGGCGGCCAAGTTATAGATTTGGCTGTCATCAAAAAGCTGATGTAAACGCGTTGGTGGTGCCAGTGACTGGTATAAGTTTGTTTGGCAAGGTCCTTTCTCTTTCTATAATAGAGATGGTATTGGATTTACTGTCGTCATTCCGGCTGCCGCCATGGCTAACCAAACAGTAAATTACAGCCTCGAATGAACATCAGAAAGGTATGTGTATTGGATCAGCTCTAAGGAACAAGGCCTTTCTGATTGTTACAAGTGCCGATTTGTTGCAGCAAGCTGGAATATAAACCAGGCTGATAATGATCCAACTGCAGTCTCATTGCTTACGGCGCTTAAGTACTTGACCGCCAGGAGCCTAAAAAACGTCTGTGTTAGATAATAGGCCAAGTGTGATGTCCATCCATGTTAGCAATACCCCAACTTGTGTTATTGGATTTGTGGCAGGCTGTATTCACTGTTACTGTAGAGTCAGCAGTTTTCTCAACCTTTTTCAGCAATCTTGTTAAAGAAATGTGCATAGGAAAACGTGTTGATACAGCAGGTGGGTTTACACAAAGCCTAATGGCTGCGTCTACGATATTTGGCCACATGGTCAGCACATTTGTTTACACTTAGCTTAGCCTTCAGTCTTCACTTATTACATTAATTACACCTTTGTGAACTTTTCCACTTAAATCGAAGGTTTTGATGAAGCATCCCTTATTTTGAATATGGCACAGTGTCAGCTTGTTAAGCTTCGATCATTTAAATAGCAATAACATATTTAGCGACAAAGGCTTAAACAATGCACGTTTAACTCGCGAAGCTGTGAAGAAAGGAAATCAGTGAACGCCCTTTCCGCTTAGGAGTTTTTATGTGTATTCGTCTGTATGGCTCTGTATGCATGAAATTACAATTGTCGTCATGTTGTATGCACTAAACATACACATGACGACAAAAGGTAGAATAGATAATAGAGATATCTGAAACGATGCATAAGAAGCAAAAAAGATAGAAGCCTTTAATCATCCTTGAGGTTTGGTTTTCAGAAAATTTTTATATTGATTTAAAGCACATTTTAATAGTTGGGGTCTTTCGATTAATGAAGCTAATTTATTCTTTCCTCGGGCGCGGATTAACACCCACAAAAAACAGTAAAACTGTATACGAATACAAATGAATACACCAAAGAAGTGGATGTAGTTGTTGCGAATACAAAACTAATCACTAAACGTACAGTAATAATGATGATGAATGCAAAATGATTTACTGTAAAACATTTACATGGCAAACTCACAAAAGGCCCTGGTTATACTGCTGATTAACATGAATTCCTTTCTTGTTGTGTGATTCCAGAAAGGATACTTGCTTTTTTAGATTTCATTTTCAATGTAAAACAATAGTAGATAGGAAACGAAAGGATACACAGGTAAAAGTGCACCTACACAAAGGTGTATGTATACAAAGGTACACTTGTGTTTAAGTAAACTTTTGTATAGATACACTTCTGAGTACTTAGTTTTTATTTATCTTCTTATATGAAATCACTCATGAGGTAAATTATTTTCACTGCCGTGCAGCCAAACGGGTTCCTACATAATCGTTCACGGACTCCTCTATAGGAGCTTCTCCTCTCTCTTCTTCAGACATCTTACTACATATAAATTAATACAAAAAAGTGTACCTAGTCAAAAGTATACTTTTGACTAGGTACACTTTTGTTTATGATAGTTTTACACATGAAACTTTCCTATTCGTCACAGCTTAGTATCTAGCCTTCTCTACACCAAATGTTTGGTTAACAGATCTCAGTAATTCTCCTAAAGTAACTGATAAGTTGCCAGCGTGCTGTAAAGCAAGCGAAAAGTCTGCTTTCTTCCCGTTGCTTGTCCCTTGTTCCTTGATCGCTTCTTCTAAGGCTATGTTTTGACCCACAGTTGTCATTGTATCTCCCAGGTTTAGCAGTAGTTTTTCCACACGGTGTGAAAAATTGATAATATGGTCCAACTTTACGCTTCTCCAAGGTTCGCTGCGCAAAATGAATCTATCCTTTTTTCCTCAGCTAATTTAGCTTATTCATATTAAAGACAAAGGTTTCATTTTTAGAAATGCTCAGTGTCATGTTCTTGATTGGGCTATTTGTGAAGCTTTTCTTTTTGGCTCTTCCTTAGAATACGAATTTTTTAAATGAAGACCTTCGTTAAATTAATATCTATTTGGTTAAACTTCTATTTGTTTGTATTCGTTTGTATTATTTTTGTATACACAAAACTTCACTTGTCGTTAAAAGAAAAGGGTGTAGTTGATGTGAATACAAACCATGTCGTTAAACATACGATAGAAACAAAGACAAATACGAAATGATTCACTACAAAATACATTTGGGATATAAACCCAAGAGGCCCATGGTTACCTTACTGGTAGCCATGAACCTCTTATTGTTTATCGCATTACCATCCCCAAAAGAATCCTTCAAATTGCTTTCTAATTAGTTGGAAAGGTTCACCTCGCCCAAAGCTCTACGAATTTACTCGAAGGAAGTTGGATGGACGGCAATGATCTGACATTCCGCTGTTCATATCTACTACGACTATATTTGTAGGTATACATGCACAAAAGTGTATCTAACACAAAGTATACTTTTGATTAGGTACACTTTTGTGATGGTAGTTATGGGCAAGAAGCCATTTTAAAATCATTAAGCCCTGCTACAAAGGAAACCCCTATTCGCTATCACTTAGTATCTAGCCTTTTCCACACCAATGTTTGGTTAACGAAATTCATCATTTCTCCTAAAGAGGAGACAAAGACCTTAGCGCCTAATCCCCACTAAATAGAAGGTATTGAACGGAATACGGTGCTAATTTTTGTTCAAAAAAACCGTAAGAGGCGTTAAAGTTTAATATAAGACGTTAGCTTGCCATTATGGAAAATATATATTTTTTATAGAGTCCGAAATAGCTGCTAACGAAAAAGTAGTAAAGATTTTTCGACATACATAAGTGAATACATCAAAGAAGAGGATGTAGTTGCTGCGAATACAAAACTAATCACTAAACATACATTAAGAATGATGATGAATACAAAATGATTTACCGTTAAACATTTGCATGGCAAACTCACAAAAGACCATGATTATGCTGCTGATTAACATAAGCTGCCTTCTTGTTTACTGGTCCGCTGTGAATCAATAAACCAGAAAGAATTTATAAAATGAATTTCGAGACAAATCAGGTCACGTTATTTTAATGATCGACTCTATTTAAGAGGAGAAGCATCTTTCCTTTGTCTTCGATCGATTTCACCATGTTGAGAAATCGCGATCAAGAGAAATGTGGGGAAACCGATTTAAGTGTTGCCATTGTTCATGAAATTGTCAAACTTCTTCAAGGAAGTATAGAGGCAAAAAGTTAGTATGGATAAGAGAGAGAGTTTTTATTGAAACTTCCGTTAAAAAAAGAAAAGGAAAATGTTGCATATCCAGAACAAGGTCGGCATTCGAAATAATGATTTGGAGGGGATTTTTCCTATTATGCTTCTTGAATATGAAAATGACCTGAATGAAGTGTGGTTATTTTTACAAAGAAACGGTGGAAATCATGCATCCCACTTAAGTTTTTTGAACGACAAACGATTTTATTGGTCACAACAAAAGCGAGTTTTGATTATTTACCAAAAGGCAGGAAATACATTTGTTGTGCTGGGAGACCCCATTGGGAAAGAATCTCTCATTTTCGGAGCTATTCAGGAATTTCACGAATATTGCCGGCAAATAAACATGAGCCCTGTCTTTTATCAGGTATCTGCCCGCTATATGGCGGCTTATCAAGAACTGGGGTATGCTTCTCTTAAAATAGGAGAAGAAGCGAAAGTCTATCTGCCGGGTTTTTCGCTTTCGGGAAACACTCGGAAACGGCTGCGTACCTGCCGAAACAAGTTTGAACGGGAGGGCTATGAATTTTCTGTTTTATCTCCGCCTCACGCAAAAGAATTGCTGGAAGAAATAAAGGAAGTTTCGAATGCCTGGTTAGGGAGCAGGAAAGAAAAAGGGTTTTCAGTCGGCTATTTTTATGATGACTATGTAGCCAGATTTCCCGTTGCTATTATCAAAAATCAAGATGGAGACATTATTGCTTTTGCGACACTTGCGTATAATCAGCCTAAAATCGACCGTACACTTGTCATCGATTTGATGCGTTACCAGCCCGAAAAAAGCCCAAATGCAACTATGGACTTTTTGTTTATCTCTATCTTCAACTGGTGTAGAGAAAATGGCTATGAATGGTGCAGTATGGGTATCTCTCCTTTAGCTAATATGAAAGACCCCGATCAAAATGGAATGTATGAGACTGTGGGCCAGATCATTTTTGATAAAGTGAATCACTTTTACAACTTTAAAGGGCTTTACCAATACAAAAATAAATTTCAGCCTGAATGGGAGTCTCGTTATCTTGTTTATCAAAGTAACTTTCTGCCTGCGGTTTTTCTTCGTATTATTCGTTTAATTCACGCTAATCAAGCAGCTGCAATCGGTAAGCTTGTTTTGGCAAGAAATCCACTCGAGAAATTAAAGTTAGGTAAGCGATCTTTTTAAAAGATCAGATTATCTAAAGCTAAATGCACCTTCGGCTGCATCTAAGTTCTAAGAAAGCATGATTCCTTTTTGGAATGATGCTTTTTATATTTCTTTACAATAGTAAAGCAGTAATAGATAGTAAATAAAAGTGTACCTAGACAAAAGTATACCTACAAGAACGTGTACCTAACATAAAGTATACTTTTGATTAGGTACACTTTTGTTATAGTGATTTTACATAAGAAACTTCCGTGTTTCTCACCACTTAGTATCTAGCCTTCTCCACACCAAATGCTTGGTTAACAGACTTTAGCAATTCTCCTATAGTAACTGATAAGGTTCCTGCACGCTGTAAAGCAAGCGAAAACTCATCTCTCTTCCTGCCGCTTGTCCCTTGTTCCTTGATCGCTTGTTCTAACGCTATGTTTTGACCGACAGTTGTCATTGTATCTCCCAGGTTTACCAGTAGTTTTTCCGCACGGTGTGAAAAATCGATAATATGGTCTAACTTTACGCTTCTCCAAGGTTCACTGCGCAAAATGAATCTCTCCTTTTTTCCTCAGCTAATTTAGCTTATTGATATTAAAGACAAAGGTTTCATTTTTAGAAATGCTCAGTGTCATGTTCTTGACTGTGCTATTTGTGAAGCTTTTCTTTTTTTATATTATTCACCATAGCCCCGTCATCCGTACCCGATTATTTTGGACTGTCAGCGACAGACCTTTTTCTTTTTGGCTTTTCCCTGGAATACGAATTTTTTAAGTGAACCTCTCCAACTAATTGCTGCGCAATTTGATGGAGCATCTTTGCCAGAGACATTAAAAAACATGCCCTAACTTCATTGACTTTCCGGCTTCATCTATAGGTATACTTTCGTGGTGGTAATGTAAGCAGGAAGCCATTTTAAGATCATTAAGCCATATTACAAAGGAAACATAAAGCTTTCCCATTCTCCATCACTTAGTATCTAGCCTTTTCTACACCAATGGTTAATTAACAGACTTCATCATTTTCCTAAAGGGAGAATGAAGACTTTAGCGCCTAACCCCATTAAATAGAAATTTTGAAGGGGGGTAGGCACTAACTTTTTGTTGAAGCTTTTTCCCTGCCTTATCTTTTTAAAAGCCGGCATTTTGATTTCCTTCTCTAGACTAAAGTTTTAGACTAAGTTGACGTACAAGTTCAGACTTATGTTCAGATGTAGATGCGAATACAGGGGTAGATGCATCTACAAGTTCAGGTACAGGTTTAGACATAGGTTCTTTCATCACTTTCTAATACACTTACAAACCCGGTTTTGCTGTTGGGAGATTCCAATTATTTTACAGCTCATTGCTTGGAAAACAACAAAAAAGAACCCTGCTTTGAATAAGCTAAAATAAGCAGAAGTTCTTATAAGGCGGTCTAGTTAAGGATACCACGGAACTCATTACATCAACTGGCTTATCCTTCTTTCCGCCAATTCTATATCCACATTAAACATCTCGGAAACATATGCGACTGCTTTTTGTTTATCAGCAGGGAGCGGTAACCTTTTGAGCATAAAAGTCGGGACACAAAAATGAAACGTAAAGTGGTTAGAGCTGATTTGATCCAGCACTTGGCACAAGGGAGGAGCCTCTAATTGATCCCCTGCTTTTTTTAGCACACAGCATAACTGATGTGCAAACTCACGCCATTGCTTACAGGTTTCGAGACGCTTGTCCAAAAAGATTCGATATACACCTTTATAATGGCTGGACTCACTGGATTCATCCCATAAGTACAGGCGAATATCTAGCTTTTGGGCAATATCAAACATGTTAATCTTTTCAGGAGTTCGGATGGCCGCTGAAGAATACAGCTGATCAATATATTCTTCTAGCTGAGTATAATTCATAGAATCCCCCGTTCGAATAGATTTTTGTTACCATGTTAGTTGTCTTAAAGCCGGGTCCATAAACAATCCTTATACGCTTGTATCTTCATTTTTAATCGTTTCCCATATCTTTTTCAGTTTCCGCAAATCTTCTTCATTGGATGTAGGAAGTTCCCGATACCACCTCTCAAGCTCAGGATCTTTGATAAAGGAATGCAGTTCCTTGTCGCTTGTACTGTAGTGGCTGCTTTCCTGAATGCCAAGCAGCCATGAAATCGGCACCTCATACAGTTCTGCAAAACGAGCGAGCTTTTTGTTGGTTGGTTTCCTTACATTTTTTTCGTAGCCAGACATGCTGGAAGTTGAAATACCTAATAAGTTAGCAACCTGAGTTTGCGACAGCCCCTTTCTAACCCTGCATTGATATAATTTTTCGCCTAGACTCGACATATGTCATCACCTTGCCCCCCGCAATATTAAGAAAAGCATACCACATTGCCACAAAAAGCGAAAACTTTCCTTTTTTTGATAAAAAACTTGACTGCCACAAAATGTGGAAATATAATAGGTGACATAAAAAGGTAAATAAGTAATCTAATAACACCCCAGCCAAAGGCGTTTTACAGACCTTACGAGCGAGAAAGCCCACTCCTTCAGGTGTGGGATGATAGCGAGGTCGAACCGGGCATGTCTTCAGACGTGTCAAAGGTTCGAATTTATTAAATTTTTTCAATTTTAGTTTTCGGATTACGAACACTTGTTTGGTATGTTTGCTCTATAAAGTGAATTGGAAAGGAGGAGCAAGAGTGGAAACTATTTCATTGAGATTAGAGCTGAAGAAACCAACGGAAACAAAGAAACTGATGTATCAAAAAATGACCGAATTAAACACTTCTTTTTCAAACTGGCTGCTAAGTTATGAAAAACTATCTAAAGCAACGTCTAAGGTCTACAAGCTTTTTTCTCAAGAAAAACTACCTTCGGCAGTGGTAAATCAAACCATCCGTGAAGTGAAATCCAAGAAAAAGAATCAAAAAGCAAAAACGTTTCGCCGTTTTTGGTGTGGTTTTAACAATCAAAATCTCGCTATCGAAAAAGAAAATGGTTTATATAAGTTGTCTTTCCCTACGTTAGAAAAGAGAATTGGTGTGCCGGTTATCGCAGAAGTGTATCAGCAGCACTGGCTGGATAAAATTCTTTCCGGGCAGGCAAAACAAGGAGCCGCTGAGCTGTATGAGAAAAAAGGAAAATGGTATATCTCACTTTCTATTTCATTTGAGCCAAAACGAGCTACTTCTTCATCAAAAGTGATGGGCATCGATGTAGGGCTGAACTATTTAGCTGTTGCCTCGGTTGGTACGAAAACGCTCTTCTTTCGCGGAAACGAGGCTGCTTTCATTCGCAGAACATTTTCTTCAAGAAGAAAAAAGTTAGGAAAGCTAAAGCTTCTCTCCGTTATTAAAAAATCCAAAAACAAAGAATCACAGTGGATGAAAAATCTAAATCATAAAATTAGCCGGCAAATCGTGAATTTTGCTGCAGAGAACGGTGTTCACTGCATTCGAATGGAAGATTTGACGGGTATTCGCCGTAAAGCAAAATCAAAAAAAGAAGCTGGAAGAAATCTGCACTCCTGGTCTCACTATCAGCTTCAAATGTTTATTGAATACAAAGCAAAAATGGCTGGTATTCAAGTCGAGTACGTGAATCCACATCACACTTTCCAAACGTGTAAATGTGGTCATATTGATAAAAAGAATCGAAAAAGGCACACGTTTTCGTGTGCCAAATGTCAATATACACTTCATGCTGATGCTAACGCGTCCATTAATATTTCGAAAGCCATCAGCGGCCTTTCAAAAAAGAAAAACAAGCAAGCAGCTTAACCTAGTCCTGTGGTAACAGCAGGACCGCCTGTTAGGTACATGTATGCCGAAGGCATATAAAACGAAGCAGGACGGGCTGATGACACCGCCCTTAACTGAAGGCGAGTTCTAAACAGAAATGGACAGTGAACGCGTTCGCACTTCAGAATCCCACCCGTCTCACCGTAAGGTGAAGGGCTTGCGGCTTTAGCCGTGGGAGTGTCAAATAAAAAGGTAAATAAGTAATCTACTAACACCCCAGCCAAAGGCGTTTTACAACATCCTTGTTTTTAAAACGAAGGGAGTGTAGAAGATGTCATTTTTTGCAGTGGAGGTAAAAAGCGGACAGGAAATTGAAGCCAAAGAAATGCTGAAATCTGTTTTGGCAGCTGTTCAAGATGTAAAAGTAAAGGCTGTTTATGCGCTTGAATCTTTTACACATGTACTGAAAGATGATTCTTTACACAGTGAAGTGTCGGAATATTTAGACGAAATAGATATTGCTCAATATCTTGAGACAAAGCGTATTAAAAATAATCTCAGCACACTGCGTATGGTGCACGCTGAAATTCCCTCAGACAGCAGTGAAGAAATAGAAGCGCTTCGGCGTTCTTACCAGAAAGAGATCCGCCAGCAGTCAAGAGACCTGAAAGATATGCAGCTTTCAAAGAAGATTTATACGGTCATGAAAGGCTATATTCTGCTGGAGCTGAAAGAAGAATTATTCGAGCTCCCGAAAGAACTATGGCAGTTGGTGAAGAGGGTGCCAAAAGTACGCGGCATTGTCGGTCGCTATTCTATTCCAGAAGAAGAAATGGAACAGTTCTTTGAAACGATAGACCTGACACCAAGCGTAGAAATGAACGTCATTCAAGAAGAAGCAAATCTGCCACAAGCGGAAGAATCTGCAACTGTCCAAGAGGATTTTGATCATGAGAAAGAGTGTGTTGAGCTGGAGCAGACACAAAACGACGTGCAAGAGAACGATCCGGAATCGCCAGATGGGGAGCCGCCTGTTCAAAAATGGATCGAAGCGTGCCGCCTGTTTCTGTATGAAAAGAAGAAAAAAATCCGCATCCCTTTTCCGTTATTTAAGTATTTACAAAAAAACAAAGACTTCACCTGCGCTCTTTCTACTGGAAAACTGTTAATCTTTCTGTCTGTTTCAGGGTATATGAGGCTGGAGATGAGCGGGTAGGCAGCAGTCCATTGATGCCTGTGACTTTTAAGTATTTATGTATGAAGAAAAGCGGCAGATTCGAACGTAAGTGTCTTGTTTAGTATTTCATTTGTTGAATTAAATAGTGGAACAAGCCCGGAAAGGATCTTTTCGATCCCTGGACAGGATGGCGGAGCCATGTCTTTTTTCGAAAAAAATAAAACGAAATGAGTGATTCGATGGAAAAGGTAGCTGTAGACCTAGGTTATGGATTCGTCAAAGCCATTTCTTCATCCGGGAAAAGAGCGCTGTTTCCTTCTCTTGTAGGCAAAGGCTATGAGCGGGCCCTTACGGATTTGTTTGGCCAGAAAAATAGAATACTTTCCAACATGCAGGTCGTCTATCAGGGAGAGGATTATTTTATTGGTGAGCTGGCCAAAGAGTCACGGTCCGCTTCGAGAATTTTTGAGAGGGAACGATTCAGCCATGCGTATACACATATCCTGCTTAATGCAGCTATTCAGGCTGTGACGGATATATCGATTAAAAATGTACAGCTGGCTACAGGGCTTCCACTGGATTTCTATCACGCCCAGGCAAAAGAATTTCAACAGTCCATTACCGGCATACAGCCGAAACTGGAATGGAAGACGGGGCCTTTCAGCAACGTAAGCAGAGCCGTTCACATTGAGCAGGCACTTGTGTTTCCGCAGGGTGCTTCCGCTATTTTTTCTGCGCTGATCAATCATGAAGGCAGCTTTGCGTATCCTCAGCTGATGAGGGAAGGAGCGGTGATTGCTTTAATCGATATTGGGTTCAGAACGACTGACTTTGTCGTAGTAGAGATGCAGGCCGGCGGTTCTTTTGCGCCAATTGCCCGTTTATCAGGAACAGCTGATGAAGGAGTGATCAATCTTCATCGGGACATTCGCCAGGCTTTTAAAGCAGAAACAGGCGGTGCTGATTTAAATGAATTCTTTATTGGACGGATACTAAAAGATAACGAGCTAAGCTATAAAGGCAAGCGAATTGATTTTGCCGATGTAATCGAAAAAAGCAAGCAGTCCATAGCCGCAAACATTACAGACCGCCTGAAAGGGGTCTGGGCAGAAGAGTCAGACTTATATGAAGGCATTTTTCTTGCAGGCGGGGGCGGTGAGCTGTTTGAATTGTACCTTCAGCCATCATTTGACTACAGACTAATCACGATTCATGAAAGCCAATTTGCGAATGCAATTGGTTATTTGCGTTTAGGAAAAGCATTGTTCAGCCAACAATCTGCCTGGACCCTGATGTGATCAGATGGAACAGAAGTGGAAAAAACGCTATAGCTTTCGGCTGAAGGCAGGCGATGATGAGCTGTATGAACTGCTTGAAAGCCTTGCTGATTCTAAAAGAAGCGAAGCCATCCGACAGATGCTGCTGTTTGCCTGCCGGACCATTGCGGAAGAAAAGCAACAATTGAATGATTATGAAGCTGTCTGGAAAGAGCTGCAGGTAATGCGGGAAATGGCAGAAAAACATCATCAAGAGCTCCTTAAACAGCTGCCAAATGAACAAACAGTTTTTTCGCAGAAAGAGGTTCCTGTACTAAATGAAGAAAGTGAAAATCGGTTGACCGAAAAAGCCTTAAACGACAGTGCAGCAGCCATGATTACATCCTTTGGCATCATCGAATGACAAGAAGGAACTGTGCGACAGAAAGGTCTAGGGACACAGCAGGATACAACACGCTCAGCAGCGTGTTTTTTGTATTTCTTCTTAAAGGTGGTGATGCCCATTTAAAAGCCTATAATTCTAACGGACGAAAGGATGGACATATATGCTGAAAATGCTGCTGGGAGTCTTGTTAATGATGTTTTTGATTTTCGCCATTGGCAGCGTAATGCTTGAGGAATTCCCAGGTGCGCAGCCACTATGGAATGAAAGCAAGGTACAGGCTTCCTCTTTGTATGAAGCCTCTCTTGGGAAGTTTGGAGCAACGGGAACCGTACTGCTGATTATTGCAATCTGCTTCCTGGCCGGAACAAGCAGGAAGTTTTAAAGGAGCGTGCTTATACATGACAAGCAGTGTAAAAAGAACATCCAGGCGTTTGGATATGCTGAAAAAAATGCTCAGTCCGCCGCAGGCAGCCCGGAAAAAAGAAAAACAGAACCGGCCCAGAGGCTACATGGCGAGAAAGGCAGGAGCTGCTGCTTTTTGGGTGCTGTTCAGCTTTATGTTTTTAATCGTCGCTGTCACGCTATTTTCCAAGACGGAAAAAACCACTGCACCTAAAGCAACAACGGTTGAACATTTGGAAAATCCAGCGGTAAAGCCAGAAGCTGTTCAGTTTGCAGAGAGTTTTACCGCACATTACTTTAATTGGGGAAACAGTGAGGAAGAAAAGAAACAGCGTGAAGAAAAGCTGAGTGCATTCCTGGCTGAAGGACTGGATCCTCAGGCTGGACTGGGCATGGACAAGGTAACGTGGAATTCGACTTATAAGGGGTCAACGTTAAAAAAAGTAGAGGATTTGGGAAACAATAAGTCGCTTATTGTCTTTTATGTAACGACAATTTTTTCACGTGAAACAATTGGGGATGAGCTGGAAACAAAGCCAGTCTCTAAATATTTTGTAGTGCCAGTTGCTTATGATGGAACCTCATACGGAATTTATGAATTGCCTAAATTCACGCACCTGGATGAGAAAACAACGGTACAAGCGGATTACCAAAACGGCCTGCAAAAAGCTTCTTCATCACCTGAAACAACAGCAGTCCGCCGATTCCTCGATACGTTTTTCAAAAGCTACACCGAAGATTCAACGGATAAGCTTGCTTATATATTAGATGATGGAACCCATATTGCCGGTCTGAATAAATCAATGGAGTTTGTCAAGGTAGCCTCAGCAGACATATACGAAGGCCAAAAGAAAGGCGAATATATTGTACAGAGTGAAGTGATCATGCAGGACCCGGAATCAAAGATGCAGTTTCATACGGACTATGAGCTGGCCGTCAAAAAAGATGGCGAGCGTTTTGTCGTGTCCGCTATGAATGAAAGTGAGGGGGATAAGCAATGAGCTTAGAAGGAATTTTCCAATGGTTTTCCGAGCAGGTACAATACATTCTTTTGTTTGTGCTGTTTATTGTCCTTTTAGCCGCGGCTTACAAACGTGCATGGCTGACGATGATTGGCAGCCTGATTGGACTTGCGTTCATTGGTATTTTCGTGGTCAATCCGGAAGTCTTGCTGAACTTGTCGGAATGGCTGAGCGGACAGCTGAACTTGGGCGTATAGCTTTTTTAATATTATAGAAGAAACACGTAAAGAGGGTGATGTGATGAACCGGGTGCCGCTGTATGTGATCAACAACTTTTTAACGTTTGACCGGAAAATTTATCAGCTGTTTGGCTTGCAGCTGGGAAGGCCGATCCGTTTAAAATCTATCTTTTACTTTTTTCTTTTTGGGGCAGTCGAGCTGTTATGGTACTTTACACCGTTCCTTGGAGGGCTTCTGCACTGGATCCCAGCCGGTATTTTATTAGCGATCCCTGTAACGCTTGCCTGGCTGGTGTCTGATATCGGAACTGAAAACCGCTCTCCGATTTCCTATTTTCGTTCTTTCATCAGCTTTCATCGCCGGAAGCTGGAGCAGGTTACTTATTATAAAGGAAGAAAGATAGAAAAACCAAAAACATTTGCGGTCCAGGGATCCTGTACGTTTAAGGAGCGGAGAAAAACCAAAAGCCAGTTTAAATCTGCAGTCTATTCCTTTAAAGGATATATGACATACAAATGAGTGGCAAAGGAGTGTTGAACCTCGATGAAAAGCATAGTGGAATTTCCGATTAAGCACATTGAAGGGAATCTGCTGTTTGGGCGGGACGGCACAGTATGGGCTTACTACCGGGTTGAAGGCTTTGGCTACGACTTCAGGGAAACAGAAGAAAAGATGATACCCTTTCAGCAGCAGCTGTCTTTTCTAGCTAATAATGGGCATGACCTTCATTTTGTCGTTTCCCCTTCTCCGACCGACACAGTCGGGGTCATAGATGAGACCATTCAGGATATGGAGCGCCTTAGCTATCCGCTGAAAGAAAACGGTACGGCATTTATGGAACAGCTCAAAGAAGTGTTAGGGAAGCAGCGCCAGATCAATGAAACAAGCGAGTACTTTCATTATATAGGCATCCAGCTGAATCCGGAAAAAAACAAATACAAAGAGGGAAATGCGGGGACCAATGCCCTGGATGCCCTGCAGAAATTTTTCCTTGGTTTTAAGTCGCCTGTGTACCGGGCGGTTGGGCTGGAGCCTTATGATATTTTGCAGGAAGAAATTGATGCCTGGAAAGAGCAGGCAGAAGCTCTGGTAACCTCTGTGTCAGGCGGATTTTCTTCGGCAGTCAAACCGCTGAGTGCCAAGGAAGCCGTATACCTGGCGGACAAAGTGTTTACGGTAACCAATTCCAATCATGATGTAAAGCACCGGCCCGGTTTCGTACCGGGTGAATACGTGGAAGGGTCTGAAGAAAACGGCACTGTTCACACAGCGGTAAGGCCTGACGAGCAGGCCTTTTTGGATTTGCAGAGTGCAAGCATAGAAGAAATAGGCCCGAAAACACTGCTGATGAAGAAGATTATTGAAAATGAAGTAGAAGAAATGTATGTGCAGTACCTTGTCTGTGACTCGATGGATGAAGTGAATCATCACCCGGGTTTTGAGTGGCTGTACAAAATTCAAGCCAAAATGCCGTTTCCGGTAGGTGTTTCTATTCGCGCCTACCATCAGCACAACACACAGGTCCGGAAAAAGCTGAGCAACGCACGGCTTGAATTTGAGGACCAAAGGCAGGAAGCGATAAAAGGAGGCACAGGTGTGGACTTAAGTGTGTCTACTTCGGAACAGGGTGCCATCCAGATGGAAAACTACTTCAAAAAAAGCGGCCTGCCTGCTTACAATTGTTCATTCGTATTCAGAGTAAATGCGAAAGACCAGAAAACCTTGAAGTCCCGGGCGGATATGCTGCAGAATGAACTCTCGCGGTTTGGCGTAAGTATTCTGGCGCCTTACGGAGAACAGATTCGGCTGGCGATGGAAACTATACCGGGATCCAAGCAGTACAATAACGATTATAAAATTGAAGCGGCCCCAGGCATACTTGCCGGGGCCATGTTTGGTGCCACTACTAACATTGGCGATAACCGCGGGCTGTTTATCGGCTACACCAAACAGTTTAAGCGGCCCGTATTTATTAAGCCGGATCTTGCTGCCAAAGCATTTGAAGGAGTCCATAATGTGGTGGATTCCATTTCTGTTCTGGTGGCAGGTATGACAGGCAAAGGAAAATCGGTTTTTATGAACCTGTTTACGTATTTGTCGGTACTAAGCGGCTCCCAGGCATTGATTCTGGATCCAAAGGGAGACAGGAAAGGATGGGAAGCTGGACTGCCGTTTATTCCGAAAGAGCATATTTCGCTTTGGACACTTGGCCGCAGCCAGGAAGATGCCGGGTGCCTGGATCCATTCCGCACAAGTACCAATATGGAAGAAGCCAAAGATGTGTGCATGGACATTCTCTCTTATTTGGCGGGCATCCATATTCAGGATGACCAGTACACCATCTTAAGTGAAGCGGTGGAAGAAGTATCGCGGGTGAAGGATCCATGCATTGGTGCTGTCATCTCCTACCTTCAGGAACTGTACAAGAAGCGACCCGAAAATATGTCAAAAAGCCGGCATGAATCGATTGAGCGGCTGAAAGGCACGTTGGAAACATTGCGGCGCAATCAGCTGGCCAAGCTTCTGTTTGGCGAAGTTGGACAGGACTACAGAGTGCTGACAGTAGATAAGCCGCTTCAAGTGATGATGGTGCAGAACCTGACGCTGCCGGATGCCTCTACAAAGCAGCCGCGCCCGGCACACAAAATATCAGAGGCTATTATGATTTCGCTGACCGCTTTTACAAAGCAGTATATGTTCAACCAGGACCGATCCCGGCATAAAATTATTCTGCAGGATGAAGCTAGAAGTGTGGACCGGAGTGCTGTGGGCGCTGAATTAATGAATTTCATTATCCGACAGGGGCGCTATTATAATACCACCCTGATAAAAGGATCACAGAATGCCTCGGATTATGGGGACGATGTCGCAAATATCGGCATGAAGTTCAGCTTTGGGATGAAAAAGACGAGTGAAGCAGCAGAAATGCTGGATTACTTAAACCTGCCGCAGACAACAGCAAACATTGAAACGTTGAAAGGACTGAACCGCGGGGAGGCGCTGTTTCAGGATATTTACGGCCGCTCGGCCATCGTGAAAATCAATCCAGTTTTCAAAGACCTTCTGGATGCCTTTGATTCTTCTACTTCTACAGAAGAAGAGCGTAAACGTGAAAAAGAACGGGTATTGGTTTAAGCGGAGGTGTTTATGTGAAAAAACGGAAAAACTGGTTACTGGTTGGTGTGATGCTGTTGATTTTATTAATGATGGCGGGATGTGGGGAAAAGGAGAATTTTGAAGCAGCGGATAAAGTGGCGTATGAGTATATTGCATCGAAGGTAGAACGAGACGATGACCGTATGAAAAAACTTTTAACAGATGAAGGTATACAGTATGCAGAAAATGCAAGTTTATTGAAAGACGGCGAGCATTTATATCCGGGCAAAGAAGATGAAATGAAAGACCGTTATGAAATCATACGCTATGAAGATATCGGTGGGGAAAACACACTTTACTATCGAGTGAAGTATGAACTTACAAATAATGACCTCTCTGAAAACACTACAGAATATATAGAGATGGTTAAAGATAGTGAGGACAGATGGAAAATTACTAAGCCAGTGGGAATCTCCAACGAGGAAAAAGCTGATGTCTTCGCATCTGAAGAAGATAAGGAAAACGGCACTATAGTACATGAACACAAAAAAAGTGAATAAATAACTCCTTTAAGAATTGATTTAATGGAGGGAGGGACGAGGCTAGATAACTCCTTATTTTGATAAGAGGGGTTATTTTTTATGCCAAAAATATGTTCTGTGTTAAGAAAAGAATCTTCTTGTTTCTATTGTTTTTGCTAATAGCCATCCATCCAATTACAAAAGCATTAGCAGAAGAAAGTCCTGATGAACAGAAAAAAGAAGAAACCACAAGCAGCTCTGAGGTAGAGGAAAGTGGGATTTTCTCAACATTGTATTCAGTCCGATACGGAAGTTTGAGTAAAGAAAACAGTCACTACTTGCTAGACATTGTTCCACTTGATAAAGAACAAATGGAGGCTGAAGAAAATAAAAGTTGGTGGCAAAGAGGATGGAGTTTTGTTAATGGCTCTGCTTTGAAGAATGAAGTAATAAGTCAAATATATGAATTGGTTAATATGGTAAACAACTTTTTATTTCAGTTGAATATACGTCTTACACAATTCATGCTCTCGACTTTAAACCTTGCGTACGAATTTAATTTAATTGATCAGCTGATCGCAAAACTTCAGGCTCTAATGTTAGACATTACTGGTATATCAGGGACTACGCTAGGAACATCTGGGTTATTCGGAAGTTTTGCCGGTGTTATTGCTGTGCTTGCTGTTGCGTATGCTTGTTACCTCTATGTATGGAAACGTGCAGCTGTAGAATCAATCGGTGAAATGATGAAAACGGTACTAACATTTGCAGTTGCGCTATTGTTTTTCTCTAATTACAGCGCATTCTTATCAGGTATTAACGAAGTTACTAGTGAGGCAAGCCAACTTGTCTTGTCTGGCTCTGTGAACGATACGTCTGTAGATGAGTTAGACAATACTTCTGATGGCGCCAAAGAGGTAACGTTAAGAGAAAAGATGATGGATAATATATGGACCTTGTTTATAGATCGTCCATATTTATTTATGCAGTACGGCACAGATAAAGTAGATGAAATTGGTAGTGAAAGAATTCAAGAACTGCTCACACTGTCTCCAGGTCAAGGAAGGCAAGACTACGTAACTGACAAGGAAGTACGGACTGAGAGTAATAATATGATGACTTACGGGTCTGTAATGGAGCGGGCGGTTTTCACACCTTTATATTTACTGGTAAATGCACTATGCTCAATCCCTATCTTTTTATTAGCGCTTCTGCTTTTAGTATTTCAATTTTGGTTTATGGGAATTGCTGCTGTCGCACCCTTTGCATTGTTGTTTGCGGCGATTCCGGGTCAATTCGGTGTGTTAAAGAAATATTTTGTTGAGCTAGGCCTTCCGCTGGTTTTAAAAATTGTTGTCTCTTTCGGGGCAATTGTGGTTTTTGCGATATCAGAAATTGTGTACAGTTTGAACAATATTGCAGTTGGCGGAGCATCCGAATATATTATCGTCTGCGTCCTGCAGTTCATTTTGCTGGCGCTTATGTTTCTTCTTAGAAACCGGATTAAAAACATCTTTTCCGCAGGTTCTAAAGAATTTCAGGCGTTACGGGCTGAAGTTGGATCTCTTCAAGAAGCAGTCACCAGGCCCGTTAAAACAGGCGTACAGAATACAGCTACAGTAGCAGGTGCAGTAGTCGGCGGTGTGATGACAGGTGGGACTGGGATTGCAGCAGGTGCAAACATAGGCAGCAAGGTCGGCGAAATTGCCACAGGTGAAGGCAGCATACAGACTGTAACGTCAGGTATTGGCCAAATACAAGTTCTCACACACCTGCAGGAGAAACACGAAAGAAAAAGGCAGTTAAATGAACCAGAACCACGCCCTGCATCAGATCCACAGCAGGCTATTCAAGACGTCCCGGTTGAAGAACAAGTTTCTCCCACAGGTAAAGCGAATCAACACGAAGATCATTCACTACCAACCGAGCAGCCTGCACACCGTGATGAGCCGGCTGCAGAGATGGATTACACAAATTGGAGTGAACCTCAACAAAATGAACCTGTAGAAAAACCAGATGACAACCAAATGCCGAAAGAATCAGCAATAGATGCTTCTTTTGCTGGCAGCGATGGTTCTTATGAGAATTTAGCCAGTCTGCAGTATCACATACCGCCAGCACAGAACGAACTTAATGAGGCAAAAGAAGAAGCAGCTTCTTCTTTTAAAGGAAAAGAACATGCAGAACCTGCAGAAGATATTAAAGATGCTGAGATCTATGTGAATGATAATACCTATGTGCCAACAGAAGAACCTGCAGGGAGGTCAGTCCTTTATCCGCTTGAAAGAGAAGAAAATCAAAAAGAGAACGTTGAAGCGGGAGAGTGGACAGATGATGTACGCAACGAACACAGTGATTATGATCTTACGGAGCAGGAGGACCAGGCAGAAGAACTTTACCATCTAAAAACGGATGCAAAAAAGGATGAGTAACCGTGTTTCAGCAACTAGACAGTCACATTAAACAGTGGATTGTAAACAGCGTGATGGGTGTAGCCATTGCGCTATTAGTGTTGGGCTTTTTTACAGGAGAAAAACAGGACGGCCAGCCGCCGCCTGCTGAAACAGAAGTGAACAGGCAACAAGAAAATAAGGAAGCCATAAGCCATGACAGCAAAGCCGAACCGGAAACGATAGAGCAGTACTATGCGGACGATTACGGCGATATGGGGGAAATCCCTCCAACACCTGTTAATGAATCAGAACAGCCGCCGCCGCTTGAAGAGTTTTTCTCAAAAGAAGAAATAGCCGAGTCCAAAGCCGTGGCTGAAAAATTTATTACAGATTTTTATCCTTACGATGGAAAAGATCCGCTTCAAAATATCCGAAACAGCAAAAGCACTGTCAGTAGGGATCTCTATGAACTGTTAATGGAAAGTCCAGAGCGGCCCACTTCTATGACGGTAGAAAGAGAGCTGGTTTCACTGGAAACTATTGAACCGTTTGCGCCAGCGGCTGAAGTGATGACATGGAATGCAAAAGTAAATGGCGTAGTAACAGATGCGGAGGGAGTGAAAAGAGCAGAAACGGATCTATACAAACTGAAACTTGAAAAGGTGGAAGGTGAATATAAGGTCGTCGATTTTTTGGTTAATTACCTTGAGTAGTGATACTTTACCGGGAGGGAGATGAGGTGAAAAAATGGCTGCTTATTATTCCTTTGATCCTTAGCGCACCGATCATAACAGTCATCGGGGTGCTTATTTTTGCGCTTATCCTAATCACAAACGTACAAGAAGAAACCACTGAATTCACGGGAACGACGGGGACCGTTCAGCTCAGCCAGCTGGGGGAAAATGAAGTACCTAAGCAGTTTATAGAACATTATCAGAAAGCAGGAGAAGCATACGGCGTGCCTTGGACCCTTTTAGCCGCCATTCACCGGGTGGAAACCCATTTTAGCTCCAACCTGTCGGAAAGTTACGCGGGCGCCATTGGCCCGACGCAGTTCATGCCATGTACCTGGACAGGCTGGAGCCATCCAACCTGTTCAGGCCTTGGGCGAGGGAATATCGATAAAGGCACCATGCTCGATGTAAGCCAGATTAAGAAATACGGCGGTTACGGAGTAGACGGCAATGGAGACGGAGTGGCGGATCCGATGAACATTGATGATGCGCTTCATGCTACAGCGCACTACCTGGCAGCGTCGGGTGCAAAAACCGATCCGAGAAAAGCTGTCTTTACGTACAACCACAGCCAGAAATATGTCGCAGATGTTATGGGTTTCTTTGAAAGCTATACAGGCGGGGTGACTGAAGTAAGCGCAGGAGCCGTTGAAGTAAAAGGAGATATAGCCTGGCCGGTTCCCCACACCAAAAACGTGACGTCTCTTTACGGCCAGCGGTGGGGGAAGCTTCATGCCGGCATTGACATTGCAGGGGGAAACGATTTGGACAAGCCGATTGTAGCTTTTATGCCCGGCAAAGTGATTGTCAGTGAGTTGAATGGTGCACTAAAAGGAAGCGGGTACGGCTACTTAGTCATTATTGATCATGGAAAGGGGATCACAACCCGCTATGGGCACTTAAGCAAAAAAGGCATCCCGGCCGGCACCACTGTTGAAGCCGGCCAGCAAATCGGAACTATGGGCAACACGGGACATTCCTATGGTGTGCACCTTCATTTTGAAGTGAGGATAAACGGAGAAGCGGTTGATCCTATGGGCTATGTAAAAGATTTCTCGCCAAAAGTAAATGAGTAACTGCTTCATGACGCTGGAAGACAAACAAAAGCTGATACAGCAAGGATTATCCATAAAACGTCGGACACAAAATTTTTGGACGTCTGACATGATTACCCTAGCAAACCTTTATTCACACAGGTTTTCATATAGGTACGTCAGACGTAATTGGCTTTCGGCGTGTGAGCAAAATTGATGTCTGACGTTAATTTGGAATCCTTTATTCTTTCAGTCACGAGGGCCCGTTTAACGTCATGAAAGGAGGTGAGTGTCATAAAAGAGAAAGTCGAGAACTTAAAGGAGCTGCTGCGGTACATGGAAATGCTGAAGAGTGATGTAATGGAACGGGTACTGGAACTGGATGACAATGTGCTGCTTCCGCCTGTCTCTACAGTTTTCCCTGGTGCTAAAGCACAAACGCTTAGAGTTAATGGCTACCCTGTTTATCAATTTGCTTATGAAGGGCAGCTCCCGCTTTACCAGCAGGACGGAAAGTATCGAGCCGCTATCCGGCACTATTACTTCAAGGCCACTTTCGAGGCGTGTGGGCAGCTCCCTTTGGAAGATACATTTGATAAAGCGGCGATTTTTATCGTTCATTACTTTAAAGATCGGATTATCCGAGATCTGGACAACCGAAACCGTAAATTCTTATTAGATGCCGTTCGCCAGACCGGGCTCATACAAGATGACAGCTGGCGAGAGGTAGCCATCATGGAGGAAGGGTTTCATGATCCATATGGCAATCATGTGCAGATGTATGTGTTAGACCGAGATAACTTTGCGAATTTTCTTGCGTATATGGAGACTTATCATCGTTATGAAATTATGAAGCCGGACCGTTCGTTAAAAACAGCTATTTTTGAAGAGAATGCATACGAGAAACAAAAAAGAGATAAAGAGGAGGCTAAACAAATTTCTGATGAAACGACAGAAGAATACCGGCGGATTTGGAACTGAAAATGGGTAAGATCTGCGATATAAGTGAAGCGAGATTCCGGGTAAGAACAGCGGGCGAAAAAGAGACAGCCAGACCTTACCTGCCCATTCTTACCCGAAAAAGTCTTCGGATGCCTCTGTAACATAGAGGTTCAAAAAGAAAGATCGAAAAGGTCAAGATCTTACCCGAAAAAAAGCAGGAAACACTGGATACAATCGTGTTTTGAGCCCTTTCTACCGTATTGGTGCAAAAGAAGAGGTCTAGTTGAATCAATTCGGAAGTATGGAGAATTGGTTCGACTAGACAATCCCAGCCCAGCACAAAAAAAGGGGGAAGAAAATGAAAGAAAAGCAGGTGGTGAAGAGAGTTCAGCCGCGGGATATAGAAATGCTGCACATGCTTTATCAATACCGCGCGCTCAGCACACAGCAGTTGATGCGCCATTTTCAGATGACTTCCCAATACGCGCATAAGAAAACGCACATTATGAGAAATTCGAATTGGATTAAATCGCTTCCTATTCTTTCGGAAAAAGGCAGAAAGGTCGGCGCATATCATTCATTAACAGAAGGCGGCATCTCTCTTATTAAAAAGCAGGGGATTACAGCAGAGCAAAAAGCGGAGGAGTTACGAGTAACCCGCCGTTTTTTGCCTTATTTGCTTTCGGCAAACGATCTAATGATTGACCTTGCACCTTTTGGATGGACAATGCGGGACAGCAGGGAAATTAAATCTATGTACGGTCTTAACCGGGGAAACAATATTCACGGATCTCTTACCAGCTCTGAAGGAATAGAGTATGGCTTTTATATTTTCATGAGCCGCTCGCTTCCTAAATACATCATGAAAGTGGTGAGAGAAATCAAAGAATCCGCCATGCACAACTTTATCATTTTCACGAAAGGACAGGCTTCCTTCAGTGATTTTGTTGCAGAAGCAGCAATCCCGGGGAAAGAAGTGGTTACGGGCGGCTCGCTAAAAGTCATGCCGTACACATTCGGCAAAACGTATCTTCAGTTTATGGCCAATGAACAACATATGCTGGGTGTACTATCAGCGCATAACATCACACCGCTTTCCGAAAAACCGCCGCTTTATTCATCATTTGACCGGATTGTGCATCACGATGGAGAAGAAAAGTATCTGGTCAGCCTGCTTGATACAGATTTGATGAAGATTTACAGCCTGAAGCGATACCGGAAAGAAGCGTTTGATCGGGATCAGAGGCGAATTTTGATACTGACACATATGAAGGAGTTTCACCAGGAACTGCTCAAGGACGTTCACCATCTTGACTACGAAGAGGTTCATCCAAGTGAAATCCAAGCCGACGGGACGATTACATCACAGAAAGGAATGAGTATATGAGCTTGCTACCTGAATTTCAGACCATTACCGGGCTGATTGACAATGGCCATCTGCTGCATGATGAAATTTCTGTTATGCCGCGCACATCTCAGAGAAGAATGTACGGACTCATGAAAGAGATCATGAAAGACGAATTGATCTTTGTCATAGAAGTGGAAAAGCGTAAACTGCGCATGAACCGTGAATGAAGCAAGCGGCTTTTTTATTTGTTATTGTTGCCGCAGGAGTGACCGGATTCATTGGAATGTACCAAGAATGGTATATTCCCTCTTCCAAAGCCCTTTTGATTATCACAGTTATGCTGGGAATCGTATATATGGTAGCGGTCTTGCGTCGTACAGGAAGCAAAAAAAGAACGTCATTACTGCTTCTCGCCCTGTCCCTGTTTTTAGTGCAGACGGCTGGAGCCTGGATCTATGAAATCTGGACATTTGAAACTTTCTTCTCCGCTGCTGGCATGATGAAAATTTCTATGATTCTTCTTGGCACAGGCGCTTTAGTATTGAACACCATTCATTTTATTTCCCGGGCAACACATAAAAAGCGCAATATCCAGCGTACGGCTAAAGGAGAGAAGAATAATAGTGTCAGGCAGTTATTTAAAAGAAAACCAGCAGAAAAGACCGTCACAGTTGTTCTTGGCGAATCTGTTCACGCAAAACAATCCATGTAAAAAGAGGTGATTCCAATCGGACTCCCGATTACCTGGCAGGGAAGCGACTGTTTCACCCATATGCTTGTTGTGGGGCCCACCCGTTCCGGAAAGACGGCTACCATTTTAAAGCCGATGATCTATCAGCTCCTGCTTCAAAAAAAGCAGGGCGTGCCTCTCGGGTTATCGGTGGTAGAGCCCAAAGGCGATGTCGCACGGATGGTGAATGAAATGTGCACGGAAATGGACATTCCCTGTACCCACATTGATCCGGAGCTTCCTCATAGTCATGGTTTTAACCCGATGGAAGGCGGTATGGATGATGTGGCGGAAGCAACCGTTGTTGTACTGAAAGGGCTTTTTGGCAAACAGGATGCCTTTTTTGCAACCGTTCAGGAGCTGTCCGCACGCAATGTCACCAAGCTTCTGAAAGCCCTGCATGGCGACAAGATGGATATTATCGATGTGATGAATACGCTCCGGGATGAAAAAGAGCTGGAGAAAAAAGTGAAAGAGCTGAAGAAGCGGGATGGTCTAACGGATCTTGTCCATTTTTTTGAATCGGAACTCCTTGGCAGCATGCGTGAAAAATACCGGCAGTTTGTGATCGGGCTCCGTGCCCAGCTGGAAAACATCACAAGCAATGAATCACTGAAGAGGATCATGACCGGCAAAAGTGATATCAACATTGACCGGCACTTTGAAGAAGGCGGGGTCTTGGCGGTGAACACGGCGCTTGGCAAACTGCGAAAAGCAGGTGACGCCTTTGGCCAGTTTATCATTATGCATTTGCAAAATGGCACATTCCGGCGACCCGGCACAGAACAGACCCGTATTCCACATTTTCTGATTGTCGATGAATACAGCCGCTACATTAACCCGGATGTCGAGATGTTCCTTTCTTTGGCGGCGGAATACCGGGTATCCGGTATTTTCGCTACGCAGTCACTTGGCCAGCTGGAAGTAGAAGCTGGGAAGATTGGTCCAAAAGCGATGAAGCAGGCCATTTTAACATCATGCCGCAACAAAATCACATTTGGCGGACTGTCTGCGGGTGATGCAAAAGAATTTGCGGAAGAATTTGGCCGGGACCGGGTCATTATGCGGCAGGGCACCTTTAAAAACCGAATACTGATCCCGAAATTCTTTCCGGAATCATACCGGGATACGGAAAACGAGGAGTACCGCTTCTATTACACAGACTTAATGGACGGGCTTCCTCGTTTTCATTTTGTCCATAAATTGCTACAAAACGGTACTCCCCAGCCGCCGGCAATGGCAAAAGGAACCTTTGTGCCACGTGACTGGAAAGAAAAAAGAGAGTGGGAAGGAAAGCGGT
Organism: Domibacillus indicus; assembly: GCF_023715895.1. Classification (GTDB taxonomy): domain Bacteria; phylum Bacillota; class Bacilli; order Bacillales; family Domibacillaceae; genus Domibacillus; species Domibacillus indicus_A. The sequence goes on along the minus strand of NZ_JAMBOO010000033.1, from coordinate 13,713 downwards.
CGTGGCTTTTGCGGAGACTGCACTTCATACAAAAAAAGCGCAGGAAGAAAGAGAAAGCCCTGTCTATGTCTGAATCTCCTCAACCTCCCGAAGCAGGTATGGAAGAAGAGCAATTGCTTATGGAGGAAAATCCTTTACAGCATAAAGAATTGGCGGTACGGCAAGAGGAAGAAGCTGAAACAGCAAAAGAAAAAACTAGCATTGAAAAGCCAGCTGAAGAGAAAAAAACGGTTGTTCAGCAAGCTGTTCAAACCAAAGATGAGGTCCCACCGGAAACGCTGAAAAAAGAAAAAACAAATACAGAGACACCGAATACAGAAACGCCTGAATCCGACACTGTAACGGCGAAGAAAAAAGTGTTCACACCCCCTCAGTCATCTGATGGATTCTGGGATTAACAGGTTCACAGCCTATTAAAAATAAGAAGGAGCGATGAATGATGGCAGCAGAAAATCTCGCACAGGTACTGATTGAAGGATTCGACCCGTCAAAGGTGCGGGCAACGGAAGTCGATGAAAACTGGAAGAAAGTATTCGGCGCTTATCAAAACCAGACGATTCTGCAGGCGCCGATCATAGGCATTGAAAAGCAGCTGGGTAAACAGTGTGCAGTCGTTTCAGTCGGAAGCATCCGTGGCTACATTCCAATGGAGCTTACCGGTGTTGAAACCATTCGCCAGCTGCGCAGCATGACAGGGCAGCCTGTGCTGTTTAAAGTCCTGAACTATGACCGTGATGCTGGCATCTTCACTGCTTCCCGAAAAGCGGCGGTTGAACAGGCTGCGTCCATCACGCTTAAAAGAATTGAGCCGGGCGATATCATTGTCGCGGTGGTCAGCCATGTGAATCAGACACAGGTCCGGGCAGATATTGGCGGGATTGAAGTAAAGATTCCGATTGAAGACATCTCCTACGGCTGGATTGATGACTTAACGGAAAAGGTAAAGCCTGGTGACCACTTAAGGGTAAAGGTAATGGAGATTGATAAAGAAAACACGAGAGTAAAAGTCAGCTCAAAAGAAGCGGAGGGAAATCCGTGGCCATTGTGTGCCGGCCGCTATCTGAAAGGGAACGAATACGTAGGCACCGTCTCAGGTGTCCGTGAATACGGTGTGTTTATCAACTTAGAACCGGGTGTGGACAGCCTGTCGAGGCACTTAAAATTCCAGGATGTGAAAAAAGGGGACCGTGTGCTTGTCCGTGTACTCGAAACTGATGTAAAGAAGCAGCAAATCCGCTCGCGCATTACGCGGGTGCTGTAAGGAGCGGAGAGCCATGAGTATCAGCCCGTTTTCACTCCAACATAACTGGAAACTTAACTGGACAAGGGTTTCGGAGCACATCAAGCCGGACAAGCATGTAAACGGTGAATCACCAAAAGAAAGGCAGGCGCTTGAAGCGCTCGCCTGCATTGGCGTAATCGGAGGGCTGCAGCTCTCCCGGTTATTTTCTTTGGATAAAAAGCGGAAGAAGAAAATGGTGCTGGAGAAAAAACTGGTTCGTCACGACATTCAAAAGAACAAGCAAATGATACCTGTTTATACGTTGGGTATCAATGGGGCAAAAGTGGCTGGTATACCGGGATACGAAAACAATTACTGGCTGAAGTATGAGGCGGGAGATATGCTGGGAAAGCTGTTGTTTTTCCAGCTGTATGAGTGGTTTCCAGGCTCCCGTATTTCTCCAGCCGTCAATCCGTTTGAAGGGGTAATCTTTTATAAAAACAAGCCGCTTTATATCTATTCTGCAAAGGAAGATATTCAAGATCTCCTGGTGTTTTTAAAGTGGAAAGAGTTCGGTGAGCGGATGATCGTGATGACTGAATCACTAAAGCATTTGGAGGGCCTTTTGCATTGTGGGGATATAAGGATAAGAGCCGTTTTGCAGCAAGAAGTACATTCTGCGCGGGAAAGGCCTGGTTTTTATGTTAAAAGCGGAAGCGAGTGGGTAGAAGAACAGCTTTCACAAAAAAGCCCAGTGAATATGGCTTGAAGGAAAGATGGGGCAGAACGGAAAGCCTATTTGTGTGAGACAGAGGAGCGCATAGGAACCAAGGTTTCACAACACAAAAGGACTGTTAATTTTAAATGGGAATCTTATTAGAGCAAAACACATTTCGGCTTAAGGCGAATCATCTATTTTGAAATTGATATTGAAGAATCAGTTCGTCTAATTGCTCGCTGTAGCGCAGCGTTTCAGGACTGCCAAGACCGTACTGGAGGCCAGCAGTAATCATAAGCTGTCGTATTTGCTCAATACGATCCGCTAATTCGCAAAAAGCACCTTTATTGTAAGTCATGGTAGTCCTCCTGTACTTAAATAAACATATTAGGTAAATTATAGAATATTTATCTCGAGATTGAAACATTTTCATCTGAAACTCTGAAAGTGGTCATGAAAAGCAAATAATCAATTGGCAGAAAGTAAGATTTATTACACCAAGATGAAAGGAGGGGCCAACCCCCCTCCCCATATATAGTATCGTCCGTTTGTGGAAAATTTTATACATTTCAGAGAGTATCCCTAAATATTATAAAAGAAAATTCATTTAGAAGGAGAATAAAAAAGTCATTAAGCATACGTATACCTAACTAAAAGTATACCTAGTCAAAAGTACACTTTTAGTTAGGTATACATTTGTTGTGGATGAAGTGTTCGCACCCAAATGATTTTCCTAATAGTGAAGTATAAAGAATTCCCTTTTATGTTTTAAAGAGAAAGGAAGATATCCTTTTCTCTAGTACACATCTACATCTATGATTTGAGCTTTCCACTCATTAAATATATCTTTTACCGTTTGGTGCGAAATATCCGCTTCTGACAAAGAGGGATGATTTTGCTGGTTTCGAACAGATTCTATTTTATCTAGTTTAGACATTGCAGAGGATTTGCGGCTGTCTATAATTTGCTTAATATCTGCATCGGGATTTTCCAGCAGCATTTTTTCATACTTTTTCACAATTTGTTCAAGAGCTTTATGAATGAATTTGTTTAGGGAGAATAATGAAAACATGGTAAGTAGAAGTATACCTAATCAAAAGTATACCTAAACAAAAGTGTACCTAATCAAATGTATACTTTTGATTAGGTACACTTTTGTTTGTTAGAGACCTGCGCACGCCATCTTAAAGAAAGAAGAAGCTAATCATACATACGCAGTACGCAGACTACTGGGCAGCATAGCTGGCTATGTTTTAGTTTATAGAAGGCCGGTTTAACCGAAACTGAACCCATACATCGTCTATTGGACACCACAAGCTATTGAGGCCCAGGCCACAAGATCTGCTTAAGACTTAACTGTTTTATGGTGAACCTCTCCACCTAAATCAAAGATTTTGATGGAGCATCCCTTATCTTGAATACGGTACAACACCAGCTGGTTAAGCTTCCTGCGGAAGCCCGAGTGCATGATGGAGACTAATGAACGAAGACAAGGTCTGGAATGTCCTTATTGTCAGCTCAGGAACTTTTGCCTGAAGAGACAACCATTTCGTTTCCGAGATGGATTTTTGAAAAGCCCGGATAAAATAACGGGCGCCGATGTTATACGAAGCTGATAAATCCGCATGATAGACTTTGCCCGTTGAAAACGTGGCAAGGTCTTTTTTCGGGTTCCGTTCTACTTTTCCGGAGCCGTCGAACGCCAGGACGCTGGTGTTCTGCGGATTAATCCGGGAAATGCGCATGCCCAGGCAGTGCGCCATTTCTTCCACTTTGTTCTGGATGCCTATTTTCCGCCACCTATGAAGCTTGAAACGAAGTTTCCTGGCTCCATAAAACCCCTTTGGGATTTTCATTCTGCCCAGGTATTCGAATACGATAACGTCACAGCCATGCTTTGCCGCGAATTTGACAATTTCATGGCTAGTATGGCGGACAATATGCTGCTGGTACCCATTGATCTGCCGCCGGTCTTTTTCTTTAGGCTGGTCAATAAATGTCCGGCCTAAGACAGTGCCTGTTGCATCGATAACTGAACAAACCGCAGAGTTCGTCAGTCCAAGGTCTACTGCACACACTTTTTGTTCCTGAATAGGTGTTTTTGTTAAAGTAATTTTACTTTCATAGCTGATGGAAAGGAAGAATTTCTTTCCCCGCTTAATCAGCTTAGGGTTGTTTTCTTTCCATTCCCAGACACCACATTTGTAGTGGTCTTGTCCTTTGAATTCGATATCCATCCATACCCAGTCATTCTGATAGAACACCTTAATTTGTGCAGATGTATCGGATGTTTTATTAAACATGTTCCCTCGATAAAAAACAGGAAATTCTTTATGTTCCTCCTGTAGCCGCGGAGGCTGTTTTTTAAACTTTTTTCCTTCGGAAAGAGCATACTTCTGCTCTTCTTCCCAGTTTTGATAGTTAGAGCGGAAGCTCTTTACCTTTCCGAAAGCAGAGGCAATGGCACTTCTGCGGAAATAGGAAGGAAACTTGTAAAAACGTTCGTTAAACTCTTTGTATTTTGGAAGAGGGTTTGATTTGGTTGCGTGAATCAGTTTTTCTACTGCCGATACAATCGATTTGGTTGTCAGGCCGTCGGTATGATCAAACTCTTTGTCGATAACCCCGATGACGAAGGACAGAGCATCATTGTAAATATCCAGCGTAGCATTGAAGATATCCGTCTGATTTGTAATTTTGTGCAGTAGCGACTTCGCAACTTTCATCACCAAACCCTCCTTTCCATTTTTTAGTCCTTATAATAGGTTGATCGTATCAAAATGGAAATCAATTGTAAAACGAAAAGAAAATCAGTGTGAGTGATGATAAATAAGAAGCGGCAATGGGTCTAATGAAAAAATATATTGAAGAATAGGCGAAGAATTAAGACCTTAGCGCCTAACCCCCACTAAATCGGAGATTTTGAAGGGGAGTGCGGCGCTAATTTTTTGTTCAATATGAATATGGAACACCCTGATCTATTTGCAGCGATGGTTCCGATAGCGGGAGGAGCTGATCCAGCTAAGGTCCATCTAATCGATCACAAGCCGATCTGGGCATTTCATGCAGAAGATGATTCGGTAATACCTGTTTCATATTCAAGAAACATTATAAATGCTATTGAAAACGCGGGAGGAAAGACAATATATACAGAATACGGGACAGAAATGAATTATGACCATGCATCCTGGGTCCTCGCTTATGAAAATGAGGAAATGATAGAGTGGATATTTCAGCAGGTAAAATCTTTTCATAATTAAAAGGACCAACACTATCGTTTAAAGCCAGCCAACAATAATATGCCTGATGCTAACATTTACTTTGCTTTCACTTGTTCCCCTCATATGTTTTTTCACTATTGCGTTACAAAATGTGAGATTATTGGAAAATATTTTAATGAAAAAACTCTCTTGAAATAAGAATAACGCGGATAAAGTGCCAGATTCAATACATACTAGTCACATAATCACATCGGGTTCTTCATCTGGAAGTCCAGACGATTTAATCGCAACGGTGCAACTCCGTTAGTACCCGGCTAATTAAAAAAAGGGAGATGAACAGTTATGCCAAGCAACAACAATAATCAGTTAGTCGCACCAGGAGCACAGCAAGCCATCGACCAAATGAAGTATGAAATTGCATCAGAATTCGGTGTACAACTAGGCGCAGACGTTACATCACGTGCTAACGGTTCAGTTGGCGGAGAAATCACAAAACGTTTAGTACGTATGGCTGAACAGCAATTAAACGGATTCCAAAGGTAATACATTAATTTCCAAGCATCCCGCCTCAAATAATGGAGGCATTGAAAAAGTCTAGATAGTTTTAACTAAGCCAGGCATTCGACAATTCAATCGTCGAATGCCTGACTTTTTTCATTTTTTTTCATACAGCTATTAGGCGTTTTTAAGCGTACTCAAATTTTCATTTAACAATGGTATTTGACACTCCCACGGCTGATGACACCGCCCTTAACTGAAGGCGAGTTCTAAACAGAAATGGACAGTGAACGCATTCGCACTTCAGAATCCCACCCGTTTCACCGCAAGGTGAAGGGCTTGCGGCTTTAGCTGTGGGAGTGTCAAACTTTAAGATTTTTTAACGCCACTTCAACCAGGCCTGGTTCTAACGGAGCAGCAAACTCTGTGATTTCGCAAATACTTACAACTAATTCAGCAGTACCAAACGCTATTGTTTGACCGCCACTAAAGAAAATCTGTTTGCTGAGTACTTGTTCTAAAATAACGATGTCACCTTTTACTTCTTTTATTCTGGCCAATATAATAGCGTTTTTTTCAAAAATAAGCGCAAATTCACTTTCATGTTCCTTGAGCTGTTTGGCCATATCTTTAACACAGTTACAGCAATCTTTATCTTTGTGAATATTAAAAATTTTCGGCATGGTTATCCCCCCTTTTTTTATAGATTACTAATATAAATATGCTAGTTAAGCATTAGGTGCTTGTTCCGTTTACCTATCGAATGCCTATGGTAAACCGATTTCAGCGTTTTAAGAAAAGTAAAAGGGTAACCCAAAAATATCTGATCTTCGGAAAAGATCAGAGTAAAATTGCGCACATTATTTATGCATAAAACTGTACTAATCAAAAGTGAAACAGGATGAAAAACGTTGATTTAATGCGGATGTATAGAAAATGAATAAAGGTTATTTTGAGATAGTCGTCAAAATGTTGATACAACGGGGTTTTCAGAAAGATAAAGTTTGCATAAGATCGGTTTTATCGTCTTTGGCGAGAACACCCCCACTTCAAGCTTGCTAAGTGGGGGATGAATCGTTGCTCTTTCAGTCATTCTTTTTCCTTGAACGCTCTATTGCTAAAATGGTATAATTAGGTGCAGAACAAATGTTCAGGGGGGTGAGGAAAATGATAAAAACCAAAACAGATGAAAAAAAGAATCTTCATTTTAAAGCCTTTCGGTTTAAAATCCATCCAAGTGACGAGCAAAAACAACTGATTAACCAAACGATCGGCTGCTGCCGGTTTGTCTACAATTATATATTAAATGAAAATATCAAGAGTTTCGAAAAAACAAAAAAACGGTATACAGAAACAGCCGCTAAAAAGCTCCTCCCTGGGCTAAAAGAAACGTTCAAATGGTTGTCTGGTTCTGACAGTATTGCTCTTCAGGCAAGCATCGAATATCAGTACGAAGGATTCAAAAAATATAAGGAACAGCCGAAAAAAGAATTAAAAAAACGAGCCGCTAAAAAATGTGCAGAAGGCTATACGCCAACGGCGTATGACTTTAAGGGCCATCCGACATTCAAAAGCAAGAAAAAACCGGTCCAAAGCTACACAACCAAAATGACAAATCACAATATTAAAATCGTGGACCATCGCATTCAGCTGCCGAAACTCGGCTGGATTCGTTTTTCAAAGTCCCGAAACATTGAAGGTGACATTAAGCGTGTCACCGTGCGCCGAAGCAGCACCGGCCGGTATTCTATTTCGGTCATTTGCGAGATGCCTTATTCCCCGTACAAACCAAGCACCAACGATGCCGTTGGCATTGATCTGGGATTAAAAGAGTTTGCCGTGCTCTCCAACGGTGAATCCATTGCCAACCCTAAATACTATCAAAAATACGAAAAGCGATTAGCCTTTCTTCAGCGTGCGTTTGCACGTAAAAAAGAAGGTTCGAAATCGTGGGAAAAAAATAAAGCCCAGATTGCTAAACTGCACGAAAAAATCAAACACACAAGAGAAGATTTTCTTCACAAGCTGACGACCAGGCTCGTTCATGAAAACCAAGTGATCGCAGTGGAGAATTTGTCAGTGAAGAATCTCGTCCAAAACAAAAAACTAAGCAAGGGGATTCACGATGCGTCATGGTCCAGGTTCAACGAAATGCTCACTTACAAAGCGAAGTGGTACGGACGGACGATTATAAAAGTCGATCCGTTCTTCCCATCAAGCCAGCTCTGTTCCGGGTGTGGCCACCAGCATAAGGATGCAAAAAATCTCGCTGTCCGGGTGTGGGAGTGTCCTTCCTGCGGCGTGCGTCACGATCGAGACCTGAATGCGAGCCTGAATATTAAAAAAGAAGCCCTGCGGCTTCTTTCACTTCAGTCTATTTAATCTTGGTCATAAAACCGTTGGAATACGGGGTTAGCCTGATTACTGGGGGTCGAAGATCCTCTTGCCCAGGAATCCCCCACTTCAACCCTCAGGTAAGTGGGCGGTAGTTCAATATGAATCCCCAGCCTGCATCATGAATCGATTTGGATACTTTCCGGTTTTTCACTAGATTGCGGATGTTAAGACCTCTAAATATACCCATGAAAAGTTTGAAATTAATTTTAAATATACTTAAGGTTCCAATAGAAGGAGCATCAAAAAGTTGTTAAGCATGCGTGTACCTAAGCAAAAGTATACCTAGGCAAAAGCACACTTTTGCCTAGGTATACTTTTGTGGTTGATGAAGCGACCATACAAAAAAACTTTTCATAATAGTGATGCGTAAAAAGTTCCCTGTTTTTATCGAGGGAATATGTTCAGCAGAACATCTGATACGTTCGCACAAATCAAGGTGTTCCACAGAATGACTGGGTATGGATAGATGTCGAATTTAAAGGGCAGAACCTTTATAAACGGGGTGTCTGGGACTGGAAAGAGAACAATCTAAGCTGATTAAGCGGGGAAAGAAATTCTTCCTTGCCATCTGCTATGAAAATAAAGTCACTTTAACGAAAACGGCTATTCAAGAGCAAAAAGTGTGTGCGATGTGCGGCAGAGCTCGGACTGACGAATTCTGCGTTTGTTCGGTTATCGATGCAACAGGCCCTGTCTTAGGCCGGACATTTATTGACCAGCCTAAAGAAAAAACCGGCTATAGACGTTAACGAACAAAGATGTGTACGCACTCGGTTTATGTCATTGTATTTTCTGGACTTGTTGGAATTGCGCTTTATTCTTAAAAATAAGAGGAGTGCAAAAAAGCCTAAGAAGGTAATGCGTAACAACAATCAAAACATAACTGCTTTTTCATCTCATCCCAAAAATGTTAGGCTTAGAAATTAGAACATCCCAAAAACGTTAGGGAAAAACTTAAAATGTATCAGCTGCTTTATTTTATTTTTGTAAAAGCATGTAATCGATAAGGGTTGAATAAACTAACAAAGATCTATGTTTTAAGTGTTTTAACTATAATTGGTTTTTTATGTTTTTTATTGTTTTACTGTTTTAGACCTGGAAAAAACCAATGGTACCAAGCATTGAAGCCTTCTATACATAACGTTATTGGGATAAAAGATAACAAAATTAGGATGAACTATAACATTTTTGGGATAAATCATAACGGAATTGGGATGTTTTCCATAACAAAATTGGGACAAACCATAACATATTTAGGATAGTCCATAACGTTTTTGGGATAACCCTAACACTTTTAGGATAACACCTCTAAAATCCTCTCTTTGCAGATCACCATTACTTCAATGGCCAAGGGTTCTCAAGGCTTCACTTCAGGCTTTATTTTGCATAAAGAAAATTCGGTTTATACCTAACATATTTGGGACAGGCGAAGGCTAAGACAGCAGATAAATAAGGAAACCTAACATTTTTCAAAAATGTTAGGTTTATTGCTTTCTTTTGGAACAAATAAGTGAGATAATTCCATTAATATCAGCCGGAATGTTCCAAAAGGTGGTAAGTGAATATGGCCAAAAAGAAAGAAAACAAAGGGTTGGTTGTTCAGTCCAATGACCTTATTGAGGCATATTACGAAGCGGATTTAAAAATGTCTGAACATAAAATAATTCGATATGCCGCCAGCAAAATTAAGCTTAACGATACACAATTTCCTCATTACAGCTTCGAAGTAAGTGAGTTCCTTGCTGCAGCAGGAGTCAAAGGAAATAATTATCATAAAGAAATAGAAAAAATAGCGGATGGACTGTCCACACGGCGTATTAAAGTCAAATCAAAAGAAAAAATTGGATGGTTCCCGTGGTTTTCCGGGATTGTTTACGAAAAAGGAACCGTACATATTGTTTTTAACACTCTTATTAAAGATTTACTTTTACAGCTTGAAGAGCGCTTTACCAATTATCCATTTGATGTGATTGCGCCGCTTAAGAGCAGTTATTCTGTCAGGCTTTTTGAGCTGCTGAAACAGTATGAGAAAATTGGGCATCGGACCATTGCGTTGGAAGAACTTCGCTTGATGCTTGGTGTAACGGAGAAATATCCTGAGTACGGAAACTTTAAGCAAAGGATTTTAAAACATTCTCAGAAAGAATTGAAGGAAAAAACGCATTTATCTTTTGAGTTTGAGGAAATTAAGCAAGGAAAAAAAGTAGAGAAAATCAAGTTTACGATTAACAGCCAGTATAAGCAGGAACAGCTTGCTTTGTTTAATGACTCTGATCAAGATGAAGAAGGGCAAGAAAAACCTGCTGTTTATGGAGAATTTGTTCGTCGGACCAAGCGTCTTTTAAAAGAACAAGGAATTTTTGTGGACGAGGAAACCATCTCAGCGTGGGAAAAGTATGGAGATGTATTGATGTTAGAGGTGCTGGATGAAATAAAAGGGCGAAACATCAAACAGCATGTCCGGTATATCGAAAAAGTACTAATGGCCAAGTATGAAGAACAAAATAAGTTGTCCAGAGTAGAGGATGCCCCGCCAGAAGATATGTTGCAAAATGCACTGGATGTAATTATAGCCGAGTATCAAAACAGTGCAGAAATGGTTCCTGATTGGTTCGTTGAAGATAAAGCAGTTGAAATCTTTAAAGAACACTTAAACATTTCAGACAAAGAGGCCCGGAAGCATTGGAAGAATCACAAAGACGAATTAATGAACTCGATTCGTGAAATGATTAAATTGCGGAGTAAAACACGTGTCAGAAAGAAATCTTAACGTTGCGCGGCTCATTTGGGCCGCGTTTTTCTTTTAACTGGATAAACTTAAACCTAACATTTTTGGGACGGATAAAATTTAACCTAACACTTTTGGGATAGACAAACCAAAACCTAACGTGTTTAGGGCAGGATGCTTTGTGAATAGTCCCAAACATCGTGTAAAAGAACACTTGCTTATTACTTTCAAGGGTATAAGCAAATCACAATCCTTTTTTATCTCAAATTTGTTATCTTTTTAAAGAACTCATCCCTAAATTGTTATGTTTGCTAAATGTGAACCTCTCCACCTAAATTAAAGATTTTAAAAAGGAATGCGGCGCTCATTTTTTTAAGCTGCTCTAAACATATCCTTTTAAAAAGGCTCTGTTAAAGTTTAATGTTCATAAAAGGGGACTCAAGCATGAATACAAATGCTTTATTTTACAAAATTTTCAACCGCTGCATTACGTCTGAAGATTATGTACCGTGGGCGTTTAACATGTTGGAGGACGATAAGGATTCTGTGTCCCTTGGCATTCTTTCGTCTTTCAAAAGCACAAACAATATATTTGAGGTAGAAGACTATTTTTATCGCACCTTAAAGGAGCTGAACATCCAAAAGCCTTCTTATAAAGAAGCGGCCCTTGAATATATTTGCTACTTAGCCCGAAAAATAGTTACCTGTGAATTAGATGCAATTGAAACTGCAGAAACTATTTTCCATATAGCATGTGACTTGGATAACCCAGAAGAATTAGAAGCATGGCTGGACATTAGCGACAAAATAGATGAATTTAAATACACAGAAAATCGCAGTTCCCTTAGAAGAGCTATTCTTATTTTAGATATCGTAGGGGAAGCAAAAAGAACTATTAACAAATAGTAAAGCAACAAACTCTCTTTTCTTATAACAACAGGTTTTAACAGAGCCTTTAAAAAGACACCCCTTCAGGATGAAGGGATATCTTTTTTCTTGCTATTCAGTTTTGTGTGTTTCCTAACGGCTAGACAATTGCTGTTTCGCCATTTCTACAAGACGCTTCGTGATTTCACCGCCGACAGAACCGTTTTCACGTGCTGTTGTATCCGCACCTAGCTGAACACCAAATTCAGAAGCAATTTCGTACTTCATCTGGTCAATAGCCTGCTGGGCACCTGGAGCCAATAGACGATTGCGATTGCTGCGTGACATGATCAATCACTCCCTAATGGGTTTTTGATTTGCCTTGCCTTAACAGTATGGGTCGTTTCTGCTCCCTTCACACTGGTAACAAAATCAAAGAGGGCATTTTTTTAGAAAAAGGCTTTTTTATTAGACGTTACTGTTGATTTAAATAATGAAACAGTTGAAGATGAAAAATGACTATAATGGAATTAATGTTTTTTTAGAGGACAAATATTTAAGATGAAAGTGGGGTAAATTGATGGGTGAAAATTCAAACATCAATATAGGTGGATTTGAATTTAAATGGGACATAGAAGGAGGGAAATTTCTATTTGAAGGAGAGGATGCTGTTCTTTTCTGGATTTCTTCTGCAATGAAAATGTTCTTTGATACGATTGAAGAAATTTCAGGCGAAGAAGCATCAAACGTGGTTTTTGAAACAACAGGGTTTCGGCAGGGACTAGTGGCAGGGCAGTACTTCAAGAATTTAAAGGATGTCAATATATCTGAAATAGCAAAATTAATTACCAATGCATATGCTTCAGCTGGCTGGGGACGGACCACTATTGAAGATTTGAACACTGAAACCAAAACATTCACAGCGTATATTAAGGATAGTTGGGAATATAAAATTCATCTGGCGCAAGGAAAGACGAAGGGTGGAAATTATCTCCCTGCCCACTACGCAGGAATATTCACAGGACTGTTCGGTACAAATATTTGGTACAAAGTAGTTCAGCATCAACTAGAAGGGCATGAATACAGTGTCATTGAGTATTTCCCTTCAGATGTGACGATTTCAAATAATATTTATCAGCTAGCTAGAAAAAAGGAAGCAGATGAGATTATCCGTTTAGAAGCTCTTGCAGAAGAAAAAACAAAAGAACTAAATGAACTGGTGAGAGAGCTTTCGTCACCTCTTATTCCTGTTCTTGATGGCATCGTTGTAGTCCCCTTGATAGGAAAATATGATGAAGAGCGTTCAGTAGAACTTGTTGTCAAAACACTAAATAACCTTCCAAGCTACAAGGCAAACTATCTTATTCTGGACTTAACCGGACTGGATAAAGGTATAAGTGAGTATACAGCAAGTCTCATTGAGAAAATCGGTTCTGCGGCTTGCCTTATTGGAACTGAAATAATCCTTGTTGGGATTTCTCCTGAATTAAGCAGCATTATATCTCAATCAGACATGAATTTTTCTAAATTTGATTGTTTTCAAACCTTACAACATGGAATTTATTTTGCACTAGGACAGAATGGGCGAAAGATCATTTAAAAGTTACTGAATGAATGCAACAAAAATCTAATTTTGCTATGTTGTGTATTCTGACAAATAAATATTTGTATTTAAATTAATAAGGGAACAGATGTATGTTAAAAGAAGATAGGCACTATATTCTGCTTTAATCAGATCATATATCCTCTACTTTTGATAAGTGCCACCCTTCGAGATAAAGTCAAGGCTTTACACGGTGATTTCCAAAGGTGTGTGTCTCACTCTGCTAGAAGGCGGAAATGCTGATAAAAGAAAGCTGGTAATAAATATTTTTAAAAAAGTATTGATTTTAGATTTTAAGTATGATAAGATTTTAAATCTGTCGCTAGTGCAGATTATTCCGCAGTAGCTCAGTGGTAGAGCAATCGGCTGTTAACCGATCGGTCGCAAGTTCGAGTCTTGCCTGCGGAGCCAATCTGGGGAAGTACTCAAGAGGCTGAAGAGGCGCCCCTGCTAAGGGTG
>NZ_JAMBOO010000032.1 GCF_023715895.1 Domibacillus indicus | reverse complement strand
GCACAACGATATCGTAAATCGCCGCAAACGGGCTTAGTATAAGTGTTTCTTGATTTGAAATCATTGGAAGCACCACCTGTATGTATTGAATTTATTATAAATGAAAAAAACCAGGTATTCGACGATTGAATCGTCGAATACCTGGTTTGGTTAAAACTATCTAGACTTTTTCAGTGCCCTCGACATCAGCCGGGGCGGTTTTCTTGCTCTTTTATTCTTTTATAATGCCTTCTTGCACCATAAGCAGTGCCATAACGGCTGCTACATAGATAGAGACGGCAGGAGCCGTTAACACATGCCCTGCCGTTGCACTAATCCCAATTCCAAGGATAAAGGCAACTCCATACATAATGTTAACCGGCGTGAAGGTTTGTTTAATGTTTCGGATAAAGTGAATCACAAAACGGATCGCATAGTAAAGCGGCAATGACATCATGGTCAGGAAGCCGACGATACCGAGTGAGAAAAAGAGATCAAAAAAGTCCATCTCAATCATTCTCGGTGTTTTGCCTGGTTCCGGTTCTTCATAGTTTCCGGCAAATCCCATACCGAAAAGCTTTTGTGAAACCGGCGCTTCGGCAAACTGGTCTTTCATCTCAGCTAAATATTTTTCCCGGCTGCTGAATACAAGATTCTGCACTTGTTCATTTGTAATCTCAGGCTCTTCTTCCTCCTGCTCATCTTCTGGCAGTTCTTCGCCTGTATCTGGATCAATCTCTTTTTCTTTTTCTTTGCTAAAGTCGATGTTTAATAAACTTAAGTGTGCAAACATGTTATGAAACACAGGCGTAACCGGTGTTGTCACAGCGAGCACAGCAATGAGCACTAGCGAAATGAGCATATTAGAACGCGTTTTTCCTGAACGCTCTTTGGTGAAATACAAAATGAGCATAGAGAAAAAAGCAGCCAGCAGCACAACGACGATACCGCCGTACCCAACTTTCGTTCCAAGAAACTGCATCGAAACAGCCAGCAGCACAAATGGAATCCAATAACGCCACTCTTTTACACGATTTGTTTTCTCAATTGCGTAAAGGGCCGTCACCGGAAGAATGATCGCCATGATGGCACCAATTTCATTTCCGGCATAAAACCAGCCGGTAAAGCCGATTTTCGTATGGGAGTAATTGGACAGGCTTGTTCCTGTTGCAAAGGAAACAAGAAACACGGCACTGATGATCAGCGAGGCGTACAAGAAATAAGAAGTGGTTTTTTCTTTAAACGGCACTTGCTCCCGCTTTAAATAAAGGTACAGAACGCTAAAGCCCGTAAACAGGATTGGGAAGTACACAATCTTATTGAAAAACTTTAATTCGCTCCCAAGGTAGTAAGGATCTTTTACGTTCATATTCAGCACAATGTTAATAGCAATGACGGCCGCAACGGCTAGTAAATAAAGAATGTACTTCCTTGCCAGCCCGCTTCGCCGCGCTTTCCATAACAGCATCAATACGATAGCGGCCATAAACAGCACGCGAACAATTACACCGACAGTTAAACTAATGTTAAGCAGCAGCAGCGATGCGCTTGTGAGCACATCAATAACCGGCTGCCAAATAATAAAAGCCAGGGCCAGCAGCCAAAATGTCTTCTCATTCTTCATGTTGAAAAGTCCTCTTTCCTTCCAATTTCGTAGATTTTTATACTATCATATTTTATAGTAAAAGAATTGTGTAAACCTGAAAATGCATCTTTTCTATTATATCGGAAAAGTGTTGAGAATCCAGCGGAAAATGAATCGTTCCTTCAAATGAAAAAGAAGTTCACTGTTTGTTATACTCATTGCAACTACATTCATGATAGGGTGGCGGATTTTTCATGCGCATGTTCGTGTTTGGCGGAATACTCCTGGCCTTCCTTCTACTTTTATGGGGAGGGTACGAATTGTCGAAAAAAGAAAGAGCCACATGGATATGGGATGCCCATACGCTCAAAGATTCAACAGAAATGCTGTCCTTCTTTGAGAAACAAAGTGTGAAAGATGTATATGTGCAAATCGATGCTTCTGTTTCAGATTTCGTCTATCAATCTTTTATTGAGAAAGCGCACGAGCAGGGTATGCGGGTTCACGCGCTCGATGGATCACCCGAATATACGGAGAAAGATCTGGACACCTTTTTGCGCCGGATACGTCCGCTGGATTGGGACGGTATTCACCTTGATATTGAACCATATTTGTCCAGTGAATGGAAAACTGATCAGAAAAAGGCGGTTTATCGGTACGAAAGGCTGATTAAGCGGGCAGCAGACAGCGGCTGGACACTCGGAGCTGATATTCCTTTTTGGTACGATGAAGTGTCCGCTTCTACCGGAGGAACGTTAGCAGAGTTTGTGATTCAGCATACGGATTATACAGTGATTATGGCGTACCGCGACAGTGCCGAGAAAGTTATGGATGTTTCGGCCAAAGAGCGTGCGCTTGGTCGTTTGCTCGAAAAGAACGTATCGATTGCTGTGGAGACGATTGCAAACCCGGAAGCAGGAGGCATTTCGTTTTTCGGAAAAAGCGCCGCCTACTTCGAGAAAGAGCTGGAAACACTCGAAAATGAATGCGGCTGCCAGGTTGCTGTTCATCACGCTGAATCCTGGAAAACTCTATTAAACCAATAAAGGAAAGCAGCCGCATAACGCGCGGCTGCTTTTATCGTTCTTATTTTAAACCAGCTGCTGAAATAATGGTGTGCTCAGTTCCGCCCTTCCATTTAATCACAAGCATCTGATCTCCATCTCTAGTCAGAGAGGCCGGGTTCAGCAGCTGCTGGATTTCCTCCTTACTTGTTACCTGTTTGTACTTCAGCGGCATTTTACTCCAGTCCGGCTCCTGACCTTCATTGTTCCAAATAAATTGACTCAGCTTTTCCTTTTCTTCCTCGCTTGCTGCGTTCACGACGAACGCTTTATCGACATTTGAAGCAGAAGCGAATGCCTCACCGTTTGGAACATATTTCCGGATGGCAGCAATCGTATGCTCATCATCCAAATGAACGTTGCTGTACAAACTGACGCCATTTTCTTTCCCTGCCCAAAAATCGATCGATCCGGCAATTGCATTGCGGTTCGCGCTGAACATATCCGCTTCTCCTGACAACAGATCGCTTTCAATCGCTGCGCGAATCGCTTCAACGGCTTTCTTTTCCGCGACATTTGCCATTTGAATTTGGGTTACGTCGTTAAAAACCGTTAGGTAATTGATCGCAGCTTCTGGCGCCAGGGCAAAAATAGGCGTCGATGCTTTAATAAACTCGACATTTTTTCGCAGTTCCTTTGTCGCTTTGTCTGCTTCAGTTGCTGATACAGAATACTGACGCAGTACCCGGCTCCCGTCTTTCATCTTATACGTAATATAGATAGAGTAGCCATTTAAACCAGGGTGTTCACTTTGAACATCGATCAGTTTTTGGTGCACCTGTCGCCCCTGCTCAATAGAATACCCGTCTGTCATAAATCCAGCATCCGCTTTTTTCAGCTTGTTCTGCACTTCCTCATAAAACAGGCCTGAAAACGGCTCTGCCTGATCGCCAATATACACCTTTTCAATATCATTCACATTTGGAATCGCTTTTTCGTATGACCGGGCAAACAGTGCTCCCGGCAGCAGCAAAATTAAAACGAGCAGGGCATAGAAAACAAATCCCTTCCAGGGCCATGTAAGCCGCAGCGACTTTTGCACAATCATCTGCAGCAGTGTATAACCGGCAGCAGCCCCAATCACATAACCGGCAATCATCCATCCGGATGTGGCACCAAGAAGCTCCGCAAAATACATACCGCCAATCAGCGTCGCTGCAAACGTTAAAACGAAAATAAATGCCCATCTAAAAAACGGAAATACGATCGTTTCATCTACCGCTTCGGCAGGCCGCACTTTATATACATAGTAAGAAACGGCCACCATGACCACTCCAATGACCAGGTAGACCGCCCACTCTGTGCCGGTAAACGGGCGGGTTTCGTAGCTCGCAGCCCGGACTAAGAAAATGCCGTCTTCCATAATTTTAGACGCATAAGCATCCACGGCCAGCCCGTTGATAAAATACCGGGCATTGGTCAGCGTCATGTAAACAAGCGCAGCCGGCAATACAAATACGCCGTAAGCCATGACCCCCTGTAAAATTGCCGGACCAATAAACAAGCCAATTAAAACAGTGGTCATAAACATAAACAAAACGACAAACAGGGAAACACCCGCCCATTCCGCAATGTTTGCCACTGTATAATCAATCGGCTTTACCATCGGCCGTATCGCCAGCAAAATCACAGCGTTCACCAGAATAGGCAGGCCAAGAGCGGCAGCCCCTGCTGCATATACGTGTGTCAGCAGCGTTTCGCGCTTAAACGGCAGGCCGTGCATAAAATCGGACGAGCTTTTTTTGGTCATATAGCTCGTTAACACAATACCCGCTAAAACCGGGAACACCATATACGTTATATATTGAATCGAAAAAGAAATTGTAAGCAGGACATTGCCGTTGCTTGTTTCTAAAAACGATTTGACGCTCCATTCATCCCGAAGAATGACAAAGATGCCAAGCGGCAGCAGGACAACCTGTGACAAAAGAAAAAACAGGCCGATCCATAACACAGAGCGCACATGCTGCAGAAACAGCCCTTTATTAAACGATAAGATTCCGGATTTCATAGCCGACACTCCCCATTTCGTACGTAAAAATTTCTTCAAGTGTTAACGGCAGCACGTCGTAAATAGCTGGTTCATAAGATCGTACGTGCCGGTCAATGTCTCCCTCATTTCCGCGAACAATACAGGTCAGCACCCGGCCCCGTTTCTCATAATGCATCACATCCATGCCTTTAATGAACGACTCGTCCGGCATCTTTTTAAATGCCACCTGCAGCTTGCTCACATCGGTTTTCAGTTCCTCTAAATCACGCTCATACAAAAGGCTTCCTTTATGCATAACACCGACGGCATCACAAAAGTCTTCCATTTCCCGCAGGTTGTGTGAGGAAACAAGAACCGTCATAGAACGGCTGCTGACATCTTGAATCAAAAGATTTTTAACCTGCTGGCGCACAACTGGGTCCAGCCCATCAAAAGGCTCGTCCAAAATAAGCGCATCCGGCATGGCCGAGAGCGTTAAAATAAAAGCGGCCTGGCGCTGCATCCCTTTAGACATACGTGAAAGCTTTGCTTTTGGGTTGAGATTAAAATGATGATACAGCTGTTGAAATCGTTCTTCATTCCACCGGTCATAAACCGCTGCATAAAAGTGAGCCATTTGAAGCAGAGAAGTTTGATGAAAGAAGTATGGCTGGTCCGGGATAAACAGGATCCGTTTTTTTACTTCCGGCTGTTCAAAAATCGATTTTTCTTCGATTACAGCGCTGCCCTGATCAGCTCTCATAATACCGGACAGCATTTTGAGCAGTGTCGTTTTTCCGGCACCATTGGAGCCAAGCAGCCCATAAATCGATCCTTTTTTCACATGCATCTGTACATCCTTTACGGCTTCAAAACGGCCAAACCGCTTTGACAGATGATCCGCTTTAATCATTTTTGTCTGCTCCCCTTTCCGGCTCCTGTATCGTTTCAATCAGCTTGATCACTTCATCCTTCGGCACGCCGAGGTACAAAATCTCCCCGACGATCCGTTCAAGTTCGTGTTTCAGCATCTCCACCCGCTCCTTATTGATTTCGTTTTTAACCGGCGACACGAAGCTTCCTTTGCCCGGAATAGAGTAAATAAACCCTTCCCGCTCAAGCTCCCGATACGCTTTTTGGATTGTATTTGGATTAATGGTTAATTCCTGCGCCAGCGTACGGACTGATGGCAGCTGCTCGTCTGCCTTCATGACATCGCGAATGATTAATTCTTTTATTTTTTCTGTGAGCTGCTCGTATATCGGCACACGGCTTCTCGTGTCAATCGTAAACATCGCCGTCCTCCTTTTTCCCCAAACCGTATTAACTGTACTAACATAAATAATACAGAACTACTGGAAAAATGCAACATGTAATCATAAAATTTACTATTACATTCTTTTTTGTTCAAAAAAAAATAAAGGCACCTATAAAAGGCGCCTTTATTTTTTATATTCATGTGTTTCCTTTAATTCTCCGGTTACAATAAACCGCTTTGTACGATCGTCAGAATTATAGCAAGTGACCAGTGTGATGTTCGGTTCAATTGTATTCTCTATCACATCTGTTCGGCTTTCATGCACTACTTCTGTTTTAGTGACGCTGTACGTATATTCATACGTTAAATCCGTTACATAAATGAGGTCGCCTTTTTTCACCTTCAAAACGGGGCTAAACAGGAGATCTTCCCGGTTCATGTGATGCCCGGCAAGCGGATAATTGCCAACACCCATCCATTGATTTTCCCGCATTGTTGTGGCGCCGGCCATTAAATTTTCGTTCGTCGTCCCTTTTAAAATGGGCAGATCCAAGTTTACCGAGGGAATCCGGATTTGGCCGACAACCGATTCTTCGTCTGCTTTGGCTTCCTTTACGACTGTATCCATAACAGAGGGCGGTTCAATAGATTCCATATCAAACTCTGCAGGCTTCTTGTTGTTTTGCTCGATTTTTTCCGGTGTCAGTGATTGCGCCGTTACATGGCTCGATTTGGCTTCAAGCAGTTCATACTTTAAAAAAGGAGCCCCGATCAGCACAATCGCTGTCAGAATACAAAGCACACCGATAACCTGTCTTATCTTCACGCACGTTTTCCTTTTCTCATCAGCAGCCAGGCACCCGCTGCAAGCAGCACACCAGCAAACAGATACAGAGCATCCGATTCATCTCCGGTTTGTGGAAGCGTTTCGGTTCCAGCTGCTTTTGTTTTCACAGAGGTTGTTGTGGAAGAAGCCTCCGCCGTTTTTGTATTCTCCATTTCTATATCCACTGTTTCACCGCTTTTGATCGTGACATCTGTTTGGCCCGTTGAGCGTGTATAACCATCTGGTGCATCGGTTTCTTCCAATTTATAGCTTCCGGCCTTTAAACTTGTAAAAGAAGCAACTCCGTTGTCATCTGTTACAACCTTGGAAACGAGCTCCTTTTCTTCATCATAAAGAGAAAATTCCGCTCCCTTAAGCTCCGCCCCGGATGAAGCATCTGTCAGCGTAACCTTTAAGGTGCCATAGGCATTCACAAGGCTGTTTTCCACTTTTTGTTCCACCGGCGTCTGACGGCCGATCGTCACTGTCCAGGACTCCGTCGGCAGCACATAGTCACTGTCTGTTTTTGTTTGAGTCAGCTCGTAAGTGCCATAGGAAAGACCGGTTAGCGAAGCTTTTCCTTTCGCATCCGTCACTACTTTTTTTGAATAAAGGCCATTTTCTGTTTTGAGCTCAAATTCAGCTCCGGCAATCGGTACAGCCGTTCCTTTCTCAACAGCTGTAATGTTTAAAGCTCCCGTTAATCCTGTAGACTTTTCATGCATAATTTCTTTTGTCACAAGGACGGTGTTCAAATCCAGCTTCCAGGGCTCCAGCGGAACCGCGTAGCCATCAGGCGCTGCTGTTTGAGTGACCGTGTATGTACCGAACGGCAGGTTAGGCACCGATGCTTCTCCCTCTGCATTCGTCTTGAGCGAAGCGACTACTTTTCCTCCCTCATTTACAATCGTGAACGAAGCACCAGCCAGCTTTTCTTTTGACTTGGCATCCAGTGCCACCATTTTGATGGCTCCCGCTGCTTCCTCCGTAATCGTAAAGGAAAGCTGTTCGCCGGTCGGAAAAGCTACACCGTAGGCGCCTATTTTCGCCAGCTTGTCTTCCTTGAATACCACTGGAACGTTGGCAGTTCCTTTTACACCTGACTGTACATCTTCCTCCAGCACAGCGATAGCCGTATTGTCCGCAGCGTTCATCTTTAATGTTCCAATCGTTTCCCCAGACGATGTTTTCAGCGGCTCTTCTCCGTCCTTACTAATGTAAAAAGGAGTCGGCACTTTATACAGAGCAGGCTCTTTTCCACTGTACACCCAGTCAATTTGAAGGGTCATCGGTTCATTCAATGCATAAACCGGTGTAGTGGTTCCATCTGTGTGTGCAACCGCGGATTTTGTATAAAAAGCTGTTTCTGCCGCGGCCTGGGCAGGCTGCATGATACCAATGACTACAAACAACGCCGTGAGCAGCATTAACCATTTTTTCATTTTTTCTTTCCTCCAGCTCTCTTCACTTATCGTTACTAGGCAATTTTACCATAAAAGAAAACAAAAACCATGAACGATTTTTCAAAAAAAAAGGGTCTTACTGTAAACAGTAAGACCCTTTTGGCTTATGGCTGGCTGGAGGCTCCTTCGTCCAGCGGGATGGAAATTAACTGGTTTGATCCGGTTGCTTTCGGCATCACACCATCCCATTTTTCAATCCATTTGTTTTGAATGACTTCCTGTGAAATGGACTCTTTAATAATCTGGTTGTACTCGGCAATACCCTGCGCTTCAATTTTCTTTTTCTGCGCTTCCGCTTCCGCTATCTTTAGCTCAATTTGTTTTCTTTCAAGCTCCTGGGCGGCTTCTACCCGTTTGTCAATCGCTGCCTGGGTGGATTTATCCGGCTTTGGTACACCTAATGTCATATTATCAACAACAAATCCTAAATCTTTAATATCCTCCGCAAACAGCGTTTGTACATCGACTGCCGCTTCCGATGACTTTTCTCCATATGTGTCAATAACCGAGTATTTGGCAATGCCTTTTCGGCCTGCATCCCATAAGCGCGTACGCAAATACGAATCTTCAATCTGCTCTACTTCAATCGGGCCGAACTGGTTAAACACATCTACTACTTTATCCGGCTGGATGCTGTAGTTATAGGCGAAATCAACGGTTACGCTTTTACCGTCAGATGTGGCCACTTGTATATCTTTATAGTTTACGGTCTGCATGCGGACCGGATAAATCGTCACTTTATCAAATAAGCCGACAACATGCCATCCCTGCCCCAGTGTATCCTCCTGCACACCGCCGTTCGGGCTGTACACGACCCCTACGTAGCCATTTGGAATTTTTTCAATAAACATCGATAAAAGAGCTAAACCGAGAATAAGTGCCAAAGCAACAAGCGAACCGCCCAATACCTTCTTGTTTGGGCCCTTACTTTTCTTTTTCGGTATCAGTTTCTCCATGTTCTTCCTCCTTCAACCTGTTCTTTACTTTGTCTGCTGTCTCCCCCACTTTGTTAAACATAGGCGACAACATAAGCCAAATGCCTGCCCCAATCAGAAGAAGCACTATAATAGATCCAATAAATACTTTCATTTATCGATCACCTCTTTGCTTCTTTCTACGAAACAAAAAGGAAATAGTTTCAAATTTTTTTACAAACTTAATAATCTTTTACATAATTCACACAAATTTTCTACATTCACTTCATACTTTTTTACTACCATAGCTCTGGGGAACAAAAATACATAAAGGTGGGTTCAGTAATGTCGCAAGACTTAAACAGACGAAAATTTTTAACTTATGTCGGTACAGGGGTTACCGCTTTAACCGTTGCATCTGCTGGGCTGGGTGCATTCGCGCCGAAAACACAGGCAGAAGGGACAAAAGCTGCTTCTCATTTGTTCGGACGCAAGAAAAAAGTATCGGGCGTAAAGTTCACGCCAATTGAAGCATCCGGAAAAGACGAGCTTGTTCTGCCGCGCGGCTATAAATACGATGTAATTGCATCTTACGGAGACGTTATTAATAAATCTGGCGACACATTTGGTTACAACAATGACTTCACCATGTTTTTCCCAATTGATGGATCGAATCAGCATGGTCTTCTCTGGGTTAACCATGAATATACAAGTGACCTGTGGGTAACAGGCGCTCCGGTAAACGGTAAATATTCCGCTTCTCAAATTCAAAAGCTTCTATATAACCAAGGCGGTTCCATTATTGAAATTCGTCAGGATGAAGAAGGCGTATGGAAAATGGATACGTCATCAAAATATGCCCGCCGGATTTCCGGATTGACACCATTCCGTTTAACAGGTCCTGCTCGCGGATCAAAAGCAGTCGGCAGTGTAGATATTGTTCAGGGTACGTTTGCAAACTGCTCCGGCGGAAAAACACTTTGGAACACGGTTTTGTCTGCAGAAGAAAACTATGAATCCACATCAGAGGCCGCTTCTTTAAATGAAACGCATTACGGCTGGATCCTTGAGGTAGACCCATTTGATCCGAACTTCGCACCGCGCAAGCACACTGCGCTTGGCCGTTTCCACCATGAAAACGCGGCAATGGGCTTAACAAATGACGGACGTATCGCTGTTTATATGGGTGACGACAAACAAGATGCATGTGTTTACAAATTCATTAGCAAAAACAAATATGTTGAATCTCGCAAGCAAGCGAATTCCGACTTGCTTGAAGAAGGTACACTGTATGCAGCAAACTTGGGCAAAGGAACTTGGGTTGCTTTAACCATTGAAGCAGTCCGGGCGGCTGCAAAAGGAAATGCAGATATTCTTGCTAAATTCCAGACGCAGGCTGATGTCCTTGTTCACGCTCATGATGCAGCGATTCTTTTAGGAGCAACACCAACAGACCGTCCAGAAGACGTGGAAATCAGTCCGTTTGACAAGTCTGTATTTATTGCACACACAAACAATGCAAAACACGGCAATATTCACGGTCACATTACCCGTTTCCTTGAAACAAACGATGACCTTGGTTCATTAACATTCGACTTTGAAATTTTCGCCTGCGGCGGACGCCAAAGCGGATTCAGCGCACCGGATAACTTAACATTCGACAGCGAAGGCAACCTTTGGACTGTAACAGATATGTCTTCAGGTTCAATGAACAAAGGTGTTTTTGAAACATTTAAAAACAACGGCGTCTTCGTTATTCCAACAAGCGGGGCAGCAATGGGTGAAGCCTACCAGTTTGCATCTGCGCCAATTGACGCGGAATTAACAGGACCTTGCTTTACAGACGATGAAACAACGCTGTTCCTTGCCGTTCAGCACCCGGGCGAAGAAACAGAAGATATCAACAATCCAACGAGCATGTGGCCGCACCGTAAAGGCGACAACCAGCCTCGCCCTTCTGTTGTGGCGATTACTGGATTTAAATATTAAGGAGGATGTTTTATGCTGCAAAATATCGGAGTACCCGGATTAGTTTTAATCCTCGTCATCGCATTAATTATTTTTGGACCGTCTAAGCTGCCGGAAATCGGCCGTGCATTCGGCTCGACACTGAAAGAATTTAAAAAATCCACCCGTGAACTTGTCTCGGATGACGAAGAAAAAACGGAAAAGAAAAAAGAAAAAACATTGGTTTAACCATTTCGGCTGTCCCCGCCTGCTGCGGGGCGGCTTTTTTTGGAGGTCCTATCGTGGAAGATCAAAATATGAAAGCACTTGAGCATTTTGAAGAAATGCGTAAACGGCTTATTATTACCGTTGCCTCATTTCTCGTTTTTTTCATTGTATCCTTTACATTCGTGCAGGATATCTACGCGTACATCGTAAAAGATCTCCCGTTTAAGCTTGCGCTGCTCGGTCCAAGCGACATTATTATGGTGTATGTGATGATCGCGGCAGTTATAGCCGGTGCGGCAACCATACCGGTCGCAGCCCACCAAACATGGCTGTTCGTTCGGCCAGCCCTGTCACCAACCGAGAGAAAAGTGACTGTTACCTATGTTCCGGCGCTGTTTTTCTTGTTTATAGCCGGCCTTTCCTTCGGTTATTTCGTCCTGTTTCCTATTGTCCTGTCGTTTTTAATGTCACTGTCAGGCGACTTGTTTGCTACTTTTTTTACAACTGAAAAATATTTTAAATTTCTGCTTCATATGACATTGCCATTTGGCGTTTTATTTGAAATGCCGGTCGTTATGATGTTTTTAACAAGTCTTGGCATTTTAAATCCATATAACCTGCAAAAAACGCGTAAATTCGCGTACTTTGCCCTGATTGTCGTCTCGATTTTAATTACGCCGCCTGACTTTTTATCAGACGTTCTGGTCATAATTCCGCTTATCCTGCTGTACGAAGTAAGCGTGTCCCTGTCCAAAATGGTCTATAAGCGAAAACTAGCCGCAGCCGCAGACTAAACCGGCGCGGCTCTTTTTGTGGGTATTCTCCGCTTCTGATGAACAGCACTTCCCTTCCCGGTTACTAAATTTTGTGCTTTTTTTGTTCATCTGTATTATTGAAGCGGATTCTTTGATACTATTTAAAAATAAAGAGGAAAACACGAATAAGGGTGATAGGATGTCGATTGGAGAACGTATCCGAAAGTTGCGCATGGAAAAAAAGCTTTCCCTGACCGAACTGGCTTTGCGGGCAGCCGTAGCAAAATCATATCTTTCTTCGGTAGAGCGGGGCTTGCAAATAAATCCTTCTATTCAATTTTTGTCAAAAATTGCGGCGGTTCTGGACGTATCCGTGGAGTCTCTGATCACTGAGCCGCACCAGTCCCTGGGTTCGATCGATGAGGAATGGGTTCACCTGGTGAAAGAAGCAATGGAATCGGGCATCAGCAAAGAGCAATTCCGGGAATTTTTAGCTTTTCAAAAGTGGAAAAAACAAGCGGATGAATAAATAAAAGCAGCGGTTCAGAGGCCCGCTGCTTTTTATTTATTCATAATACGATGAAGAAGAACGGCTAATTCGTTCGAAAAGCGTTCATTGTCTTTTTCCTGTCTTTTGGACGGACCTTTTAACCGCCCGCCTGCCTGACGGATTTTTTTTGCTGTATGGCGGCTAAGCAAAAGCTGGTCGATGTTCTCCGGCGTATATTCACGGCCGTTCTGGTCGATCGCATATCCTTGGCGGGCCAGTACCATGGCAGCCAGGCCATAATCCTGTGTGACAACCACATCTCCCTTTTGAACCCGGTTCACCAGCACAAAATCAACGGCGTCTGCTCCCTTTGAAACGATAATCGTTTCTGCGCCGGGCCGGGTCATTTCGTGAGAGGTGTCGCAAATCAACACAACCGGCAGGCCGTATTCTTTTGCTGCCTGGCAGGCCCGGTCTACAACTGGACAGCCGTCTGCATCAATTAACAAGGCTGGCATCCGGCTTCTCCTCGTTAAAGATGGTTAAAAAGGCGTTGTCCCCTTCACTTTCCGCCACTTCCCGCACCGTTTCTCCAAACATGTCTTCCTGGTTTGGATCTGCTCCATATCGGATCAGCAGGCGGGCCATGTCCGGATTCCCCATTTCATAGGCATTCCAAAGCGGTGTATAGGCTGCATCATCCTCTAGGTTCGGGTCTGCTCCTGCTTCTAAAAGCATTTCAGCCGTTTCAAGCTGCCCGTTGCCAGTGGCATAATGAAGTGCTGTTTCGCCATTACTGTTTAACGCGTGAATATCCGCTCCTTCGTCGATCAAGCGCTCGAGAGAAGAGGTATCCCCTGACAGGGCTGCAAGCATCACATCCGTCTCACCCGTAATTTCTTCATCCGCTGCTATGTCTTCTTCCATAAGAGCTTCTTCTGCCAGGTCGGAAAACCAGCCCGATGTGTCCATTTTCTCAACCGCATACGCTCCTCCAGCCGCTAAAGCAATACTGGCAACTGTGAGCACACCAGCACCGACAACAACTTTTCCTTTTGGGGTACGGTAATCCGTGGCTGTCGGCAGGCGCAAAAACTGGCCGACCTGCTGGATTCTTTTCGGCAGTGCCGGGTGCGTAGAAAGCTTCTCGGCCAGCCAGACGAATGGATTTGTTTCCTGTTTGATTTGTTTCACGTACGCTTCTTCATTTACTTCAGTGTACAGTATTTTTCCAACACCTAAAATCGTTAAGGCGCGCTTGGCCGCTTCACCGTCTTCAATAAAATGAGCAGCGTAGCGGTCACACGTATATTCCGCTGCACGCGAGTAGGCATTGCTTAAAAAGGGAACCCACGCAGCCGGCAGGGTCAGCCAGCTTTTCCACAAATGACGCCGTTTAATATGGGCCAGCTCATGCGCAATGATAAAGTCCAGCTCTTTTTCTCCCTGCTGGCGGGCCAATTCAAACACTTCTGAATAAAGAACAACGACGTCCCGGCCGAAAAAGCGTGTGGCAAAGGCATTTAACGCCCCTTCCGACTGGATAATATACACATCCGGAGTTCTTGGCAGCCGCATTTCAAGCGACAGTGCATCAATCCGCTCATATACGTCCGGAAATTGCTCTTTGCTTACTTTTACGCCATTCCCCCGAATAGAACCGATCATCACAGCGTGAAAAAATAAAGACAGCAAAAACAAGCCGGCCGCAATCGGAATTAGAATGAGAGAAAAAAATAATGCCACATAAAATCCTATACTCACCAAGCAGCATATAATAAAGTAAAGAGTTTCTTTCGGATACACTAAATTTCGATTTTCCAATCCACATTCTCCTTTTGATTTTTCTTTCATGCTTTCCAACATACGACACATTTTTATAAGGGTCAAGATGAAAAAATGGCTTATTTTTCAAACAACGTGAAACTTTTTGCATGGTTGTACGTAGGAAAAGAAGAAAGGTGGAATCTCAATGTATTACAGTAAATTAAGGGCAAAAGCACGTGACTCTCTTCGCGGGAACTGGCTGATAGCGATAGGTCTTTTTGTGGTGGCCACTCTTTTGTTCAGTGCGCCTGATCTGGTCTTAAATCCTGACGAGTATGAGTTTACATGGAAAGATCCGTTGATCCTTTTGCTTTCTGTTCTTCTCCTTCCTGTTTCCATTGGCCTGGTATGGGCATGGGTGGATCTGTCACGCGGCAAAAAAATTGGCTTCGGGCATTTAATTGAGCCATACAAAACGATGTTTGGCAAAAGCATTCTTGTCGTGATTCTTCAGGGACTGTTCTTATTTTTATGGACTCTTCTATTCATTGTGCCTGGCATTATTAAATCTTTTTCTTATATGCTGACCTATTATATTTTGCGTGATGAACCGGGGCTGTCTCCTCTTCAGGCGATCACAAAATCACGCCGGATGATGGATGGCCATAAAGCCGAAGCATTGGTTCTTGGCCTTTCCTTTATCGGCTGGATTTTGCTCGGTATTGTCACACTTTTTATCGGCTTTTTATGGATCGCTCCCTATATAAGCGTCACATATGCTCACTTTTACAATACACTCCGTGCAGAGTACGAAGAAAAAAACTCATTTTAAAAAACCGCATTTTAAAAACCGGCTCTGTTAAAAGAGCCGGTTTTAGCTTGTAGACAAAGTCTTTCGCTTTTAAAAAAGGGCCGATAAGTGAAGCCTCCCGGACTGCGCTTTCCACGGGCAGTGCGGGAGCCTCCTCGGCTGCGCCTGCGGGGTCTCTCGACTCACTGTACTTCCCGCAGGAGTCTTCGTCCGGCAGACTTCACTGAGTGTTGTGGAAGACCAATAAGTAAGGGTCGAATAGACATTTTCTCTTTTTCAAACGGAAGAATACGACCTTATTAGCTCTTTACAATCTCGTTGCAAGCCACTTGGCGGCGGGAGGGCAGCGCAGACTCCTATGGGACTAGCGGGAAGCTGAGACCGGTGAAGCCGCCAGGCAAAGTCGGGCTCAGCGCCTGCCCCATGGAAAGCGGAGCTGCCTGGACGCCGCCGATCCATCCCATTCATGTGCACGGTCATCAATATAACTTGTCTACATTCTAAAACCGGCTCCGTTAAGGGAGCCGGTTTTTTTCTTTTCGTTTTCGGATTTTATAAAAAAATGCTGATAAAACAAGCGCAAAGAACGCGCCGACCATATCAAGCCCTACATCTTTTAACATCGGCGTCCGTCCTCCTGTTAACAGCTGATGATACTCATCGAGTAGCGCGTACAAAGCCGTTCCGGCAAGAGACAGGCAGAACACGGGCCAAATTCGTCTTGGACGGGCCAGCGCCAGTACATGAAACAGCGCCGCGGCTAAGCAGCCAAACAAGAAAAGGTGTGCAAATTTCCGAATAAAAAATTCAAGAAAGTAATAATACCCTTTCGCTTCAATAGAAATAGGAGTTCCCCAGTATGATACTTCGATAGGCGCAAGAATCCCGGCAAATGGCTCTCCCGGAAGCAGCCGTTCAAGCAATGGTACGAGCGACTGCTCCTCATAGGTCTGGGATGAAAAATTAAAAATAATAGCGCCAATCACAATTAAAACGGCAACACGCATTACTTTTTTCACTAAACCACCTCGTTGTGAACATGTCCAGCTGTGGAAACCATTGATAAATGAATAGAATACATGAGTAGGAAAGAAATGTCTAACTATAACCCGGACAATTATACAATTATATCCATATATGGTAAAATGAATTTAGCAACTGATTCTGTATTCATTTTTTATACAGATCAAACTTAAAAATATGAAAGAAGGCAGGAGATACACATGTCGATTGGCGAGAGCATTCGCTCTTTTCGTTTAAAAAAAGAATGGTCTTTAACTGAACTGGCCAGCCGCTGTGGCATCACAACATCTTATATTTCATCTGTTGAACGGGGGATCCAAACAAACCCGTCGATTGGGATTTTGCAAAAAATAGCCAAAGAGCTTGACGTGTCCGTTCACCAGCTAATCAACCATCACGGCCTGCCGATTGAAGAAGAACTAAACGAAGAATGGAGAATGCTGGCCCGGGAAGCCATGCAATCGGGTGTCAGCAAGGAGCAGTTCAAAGAGTTTCTTGCGTTTCGAAAACGGCAGAAAATGAACTAGTGTGCGCTTGCTTGTCCGATAAAAAAGCAGCTGACTCTTTATAGAGCAGCTGCTTTTATCATATGTGCGGGCCTGGAATTGTATGTGTTAACTTTCTTTCGTTTCTTGCTGCTGTGCTGCTTGCAGAAATCTATGAATTTCTTGAATTGATAAGCCCAACTGTTTTACTTCCCGCATCCGGCAGTACAGACATCCGAGCGAAATCGTTTTAGGATCTGTAACTTTGTCCTTCCCACTCGATAAGTGTCCTTTGTCTCCCATTAGCTAATTTTTTTGTTGATCCATTCTTAAATCAAGCAATATACCAATATTTCTACATACCTATACTTAATAAACAATAGATGAGGTGGCTGGCAGGCTGATTAAATCTTCTTTGTTTCTTTTGTCTTTTATTACTTATGCTTTGTTTACAACCTTTTAACCCGCAAACATTAAGGTAGTTTTGAGCAAAATATAAAAGGACCCTCTTCTTTTTTCGCTCTTTCAAAAGAACGATTTTGTACTATATGTATTAGGCAAAAAAATGTAGTTAACGGGCAATATTGCTTCCTTTTGTTTGTTCTTTATAATGAGTTTGATCGTATATAATTTATTAAAGAGACAATGAATGACTAAGAATATTTAAAATGATCTGCTGCTTTTTGCTGCTGCGTTGAAATGGCCCTTTTTTCGATTGAGACCATAAAAAAAGCTGGACTTCTTTCACCTCAAGGTCAATGTCTTTTGCTTTCTGCATTAATTCCATCCAATCCTGGTCTATGTCAGCTTCCCATTCCATCTGTCTGCTCCTCTCTACTATTTCCGTTGCGAAAATAACCTGTAAACACTAGCTGCTTTCTCCTTCCTCTTTCAATCATGCAAAATAGTATATGAGCTTATTTCTCTTTTTATTACAGCTATTTGATCATCTGCTAGCTAGATTTTCATCATATTAATGAGTATTTCTAAACATTACACAATTTTTTCTTTAACTACATACAAACTCATTTATCAACTAGCTATTTTGCTTAAAAAGCTGCCCCTTTCGGAGCAGCTTTTTAAGTTATTCCCGTCTTGTTAAACGGTCCTTTTCCATATGCATTAAAATCGATTCTACTTCTCTTTCATCACGGCCCATGACAAGGCCAATCACTTTAGAAGATCCGACAGCGCCTTCTACATAAGCGGCATCAAGCAGGCTGAGCGGCACAAACTGTTCAAGATCCATGTATTTTTCCACGACAGCAAGCCCTTCATTGAATGGCCCATCCCATTCCAGAGAAGACAAACGAATCGTCGGTTTCCCATATACATTCAACACCTCTTCATGCAGCATAAGGGCACACGAGGAAGCGTTAAAACGAACATTTAAGTCTATAAAATAAAAGTCATCACCGCGCATCAGCACATCAAAGCCGGCAACTCCAACGTAGCCTGTTGCTGCAATGTTTTCCATTACCCGAAGACCTGCTTCCACCACACGCTCGAACGGTTCAGCGTTTGTGCTGACCCAGCTGCCACGGAAGCAATTATCCTCATTGACCACCTGCTCAGATTTGCCTAAAAAACGCACGCGCCCGTCCTGGTCGGCCACGTAATGAAAACCGAAATTACGGTCATAATCAATGAACTCTTCTAAAATGATCGTAGATAAATCCCCAAAATCTTCACTAATCTCGTAAAGCTGCTGCTTTTCTTCAATTAAAAGCACACCGCAGCCGCCGGAGGTTGGGCGTCCATCTCCTGTTTTCAAAACAAATGGCATAGTCGGTGTGTCCTCAAGCAGCTCCTCTAAGCTGACCATCCGTCTTGGCGGAACATGCTCGGCTGGTACAAGTGCCGGAATACTTCGTTTATCGCTTAAATACGCAATAACAGACGGATCTACCCAGTAAAGAGAAGCGGGGGCGTCCTCTGGTGGATGTGGATATTGGAAAATGACTTTTTTTCCTTGTAAAGATAATTTATTTAAAATAGATACATATTCTTGATCATTACGATACGTATAACGAACAGATGGCAGCCTTAGTCCTGCTTTTTCAAGCAGACGGACGGCTCCAGGGGTTACAGCACCTTCATGGCAGATGACCGGCATTTCTCCAGCCACGCTCAATTCTCGTCCAGTTAACGCTTCTAAACTAAGCAAATCGCCGCCAAAGTGCTCATAATCATGCGAAAACAGTTTCGGCGAATAGACATATTCTTTCCCGTAAATATCTTCTGAACTTTGCTTTGGTTGAATAACGCTTGTAAATGAATGAAACGGCCATGCTCTTTCCCCCATTAAAGCCACCTTCTTTCATAAGGATGTTAACTACATATATATATCCAATAGAAAGCGTTTTCAATCTCAAAAAATAAAAAAGAGGAAGATAGACCTACAAATAATCGGGCATTTGCAGCAAGATTAACAACCTGACATTCTGTAATCGGTATAAAAAAAAGAGATAGCTTATGCCATCTCTTATGTTGTACAGCTTGAATCAAATCTATCTCCAAAAATAAATCCGTCCGTCTCGCGGTAATCTACTAAAGTATGTTCTTCTAAATATCTTTCTGTAAAGCGGTCCAGATGAAGAAACAAATCATCGCCAAGCGGAATAACCGTATCCCCGCGCCGCGGTTCCTCCCAGACAAGAGAAAAGCGGACGGAGACGCCGCATCCGCCAGACATCTCCGCATCAATTCTTGGCACATGTCCTTCAGCTGGTGAGGAGGCGAGCAGCTGCCGGCGGGCGGCATCCGTCAGCACGATGTTCATGACTGAACCGTTTCCCGCTCGTAGCGGACGACCGGCTTCCGCGCTGCTTTCACTTCATCAAGCCGGCCGATAACCGTTGTATGCGGTGCATTCAGCACTGTTTCCGGATCTTCTTCTACCTCACGGGCTATGCGGATCATCACGTCCGCAAAAGCATCCAGCGTTTCTTTTGATTCTGTTTCAGTCGGTTCAATCATCAAGCATTCCTCTACATTAAGCGGGAAATAAATAGTCGGTGGATGATAGCCGAAATCAAGCAGCCGTTTCGCTATATCGAGTGTCCGGACACCAAGCTTTTTCTGCTTGGAACCCGATAAGACAAACTCATGCTTGCTGACCTGCTCGTACGGCGACACAAAGTATGGTTCCAGCTTTTTTCGCAAGTAGTTTGCATGCAGCACCGCACTTTCCGATACCTGGCGCAGCCCATCAGGCCCCATCGTCCGAATATACGTATAAGCACGCACGAGAATGCCGAAGTTGCCATAATAGCCTTTCACCCGCCCAATGGACAAAGGCTCCTCCCTATTTAACAGAAAGCGGCCGTTTGTTTTCTCCACACGCGGTACCGGGAGGAAAGGAATAAGCTTTTCTTTCACGCCGACCGGTCCTGCACCCGGTCCTCCTCCGCCGTGCGGTGTCGTAAAGGTTTTATGAAGATTTAAGTGGACGATATCGAATCCCATTTTCCCGGGCGTCGTCTTGCCTAAAATCGCATTTGCATTGGCTCCGTCATAATAAAGCAGACCGCCCGCTTCATGAATCACACGGGCAATTTCGACAATGTCCTTTTCAAACAAGCCGAGTGTGTTCGGGTTCGTGAGCATCAGAGCTGCCGTGTCATCATCCACATGCTTTTTCAGCTCTTCCACATCAACAAGGCCATGTTCGTTAGACGGAATGGTCACCGTACGGAAGCCGGCAACCGTTGCGCTGGCCGGGTTCGTACCGTGAGCGGAATCCGGCACAAGCACCTTCGTCCGCTTTTCTCCTCTTTGCTTATGGTACGCTTTTACCATCATCAGTCCGGCCCATTCTCCCTGGGCACCGGCAGACGGCTGGAGCGTGACAGCATCCATGCCGGTGATCACCGCCAGATCCTCCTGCAGCTCATACAAAAGCTCAAGCGCTCCCTGCACGGTTGCTTCCGGCTGGTATGGATGAATGCGGCTGAAGCCGTCAAGCTTTGCTACATCTTCGTTGATTTTCGGATTGTACTTCATCGTACAGGAGCCCAGCGGGTAAAAGCCGTTGTCCACACCATGGTTTTTATTCGACAGGGCCGTGTAATGGCGAACGAGCTGCAGTTCTGAAACTTCCGGCAGTTCCGGTGCTTCCCCGCGGATAAGATGTGCGGGCAGCTTCTCCGATAGGTTTACCGCGTCTACGTCTCGTTCCGGCAGGCTGCAGCCGATGCGTCCCGGTCGGCTGATTTCGAAAATAAGATCTGTGTAGGTAGTCATTGCACAATCCCCTCCAGTGCATGAATAAATGCCTCAATCTCTTCCTTTGTCCGCTGCTCGGTCACTGCGACCAGCATCCCATTCGGTTCTCCATAGTCCGGTCCTAAATCAAAGCCGCCAATAAATCCCGCGTCAATCAGTGCGTCTTGAACGTCCGCAACGGGCTTCGGCAGCTGGACGACAAATTCATTGAAAAAGGGTGACTGATTAAGTATGGAAAAACCTTTTTGCTGCAGCAGCTTACAGGCATAATCGGCTTTTTCCAGATTCAAGACAGCCATCTCCCGCAGGCCGTTTTTGCCAAGGGCTGCCATACAAACAGCCGAGGCCAGCGCGTTCAGCGCCTGGTTCGAGCAAATGTTGGACATCGCTTTTTCACGGCGAATATGCTGCTCGCGAGCCTGCAGCGTCAGGACAAAGCCCCGGTTTCCATTTTCATCGGTTGTCTGGCCGACGATCCGGCCCGGCACTTTGCGCATCAATGGCTTTGTGACGGCAAAGTAGCCGCAATGCGGTCCGCCGAACGCCATCGGAATACCAAGCGGCTGCATATCGCCGACGACAATATCGGCCCCAAGCCGGCCCGGTGACTGGAGCAGGCCAAGTGCCAGCGGGTTGGCGCTCACAATCAGAAGGGCACCGTGCGCTTTTGCGATTCTTTTTACTTCCTGTAAATCCTCAATCGATCCGAAAAAGTTTGGGTATTGTACAATAACCGCCGCTGTGTCGCCATCCACTTGTTCGCCCAGCGCATCAAGATCCGTTATGTCTTTGGAAAGAGCGGCTTCCTCTACCACATAGCCCGGACCGGCTGCCACCGTTTGCAAAATAGCGCGGGATTCCGGATGAACAGCGCAGGACACAACCACTTTCCCTCTTTTCGTATGCCCGACTGCGAGCGATGCGGCTTCTGCAAGAGCGGTAAAGCCGTCATACATCGATGAATTGGCTACATCCATTCCTGTCAGCTCACACACCATTGTTTGAAATTCAAAAATAGCCTGCAGCTCACCCTGGGAAATTTCCGGCTGGTATGGCGTGTATGCAGTGTAAAATTCCGAACGGGAGATCATATGGCCGACCACACTCGGAATGTAATGATCATAGGTGCCGGCTCCAAGAAACAAAGGCAGCTCTATATTTTGGCGCGCCATGTTTTTCATCTTTTTCCATAGAGCCGGCTCCGGCAGTGCATCCGGAATGGCAAGCTCCCCGTCAAGGCGGATGGACGCTGGCATATCAGAAAACAGTTCGTCTATAGATGAAACGTTTAAAAACGACAGCATCTCTTTTCTATCCTGGTCTGTATCAGGCAAGTAGCGGAATGTGGATGTCATGCGTTTCTCTCCCTTTTATAAAATGGCGTTTGGACAACGATGGCTTCTGCCCTTTTCCCGCGGATCTCTACGAAAAATTTAGTGCCAGCACCTGAGAAATCTGTTTGAACAAGCGCGAGGCCGATCGGCTTTTGGAGCGTTGGCGAATGGGTGCCGGATGTCACCACCCCTATTGGCTCGCCCATTTCAGATAAAATGCGGTACCCGGTTCTCGGGATGCCCCGGTCGATCATTTCAATCCCGACCGTTTTGCGCGAAAGTCCCGTTTCTTTTTGTTTTTTCAATGCTTCCTGTCCGATAAAGGCCGCTTCTTTCGCTGTTTTAACAGCAAAGCCAATACCTGCTTCAAGCGGGCTGATTTCTTTTGTCAGCTCCTGGCCATAAAGCGGAAGCCGTGCTTCTAAGCGTAGCGTATCCCGCGCACCAAGGCCGCATAAAGGAATCCCTTCACTGGCCAGCCGCTGCCAGAGGGAAACGGCTCCTTCCGCCGGCACATACAATTCAAACCCGTCTTCCCCTGTATAGCCGGTGCGGGAGATAAGCACGCCTTCCACACCACCGACAAAAGCAGAGTCTACAAAACGAAACGGGCGGATAGCGGAAAGATCCGTGTCCGTAAGCGGCTGAAGCATTTGGGCTGAAGCCGGCCCCTGCACAGCCAAAAGCGCCGTTTCATCTGATAGATTGGTGATGGTCACTTCTTCTGCGAGATGCTGTTTCATCCATTCAATGTCTTTCTCGATATTGGCGGCGTTTATCACAAGCATAAAGGCATCATCTGACTTCTTATACACAAGCAAATCATCGACTGTCCCGCCGTCTTCATAGCACATGGCGGTATATTGGGCGCCTCCTGCCTGAAGCAGCGTCACATCATTGGTGAGAAGGCGGTTTAAGTACTTTTCCGCTCCTCGGCCTTCTACCAGCACTTCTCCCATGTGCGATACATCGAACAGCCCGGCATGGCTTCTTACCGCCTTATGCTCGGCCAATATACCTGAAAACTGCACTGGCAGTGCCCAGCCGCCAAAATCAATGACTTTGGCGCCGTATTTTTCGTATTCAGCAAAAAGCGGTGTTTTCTTCCATTCCATCCTTCCAGCACCCCCGTTGATCGTTTTGGTCCAAAAAAAAGACAGAGAAAAGGTATGATCCTTTTCTCTGTCCGTTTACCTGAGAGCTTAATCCAAGCTGGATTTTCCCCTTTGGTGGCATGACTATGCGCCATGCTCTCTCCAGAGCTGCGTCCGATTGAGGTCCTTGTACCTGAGAGATTCGTTTCAAGGCTTTTGAAACTTGCTCCGTCGGCGGCATGTATGCACTCTCCCTCAGCCGTCATCCGCGTATATTTATTTGACACTTCCATCTTAAATTAATCGAAACACCTTTTACAAGCATTTTCTGAAAAATGTATATTGTCAGATTTTATGACCGTTCAGTTGACATATTCATTTAAAAAGAAATTTGCTTTCAATAAAAAAACCCGGCACTTGGCGGCCGGGCTTCCACTGCTTTCTTCACAACAGCGATGATGGTTTATTTTTTGCTTTCAATTAAAATATTCACCGTTTTCCCCATAAAAACGGGCGCGGCATACGTTCTGCCATACTGCGAAATGGAAACCACTCCGCCTGATACGTTTGCAACTTTTTGATTCAGTACCTTCCATGTAACAAGCGGCGTTACATCTACACGCTGCCCGCTGGACAGAAGAGCCGTAACGGCTACTTTTTGCACCGTTCCCGGTTTTCCGGCTACACGTTTTGTGCTGACACTTAAGCTGCGCACGCTGGCGTCTACCGTGATATTCACCGTTTTGCCTCCGTATAGTCCGGAAACGGTTGTTTTGCCATAGTTTTGAATCGTGATGATTCCACGGTTAACGGTCGCTACTTTACTATTAGCCGTTTTCCACTGCGCCGCTTCCGTAATATCCACTTTGCTTCCATCTGCACGTATAGCCGTTAACCGAACCGCTTTTGTGTCCTGAGGCTTTCCTGCAATAAGCGTTGTGCTGGCTGTAAGAGACCGTACCGTCGCATCAACGGATACCTTTGCCGTTTTACCGCCGTCCGTTGAACTGATCACTGCTTTACCGAACTGGCGGACCGTAATAACGCCGCCTTCAACGGTGGCGACAGCTGGATTGCTTGATGTCCACTCGGCCTCTTTTGTACGGTCCGCTTTCGCCCCATCCGTATAAGAAGCTGTAAGCGTAACTGCTTTTGTTTCACCTGGCAGCGCTGAAACCGAAGTAGTACTGACTGTGAGGCTGGAAACTGTCGGGCTTACAGCTGGAGCGGATTGAACGGTTTGCGCGGCGGCACTCGCTGGCGCCTGCATTAATCCATAGCCAAACCACGGATCTCTTCCCGCTGTGCCCAAATCCTTGCTTGTATCTTTTAAAATCGCCCGAAGGCGCACTGCATCGGATGTCGGATTTGCCTGCTTTAACAGCGCAAGCTCACCGGATACGTACGGTGCGGCCATCGATGTACCGCTCATGCGCGCATATCCGTTATTCAGATAAGTAGAAACAATGCTTTGTCCCGGCGCAGCAATTTCAACCGTGCTTCCAGTGGAAGAAAAGGACGCACGTTTCAAAGAAGAGTCTACAGCGCCAACAGCAATCGCCGAGTCATAACGTGCCGGATAATCAACGGTGTCATCTGTTCCAGAAACCGATCCATCATTTCCTGCCGCTGCTACGACCAAAATGCCGCTCGCATATGCTTTATCGACCAGTGCCTGGAAAGCGGCCGAATTAGTTTGCGTGCCAAGACTTAAGTTGATAATATCCATTTTATTTGTAATGGCCCAGTCAATGCCGGCTAAAATGCTCGACAAACTGCCTGAACCGCTTTTTTCTAATGATTTAACCGCATACACATCTGCATCCGGTGCAACCCCTTTTGTGCCAAAGCCGTTGTTCTCAGCTCCAATAATGCCGGCTACGTGTGTGCCGTGCCCGTTATCATCCTGATAGGACGTTGTATATGAAACAAAAGATGCCCCGCCTGCAATTGCTAAATCCGAATGTGCGGCCACTCCTGTATCTACAACAGCTATTTTTACACCCCTGCCCGTAAACCCTGCATTCCAGGAAACCGGTACATTGGTGGCGCCAATACCCCAATCCAGTGTGTCGGCTGATGCGTGAACGGTAATATCTTTTTCTACACGGACCACATCTTTATCTTGCTTCAGCTCTTTCACTTCATCTGCTGGAAGTGTCACAGAAGCGATCGGCAGCTGCTTAAACGTCTGGTCAATTTCCCCTTCCGCCTGTGCAATCGCCTTTTTATCTACTTTCTCATCAAAAATGACAATGACATTTTGTTCCTCTTCCTGCGCCGCAAACGCAGCATTAGGACCAAAAGAAGCAACAAGCAACCCAGTGGCTAACAAACTAGCTGCAGCTTTCTTCATGATGAATTTCCTCCCTGGCAGCTGGCTGGCATACCAAAACGGCTTAGCCCCTATAGCTTTGCGTCTCTGCATTTCTACAGATTTGCCTTTTCAAATTAAAGCAGTCTAACTGCCTATCTTTATATCGGAGGATTCTCACCGAACTTAAGCTCGTTTTCTATCTTTTTTTGCATTTACATGAAAATGTAACTATAAGTAAAGGCTTAGTTCTTTTTTAGGCCGAAAAATAAGAATCAGGGCCGGAAAGTGCTGCAGCCGGGCCGGATTCTCTGTTTTCCGGCCATAAAAAGAAGGACTGTCTCATCAGCCAGTTTCCTAGCTTAGAGACACCCCTTTTTTAACGGCTTAACACCCGATTCACAGACTGATAAATCATATCCGCGCCTTTTGGCGTTAAATGCGTGCCCGAAGAGTCGATTAACCCCGATAGGATCAACTTCTGATCGGTCGCGCCGCCGGCTGCCAGATTCATATTTTGGTAGTTATCGATCAACGTCACCCTTTCTTCCTTAGCCACCTTACGGATGATGGCATTGTAAGAATCATTCCACTGCCGGGCGCCGCTGTATTTTTGGTACAGCTTTTCGTCATAGCGTTTATAAAACACCCCTTGAACAACAGGCGGTGTCGTCATCAACACAACACGAATTTTCTTCGCTTTCAGCGTATCGGTAAAGTAGCGGATATTCTGCTCAAACTTTGCCTTGGAAACGCGCGCCTGCCCGTTGGACCGGATCACGGCATCATTTGTCCCAAACATAATGGTGACTACGTCCGGACGCTTGTTTAACACATCCTGCTGAAAACGGTCACGCCCCATGACGGACGTATCGCCTCCGATGCCTGAATTTACAACGGTATACGTCTGTCCGAGCTTTACGGCCCATTTTGCCGCCTGCGGATAAGACGGATTCTGCTTCCAGTTTGTTCCCTGCGTATTGCTGTCGCCGAACGTAACCACGATCGTCGATTTCGCCGTTTTCAGCTGGCTGGACGGGACGTATGCCCTGCGGTTTTGAAACCGGATCTCCGACCATCCGCCCGGCGCCTGCCCATAAACAGATAAAGCAGTATATCTGGACAGTGACCCGATCACTTTCGCACGCGGGCTTGCATTCTCCCGTACCGATAAAGAAGAAGCAATGACCTTTGCCGGCATCGGCTCGGCTGCTTTGGCTGTATTGCTAAACACTGCTGCGAGTGTGAAAAACAACAGTACAGCAGCTAGTACATGATATTTCTTCAAAACAACTTCCCCCACTTACTAGTATAATAGTCTCCAACAAACGATTATACCATATTTTATGAATTAGTATGGATAGGACTGGGAAATTTATAACACTTATGCTAGCATGCTAGCAT
The DNA here is from genome assembly GCF_023715895.1 of Domibacillus indicus. Taxonomy (GTDB): domain Bacteria; phylum Bacillota; class Bacilli; order Bacillales; family Domibacillaceae; genus Domibacillus; species Domibacillus indicus_A. Next base: position 18,326 of record NZ_JAMBOO010000032.1, on the reverse strand, counting down.
AACAGAATCTATGGGAGGTTATACGATGATTACGCTTCGCCGTGTTCAAAAAGCATTTCAAACCGGCAGCAGCAGGCAAGATATTTTGCGCAGTGTGGACTTACAGATCGATCCAGGAGAATATGTCGCAATCATGGGAAAATCAGGCTCTGGAAAAAGCACACTGCTGAACATACTCGGTGCGCTCGACTCCACTGACTCAGGTGAATACATACTAGCCGGCAAACCCGTCCATAAAATGCGGCAGTCGAAACGGACTGCTCTTCGAAACACCGAAATCGGATTCGTTTTTCAGCAATTTCAGCTTATTCCGAATCTATCTGTTTATCAAAATGTGCTTCTCCCCCTTACATACGGACGAAAAAAACTGGGAAGAAAAAAAGCGCGGGTTCTGCAGTTGTTAGAAGAAGTAGGACTAGCCGATAAAAGAAAGCAAAAGCCTTCCCGGCTGTCCGGAGGAGAAAAGCAGCGGGCTGCGATCGCACGGGCGCTCGTGAATGAACCGTCGATTCTGCTGGCAGATGAACCAACAGGAAGCCTGGATGAAGCAACAACTGAAACGATTTTACAGCTGTTTGACCGCGTTCATCAGCAGGGCACGACGATTGTGGTCATTACCCATGATCAGGAAGTGGCAGACCGTGCGCAGCGGGTCATTCATTTAAAGGATGGTGTGCTCGCATGAGGCTTGGAAATGCATTAAAGCTCGCCTGCTTCGGTCTTTGGTCGAACAAATTTCGTGTCCTGTCCGCCATGATGGGCATTGTCATTGGTCTTTTTGCGGTGATTGTCCTTATTGCCATTGCAGTAGGCGTAAAAGATACCTTGCTGAAACAGATGGGAAGCCTCGGTGCCGAGCAAATTCTGGTGATGCCGGGCCGCGTCCTGGATTCCGCGAATGGGCAGAAAGACTTTTTAAGCGGCATTACAAGCGTGCCCAGCACGTTAACGTATGAAGATGCCAAAGCAGTAGAAGCGGTGCCCAATGTTAAGTCGGTGACACCGCAGCTTGAAACGGTATCGAACGCAGCATATGGAGAGCAAAACGTCCAGGCCGTTCTGGTCGGCAGCACTCATCAATACAACCGTGTTCAGCATGCTGCTTTAGCAGAGGGGCGCTTTTTTACAGAGGAAGAACAGCAGTCGAAGAAAAATGTGATTGTCCTTGGCAGCAACATTCACGACGCGTTGCTCGGAAAAACAGCCGAAGCCCAGTCGGGAAGCACAGGCACCCCGGCTTCTGAAGAAAAAACGTGGTGGCAGCGCGCCCTCGATTCGTTCATGGCAGGTACCGTCGTGTTTGCCGAAGAAAAGACGATGGTCGGCCAAAAGCTGAAAATCGGCGAAAAAGAATATACCGTCATTGGTATACTCAAGCCGAATGCCACACTCGGTTCAAGCACTGATAACAACATCGTTATGCCGATTGAAACGGCGCTGACCAACACGGATATGAAGTATTTAAACAAAATGATCGTTGAAGCAAACAGCACCGATGTGATTGATGAAGTCGACAATGCTGTGTCCTCCGCGATCAAACAAAATCATAAAGAACTGGATTTCAGCGTCGTGAAACAAGATCAAATGCTTGGTGCTATTGATAACGTAACCGTGATTTTACAAGTGATGCTGCTCGGTATTACCGCTGTTGCGCTGTTTATCAGCGGTACCGGCATTATGAACGTCATGGTAATGTCTGTGAGGGAACGCACCCGGGAAATTGGTATTCGCAAAGCGATTGGTGCCACCACCTTTGAAATTATGGCCCAGTTTTTCTTTGAAACCCTCCTTCTTTGTGTGATCGGCGGATTGTTTGGCATTGGCCTCGGCTATGCGTTTATTGAACTATGGAATCACTACGTTGATGCGTTTACACTGACTCTTCCCCTATGGGCCATTCAGCTGGCTCTCGGTTCTACGATTGTGATTGGCGGTTTGTTCGGCATTTATCCAGCCCTCAAAGCAGCACGAATGAAGCCGAGCCATGCGCTTCGGTTTGAATGACGAAAAAAACGGGCTTATCCAGTTGGATAAGCCCGTTTTTTAAATGATAAGCCGCTTCCTGGGCCGGAATTATTAAATTTGGGCCGGAATCTGCTTCGCCTGGGCCGGAAAAAGTATTTTCCGGCCGAAGCGTCCGATATACCGGCCCAAAATAAAAGATTCCGGCCCAGCACAATGTTAATTTGTTTTTTCCAGTCCCCGATTCAAGAAAATGCTGAAATCAGCGCGCTTGATCGGTTCCCCTGGCCGGAACGTGCCATCCGGGAATCCCTGCGTAATACCGGATGCAGCCAGTGCATTCACGGAGCTGTATGCAAAGGTGCCGGCATTATTGTCCGGGAAATAATTCCGGTCTGCTTCTGGAAGCTTAAGCGCCCGTGCTAAAACGGCAGCCATTTCGGCCCGTGTCAGCTTGGCCTGTGCATCAAACGTGCCGTCTGTCCGGCCAAACATAATGCCAGCCTGTGTGACAGCAGCAATACTTCCATAAAATGCATACGTCTTTGGCACATCAGAAAAGCCTGGATCTTTTACACCATCTGTCGGCAGCTTCATCGCACGCTGCAGCATAATCGCCGCCTGCACGCGTGTTAAGGTTTCCTGTGGTCCAAACGTGCCGTTCGGAAAGCCGCTGATGACGGCCCGGTCTACAAGTGACGCAATATCACTTTCCGCCCGGAAGTCCACCGGCACATCGCGGAATAATTCTTCTTTGTACGAAGCGCCGTAGACCGCTTTTAAGGAATCCACATAAACGCCCGGCTTCGAGGAAGAAAGAGCGGACAGCTTCGTCCAGCCTGCCTGCACCGGTACGCGCACGTTCTTCCAGCCGTTCCATATTACGCTTCCGAAAGACGCTTGATGAGCCGTTCCCTTTGCATCAAGGAACGTGCCGGTTATTTCCGCCCCGTCTGCCTGACCGTATACACGCAGGCTGACAAAGGACGGACTGTCGGACAGCGCGATCGGCTGAACCGGCCGAACCGTACTGTCTACTTTCAAGGAGCGGCTGCCGTCATAAGAGACCGTACTTACAGGAGAAACTGACCAGCCTGTGCTCTCAAATGAATCTAACAAACTCGCTTTATTTTCCGGCGCCGCTTTAACGGTGACCGGCAGCTTCACTTCAGCCGTCCCTTTTTTGACTGATATAAAACCTGAACCTGATTTAACAGCGGTAAAGGTTGTGCCGGATACCGTTCCCAGATCGGAGGTAATCGTCACGTTTTCCACTTTAATCGGATTTCCGTATTCATCCATAATCGAGTGAATATTTACGCCAACCGTTTCCCCAACGGCAAGCGGTGCATCCGACGACAAGCTCGCATTGATCGTCGTTGGCACACCCTTTGGCGCAGTCGTAATCGCCATTAAAAAGGTTGATACCGGCCGCTCACCCCATGGGTCAGACGGCTTGTTTTGAATCGTTGCCGTAAAATCACCCGGCTCGCGTGCCAGCATCGTAGTGGAACCGCCGCCGTCCATATTAAGCGCTCGATCATAGCCGAGTGACTGAATGTAGGCCGCAAATTCTGATAAACTCATACCGGTGCTGTAGCCCGGCTGGCGTCCATCGACGGTAATAAACGCTACTTTTTCGCCTGTTTGATCAATGGCCACAGCCGTACGCGGCGCTCGCTCGCGTGCTTTCGGGCTGTTCGGGTTCATCGTCAGCGCTACTTTCCCGTCTTTCACAAGCAGCGGCCCGCTGCCTATCATAAAATCGGCTCCCTGCCATTTCGCATCCACATCGACCGACACGGATACGGTATCACCGACTTTCATGCTGCGGAGTGCTTCCGTTTCGGTTCCATGCGCGGACAGGACAAAGCCGTCCTTCGGAATCACTGCTCCTGCCGTTTGTCCGTATGGGCGGAAGCCCGTCACTTTACCGGTTAACGTGCCGCCAAACTGAAGCGACGGGTCACCGGCTCCGGATACGATGACTTCATAACCGTACGGATTGGTCGTCGTTACACCGGATGAAAAATTAGGTGTATACACCATCGTCGTATCTGGATAGCGCTGCCCGTTATGGCCCGCCATCGTTCCGGTCGTTCCATTGTGCGCGTATGTAAAAGTCGTAGAATAAGAGTCAATCTGGCCTTTTCCTTCTTTGTTGATACCAAAGGCGATTTTCTCGCTGACAAACTCATCTTTGCTCGTTTCAATCATGCCGCCATTCACCAAGTAATTGTCGATCGCGACAAAATAAAGCGGCATCGGCTCCCGGTTAAAAAACGAACCGTTAATCGCCCCGATTACTTCATGCCCTTCCCCGCTTGCCGCAAGTGCCTGCTTGGACGTCTGCACCAGCTTATTAAGCGGATTCGGCGCCCCCGCCTCAACTTTTGTATACGGGTCTGTCGTGTCGATTTCCATTACGCGGACCGACTGAGGAACAGTTCCTTCCTCTACAATTTCGGTGTACGTTACCCCATTCGAAACATCAAACTCATCTGTAACTGCCGCCTGTGCCCACGTTGGAAACAGCAGCATCAGTGCGAGCAGTCCTGCTCTTACCCTTTTCATGGAAAACCTCCCTGCTTTTTGAAACTAGTATAGCATAAGCAGATTAAGAGAATAGCGGTCTTCTAGAAGAGAATGTAAAAAGTTAAAAAAGAGAAACTCAAAAGAAAGTATTGCTTGACCAGGAAAATTCAACTATTATTTTAAAGGCATGTCTCAATTTCAAGGTAAAATGAGGGTCATTTTGCCTATACATACATTTTTAGAAAGAAGGTTTCATGTTTGTCCATTCAAAGAAAGATTATTAGTTTGCTTGTTGTGCTGATTGTTTTACTTCTCGCGTGTTCCAGTTTCCTTCAATGGATCGAATCCCGGTCCTTGAAAAAAGAAATGAATGCCGCCGCTGTACACATGAATGAAAACGCCCAAAAAAGTGTTGAAGAAGAACTGACCGAATTAACGGCCAATATTTCAAACCATCTTGTCTCGCTTGAAGAACAGGTGGATAAAACGATGTTAAACGCGGCCTATACCCTTCAGCAGATAGATACTGCACGCCAGCTGACAAACGCGGATCTTGAAGCAATAGCCAAACAAACCGGCATGACGGATCTTTACCTGGCGAACCGGCAGGGCGTGTTTACGCAATCTACGGAGGAAGCTTCACTCGGGCTGAATTTATTTTCGTTTAACGAAGCCTACCGCTCGGTTCTCGACGGAAAAACGCCGGTTATTGCGGAGCCGCTTATTTTAAAGCAAGAAACAATGGAAATCTTTAAGTTTATGATTGTTCCAAGAGCGGATGGACGTGGCGTACTCGAAGCCGCAATGAATGCCGATATTTTTGAGTCATCCTTAAAAACCTATATTCATAAAGGAAATGGGATAAAAGGCATTTACATGCTCAGTCCGGACGGGCTTGTTTTAACAGGAAATACGGCAGAGGGGGAAAAACCGCTTTGGAAACAAGGAGACATCATCCAAAACGACAATATTGGAGCCGTGCTGAAAAGCGGAAAGCCGCAGATGCATGTGAACCAGCAAAAAGCGGATATTTTTTATCCTGTGATGAAAAATGGAAAAGCCGTTTACGTGCTGTCTGCACAAATCGATACCGTTCCTTATTTCGCCAATGCTTCTATAGCCCAAAAAACGCTCAGTGAAGTCGAGCAGTCGCTGAGGGATAATATTGTTCAATCGATCGTCAGCACTCTTTTAGTTGCTTCACTGTTTTCTGCCGTTTTCATCTGGCTCGTGAAACGGACGTTACAGCCGCTCCGCGATATGGCGGATCAATCTGAAAGAATTGCCGCAGGAGATTTACGGACAAAAGGCACGGTTCTGTACAGTGAGGATGAAATCGGGCGCCTGTCCGCTGCATTCAGCAAAATGACCGGGCAGCTGCGCCATGTGATTACCCAGATCTCTACACATACCGAGCAAGTAGCGGCTTCCTCCGAGGAGCTGACGGCAAACGCCGAGGAAATGAGTAGCGCGTCTGAACAAATTTTCTCAACAGTTGCGAGTGTAGCAGCAACTGCCGATGAGCAGCGGCAAAGCGTTGAGGATATGTCGCGGACAGTTAAAGACATGTCAGCCGGCGTAGGGAAAATCGCCGAACGCTCCGGACAAATGCTGCTGAGCGCCGGCGAGTCCCTGGCTAAGTCTGAAGAAGGAAGCATGTCGATTCAAACAGCGGTTACCCAGATGAATACGATCCAGGAAACCGTACATGAAACGGCTTCTGTGATTGAAGAGCTCGGCAGGCGCTCACGGGAAATTGGCACGTTCACAGAGGTTATTACAACCATTGCCGGCCAGACGAACATGCTAGCACTAAATGCAGCGATTGAAGCGGCCCGGGCCGGCGAGCACGGCAAAGGCTTCGCGGTTGTCGCCGAAGAAGTGCGGACGTTAGCCGAGCAGTCATCCGAATCGGCTGCCCGGATCAATGGGCTGATTGCCGCTACCCAGTCTGAGATCACCCGCTCGGTTCAATCGATGAAACGAGTGATCGGCGAAGTCGCGGCAGGCATCGAATCCGTTCATCATTCCGGTGAGTCTTTTCAAAGCATTCACACAGCGGCCCGGGAAGTATCGGACCATATCGAAGCGGTCTCCGCCTCTGTGAAACAGCTTCAGTCGGGCACCGAGCAGGTTCAAGAAGTCATTCGCCTGGTAACCTCCCATTCGCATGAAACGGCCGCCAGCACCCAGCAGGTCTCTTCTTCAACTGAAGACCAAATGGCCGCGATGCAGGAGATTTCATCGTCTTCCGCATCCCTTGCTTCCATGGCCGAAGAGCTGCAAGCTCTAACGAGTACCTTTAAAGTGTAACAAGAAAAACCGCCCTGTATGCCGGGGCGGTTTTTTCTTGACCATTTTCTTGTTTTCATGACCCATTCTACGTTTTCGTGGCTAACTAACTCTCTTAGCCGTCAACGCCTGCCGGTTAGTTGATTCTTTTTCTTGGACGGCTTCCGACCTTCATATAGAAGCTTCCTTCATCCAGTGTTTTAAAGAATTTGATGCCTACCCATTTTAGCGGCGTCCAGATCTCCTTCATACTGTATAACGGCATAATAGATGCCCTCCTTTAGATGAGTGTCCGAGACCGTATTCGACAACTGGCTGGCATGGATTCCCTTTAGCCCCTATAGTTTTGCGTCATCGCTTTTCAGCGATTTTGCCCTTTCGCACAATGTTCGTGGTGTCTTTATTATAAAGCAAAAAACCCTGATAATATAGGTATATTCGTTCGACAAATTCCAACAAACCGCGTCGTTATAAGGTTTTTTGTGTCCTTTCCAAAAACACACTTTTGACCTATACCGCCAAAAAATCTCTTATATTTTGAATGATATTCATTTAAAGTAATTTAATTTTCTGCCGCCGTGCGATGAATACACTACACACACTGTAGATATAGGATTTCACCGGAATAGGAATTTCAGAACCCGCTTATAGAAAGGAACGAAAAAATATAAACAAAAAAGGTACATATCCAAAAAGGAAATAATAAACAGTCTATTTTCTTAACGAAGGGTGTAATTAGCACTAGTTCCATTAATTGAAGGCTTAATGCTATATATCTATAACAGCCCATTCTGCTAGTTATTAAAAAAGCGCTGTTTAACACTCTTCATAACGGAATTGGGTCAATGCCGGCAGGAGGGCTTCTGTCCATTCATTTAAAAAAACAGGACAGCACGATTTGTATCGAAGTGATCGATGAAGGGGTAGGTATTGCTGAAGAGCGGCTTCCAAAGCTTGGCGAGCCGTTTTATTCCAATAAAGAAAAAGGTATCGGCCTCGAGCTGATGCTTACTTTCAAAATCATGCAGCAGCACAGCTGGGCTATTGGAGTGAAAAGCCAGCTGGACCATGGCACCCATGTCACGATCTCGATTCCGCTGGATGCCCAGCACGAAAAAAGCCGCCTCATCTAGAGGCGGCTTTTTCTTATTTTACTCCATACTCATAAATATATAAGCCGCGGCCCAGCCGTACAACACGGTCATACTCGGGCTCTAATACTTTCATAAAGGAACTCATGTTTGAAATGCGCTTTCCGGTTGCTTGTTCGACAAACTCTTGAATTTCAACTGCACGAACCGGTTCCTTTCGTTCTTTTAAATAGGCAACGGTCACCTCGCGCAGCTCATGTACATTTTCTCTCGGGCGGCGGCTTACGGCATGCTCCTTCTCCCTGCCTTCACCGTTTTCCAGCTCGTGCAGTCTTTTTAAAAGCAGGTCCCGCTCTTCCTCGAGTGCTTCCAGCATCTGTGCTTCCGCTTGACCAATTTGGCTTAATCTCGTTTTAATTGCTTGTTGTTCAGTAAATCTTCCTCTCAAAATGGATCCCGTTCCCTCCTAGGAAGTGACAGATGGCACTTTCTAACGTTTCAAATCATTCCATGTTATATTAAAAATGAGTAACTTTTGGTCTATTCAAGTTGCTAAAAAACAATAAATTTCTTTGCATTATTTCTCAACTATAAGAACTCATTTTGTGTGCTTTCTCTCCATTTAAACCATTACTTTTGTTTATCTTACACGTGCGACAGTACTTTTTTCTCGTATACATACATACCGCGCCCGAGCTTGCGGACTTCTTCATGTTTTGGCATCAGCGCATTCATAAAGGCACTCATATTGCCAATATGGTGGCCGGTCTGATCCTTCACAAACTGCTGAACCGCAAAGCCGCGGACAGGACGCTTTTCCTCTTTTAAATACGCCACAATCACTTCCTGCAAATATTCTACATACGCTGACCGCCGCCGTTCTTTTACACTGCCGGCTCTCTTTCTGGCATTCGGCAGCTCCATCATCGCCAGCCTGAGTTCCAATTGCTTTCGTTCCTGGTCAAAATGGCGTCTAATCTCCCTTTCTGTTTGGTCAATTTGATGAAGCCGATTCTGAATCGCTTCCCGTTCTCCAAACACTGCTTTCATCGCTATCCCTCTACTTTCTTTGAATGAAAAATGTATTAATTGTACATGTTTAAAAGTATACGGAAATATAGTACTTTTATCATAGTTAACGAACAAAAAAAGTAAATAAACCAGTCAAATACATACAAAATGTGATAACTTTAGTTACATCCCTTTCCCACTGCTGATCCAGTTTTCTGAGGCCCTCATTTCTCCCTTTCCTCTGCAAGCAGAAGCACCTTTCAGCCTTTTGTTCTGTAGCGTGCTTTTATTATAGCAAAATAGTTCTTTATAAAGAACGAAATAAGCGAAAAATGAGATGGATGGCCTTTTATGAGAAAGTAAGGTCATTGAAACTTTTTTTTGAATCTAAAAATCCAATTATTGCTTCTTATAAAACCCGCTTGAAACGCTGTAGCATTTAGTTTGATATCGAGACAACCTATAAGCCTATTATCCTACAAATTCTAAAAAAATCCACATTTTTCTATCGACAAATTGTGACACCCCTGTCTACTACGACGGCAAGGCTATTCAAATAGGCATAAAGCATTCAGCATATTCGAATCATCACTTTCCATTTATCCATAGCTCAAACCAACAAAAAAAGAACTGGGATGTTTCTCTAAACACCCAGTTCTTCCTTTTATAAAGATGATAAGTCATTCACTTACTTTACACTTCCAGCTGTTAAACCTTGCAGGAAATACTTTTGAACGAAAAGGAATACAACGATAAGCGGTGCGCTGGCCATAAAGGATAGCGCCATCAGTGCATTCCATTCGGTTGTAAATTCCCCAATTAACATGCCGATCCCGATCGTAAGCGGTCGGACACTAATCGAATTCGTGAGCACGATCGCAAATAAAAATTCATTCCAGGCCAGGATAAAGGTATACACACCCGTGGCAATTAACCCTGGCAGGCTGGGCGGGAGAATAATATAAAAGAATGTCCGGAAAGGTCCGCAGCCGTCGATTTTGGCCGCTTCGTCCAGTTCATATGGAATGGTGGTGATAAAATCACGCATCATCATAATGGAAAACGGCAGCGCAAACGATGTATAGGCGAGAATAAGAGCAAAATAACTGTTGTAAAGACCAACACGGGTAATAAACAGAAAATACGGGATGACGAGAAGCACCATCGGGAACATTTGTGTCACCAAAATGTATGTAATGGCTGCTCTCTTCCCTTTAAATTGAAACCTGGAAAATCCGTAGCCCGCTAGCGCAGCGAACAAAAGACAAACGAACGTGACGGACAGGGCGATCATATAGCTGTTCATAAACAGCTTCATCAGCTCTGCATTTTCAAACACTTTTCCGAACGCCTCTAACGTCCAATTTTGCGGCAGAATCGACAAAGGCATGGAGAATACCTCAGTGTTGGCCCTGAAAGACACACTGACCATCCAAAAAATCGGAAGAAGCGCGATGCTTCCCAGTACGATTAAAGCAGCATACGTTGTGTATTGCGGCCTGCTTGTCATCTTACGCTCTCTCCTTTCGAATCGATGCCCGAATGTACAATGAGGAAATGACAATCATGATCATCAGCATGAAAATGGCAGTCGCAGATGCATAACCAAAGTCAAGCGTTCTAAATGCATAATGGTACACATACGTGGATAGAATTTCGGTTGAGTTTACCGGGCCTCCTCCTGTCATGAGAAACACAAGATCAAAAGAGCGGAAATTCCAAATAAATTCTAAAACCGCTACGGTTAAGATGATGTTTTTAATCTGGGGAATGGTAATGTAGAACAGCTTTTGAAAAAAGCCGGCGCCGTCAATATCGGCTGCTTCATATAAATCATGAGAAATGGTTTGCAGGCTCGCTAAAATCATCAGCATCATAAACGGAAAACCGCGCCATACATTGGCGATAATAACGGCAAAAAGAGCCGTTGTTTCATTGCTCAGCCACGCTGTCTGCGAAATGGTCTCCAGCCCAATGCCTTTCAGCAGGTAGTTGACGAGCCCGAACGGATTAAACATGAGCATGAAGATGGCGGCTACGACGGTAGAAGACGTCAGCCATGGAAACATGAGCAGCGCCCGGAACACGCCCCGAAACTTCGAATTGATCGGCTGGTTTAATAAAAGGGCGAAGGTCATGCCGGCCGCCAGTCCAAGAAGCACGCTCGTAAAAGTAAAAATGACCGTATTTTTCAAGGCGTTCCAAAACAGCGGGTCGACAATAAAGTGGCTGTAATTCGCCAGACCGGCAAAAACCGGATTCGCTTTGTCCGTGTAATCATAAAAGCTCATTTGAATCACCTGGAAAAGCGGGTAGCCTGTTAACAGGATCAAAACCGTCATCGCCGGCATAATAAAGGAAACTTTTACGAAGAATTGCTGCAGGTTCTTTGCTTGATTCCCTGCCGGCTCCTCACTGTTTTTCAGAAAGGGGAGGCTCTTTGAGAGCCCCCGCAGACCATCACTGCTCAGCTTTTTCAAACGCTGCATTCCAATAGGTCGCTGCATCGTCCAAAGCCTCCTTTGCTGTCTTTTTATCCGTTAAATAATTTTGCACTTCAATCGTAAACTGCTTTCTTAAATCATTCGCCTGCGGCAGGAAGTTATCAATGACTTCTACCCGGTCTGCCGTTTCCGCTTGGTCAATAAACACCTTTAAATACGGATCTTCCTGGAAATAAGGGTCTTGCATTGTTTGTTTGTTGTACGGGAAGAAGTTTGTCGCTTTATCCCACAGCAGCTGTCCTTCTGCACTGCCCATAAACTCAATAAACTTCCAGGCTGCTTCTTTGTTTTTCCCTTTTGAGGCCAGAGTCAGGACAGATCCCTGCGCAATCGTGCCTGTTTGTTCACCAGCTGGTAGAGGCACGACACCAAATTCTAAATCAGGATTCAAACCTTCCTGAATTTTAACGCCCCACGGGCCTTCAAACATAAAAGCGACATTTCCTGCTGAGAAGTTCGCCCGTTTTTCTTTTTCACCTGCACTCAATTCCCCAGGCGTTGTGACTTTGTGTTCTTTCACTAACGACTTGTAAAACTCCAATGCTTTTACGCCTTCTGGCGTGTTGAAGGCAGCCCGGTTATTTTCAATAATTTTACCTCCGGCTTGAAGAATAAACGGGAAGATCTCGTAAGAAATAACGGTTGGCGGCTCAGCAGCCAGGTTGCCTGTCAGTGCATATTGGTTTTTGCTTGTGTCGGTTAATTTAATCGAAGCGGCTAAAAACTCGTCCCATGTTTTTGGCGGCTCGACGCCTGCTTCTTCGAGAAGCTTCTTATTGTAAAACAGGGCAATATTTCCGTTCGTAATCGGAATGCCGTAGCGCTTGCCTTTCCACGGCTGTGTCATCGGGCCTTCAATGGCCGCCTGGTAATCTTCCGGCAGCTTCTCGATATAAGAATCAATCGGGTCAATCATACCCGCATCCGCAAATTCTGTTACCCAGGCGCCTGAAGCTGTAATGACATCCGGCGGCATACCCGCTAAATCCAGGGATAAGAGCTTGTCATGCTCTTGTGCAAAAGGAATATCTTCAATGATGAGTTCAATATCTGGGTGTTTTTTTTCAAAAGCGGCTTTTACTTCGTTGATTTTGTCGGGACCTTGTTCATTTACCCAGTGCTGCATCCAGCGCACCTGCGTTCTTCCATCGTCGCTTTTGGATGCTTCCTGCTCTGGTTCAGAACCGGCTGTGTTTGATGTTGAAGGGGGGGAGCATGCAGTCATGAATAACGAAACAGCAAAGAGTGTTGAAAACCATTTTTTCTTCAAAAGGTTCATCTCCCTCAATGTTAAAATGATTTACGCAAAATAGTAAGCGGTTTCATTATGTTGAAATCGATTAAAGGCCGTAAATAATTTTGAAAGGCTGGAGTGGCCATTTGAGCTTGGTCATCCCAATAAAAAGAAGGAAGCGTTCGTTCTTTTCCGGCAATATCGTTCAGTGGCACCGCTTCGACCGCGCAACAGTACGGGTCATCCTGCAGCCGCTTTAAGCTCATCATTACACCGGACGAACCGCTCAGTGCTGCTTCAACGGCCCTTTCTCCTAAAAGCTTTGCTTCCTGAAGATCCGTTTGGGAGGCCAGGCCAAAAGCGCTTCTATATAAGGAGCCAGGGCTAGTCAGCCTTGTTTTGTAGCCGAGCTTATCGACAATCTCACTCGACAGCATATGGCTGATGCCGCCATTGTAGCCTTTTCTTTTTTTGTTAGACGAGGACGGAGAGCGGATACCGTCCACTTGAAAATGGTCGGGCACAATGACCATCAGCTTTTTGAACTTCCGATAATAGCTTTCAATCTCCTGCAGAAATTGGTCAAGTGTCCGCGTTTTTTCCGGCAGGTAAATCAGCTGTGGAAATTGATCCGGCCTCTCTTTGCCAAAAGCACTCGCAGCCGCCAGCCAGCCTGAATTTCCTCCCATCACTTCAATCAATTCAACTTGATCATAACTGCCTAAAGAGTCCATATCCGCCCCAATCCATTGAATCGACTGAATGAAAAACTTGGCGGCACTGCCGTAGCCGGGCGTGTGATCTGTGCCAAACAAATCGTTATCAATGGTTTTTGGGATATGCACGAACACCATGTCTTTCCGGATAGATTGTACATAATCATGAAGCGCCTGAACAGTTCTGGATGAGCCGTTTCCGCCTATGTAGCAGAAAATACGAATATCCCGTTCATCCATTTTACGGATAATCCGCTCCATGTCCCCTTCGATTAATTCGTATCTTGATCCGCCGAGAAGAGCTCCCGGCTGATGGGCCGCTTTCTCCAGCGTACTCAGCTCACCGTCCAGCAGCACCATCCGGTCACGCACCAGGCCTTCCACTCCATTCAAGGAGCCGTACACATGATGGATCGCTGGATTTGCCACAGCAGCCAAAACAGCTCCATACAATGATTGATTAATAACCGATGTCGGACCGCCCGATTGTGCGATCAGCATATTCGTCACGTTCTCACCTCCTTTCTGCAATCATCACATTCACTCTTTGCCGCAATTGTTCGAGAATAGAAGACTCAATCTTGTCATCCGTAATAATGGTATGATGAGATTCCAAGTCTAGAACCTGAAATGAGGCAATCGTATTTATTTTTGAAGAATCCGCCAGCCAGTAGACTTCCCGAGCAGAGCGGGCAAGCATTCTCTTTACCTCTACTTCTAATAAATCATGGCACGTAAAGCCTTTTTCCAGCGACACGCCTGATACACCGATAAATACTTTATCCGCATACAAGGTGCTCAAGCTGTCTTTTAAAACGGAGCTGACAATCGTTGTCGTCCGCGAACGAAATATGCCGCCCATCAATACCTTTGTAATGTTCTCTTTTTCTTCAAGCGCCTCGGCAATATTCACTGCCGTTAAAAAAGCGGTGATTCTTTTTTGCGAATCGAGGCTTTGAGCGAGATGAAAGGTGGTCGATCCTGCATCGATGATAACGCTTTCATTTTGTTCGATAAGAGATGACGCTTTCCGGGCAATTTGCTGCTTTTCAAGCCTGTTTTTTTCGTATTGCTGCTGAAAACGATCGTTCAAATCCTTTGTTGAATAATCCGGCAGGTCCGCTTTCCATTCAGCTCCTCCCCTGATTCGAATCACGTTCTTGGACTGCTTTTCCAGAAACTCGACATCGCGCCGGGCCGTTACATTAGAGATGCCCAGCTCCTTTGCCAGCTGTGAAATACTGACGGTTTTTTTGTCCCTGATCATTTCAAGCATCAGGTTATGTCTTTGCTTTGTGATCATAGTCGCTCACCTACGATTAAATTTTCAGAATATTGATTCGTTTTTTACTTTTTTTTATTATAGTTGATCGTTTCTCCTTTGTACATGTATTTTTTTGATCAAAATGTTACTGATTTCGAAAAAAAGGAGCATATCATGATCAAAAGATTGAATTATAAAATTTACCCCTATCATTTTACAGAGGAGATCTTAGAATGGTTTCAACAATCTCTTTTTCTCTTCAGCAGGCATTTCCCAGGCTATTTTTTAATTCAATGAAAACCTAACTTTTTAAACATAAGCTCTTACATACAAAAAAAACACCCGGAACTAACATGCTCCAGATGCTTTATTTCCTATGAGTTTTTCCCATTCAAGCCTCAGTAAATTTGTCCTTTATTCACCCTTCTGCACGGCTCACCTATTTTGTCATATGGGCAAATATCGTTTCTGACCATAGCAAGTACCCATTATCATTTGGATACATGCCTTGCGTTAAAATCGTCGACAGCTTTTTGTTCTCAGCAGCCAGACGAGCCTCCATTTCGTTGTGGATATTCACGTAAGCCCACCTTTTCTCCTTCGTAAGCCGAGTAAGTTCTCTCGTATAATCGTTATAGGTGTAGCCTGCATGATTTTCTGTTCTTTCTTCTGAAACGATTGATATCGGGTTAGATGACGTGAGAAGGATTTTGGCTTCAGGTGCGTTTTTTTGTATAGAACGAACGATCGCCTCGACATTCTCTTTTGTTTCGTCCATCGATACATGCTGGTCGTAATTTTGAAAAAGGGCAGCTTCAACAATAACCAGGTCTGGGTTGTCGCCAATGACGCTTTTTACTTTTGCTTCTTTCACTAACCGGGCTGTGGAGTATTCGGGAAATCCATGCGTATGTATGTGTATTTTTTGAAAATCTTTCCCTAAAGAGTGAAGCTGTGCTTCGAGACGGTTTCCCCAGGTGTATTGCGGGCCACTCGCTCCGATACCGGCAGTTCCGCTGCTGCCAAGCAGCGAGATTATCACCTGATCCTGTGTCAGGGACTTATACTGAAGATAATCGACAAGAGGCTGACTTGGATTCAATTCAGGATCTAAAGAATCAAGCAGCGCTTTTTGCTCCTCTTTCTGTTTGTAAGCCGCATAAGCTGTCTGGCCCTGCACTTCGATTTTGTTGTCATAGTGCCACTTGCCTGCAAGCAAGACGGAAATGGTTGAAACGATAGCCAGGATTAACGAAAAGTGTTTAGACATCTTCTTCTCCTTTTCCTTTAATGGATGATAATACCATTATAAAACCTAACTTTCATTGACGTAAGGTTATTCGTTCGACAAATTCCGTTTCTTTACCTGTTAACCTTACTTTAGTGCTGCCTCAATCGCCGCAATTTCTTCCGCACTAAAACGGGAATAAGCAATTTGAAGAGCCATTTGCTGCTGCTCCGCCGTCAATCCGTTGGCAGAAACCTTGTTATAAAGCGCAATTTCCTGTTGAGAGAAGCGGCTAAAGACAAACTGCATCGCTTCTTCTTGGGACGCAAAATACAGACCGCCGGTTTCGACATCTGCGCTCGTTGAACCTGTTTCCGCTTTTGGTGCTGGCGTTTGCTCGGAAGCCGTCCCTGATTTTTCCGCTTCCTTCAGCAGCTCATTGGCTTCCGCCGGAATTTCTGTGACTTGAGGAGCCGTCTCCTCCACTGGTTTGGTAGCTGCTGCTTCAGACGTTTCTTCAGACGTTGTTTCCTTGCTTTTAACTTCCTTTTCCTCAACATGCTCTTTAACAGAGTCAATTTGTTCAGCCACTGGCTTGTTTTCCTGGGCAGCCTGCTCTGTCTGCTCCTGTTTTTCTTTGCCTGGCGACCAAATAGCCGCCAAAGCCCCAAGGAGCACAACAAACCCTATTACACTGATCCATTTTTTCATCTTCACTAACCCTCCATATCAATCCATTTATACAGCCGCAGCTCATAAGCTGGCAGCTTGATAAACTCTTTTAGCGTAAGACGAATGTTTTTCTTGTCTCGATACCATGCCTCATCATTCCTCAGTGACGATACATAAGTCAGCTCAATCCCGCTGTTCTTGTAAACCTGGTCAAAAATGAGCTTTACCCTCCTCATGTGATAGTCAGATGAAACGACAATGGCTGAATCAAATCCTTGCTCAACCATAAGTGTTTTTGTATAAAGCGCATTGGTGTATGTACTGGTTGCTTCTGTTTCTAATAGAAGATCCTGCTCTGGCACGCCAAGCGTTACAGCTTCCTCTGGCGTTGTTCCTGGTTCAGCCGCATTAGACAGCATTATTTTACTGCTATAGCCTTTATTGTATAACTCGACTGCTTTTCTTAATCGTCCTGTGTCTCCACTAAGTGTGATAATGACCTCCGCTTCCGTTGGCTGTTCATCAACGACAAGAAACATTCGTGCCAGCGGAAGAAGGAGCAGAAAACCTATCACTATGTAAAAAGTATACTTTATGATCTTTCGCATAAGCTGCCTTTCTCTCATTATTTATCGAGCTGTTCCGTTAAACGATAAGTTGTGGATACATTTCATCTTAAAGACTATATATCACTTATAAATACCGGTCACTACTTCCTGGCTAATTCCCTTATCGGACCCTTATAAAGAGACACACTTCTTTTTCTCTAAACCAAAAACAGAGCCTCTTTATAGAAGCTCTGTCTTACTTTCATTTTATTTTACCATTAATATCCTATTAGGAAAGTGCTCTTTTTATAAAAACACTAAAAAGTTTTAACCATCCAAAAAAGGAAATCCAAAGCGGAATGCTGAGCCCGATACTCCATTGCAATCCTTTTAAAATGGATCCTTCTTCTTGCTGACGATTCATTTTCATCACCTCTCTAGATATCCTTGCAATAGTATATCCAGAAAGAACGAAAATGAAATGAAAGTCAGATTTTTTCATACAATTCAAGCGGAAGGCCATCCGGGTCATGAAAAAACGTAAAGCGTTGACCTGTTCCTTTGTCGATGCGAACCGGCTCTACCGTTACCCCCTGCTTCTCCAGTTTGCAAATAGCTTCATCAATATCTCCCACCTCAAACGCCAGATGACGCAGCCCTTGTGCTTCTGGGTAGCTTGGTCGCTTAGGAGCTCCTGGAAAAGAAAATAACTCAATTTGGTCAGCCGTTCCCACACGTAAATCTAATTTAAAGGAACCTCGCTCCTCTCTGTATGTTTCTGCAATAATATCCAAACCCAATATTTCCGTATAAAACTTTTTTGATCGTTTATAGTTCGAACAAATAATTGCTGCATGATGAATTTTATTAATATTCATAGGATCATCCTTTACTTATGAAGAGAAATACCATTGTTATTATAGCTTTTCGGGATCGCTATTTACAAAAACAAAAGCAACAGTACATCTAGACAAGGTCCAAGAGTACTTACTAATACATTGGTAATATCAGTCTATCGGTTTGGCATAAAACAATTGAACTAATCCTAAAAAATACCGCCAATTGTATTTAAGCAAGAACTATTTACTAGCTCCGCTTAAATGCAATGGAGTAATTTAACACAAATGCCACTTGACCGATTATGGAGCGTCTACACTTATCTGGACAGAAAAATTAAGGTCACGTACACTTGACCTAAAACAGATGAGGAGCTCCAACTATGACAAAGCGAGAACGCCGCACATTCACGCCTGAGTTTAAAAAGCAAAT
>NZ_JAMBOO010000031.1 GCF_023715895.1 Domibacillus indicus | reverse complement strand
CATACGTCAAAGTCAAAAACAAATGGCATTACGTATGTATCTTTGTCGATCTCTTTAACCGCGAAATTATTGGCTTCAGCACAGGCCCAAACAAAGATGCAAGCCTTGTCGCACGGGCTTTTTCTTCTATTCAAGGTGATCTGCGGGATATCCAGCTGTTCCACACCGACCGCGGCAGCGAATTTAAAAATCAGTTGATCGATGAAACGTTAGCGGCCTTCCAGATTGGCCGCTCTTTAAGCATGAAAGGCTGTCCATATGATAACGCCGTGGCGGAAGCCACGTTTAAAATCATCAAAACAGAGTTTGTCAGCCAGATGAAGTTTGATAGCCTGGAGCATCTTACGCTTGAATTCAGTGATTATGTTAACTGGTTTAACAAGGTGTGAATTCACGGAACACTAGGCTATGTAAGCCCAATTGAATACAAACAATGGTCTTTTAAAAGAGTTGTCTGATTTAGTGTTGACAATCCAAGCATAAGTAAAATATCTAGAAGAAGAGAGAAGGCTATCGTAGGTGAGCAGGAACCTATTTGGCTCCACGGTAGTGGAAACATTTTTACTTTGTGAGCGATGTTCGATCAGGAAGAAGAAAGACTTGGTCACCAGACGTGTACTTACTCAAAAGTGTATCTTTGCTTAGGTACACTTTTATTTATATAGAAGTATACATAAGTAAAATATCTAGTAGAAGAGAGAAGGATATCCTAGGCGAGGAGAAATCGATTAGGCAGGAACCGGTTTGGCTGCACGGCAGTAAAAACACTTTTACTTTCTGAGCGATGTTTGATCAGGAAGAAGAAAGACATAGTTCGCAGAAGTGTACCTATATAAAAGTATACATTTGACCAAGTACACTTTTATTTATATAGGAGTATACATAAGTGAAATATCTAATAGAAGAGAGCAGAATACGAGTATATAGGAACCAATTTGGCTGCACAGCTGTGAAAACAATTTTACTTTGTGAGCGATGTTAAGGCCAACAAGAAGAAGAAAGACATAGTTATCATAAGTGTACTTATTAAAAGTGTACCTAATCAAAAGTATACATTTGATTAGGTACACTTTTGCGTAAAAATTCCTTATGAGAGCCAGACACGCCGCTGACAGACTAATAAAACTCTAAACAATGGTAGTGAAAGATTCTGGTTCATCCGAAACTTTTATCCAGAACAATAAAAAAATCGTGCAGAATTTGATTGAAACGATGCCCGAAAAATGGACGGCTCAACCGACTATCCAAAAGACTATGGAACAGCAACAAACACTGGAGCGCCTACACTTATCTGGACAGAAAAATTAAGGTCACGTACACTTGACCTAAAACAGATGAGGAGCTCTAACTATGACAAAGCGAGAACGCCGCACATTCACGCCTGAGTTCAAAAAGCAAATGGTGCAGCTGTACCAGAATGGAAAAACGAAACGAGCGATTATTGATGAATATGATCTGACTCCGTCATCTCTTGACCGCTGGATCAACCAGGATGAAACCTCCGGTTCTTTTAAAGAGAAAGACAATCGTTCTCCTGAACAGCAGGAGCTTTTGGAACTCCGCAAGGAACTAAAGCAGCTCAGAATGGAGAATGATATTTTAAAGCAAGCCGCGCTGATCATGGGACGAAAGTAAATGTCATTAAGCGAAATAAAGACAAATACTCGGTATCAGCAATGTGCAGCGTCCTGCAAATCTTCCGTAGTACGTACTACTATGAGGCCAAAGAGCGTCAGTCAGAAGACGACGTAACAGGCGCTGTCATAGAGATTTTCAAACAAAACCGAAGTGCCTACGGCACGCGTAAGATCAAAGTCGAACTGCACAAGCGTGGATTTACCGTTTCTAGAAGACGCATTGGCCGTATCATGAAGGAACAAGGGCTTGTTTCTTCCTATACAGTGGCACAGTTCAAGCCGCAGAAAACTCCCTGTAATGAGTCAGCTCAGGCAAACGAATTAAAACGCGAGTTTGAGCAGACAGAAGCCAAAAAAGTAGTCGTCAGTGATTTAACATACGTCAAAGTCAAAAATAAATGGCATTACGTATGTATCTTTGTCGATCTCTTTAATCGCGAAATCATTGGCTTCAGCACAGGACCCAACAAAGATGCAAGCCTTGTCGCACGGGCTTTTTCTTCCATTCAAGGTGATCTGCGGGATATACAGCTGTTCCATACTGACCGTGGCAGCGAGTTCAAAAACCAGCTCATCGATGAAACGTTAGCGGCCTTCCAGATTGGCCGCTCTTTAAGCATGAAAGGTTGTCCATACGATAATGCCGTGGCGGAAGCCACATTTAAAATCATCAAAACAGAGTTTATCAGCCAAATGAAGTTTGATAGCCTCGAGCATCTTACGCTGGAATTCAGTGATTATGTTAACTGGTTTAATAAACGGCGGATTCACGGAACACTAGGCTATGTAAGCCCGATTGCATACAAACAATCGTCCCTTAAGCAAGTTGTCTGATTTAGTGTTGACAATCCACACAATCCAGTTATGGCGTATGTCCGGTTTGTAAAAAAGGGCGCATGGTAGATCGGAAAACACTTATTGGCTGCTCGGAATATTCAAATGGATGTACGTTTTCCATTGGAAAAACCATTGCTTCCAAGAAATTGACGGAGAAAAACATTAAAGACTTGCTAGAAAAAGGGATAACTCCTGTCATAAAAGGCTTTAAATCATCTAAAGCAAAGAAATTAAGACAAAGAAAAACCCGTTAAAAAAGAACCGGCCGCGGCAATGGTTTTTGAGAATTCCGTAGAAAAATGTAATGCTGTGAAGCTACTACTCAGCTTTTCTTTGTCTTTAACGACTTTGTGAAAACTTGTACTTAAGCTAGCGGGGGCATTGTTTCATCTTGGATTAATGCCTCCGTTTGTTTAAGTGTATTCCTTCACAATGTCGCATGTTTATGGATGTACTACTTGTTAATAACAATGGATAATTTGTAGCTCACCAAATTGCTCAAACCTGTTAAGAATTCATCTAATATTTCATTGTATGGGAATTTGCATTCGAGAAGATAACAACTTTCTCCACTGATTTTATAGTTGTTTATGACGTATTGATCTTGTTCTTTTATAAACGACAGATAAGGTTGATGATTCGTGCTTTTCGTATAAATATGTATAATTGCGTGAACAAGATACCCCATTTTTACTTGATTCACTTTAATGGTGTACCCCTCAATAATTCCATTGTCCTCTAATTTCGCCAATCTAGCTGAAGTAGCTGGTCCAGTCAAATGGACTTTTTCACCCAATTCTTTCATTGTAATCCGACTGTTCTTAGTTAGTTCCTTCAAGATATGCATATCTGTGTTATCTAACATTTATTTAACTCCTTTCATAAATAAAGTCAAACCGCCAAAAGACTTTACTTAATTTATGTATCCGTCATGTGTCCATAGTTTAGACTATACATTGTTCAGAGGAAATTTCAAAAGATAAAGGAGTTAATAAATATGAATATACATCAAATTCGTAATGCAACAATTGTCGTTGAATATGCGGGAAAGAAGTTTTTAATCGATCCAATGTTATCAGAAAAAGGGACTTACCCGCCTTTCCCTAATTCATTAAGACAGGATCAAAACAATCCTTTAGTGAGCCTGCCCACATCCATTGAAGAAATCATTAACGTGGATGCAGTTATTGTTACTCACCTGCACCTAGACCACTTTGATGATGCAGCCAAAGAAGCACTGCCAAAAGAGATCAAAATGTTTGTTCAAAATGAAGAAGATGCTGGAGAAGTGAAAAAAGCCGGCTTCCAAAATGTCGAGGTACTGCAGGAAGATACTGCCTTTGAAGGAATCCAGTTAATCAAAACAAAAGGCGAGCATGGAAGAGGAGAAATCTTGAAGCTCGCTGGCCTTGTGTGCGGTGTTGTTTTCAAGCATCAAGACGAAAAAACGTTGTATGTAGCTGGAGATACCATATGGTACGAAGCGATCCAGGAAGCGCTCGATGCCCATAAGCCGGAAATCATCGTAGTAAATGGCGGAGACAACCAGTTCCTAGAAGGCGGTTCTCTCGTAATGGGGAAAGATGATATCTATGAAGTGCATAAAGCTGCCCCTCACGCCAAAATCATTTCTGTTCATATGGAAGCTGTAAACCACTGGACATTATCCAGACAAGAATTAAAAAGCTTCACTGAGGAAAAAGGATTCTCTGCGAGCCTTTTAGTGCCAGAAGACGGCGAATCTTACACATTTTAAACTGAAAGACGTCCAGACACTGTCGTCTTCTTTTTATTTCGTCTGATTTTTAAGCATTCATTTGCTCTTCCAAAATATAAGAAGCTCATGATTATCAATGATATAATCACGAGCTTCTTATTTATTTAATTATTGGTCAACAGCTGACCAAACTGCTGATAAAACGGTGACCTTCTAAAGGAGGAGGGACAAAAGACAGTTTAAAAAGCTGAAAATTTATTTTGTTAGGAAGTGCAGTTTATGATAAGGGAAACAGAAGACACCAGAGGGGCAAAACAGCAGCCTTCCTGGTTGCAAGGTTATATTGATTCATCAGAAAAACAAAAACAACTTTATAAGAAAACATTAAGAGTGGTAATCCTTGCACAAATCTTCGGAGGAGCAGGACTTGCTGCCGGTATAACGGTAGGCGCCCTTCTCGCACAAGATATGCTGGGGACGGAAAGTGGTGCAGGGATTCCCGTTGCCTTACTTACGTTAGGATCTGCGGGAGCCGCTCTGGTTGTAGGCCGGCTTTCACAGCATTTAGGACGCGGTGCAGGACTCGCAGCTGGTTTTCTTGCTGGCGGACTGGGTGCGATCGGCGTTATCGTCGCTGCCTTACTCAACAGCATTATGCTTTTATTCGCTTCCCTGCTGATTTATGGAGCTGGCACCGCTGCCAATCTGCAGGCACGATACGCAGGTACAGACCTGGCGACACCTAAACAGCGGGCAACGGCTGTAAGCATGGCCATGGTTTCGACTACCTTTGGTGCAGTTACGGGCCCTAATCTGGTCGGTGTAATGGGGGAATTTGCAGGTTCTATCGGGATTCCAGCTTTGGCTGGTCCCTTCATCTTGGCTGCTGCTGCTTTCATCCTTGCCGGACTGGTTCTCTTACTTTTTCTTCGGCCAGATCCTCTAGTTGTATCTACAGCCGTAGCAAATGCCCAGGAGAAAGATGGGACAGTGCAGGAATCACATAAGGAAAGTGCTGTAATAAACAAAAGAGGAATTGTCGTAGGCGCTACTGTTATGGTTTTGACTCAATTTGTTATGACGGCCATTATGACCATGACACCCGTTCATATGGGACACCACGGGCATAGTTTAAGCGAGGTTGGGCTGGTCATCGGTTTTCATATAGGTGCCATGTATCTGCCTTCTCCTTTGACAGGCTTGCTGGTAGATAAAGTGGGTCGCACGGCAATGGCTGTTGCTTCGGGTGCTACACTTCTAGCCTCCGGTATACTGGCAGCTTTTGCGCCGGGAGACTCAATGGCACTGCTTATCTGCGCGCTGATACTGCTTGGTGTTGGCTGGAACTTTGGCTTAATAAGCGGCACAGCTCTTATTATAGATGCAGCACACCCATCTGTTCGGGCAAAAACACAGGGATCGGTTGATGTCCTGCTTGCATTATCGGGTGCCTCAGGCGGTGTGTTAGCAGGCGTGGTAGCCGCTCATTATAGCTACGCGGCACTATCTCTTTCTGGAGCAATTCTGTCACTATTGCTTATTCCTGTAGTTGTTTGGTCTCGTAAGACTCCGAGCAAAGATTTGATATAAATTTTTTCTACTTGCAATAGACAGCAATTCCTCCTCCGATTCAATACTAAGTGCCTCATATTCCGGAACATATCTTACACGCCCTTATTTAGCCGAGCGTTTAATGAAGTCGGCTAACTCAACGGAAACACCATTTAACCGGGCATCTTTCATATGAATAATCCACCGGTCTTTTAACCGTTCCATATACAGATTGGCCACTGGGATCTGCCGTTAAAGCAGATCCATCACTTGATAGGTCAGGGAATAGACTGTCGGAAAATTGAGCACCGCATACCCAGGTTTCGTGCTGGGATTGCTCATTTCAATGAAAATGATGTAAAGCACTTTTCAATATTCACATTTGGATGAATTCTCTCGCCTTCAAATATCAATATTTATGATATTAAATAGGTAATTAATTCGTTTTACAATAGTTGAGTTCGTATTTAATATTTAGTTATCTAAATATTTTGTCTACTGAAAGGGGAGAAAAGAATATTGAACTGTAAAGTCCTTTATTTCAAAAAGGTATTTACTGTAACAAAAGAATCATGAATTCATGCTCTTAAACAATGGAAAATTTAAAACAAGAGGTATGTTTTTGCTTCTCGCCAGTTGCCGGGAAAGTTGTCCATTTTCTCATTTTTATACAAACACTCGGCCAATAATGTAAATAGGAAGGTGTCTGTATGTATCTGGAAATTAATGACATTAAAAACCTAAAAATTGGTCTTATCGGCTTTGGAGAAGTAGGGCAAATTTTTGCCAAAGAACTCATTGAACGTAAGAATCAAGTAGGGTCTACGATATTTTATTAGATAATAATGATAGTATTCTGTTGGATATAATAAGCAAAATAGGCGCTAATGCCGCTGAAAGAATTGAACAAATTGGAGAATACTGTGATGTTATTCTTTCATTAGTAAGCAGTTCAGCTTCTGAAACAGTAGCCGAAGGAGTGGTCAAGGGAATAAAAAAGGGTGCAATATTTTTAGATCTTACCACAAGCACTCCTCAAGTAAAGGTAAGGAGTGAAACGCTGATTGCATCTAATAACGGTATTTATGTAGACGCTTCCATTATGGGTACTGTGGCTACGGAACAGATGCAAATTCCCTTGCTGATAGCTGGAGAGCATTCGGAAAAAGTGGAATTACTGTTAAACTCAGTGGGATTTAACGCTCAAGCTATAAACCATCCCAATGGCAGAGCAGCCAGTATTAAATTATTAAGAAGCATTTTTATGAAAAGTTTGGAAGCGCTTACCTTAGAAACGTTGATTACTGCTAAGCATTATGAAGTTTCGGATGAAGTCATGCAAAGCATTTCAAAAACAATCAATAATAATGACTTTAGTACTTTTGCTGAGGCTCTTATTACTACCCATGTCATTCATAAGAACCGTAGGTATAAAGAGGTTCTGGACAGCTTTGACTTAATTAAGAATGCTGAACTTCAATCCTATGTAACAGAAGGAGTAATATCGTTCTTCTCAAATTCGATGGAAATGGATATAGACCAAGAGATAATTCAATCAAAGAGTGTCAGCAAAATTCTTGATCATTATTTATTAGTAAATACAAGAAGCCAGCAAGAAAATACTTTTTGAAAGTGCAATCACAATAGGGCTTGGCCTGATATCTTTTAAAAAGTTTTGAAAAACAAAATATAATTCACAATTTAAAAGGGGGTATTTAAATGTTCTTAAAGATAAATAGAGTTAAAATGCTTGCTGTTATGCTTTTGAGTTTTACTCTGGTTTTATCAGCTTGTTCGAACAAACAAAGTGTTAGTAAAAGTGGAAGCGCATCAGAAACATATCCTTCTGATCCCATTGAGGTAATCGTTTCATACTCAGCCGGTGGAAGTTCCGATCTTGGAACACGTACACTTATGCAGTATGTTGAAAAAGAACTTGGCGTACCAGTAGTTGTAGTAAACAAACCAGGCGGCGGTGGCTGGGTTGGCTGGGAAGAACTCTTAAATTCTGAGCCAGATGGAAATACGATTGCACTTATTAACACACCAAATTTAACGACGGGCTATATGGACCCTAATGCAGGCCGTGACGAAAACTTGGACGACTTTGAATTAATCGCAAATCAAATTACTGATCCTGGAGTAATCGCAATTAAAAAAGATGAAGATCGATTTAATAATCTAGAAGAATTAATAGAATATGCAAAGAAGAATACTACCACTACTACATCAACGGGTGTTGCGGGCGATGACCACATTGCAGCATTAAAAATGAACAAAACCTTTGGAACAAAATTTAATGCTGTTCAAAACGGTGGCGCAGGTGAAAGTACAACAGCTGTACTAGGTGGTCATGTAGACGTATTGTTTGCAAATGTTGGTGATGTGACAACATTGTACAACGATAAAGAAATCAAAGTCCTTGCAGTAATGAGTAAAGAGCGTTCACCACTTCTACCTGATGTCCCAACTTTAGAAGAGGAAGGATTTGAAGGGGTTGTTTCTTCGTCAAGTCGTGGGTATGCTGCACCAAAAGGTGTAGATGAGGAAAAAATGAAAGTATTGCGTGATGCATTTGAAAAAGCCATTCAAAACGAAGAACATATTAAGAAAATGGAAGAGACAGGATTGCAGGTTAACTATCAAGACCCTGAAGCCTTCGAAGCTTCCTTACAGAAAGAAGAAAAGGAAATTGAAGGAATTAAAGATCTATTGAATTGGTAAAGTAGTAGTTGTGTAAATTAGTGGGGAAGGAAGAGAAAGCTCTTTCTTCCTATCACTCATATTTCCATACTAAATTCTATTAAATGTGCTCTAAATAATAGTAGAAAAAAATACTAAAGGACTGATGTCTTTTGAAAAACTTAAGCTTTTACGTAGGTCTTTTCTTCCTTGTCTTCGCTGGAATCATTTTTTGGCAATCACTCTCGCTTGATTATTACAGCGAGTATGGACCAGGACCTGGATTCCTTCCAACTTGGACAAGCGGAATTATTATTGTTTTGTCACTGATCTACTTATTCCTTGCATTTAAAAAAGAAAGAATCCTATTTGAGAATGTTTTACCGAAAGGTGCAGGTTTGGTAAGTCTACTAGCGAGTATGGGGTCTTTATTACTTTTCATCGTAATCGTTCCCTATGCAGGTTTTCTCTTAAGCAGCATTCTTACGCTATCTCTGTTATTCAGTCGCGGTTATAAGTGGTACTGGGGACTTGGAATGTCTACGGTTGTTGCTTGTGTAGTCTTTTGGGTTTTTGGAAGTCTGCTCGGCATTCCGTTGCCAGTAAATAAATACGGTTGGTAGGAGGATGTAATGGAATCACTAGGCTATCTATTATCAGGTTTCGGTGAAGCATTAACATGGGCTAATTTGCTTTATTGTTTGATCGGGGTTTCTCTTGGCATGTTTATTGGTGTATTGCCAGGGCTTGGTCCCACAGCTGGCACGGCTCTACTTCTTCCACTGACTTTTGCTCTTGAACCTATTTCGGCAATTATCATGCTTTCAGGTATATACTATGGATCTATGTATGGTGGGACGATCACGTCTGTTTTAATAAACACCCCGGGAGAGGCCGCTTCACTAATCACTTGTTTTGATGGGCATCCTCTGGCAAAACAGGGGCGGGCGGGTGTAGCCTTGGGAGTTTCTGCTATTGGCTCGTTTCTAGGCGGCTGTGTTTCAATCATCGGCCTTGTGTTAATTGGTCCTGCTCTTGCAAGAGTAGCACTGCAATTTGGGCCTCCAGAATTTTTTGCATTGGTATTTATGGGAATGGCGCTGCTGCTTGGTCTAATGGGAAAATCATTAATCAAAGGTGGAATCAGTGCACTGTTCGGATTGACTTTAGCGTTTATTGGAATGGATCAGGGTACAGGAACCCTTCGTTTTACATTTGATCAGACACACTTAATGAGTGGTATTGATTTTATTTCTATTGCAATGGGACTCTTTGGTTTATCAGAGCTGTTTTTAAATGCTGAATCTCAAATGGGGGCAAATGCTCAAAAGCCGCCGAAAGTGAGCGGGCTTTTTCCGAAACGAGATGAGTGGAAGCCTACAATGAAATCAATAGGGAGAGGTAGTATCTTAGGCTTTTTTATAGGTTTAATCCCAGGGACAAACTCTGTTATCCCAACTATATTAAGCTACTCTATGGAAAAAAAGCTCGCGAAGGACCCTTCCCGATTTGGTAATGGAGCAGTAGAGGGAGTTGCTGGACCAGAGACGGCAAACAATTCATATAGCGGCGGCGCTTTAATTCCTTTATTTACGTTGGGCATACCGAGTTCTCCTACTATTGCTGTTTTATTAGGAGCGTTTGTAATGCACGGACTTACGCCAGGACCTACCTTATTCCAAAAGGAGCCTGATTTTGTCTGGGCAGTTATTGCCAGTATGTTTATCGGAAACGTAATGCTGTTATTTATGAATTTACCAATGGCGAATTTATGGGCTAAAATCACCATGGTTCCTTTCCGGTTACTGTTTCCGATCATCATTATGATTATTCTTGTAGGTACTTACAGTTTAAATAACAGTTTATTTGATGTGGGAGCAATGTTGATCTTTGGTATTATTGGCTATTTTCTTAAAAAGGCTGATTTTCCTCTGGCGCCTATTATTTTAGCTTTTGTTCTAGGCGAGCTGCTTGAACAAACATTAATTCAATCATTGACTATTTTTGAAGGAAACTTTTTTGGATTCTTTATTCGTCCTATCTCTGGAACAATTTTGGTCATTGCGATTATTGCTATTTTTATTACAATGATTTCATCATTAAAAAATAAACGTTTAGTAACAGAAGATGTTGAAATGTAATAATCAGTTTTGATGAATTTCTAATCTTACTAGGAAGCTTGTAAAAGTGAACTAGCTATGACAGAGTTCCTGATAATGATTGGGAACTTTTACTGTTATAAAAGTTCTGAAAAATGAAAAGGCAATTACGCCAGTCAAAGTCTAAGGAAAATTATATACTAGTTTTCAAAAACTTAAAGAAAAAGGGAGTAGCCAACAAAACAGCCAGCTGAAAAGGCTTAAGTGGGTTAATACGGTTGAAGTACTCGGATTGAACACTTAAACTATTTGGATGATAGGAATGGAGTGAAAGACTTGAGAAAAATTGCTTTTTTAGGACCGGCAGGAACGTTCACTGATAGCGTTGTCTCAGGTGCATTTCCGGATGATGAACGCATTCCATGTGTTACGATTCCGGAATGTATGGATTTTGTACTGGAGGACCAGGTGGATTTCGCTGTTGTACCGATTGAAAACACAATTGAAGGCACGGTTAATATGACCATCGATCATCTTTTTCATGAAGCTAATCTGACAATTATAGGGGAGTTAACAGCACCCATTCAGCAGCACTTGCTCGTTCATCCAAATCATGCCCTGCGCTGGAAGAAGGCCGAGCGTATATTATCGCATTCTCATGCCATTGCGCAGTGTCATAAATTTTTGCATCGTGAATTTCATGGTGTTCCGGCCCGGCAAATGACATCAACAGCCGCTGCCGCAAAGTATGTAAACGAACATCCAGAGCAGTGTATTGCTGCCATTGCCAACTCATTATCGGCAGAAGAATACGGATTGTTTACGGCCCAGGCGGATATTCATGATTTCAACTTTAACCATACCCGTTTTCTGGTGCTGTCCAAAACCCATGAAGAATTGACGTTTTCATTGCCGCAAACAGGGGGCAAAACGACCATTATTGTAACACTGCCAACCGATAGGCCCGGCACTCTGCACCAAGCCCTCGCAACATTTGCCTGGCGAAACTTGAATCTTACCAAAATCGAATCACGGCCGCTAAAAACCGGTCTTGGCAACTACTTTTTCATTATTGATGTTGCCCAGCGTATGGATGATGTGCTTGTTCCCGGTGCATTTGCTGAAATAGAAGCACTCGGCTGTCGTGTACAAGTACTTGGGAGTTATTACGGATATGAAGTTGGACAAACCACCAGCAAAGTATAGAAAAATACTGCCCCATTTTTAAGACAAAGTTCAAAACACCTTTAAGCAGCCAGCTGCCGGTACGTAACCGGCGGCTGGTTGTTTGGTTTCTCGCCTGAATCACCTCAGGACAAAAATAAAACACATTAGTAAAGCAAATCAGCGGTTCTTTCCATTTAGAACCCTCTATGATACCGCATTTAAATGGCTTTGATTGGTTTGATTTGCTGCATGCTTTTAGGTTTATATCAGCACCAGTCTTGCCAATGGTGACAGGAACGTTTAACCAAACTCTTCCTGAAAGAGATGATCCAATGTTTCTAAAGCCTTTTGCTTAAGCAGTGTTTGCTTTATGTGAGTAAGTTTATAAACTGTATAATCTGGAGGGGAATCTGTAAGCTCATAAATTTTGTAATTCCCCCGTTTAATTGCTTCATTAGCTATCCAGCTTGGGACAATCGCCCACTGCATGGGATCTTGGAGAAGATATAAAAGTAAATGAGTACTGTCTAATTTTGTTCTGGAAATCGACAAAGGATCCCACCAATAGCGATGCCAGGATTGATATTCGAGCCCCCACGGCATAAATAATTCGTAATTAGAGTCTAATTCTTTAGGGTCAAGTTTCTCTGAACTATAGCCACTCGTATCAGAAGGCTTAAGAACGACCATAGGCGATATAAAGCACTTTTCAACATTCACATTTGGATGAATTCTTTCTCTAAGGGTGTAGGCTACATCAATATGTCTTTTTTCGACTTCTGAGTATAAAATATCAGAATGTAAAGTATGGATTTGAAGCTTTATTGGAGGCTGATGGTTACTTAGTTTTTTAAAGACCCTTGGCAAAACAAAGGTATTAGTGCTGTCAACTCCCCCAATGGTTAAAGATAATCGTGGACCTTGAGTTTTTAACAGATTTGCTTCTTGTTCTATACGACTCCATTCTTCTGCTAATTTATAAAATTCTTCACCTAAAGGAGTTATAATGATTTGTTTTATTCCTTTCCCACGCTCAATTAATTGAACCCCAAATTCTTTTTCAAGTACCTTAATTCGCTGACTAACAGTCGTTTGCGCTACGTGTAATTCTTGTGCTGCGCCACTGATCGTTTTTGTTCGAACAACTGCGAGAAAAGTTTCAATAGAATCAAAATCCATTATTCCGCCTCCGAATAGCAATTTTTATGTTATTAAATAGGTAATTTATTCGTTTTACAATCATTATATTAATATTTAATATAAAGTTAATTAAAGATTTTGTCTAATTGAATGGGGGAGAGAAATAACATCGAACTGTAAAGTCATTTGTCTTGAAAGGGCATTCAAAGTAATACAATAAATAGTAAACGCCTTCAAAAGTCCAGGCATAGAGGTTAAATACTAGGCTCATTTGATTGATGTAGAAAAAGAGCAGGCAGTACATGAAGTGAAATATTTAATTACGGGATCTTATTCTTTTATATATGAGGTGAATTTTATGAAAACTTTAATTCTCGACCCTATTGATTCAGAGGCCTTGGAATACGCGATAGAGAGATTAGATATAGTTGATTGGAGAAATGTAGAGAGTAAAGACTACCCTATTGCAGAAGCAGTTATTGTACGGACATTTAAAATGACAAAAGAAATAATGGATCAAATGCCAAATCTAAAAATAATCGCAAAGCATGGAGTGGGAGTAGACAATATAGATTTGGATTATGCAAAGAGCAAAGGGATTATAGTGACAAATACTCCTCAAGCGAATATGAACTCAGTTGCTGAATTTGTTATTGCTCTAGCATTAAACTGTGCCAGGAAAGTTACCATGGCACATAATATGGTTAAAGAAGGTATTGAAAAAAATTCTCCATTTGAATTGGCTGGTTTTGAGCTGCAAAATAAAACTGTTGGATTAATTGGACTTGGACGTATAGGTACATTAGTAGGTACGAAACTAAAAGCGGCTTTTAATACGAAAGTGCTTGTATATGATCCATACGCAAGCGAATCAATCTGTGAAAAAGAAGGATTTATAAAGTGTGAACATTTAGATCAAGTACTAAAAGAAAGTGAGATAGTTAGTATCTCAGTACCTTTGACAAAGGATACAGAGAATTTGATTTCCGCACGTGAGCTCTCCTTGATGAAAGAAAATGCAGTCCTAATTAATACATCAAGAGGAAAAGTGATCAATGAAAAGGATCTATATGATGCATTACAGCAAAACAAATTATTTGGTGCAGCTATCGATGCATTTGCCGAAGAACCTGTTTCAAAAGAGCATCCGTTGTTAACATGTAATAATTTTATTGGGACTCCGCACAATGGAGCAAATACAAGGGATGCGCTTATTCGAATGGGAACAGAGGCTGTCGATGAAATAGTTAGGCTGATGAGTAATGAGGAATCTTTAAACAGGGTTGTAATGTCTTAATGAAGTTAGATATGAAATCATTGTAATCGCTTTCTTAGGGGCGTGACTAGAGATGTGTTAGAAACTGTACTGCGCGTATCCTTTGAAAATATAAGTAAAGTCGAAGCAGGGAACACGCCTGACAATGTAGTGATACTGACTTCACCTGCTGTTTGACACTTAATAAATGAATTAAAAATAGAAAAGGGGAATTAAGTTATGTCTAATGTTGGAATGCGTGTATACTCAAATATTAATCGACCAACTAAAGAAGTAATAAAACAGTTTAATGGTTTACCAGTCTCTGTAATTGCGGATAATATGAATCGTATGTTTTGCATGAATTCTAAAATTCGCCCAATTAATGATGTGCCTTTACTTGGGCCCGCTTTTACAGTTAAAACACGTCCCGGTGACAATCTAGTCTTTCATAAAGCACTTGATCTTGCCCAACCCGGCGATATATTAGTTGTGGATGCTCAAGGTGATTTAACAAATGCAATTATGGGTGAATTAATGGCATTATGGGCTCAAAAAAGAGAGTTAGGCGGGATAATAATTGATGGTGCTATTCGCGATGTAAGAGCTTTAAAAGAAATGGATATCCCAATTTACGCAGCAGGAGTTAATCCGCGGGGTCCATATAAAGATGGACCTGGAGAAATTAATGTTCCTGTTTCTTGTGGAGGAGTAGCAGTTCAACCTGGTGATATTTTAGTCGGTGACGATGACGGTGTTGTGGTCATTAATCCAAAGGACGCGGATGAATTGCTAGAAAAATCCAAAGCTAAACTGCTTAAAGAACAACAGGAAATGGAAGCTATCAGTAATATGAGTTGGGACCGGACATGGGTTGATAAAAATCTTGAAGACCGAGGCTGCGAGTTTAAAGATAAGTCATTCACTTTTAAATGAAATTAGTCTAAATAATTTGATTTAAGGTTATTGAGACTAACTATGGTGTATGCTATGTTTTTATAACTTGCGCATTCTGGCAGCAACTATTCCAAGAGTGTAAGTTATTTTATGTATTGCTATTTAAGTAGTGCTGATGGCAACCGCTTTCTATAGACTGCTCTAGAATTTCCCGGGCATTTATCAGGGTGCTGGGAAATTAAACTAGAGTTTTCCATTCTTTTAGATTTAAAGCATTTGAAAATCTTTATATTAAGGGAATTTACAAATGAAGTACATGATAACGAGGAGATTTTCACTAAATAAATTAGAAGGAAATCTATGTTACAGCGAAGTCTTTATCAGAAGGAGAGTAACATAATGCAGAATTCATTACAAAAAAAGACTCGATTTCGTTGGGTAGTCATGGCCATAATCTTTATAACTTACATGATTGCCGGGGCAGACAGGGCTAATATAAGTGTGGTTATTCCATATTTTCAAAAAGAATTTGAGTTGAGTAATACCGATATTGGTGCAATGGCTAGTCTTTTTTATCTCGGATATGCTCTTATCCAGATTCCATCTGGATTTATCTATAGTAAATTCGGAACGCGTAAAATATTTACCTTTTCTATGATTGTTACTTCAGTGGCAACATTTTTTATGGGTACGGCTACTTCGGCTCTCCAACTTAAGATTGGAAGACTTTTACTAGGTGTGGCAGAGGGACCACTGCCAGTCGGAATTATTACGACTATTAACCGATGGTTCCCTGGGAAGGAGAAGGGAACTGCGACAGGTATTTATATGTCAGCCATCAAGTTTGCTCCGGCGATCGTTCCTCCGTTGTGTGCGTTTATTATTTTACATTTTGGCTGGCGTGAGGTTTTCTATGTATTTGCTATTCCGGGTATATTATTCTCTCTAGTTTGGTTCTGGCTGGTAAGGGATACTCCAGAAGAAAGCCCGCACTGCTCAAAAGAGGAAATAGATTATATCAGATCTGAGGAACTTTCAACTCCTGATGTAAAATCAAAAGGAACTAAGAAAAAATATTCCATGAAATGGTTGGATAAAATTATTCGTACCAAGAAAGTAGATTCTTTGGATACAACTAAGAAGGTTTTTCTTTCATGGAATATATGGGGTTGTACGCTCGGTTACTTTTTCATGGTCGGTATTGTTTATGCCATTATGACATGGATCCCTACTTATTTGGTAGACGTTAAAAAGTATTCCATCATGGAAATGGGATTTGTTGCTTCAGCTCCATGGATAGGAGCTATGTTAGGAAACTTAATTGGCGGATGGCTTTCGGATAACTTCTTTAATAAACGTCGTAAGCCTCTTATGATCGTGACTGCAGCATCAACCATTTTCAGTATGTATGCATTATTGTACGCACCAAATGACCCAATATTTTTAGGTATCCTTCTTCTTGTTACGGGTATCTTACTGAACTTAGGATATTCTACGTTTTTAGCATATCCTATGGGAATTGCCTCTAAAGAAAAATTGCCACTTGCAGCTTCGATTGTTAATACAGGAGGCTCATTAGGCGGTGCTTTTGCTCCGTTCGTAGTAGGTTTAATTTTAGATACATTTAATTGGGATACGGTGTTTATGTTCTTATCAGCCTGCTCTTTAATGACGTTCATCCTTCTCTTCACTATTATTGAACCGAGGGAAAAGCTTGATCTAGAAATGGAAGAGGAAGGTTATAAAAAAGCCATGCCCTAATTAAGTTAGTATAAAACGTATTGTAATCGCTTTCTAATGGGGCATGTGCTCATCTAAGTCGATTCTTGTATTTTGATATGAATGTTTAAGGTATCTGTTATTTATATCAAAATGTTGGACTTGTCGATGCTATGACTCTAAAAGAATCGATATATTGTATATAAAAGTTAATAGATCTAACCATTTTTTCATTGACCTCTTATGAGACAAGTAAACTGTTTCTCTTAAAAGAGAAACAGTTTATTTTATTCCTATTAATGCTATTAGTGAAGGGACAGATTAAGTATGGATTTGACAACCCAAAAAATCAAAAAAGTTCTAGTGGCAAATCGTGGGGAAATTGCTATTCGCGTATTCCGAGCCTGCACAGAACTACATATCCGGACAGTAGCTGTTTACTCGAAGGAAGATTCAGGTTCATATCATCGCTATAAAGCCGACGAAGCGTACTTGGTAGGAGAAGGAAAAAAACCGATTGATGCTTATCTTGATATCGAGGGCATCATTGAAATTGCCAAGCAGGCAGAGGTTGATGCCATTCATCCCGGCTACGGATTTTTATCTGAAAATATCGAATTTGCGAGACGCTGCGAAGAGGAAGGCATTATCTTTATTGGACCGAAATCCGCTCACCTTGATATGTTTGGCGATAAAGTAAAAGCACGCACACAGGCAATAAAAGCGGAAATTCCGGTTATTCCAGGTACAGACGGACCGGTCGGTAGTTTGGATGAAGTCATTGAATTCGGGAAAAAATATGGCTTCCCTATTATCATCAAAGCCGCTCTTGGCGGCGGCGGACGCGGCATGCGGATTGTTCAAAACCTCGGAGAAGTGCGTGAAGCATACGACCGCGCGAAGTCTGAAGCCAAAGCAGCTTTCGGCAACGATGAAGTTTATGTAGAAAAGTTTGTTCAAAATCCAAAGCACATTGAAGTGCAGATTATCGGCGACCATGAAGGAAATGTCGTTCATTTGTATGAGCGTGACTGTTCGGTTCAGCGCCGCCACCAGAAAGTAGTGGAGGTAGCACCGGCAGTTTCGATTTCGGAAGACCTGCGTGACCGTATCTGTGAAGCAGCTGTAAAGCTGATGAAAAACGTCGACTACTTAAATGCAGGGACTGTTGAATTTTTAACAGCTGGCGAAGATTTTTATTTTATCGAAGTGAATCCGCGTGTTCAGGTGGAACATACCATTACTGAATTGATCACGGGCATCGATATTGTTCAGACCCAAATTTTAGTCGCCGAAGGCCATGGCCTTCATAGCGATAAAGTAGGCATTCCGGAACAGAAAGATATTTGTACTATGGGGTATGCGATCCAGTCCCGTGTCACAACGGAAGACCCTGAAAACGGCTTTATGCCCGATACAGGCCGCATCATGGCTTACCGTTCCGGCGGCGGCTACGGCGTTCGCTTAGACTCCGGAAATAGCTTCCAAGGAGCTGTGATCACGCCATACTATGATTCGCTTCTCGTAAAAGTATCCACTCATGCAATGACCTTTGAGCAGGCAGTCTCGAAAATGGCGCGTAATCTGCAGGAATTCCGGATCCGCGGAATTAAAACGAACATTCCGTTTTTGGAAAACGTGATGCGCCATGAAGATTTTATTTCAGGCAGCTATGACACGTCTTTTATTGACAAATCACCTGAGCTGTTTGTCTTCCCGAAACGAAAAGACCGAGGAACGAAAATGCTCAATTACATCGGCACGATCACAGTGAACGGGTTCCCGGGCATAGAGCAGAAGAAAAAGCCTGTCTTTGACACGCCGCGCATCCCGAAAGTGAAACTGTCCGAAAAACCGGCGGGCGGAACGAAGCAGATCCTGGATGAGCAGGGTGCAGAAGGCCTTGTAAACTGGGTAAAAGAACAAAAAGAAGTCCTCTTAACGGATACGACCATGCGCGATGCTCATCAGTCACTGCTTGCAACACGCGTCCGCACGACGGATCTGACTCATATCGCACCCGCAACGGCCCGCCTTCTTTCAGAATTGTTTTCAATGGAAATGTGGGGAGGAGCCACGTTTGATGTGGCGTACCGCTTCCTGAAAGAAGATCCGTGGAAGCGTCTTGAAACGCTTCGCAAGCAGGTACCGAATATTCTCTTCCAGATGCTGCTTCGCGCATCGAACGCGGTCGGCTACAAAAACTATCCGGACAACGTCATTCAAGAGTTTGTCCAGCAGTCTGCCGAGTCCGGCATTGATGTGTTCCGTATTTTCGACAGCTTAAACTGGGTAAAAGGCATGGAGGTTGCCATCGATGCAGTCCGCCAGTCCGGTAAAATTGCCGAAGCGGCGATTTGTTACACAGGGGATATCGATGATCCATCCCGTGCGAAATACAATGTAGAATACTACAAAAACATGGCGAAAGAGTTGGAAGCACAGGGTGCCCATATTCTGGGCATTAAAGATATGGCCGGCCTTTTGAAGCCGCAGGCTGCCTACCGCCTGATTTCTGAATTAAAAGAAGCGGTTGATATTCCGGTTCACCTGCATACGCACGACACAAGCGGCAACGGTGTGCTGATGTACACGAAAGCGATTGAAGCGGGTGTGGATATCGTTGATACGGCTCTCAGCACAATGGCGGGGCTTACATCACAGCCAAGCGCCAACACGCTTCACTATGCACTCGAAGGAACAGACCGCGCTCCGTCTGTCCGCATTGATGCGCTTGAAAAAGTCTCTTACTACTGGGAAGATGTCCGCAAGTTTTATGCGCCGTTTGAAAGCGGGATGCTTGCGCCGCATACGGAAATTTACGAGCATGAAATGCCAGGCGGCCAGTATTCGAACCTTCAGCAGCAGGCGAAAGGCGTCGGCCTTGGCGACCGCTGGGATGAAGTCAAAGATATGTACCGCCGCGTAAACCTTATGTTTGGTGATATTGTCAAAGTAACGCCGTCTTCTAAAGTAGTCGGGGATATGGCCCTCTTTATGGTGCAGAATGACCTGACGGAAGAAGAAGTGCTGCTTCGCGGCGACAAAATCGACTTCCCTGACTCTGTGATTGAACTGTTTGAAGGCTATCTTGGCCAGCCGGTGGGCGGCTTCCCAGAGCAGCTGCAGAAAGTCATCTTAAAAGGAAAATCACCGATTACCGTACGTCCGGGTGAACTTTTGGAAGACGTTGATTTCGATGCTCTTCGCAAAGAGCTAGAGCAGGAGATCGGAGAAGAACCAACGGATCATGATGTGATTGCGTATGCCCTGTATCCAAAAGTGTTTACGGATTATGCAAAAGTAAAAGCACAGTATGGCGATATTTCGGTTCTCGATACACCAACGTTCCTGTACGGCATGCGTCTCGGTGAAGAAAAAGAAATTGAGATTGAAACAGGAAAAACACTGATTATGAAACTCGTTTCGATCGGCCACCCGCAGGTAGATGGAACACGCATTTTAAGCTTTGAGCTGAATGGCCAGCCGCGTGATGTGGTGATTAAAGATGAAAGCATCAAATCAGCCGTCAATGCAAAAGTAAAAGCAGATCCGAAGAACGAGGGCCATATTGCGGCCACAATGCCTGGTACGGTCATTAAAATCATCCTTGAAAAAGGCGATAAAGTGAAGCGCGGGGATCATCTTATGATTACCGAAGCGATGAAAATGGAGACCACGGTACAGGCGCCATTTGATGGAACAATAAAAAGTATGTACATTCAGAACGGTGACTCGATTAATACGGGAGATTTATTAGTGGAATTAGTGAAGTAAGAAATAGATAGAATAATTGTGAACTTTCTAACCATAATTCATACAAGTATATCTTTTGTTTGCTTAAAAGGGGAGAGTCCAATATCTTGCTGAGCCACATTAAGTCGTGATTTACAGAGTTCTGTTTGGCATTTAAAAGAACGCAAAAATGACGATTAAAAAATATAAGGGGAATTAGTAACCGGATAAAAACTACTTGGTGAATTTAGAAAGGCGAGATGACATGCTTCAAAAACAAAATGTGATTGGACTGGATCCTGGTCTTGAATCAAGAATGGCATCTCATTTTGTCCAGAAAGCTTCTTCCTTCAGCAGTGAGATTTTGCTGATAAAGAATGAAAAAAGGTAGCAGCGAAAAGCATTATGGGCATCATGGCCTCAGCAATTCGTCGAGGTGATAACGTGACGCTCATCACAAATGGCTGGGACGAAGAAAAAGCAATTCATGTACTGGGTGATATTCTTACTAACGGATTTGATGAATAAATAAAACGATTATAGAGCTAAGGCGCTTTTTAAAGAAGCGCCTTAGTTTTAGTAAGAAATCAAAAGCCGCCATTCTTATATCTTCCACGTCTCAAAAACATAAACAGGCCGCTTTCTTATTTTTAAAACACTCATAGTCAAAATTGAGATGCCGTTTACTGAACCGTAATTTTTTATATACATATTTGTTTTTTTATATTATGTGCTAAATTCACATATATATTTATTTAAAAAAGCTCCGAACACGGTTTGTATTCGACGAAGAGCCTTTCTCTAGAAAACTGAAGTTAAATATGTAGCGGTTCAAGCCATGTGGTCCCTTCCACATAGCTTTTGCAACAGGTTTTCCGCTTAACTAAAACAGGAACCAGGCAATTACAATCACAGAAATAAAATAAAAGACTGACTTAAATAAGTCAGCTCCAATTTTACTTTAATACTTAAAAATGATTGATATTATCCCCGCTGCGTCCTTGATCGCGTTTATATACTTCTTCAGGGATCTCAGCAGCAATGTCCTGCATACTCTTGCCTGTCTGTTCTCCTTTGGTTCGGAGCCAATCTTTAATATCGACTGAAAGGGAAACCGATAGCAATTCCTCCTCTGACTCAATGCTGAGTGCTTTATATTCAGGAACATAACGCACACGTCCCTGTTTTGCTGAGCGTTTAACAAAGTCAGCTAACTCAACCCAAACACCATTTAACCGTGCATCTTTCATATGAATGACCCATCGGTCCTTTAACCGTTTCATATACAGATTGACTACGGGAACCTGCTGATAAAGCAGATCCATACTTGATAGGCGGGGGAATAGACGGCCAGCAGATTGAGCACCACATATCCGGGCTTCGTGCTGAGCTTGCCCATTTCAATGGAATAGTCAGGTGTTGACCTATGTGTATAGAACCCTTCCATGTAGCTCAAAGTATCGTTCTTCTATTCGTTATTCTTTTAAATCGCTCTCTTGCGTAAGGGAATTTTTCATCTTTAAATTTTGATAGGAGAAATATATTGCTTCTATCCTAAACAGTGGGAGTGCTTCCTGTTATATTAGGTTCAGGAAAACACGTTAATCATAATAAGTGTATA
Organism: Domibacillus indicus; assembly: GCF_023715895.1. GTDB lineage: Bacteria > Bacillota > Bacilli > Bacillales > Domibacillaceae > Domibacillus > Domibacillus indicus_A. The sequence goes on along the minus strand of NZ_JAMBOO010000031.1, from coordinate 23,745 downwards.
TGTGCAAAAGAATACCTATACAAAAGAGTACCTATACAAAAGTATACTTTTGTCTAGGTACTCTTTTGTTAGTAATTGGCCAATGGCACCTACTGATAAACCGCTTTTTTGGCTTTTTTATTGTAGTATTGCTGCTGTGAAAGCAGGTCTTCCCAAATTTTCTTTTCGTACAGCTCGCAAAATTCTTTCAACAGCCTGAGGGCTTGGAAAAAAGAGCAGCCAAATTATCCTTGATCAAACTTTAGCTATAAGGCACGCTTGGAGCGAAGTTGATGATGAAGACTGGATTTTGATTACAAGAAAGGAAACGGAATTCCTATACAAAGTTGTTCCAAATCCTTTACAATTTGGTTACAGACACTATTCGATATTTATCACGAAAAACGAGTATGATAAATGATTGATAATGTTATTGTAGATTACTATTATTGTTACCCAATGGTTATCCTTAAAGCAACAGTTAACGGTCAGTAAGAAGAACTCAGTTCAGAGGGAGAAGGGAATATGTTTAAAATTAGAGCGAAGGATCTTGGGATTGACTTAGGAACAGCAAACACACTTGTTTATGTAAAGGGAAAAGGTATTGTGCTTCGAGAGCCTTCTGTTGTGGCGATTCAAACAGAATCTAATAAAATTACTAGCATTGGACACGCCGCCAAAGAGGTGCTCGGGCGTGCTCCTAAAGGTGTGGCGGTTGTTCACCCTCTAAAGGAGGGGGTTATTGCCGATTATGCCTCTACGACAGCTATGATAAAACATTTTCTAACGGAATCCAACAAAAAAAGCCTGATGGGCGGCAAGCCTTTTGTGATGATTTGTGTCCCTTCCAGCATTACGGCGGTTGAACAGCGCGCTGTTACTGATGCAGCTAGAGAAGCAGGAGCGAGGGATGCTTATGTAATAGAAGAGGCATTGGCAGCAGCCATCGGCGCAGGCTTACCAGTCTGGGAACCAATTGGAAGCATGGTGGTGGATATTGGCGGTGGTACAACGGAGGTGGCAGTTATTTCTTTAGGGGGAATTGTGACCAGCAACACAATACGAGTAGCCGGGGATGAGATGGACAAAGCAATTATTAACTATGCCCGGAAGCGGTACAATTTGATGATAGGAGAGCGCACAGCGGAAAGTATAAAGGTTGAAATTGGTTCTGCTGGATATTTAAAAGATGAAATAAAAAAAGCCGTGCGGGGACGAGACATGGTTACTGGGCTCCCAAAGACGATTGAAATCTCGGGTTCTGAAATCTCTGATGTATTAAGTGACTCTGTGAATGCTATAGTAGATATAGTGAGGCTGACATTAGAAGAAACGCCGCCAGAACTAGCAGCTGACATTATGGACAGAGGTATAACGTTAACGGGAGGCGGAGCCTTGTTAAACAATTTAGATAATGAATTGAACAAAAAAACAGGTATTCCGGTTTTTATTGCTCAGGACCCGCTTGATTGTGTAGCGTTAGGAATAGGAAAAGCTTTAGATCAAATTCAGTTGTTTAAATCCAACGTTTAATAACTAATCCCAGGTCACATATATACTGTCAAAAAATAATAGGTGCCAAAAATTTATATTGTGCTTATACCGGTGCAGAATTGAACTACCGCCCACTTACCTGACGGTTGAAGTGGGGGATTCCTGGGCAAGAGGATCTTCGACCCCCAGTAATCAGGCTAACCCCGTATTCCAACGGTTTTATGACCAAGTTTAAATAGACTGAAGTGAAAGAAGCCGAAGGGCTTCTTTTTCAATATTCAGGCTCGCATTCAGGTCCCGGTCGTGACGTACGCCGCAGGAAGGACACTCCCACACCCGTACAGCGAGATTTTTTACATCCTTATGCTGGTAGCCACACCCAGAACAGAGCTGGCTTGTATTCCGCAAAGCAGGCGACGATCGTGAGCGTAATGCGGATCACTCTAAGAGAAATGGTATTGCGACTTTATTAGATGCAGTATTAACTTTCTTTGTCGTCTGGCTTATGAGTAAATCACTATTTATTAATGATGGAGATGTTCTAGCCGCTTCTTTTATCTCGGCAATTGCTATTGCAGTTGGTGAATGGTTGTTCCATAAATATCTCGATAGACATGTATTTGATGAAAAACATGCTCACTCTCGTATCGAGTAATATGTAAAGTAGGAGATTCTTATGGCAGCACGCATTATCATAAGAGATGCTATCCTTTTATTTTACAATCTAATGAATAAAAAACTAAATAAAACAACAAAGTAGCCCGTTCGAGAACCTTCGACGGGCTTTTTCTCTGGTCTTGAGGATTAGATTAGAAAACCAGCTGCCGAACCAATATCGGCAGCTTGCTGTTTAAAAGGTGTTCAGATCCCTATCTCAAAAATGGAGGTCAGTTCCAATTAGCTGCCGGCCCATTCATTAAAGGAAGTTTATAAAAAATAACAAAAAAGCATTCTGCAGATGCAGAATGCTTTCCCATTTTATGAAGCTGAAACGTGTAAATCGGGCTCCATTCGTTTATATCGCAAAATCTGTCTTACATATAAAGCAATCACAATTGCAGTAAGCGTAAAACCAATAGCCATTGAAACTCCATATGCCAAACCAAACCCTTCTGGCGCATAAAAAATATACGTGCAGACAACCCCGGTCATAAATACAGCGGGCACTCCGGCAATCCAGTGGTTTTTCCCTTCTTTCAGCAAATATGAAACCGCCGTCCAAAGCATCACGGCTGCCACAACTTGATTGCTCCAACCGACATACCGCCATAAGAACGAATAGTCAATGGTTGATAAGTAAAAAGTAGGCACGCTAACCACAATCGTCATAATCAGTACCATTCCTTTCCGGTCCATATTGACAAAACCAGAAAGCCAGTCAGATAAAATCATACGGGATGAACGAAGTGCCGTGTCGCCTGTTGTAATAGGCAGAATAATAACACCGAGAATCGCCAGAATGCCGCCAAATGTGCCAAGCAGTGAAACAGAAATTTCATTTACAACCCCGGCAGGGCCACCCGCAGCTAATGCTTCTTGAAGACCCGCTGTACCGCCAAAGAATGTCATGCCGGCCGCCGCCCAAATTAGGGCAATCACACCTTCTCCAATCATTGCTCCGTAAAACACTTTGCGCCCTTCCGACTCCTTTTTCAATGTCCGTGAAACAATTGGACTTTGGGTAGAATGGAATCCAGAAATTGCACCGCATGAGATGGTTACCATAATCAGCGGCCAAATAGGCAGCTCAGCCGGATGAAGGTTTGCAAGAGTCAGCTCAGGAATTGGTTTGCCGCCAAAAAGAAGCGCTACACCAATAGCTACAGCCATGACAACTAAAATAACACCAAAAATCGGATAAATCTTTCCGATAATTTGATTAACAGGCAGAACAGCAGCCAATAAAAAGTACGTAAAAACAAGAATAAGAGCGGTCATAAAACTAAGCGGCGTTAATTGGGTTAGCAGCTGTGCCGGTCCTGCTGTAAAAGCAGCGGCTACTAAAATCATTAAAATGAGAGAGATGACGTTGACTGCTGATTTTACAGCATTGCCCAAATATTTTGCTACTAAAGCTGGAAATTGAGCACCACCATGGCGTAGTGACAGCATACCTGAAAAGTAATCATGCACGGCCCCTGCAAAAATACAACCGGCTACGATCCAGATAAAAGCGACCGGGCCATATAATGCGCCTGATACTGCACCGAAAATGGGTCCGAGTCCGGCGATATTTAACAGCTGAATAAACCAGCCTTTCCACCATGGCATGGGAACGTAATCAAGACCGTCCGTTTTTTCATAAGCTGGCGTTTGCTGTGCATCATTAATCACAAACACACGCTCAACGAATTTTGCATAAAAAAGATACCCGCATAAAAGAAGAATAATAGATGATAAAAATGTAATCACTTGTGCAACCTCCTGATGTAAACAATAACTATTTCATTATTCTATATTCTGAAAAATTAAAATACAACCTTTTTTAGAAATAATCTGTTTATTCGTCTTGCTTTTTTTATTTAAGAAACTATTTTTGCATTTTATTTTGCGATAATAATCATAAAACTTGCTTCAGCCGTTTACTGAAGCAAGTTTTATGATCATCAGGTTACCGCAGGCAAATGCTCTTGGGTGTACTTATTCACAAGTATTATCGTGGATATAATGAACCTCGTCGCTAATTTTAATTTCGGGTAGCTGGGTGTTGACCTGTGTGTATAGGTCTCTTCCATGTAGCTGAACGTATCATTGGTTCCCGGTACAATAAAGTACCAGTTCCCTAGACCTTTGCGTATAAGCAGACCTTCTACAAGTTTTCTACATAAGTACATTTTCAAAAGAGTACAATATAGAAGAATTATTAATCCCCACGGAATGGCTGAAAAGAGTCTGTAGAACTTGATATCCGTGCAAAATATGGCATCAGTGTCATTGCCATCGTAAGCGGCATGGACATCACCGTATCCCCATCTCCAGATCAGATTATTCATAAAGGAGACTTACTAGTAGTAAATAGGGACAGAGAAAGTCTAACCGAATTTTCAAGTATAGAATAACCATTATCCAGACAGAGTGGCTTACTATTTGTAGCCACTCTTTTTTTTATGAAAGACTAATAGGTACGTTCCTATTTGAATTTTATTTGAAAAGGGCCAACGCTTATTCGGATTAATGGAGTAAGCATAAAATGACAGCAAGCTTATAAATTCAGATAGGCATGATAAGAGATTGTTTAATGTTGAGACACTTAGCAAAATAACCTCAAAATTTTTATCCTGTCAAACTGATATAAGCTCGATAAATCTAATCTTAGAATGAAAGTAGGAGAGATAGTGAGCACACAGCATTTCCATTGTGATGAGTGCAGAAAGCATCATCAACAACACAGTTTTTGTGGATGCAAAGGCGGCTTTAAGAATCATGATTTTGGCCTGCATGATCATCACTTTTTTAACCACCAACATCATTCATGCGGTTGTAAAGGCTTTAAGAACCGTGATTTCGACCTGCATGATCATCGTTTTTTCCACCACCAACATCATTCATGCGGCTGTACAGGTTTTAAGGACAATGATTTTCGGCATCATCATCAATGTCTATGCGATGACCGTTTCCGCTTTCGCTTAAGCGGATTAAGAAGCAGCATGGTGTTTCGTTTCCGGCAGCTGATCGGTGAGCGTGTTAAGATCGCCTTTGAAGAAGAAAAGGTTATTCAAGGAAAAATTATCTTTGTAGGAAACGATTTTATTGAGGTTGTTGCGAATGTGAAAAAAGAGAAGCATAAGCATGAATTCAAGAAAAGAGAGAAGCGTAAGCATGAATTCAAGAAAAGAGAGAAGCATAAGCATGAATTTAAGAAAAAAGTGTTCCTTGTCCAATTTGATCAAATTAAATGGGTAGAACGGCTTGACATATTTTGCTGACAAGCTCTATAAAAAAAGCGGTATTCCTTATGGAACACCGCTTTTCCCTGTGAAAACGAAATAAACCGTTTAATCTTATCAATGTTAATGAGATAAAGGCGGCAAATGGGGCTGTACTTTGCTGTGAACCCGCATAATCCCCCACATTCCCTGTTCGATATCCCAGCGAATGTTGCCGGACCGGTACATATAATCCCCAGGATAGTTATACGTTCCTCCAGCACCACCAATTAAAAGCAGGTCTTCTGTGACACCGGCAACCATATGACCGGTGTATGAATCAATACGGGATTCAATATCTCTCGGGTCAAATTTCCAATTATGGCCGTGAAGGTGGAAGGTATGCGCTCTCTGGCGTTCAGACGGTGTCGTAAGCCGAATAACGACAGGATCACCTGGATATGCTTCGAAAACAGGTGTGGCCGGATCACCGTGAACCTTTGAGCTAAATAAGTCACCTAAAACTGGATGTTTTCTAAAACGGTTAATTAACCGCTCTGTCCGATAGTTGAAGCCGCGTGACCCGAAATCATAGGTGTCTACTTCATCGTCTTCAGGATCAGGTTCTGGAATGACGCCGTCCAGTGGATCGATAATCACTTTGCCGTGCTTATCTTCTAAACGAACACCGTCATGCATAACCAAAACAAATTCTCTGTATTCACTGCCAAACGGGTTCCTGAGCACCACATTTGTGCCTGTTCGGACAGGTTCCAGCGTATAAGGGTCGTGGTATGTTGTAAACCGCGGCTCCGCAATAAAAGCACCGAACGTTCCAAAGGAGCGGTGATTCCGTAAGTCGGCCATATCCCACATGGCACAGGTACCCATGGCATCCTGCACATGCCAGCGGTACGTGATTGTTTCGCCAGGTCCCACTGTCTGATCGGGATTAAAGCCGATGGTGCCGCCGCTTGAAGTCGTCACGTCATAATCCAGCATATTGACATACAGGGAAATCCGCAGAGATGGCGGATAAAAAGCCTGCTCTTTTACCGGCGGGTAAGGATGAATGCCATCCTGAAACGGGAATAAATCAAACCTCAGCCGGCTGGTCAAAGTAACTTCGACCAGATCACCAGAATTTCCTCTCAATACCAGCGGCTCTGGATTTTTTTTGCCGCATAGAATGTCCTCTACATCTTCTTCTAAAGCAAATACGATGCCAAATGGGTCATGGTCTCCAAATGCGTTGTATAAAATCGGTGTTTGAAATGCGACAACATTGTATCGGCGAATCGGCGCATTGTGCGCTACCTCAGGTGGCAGGGTCGCCTGCGGATCAGCGGGAGCCGGAGGCTTTCCGGTTACTTCAGGCAGCGGCCTTGTTCTTGGTTCAGGTAAAGACCGGCCATACAAAGGGATCAAGTGCTCCACTTCCTGGTCATATGCACGAATCAATCCCCACGTGCCGTTCCACACATCTTCTTCCGTTTCAAAAGCCCATAAATAATCTCCGGCTCTTGGAATATCCATTTCAAACGTAAAAGACTCTGAAATGCCGATATGCTGCTGTGAACGGATCTGGGAATCGTTGCTGGGCCGTTCTGATCTCCATCTTAAGCCGTGCAGGTTAAAGCTGTGCGATTCCTCATGGGCACCCTGCAGCAGCCGAATACGGATGGAATCTCCTTCATAAGCCTGAAAAACAGGGGTAACAGGGTCTCCATTGACATAAGAGCTGAACGAGTAAGCCGGGTCACAGTCTTTTCCAAGCCGGAACTGCAGCGGTTCATTTTTATAATTAACCGCAAAAATACCAGGATCGTCCTGTGAGCCGGGGAACTGGGGCGGCTGAATCGGACAGCCGTTCTTGTCAAACAAGAAAACGAAATCTTGGACAAACAGGGCAAAGTCACGGTAATCAGGGATAATCGGATTGTGAACCGTAATTTCGGTGCCCTTATCCGTTTCTTCGCCTGTTTTAGAATCCAAAAATTGAGAGAAGCGCGGCTGCACAACAATGGTTCCAAAAACGCCATGCTGCTGGTGGGAAACAGGAAACAAGTGATCGTGAACAAAAAAGGCTTTTACTTCCGTTTCGGCAAAGTATTCATACCGAATGGTTTCGTTAGGCAGAACGGAGCTGTCATAATTCCAACCTACGTTAGCGCCGTCTGCTACGAGAACATCGAATTTCACAAAGTGAATATGAAAAGCCGTCTCATAGGTCCGGGTCACCAGCTGAAATGCGTCGCCATCCAAAATGTGAGGGAGCCGATTGGTAAAATTAACTCGAATACATGTGTTGGCTGCTACATGCAGTACAAGCGGCTCCGGTTCTTTTTTTCCGGACAGCACATCATCAAGATCTTCATCCCGCACATAGATTCTTCCTTTTGGGTCATACCAGCCTTGTTTGTTATACACAATCGGTATCTCAATTACTGAGATATTGAACTCCTCGACGACCGAATTATTCATGCATGGATCTGCAAAAACAGCTCCAGGCCTTGCATTTGGTATAGCGGCATTTTTCTCAAGCTCTGTCATGTCCCGGCCGCCGACAATGCCAAGAGGAGGCCGGGGTGCCTTGCAGCCGACTTTTCCGGGAATGAAGTTCGGGAATCCTGGCCTTTCTTTTGTCGGACGCGGCGGGCAAGGGCGATCCGGCAACGGCTGCAGCGGCGCGATCGGTGTGCCGTTTGGATAACACTGGGTTCCGTCCTGCAATGTGTCGAAAATCCGGTTTAGTCCCCACATCCCGGCTTCAAAATGTGGATATAGGTGGCAGTGAATGATTACATCTCCGATTGCACCGTGCAGACTTCCAAGTCCGTATAAAGGCTGAACGCTGTAGTGAGACTGCGGGCTGATCGCCTGTGCATCCACAAATTCAGACTGAACATTACTCGGGTCTCTCAGCCACTGGTGCGCATGGTAGTGGAAAACGTGTGTTTCTTTGGCAGCTGCATGAATAAGGCGGATGGTGGCCGGGTCATCTCGATACCCGCGTAGAATCGGCGTTGCAGGATCGCCGAACATCCAGGAGTCATGATGAACCTCTTCGCCCTCAACCTCGGGAGATACGACACCTTCTTCCACCAGCCTCAGGCGGTTATGAAGAGGCTCATACCGGTAATTAACGCCGTGAAACGATTCAGCTTCCTGATTGGTCATCGGGTTCAGCGGCCGGTTGCCGGTTAAGTCATCCACTTCCATTTCATCATGAAAAAACCATGCATATTCACGGAAGGAGGGCAGAAAAGGGTTGTGAATATCCGCGAACACGCCGCTGTTAATCGGACCGCCTGTTACGGGATCGGTCCACCAGGAACCTCTTTTTTCAACGAGCAGCGTACCAAAAAGGCCCTGGATACTGGAGCCTTCTTCGGTGCTCGATACATTGCCGACATCGGTGAAAAAACAAATTCCTTCATACGTGGCATCCAGCCTGTACAGAAGCTGTTCGCCGCACTCGGCCAGTGAGCTTGGATTAAAACCGACATTCGCTCCGTCTGACGTTAGCACGTTATAATCGAGATCTTGAAAATGCATGCCCGCGGCAAAAGGAAGCTGATTTTCAAAAAGAATTTCGACAGTATCCCCTTCGTTCGCTCTGATCGTCAGCGGCTGTACAAGTTCTACCGGTGTAAAGGGATTTTTGCGAATCAGCTCTTTTACCTTTGCTTCATTTTCCTTCAACACATACATCTGTCCATCAGGGTTATGGTCGCCAAAATTGTTTACCACCATCCGGATGGGAATCGCGACTACATGATAACGTCGTATCATCGTTTTCCTCCTCGTTACAGCATGTCATTTAACTCTGGAATGCGCGGATCGCCGGGAAACTCAATATAAAACACTTCAATATTGTGAACATGAATGAGCCAGTTTCGGTTTTCCAGCTGGGCAAAATGGGTTGTTTCAACTGCAAGCTCTACTTGGTCTCCTATTATGGAAACAATTTCACCGATAAACATAAAAGGATAAGAGGGAGTCAGTATAAAAGCCCTCTGGCCAATGGCTGCCCTGAAGTGCTCCACTAGCGCACCATCATGCATAACGTTGTGGTCATTTAAACCAAAAAATCTAGGTGTCATTTTTTTACACTTCCTTTCTTCCTGACGTTAAATAAGCGGGAACCGCTCACTGCAATCAAAACAAGGCGTCAGCTGGGCGATTTTTTCAAAAGGAATAGACAGTGGCAACGGAAACTGGAAAAATGGCGCATTCAATATTTTGATGGTGACTGGATCAATCGTCAGATGGCCTCTCTCTACTTCAACAATAGGTCCGCAAAAAATAGGCCTGAATGTCTGGCCGAGCAAATTTAATTGAGACGCTTCGGTAATAATTAATACACTTTGGCCTATCAAAGTGGTCAATTCTTCAAAAAACTCGTCATCCTCATCATCATCTTCCTCTTCCTCTTCTTTTTCCTCGTTTTCATGATCCGCATCGTCTTTTTCCTCATTCTTTTTTTCGTCGGTTTCTTCACTTTCTGCATGTTCCTTTTCTTCCACGTTTTCCTCTAGTACCTCGGGCTCTTCATCCGTATTTTTGTTCTTCAGCATTGCTGTTTCATTTTCCTCGGCAGCTAGGTTTTCATCGTGTTTTTCTTTTTCTTCCCGTTTGCTGCGCATGCTATCTCTCCTTTACCAAAAGAACTCACCGGCAAGACGTGTGAAAGGATAAAGCAGTGACTGCTAAAATTTTCATTGTTCCAGGTGTTTAAAGGTATTCGGAAAAGAACAGTCAGTTAAAAAAAGGTCTGAGAAATCTCTTGGCGAGTCATTGTATAAAGACTAAAGAAGCGTATGCAGTGAGCAGATGTAATATTCTGTATTCGCAGTTCGGTTTCCTCATTATTCGAGCGAAATTAAACAACCAGCCGCCGGCTGCGTACCGGAATCTGGCTGGTTAAAAGGTATTTTAGCCCTGTCTCAAAAATGGGGGTCAGTCCCAGAAAATGTGAGGTATATTTAAAAGTTGTTGTACACAAAAAGATCAATTTGTCTAGTCTGAAAGTCTCTGCTGTGCTATTCTGATATAAACAATACTCAGATGTTGTTTAAGCTTGACTAAAAAAGCCATTTGGAAAAGGAGTGCTGTTTATGTCACTGGAAAATCTGTCAAAAAAAGAGCTGATTGCCATCATTAAAAGCTATGCTCGACTTGTTGAACACCTGGATCTGGAACAAAACAGCCAAGGGTCTGCTGATTTTGATGATCAACCCGGTTACAAAGGGTATCAGCCATTGTTCCCTGCTGCACCAGAAGAGAAAATTTTCCATCTATTGAGAGAAAGCGCTCCTTCAGATATAGTCCGAAAATTAGTTGAGATAGAGAAATTAGAAATGGTCAGCCATCTTGCTGCAAGTATCTCTCATGAAGTGAGGAACCCATTAACCGTAAGTAGGGGGTTTATACAGCTTTCCTTAGAAGATAGATTAAATTCACAAGTACGGAATCATTATATCAATACTGCAATTGAAGAATTAGACCGTGCTACAGAAATCATTAATGACTATTTAACCTTTGCGAAGAAAGAGACTAATGAGAAGGGAAAAACAACTGTTTCTAAAGAAATTCAGCGCGTGATCAATATCCTTGCTCCTTTAGCGAATATGAATAATGTTGAAATCAGCTTATCTTTAACAAAGAATGATCATTATCTTGTATGCAGTGAAGGAAGAAAGCTCGAACAATTGTTAGTTAACATTATAAAAAATAGTATTGAAGCAATGCCGAACGGCGGAAAAATACAAATAGATCTTACTGATTCTCCGTCTGACGTGCAGATCAACATCCAAGATGAAGGAATCGGCATGACACAAGCACAAATTAACCGTCTTGGTGAGCCATACTTTACTACAAAGGCACAGGGTACAGGGCTTGGTATGATGGTTTCATTTAGGATTTTAAAAGAGATGAATGGGAAAATCAGTGTGTTAAGTGAGGTAGGGGAAGGAACAAACTGGAAAATAAGTCTCCCTATACGTACATAAGTAAAAGTAAGTTAACTAATAATAAGGATTGAATTGTAAAAGTTTAACTTTTTAGGGTTCATTTCAAAACCTAGGTGACCCTTATCGTACTTGGAATCATAAATCGTAGTCAAAAGCGAGAGGCTGTTAACGTTATCATAGTTTATTATATGTATGCACTCGCACACTATACATATTTTTACACTATACACTAAATTAAAATATATATTTTGTCAAAAAATCTATTAACATAGTTTGTAGTCGACGGAGAGCTTTTCTGTAGAAAAATTAAGTTAAATATGTAGCGGTTCAAGCAATATGGTTCCTTCCATATAGCTTTTGAAATAGGTTTTCCGTTTAACTAAAACAGGAACCAGGCAATTACAATTATAGAAATAAAAGAACTGACTTAGACAAGTCAGCTCCGGTTTTGATTGAATTCTTGAAAATGATTGATATTATTCCCACTTTGGCCTTGTTTTCTTTTATACACTTCCTCAAGGAGCTCCGCCGTAATATTCTGCATACTCTTGCCTGTCTGTTCACCTTTCTTTCGCAGCCAATACTTACAGCAATTCCTCCTCCGATTCAATACTAAGCGCCTCATATTCCAGAACATATCGCACACGCCCCTGTTTAGCTGAGCGTTTAATAAAGTCAGCTAATTCAACCGAAACACCATTTATCCGGGCATCTTTCATATGAATGACCCATCGGTCTTTTAACCGCTCCATGTACATATTGGCCACCGGCACCTGCTGATAAAGCAGATCCATTACTTGATAGGTCAGGGAATAGACGGCCGGCAGATTCAGCACCGCATATCCGGGCTTTGTACTGCGTTTACCCATTTCAATGGAGTAGTCAGGTGTTAACCTGTGTGTATAGATCCCTTCCATATAGCTGAATGTTTCATCGGTTCCCGGCACAATAAAGTACCAGTCCTATAAACCTTTGCGCATAAGTCTTGCCTCAGGAATGGAAGGAGAAGAAAAGCGCTAGTATGAGGCTTCCTTGTCTTTTTTATTGTAGTACTACCGCTGCGAAAGCCTGTCTTACCAAATCTTCTTTTCGTGCAGCTCACTGAATTCTTTCAGACTACGTTAATGGAAATTAAGTTTTTTAAAATATTCTATTGTTCTTTTTAACGTTAATTCTTCAGATTTTTCTAACTTGCTTGGTGCTTACCTAAAAAAGGTTAGGACAGAGAAAATTGAGTAAAACAACAAGTATAGCCAGCTTGGCTGGTCTTCATACGACTTTCTGTGGTTTTCTGAAATAGTCCTAATTAATTCAGGTATAATCAAGGTCTTTTTCTTCTTATTATTTTAATTAATGGTTATGTTTTACCGACGCTTTAAACCGCTAATATTGTCAACCCTTGGCGTGGCTGATCCGCTTGTGAGCAAGATGTACGGCGTTTATAAGGCAAACAAGAATGTCTTGGTTAAGCAAGGGGGCATCCGATAAACGGAGACGTTGAAAGTATCGTTATAACCAATTTATACACGGCTGTTATATGTACGAAAACGGAGCGTGTCCGTAACTTGGCCGCTTCTACAATGGTAAGTTAATAAGAAGCTGTATCGATTTGTCTACAAAGACAGTCACCGTGTGCTTGAGGAATTATAGTTGACAGCATAAAGAAGCCACGGAAGCAAATCCGTGGTAAATGGTATGGAGTTATGCAACTTTTCAGGGCTGATGAGGTGTCCCTTAGCTACATAGTTTATTTGTTACCCGTTTTGTCAGTAAATCAAACCGTGTATAAAAAAAGCTGCGGAAAGATCCGCAGCAAAAAGCAACCAGTATGTAGCAAACAAAAAAGTCGTCAGGAGGTTGTGTGGTTACCACATTATTTCCCTACCCGTTGCCATGAGAAGGTAAACTACAAAATGAAAAAATCTATACCGACATATAAACATCGAAACTAGACGGATTTCAATTAACAGTGGTATCAAACGGAGGACAAAACGTAAGAAAGAAAGTAGCAATCAGTCTTCACGGGTACCGCTGCTAAATGAACGACATTACTTTACGCAAATCATTCAAAATTGCGAAACTCGTCGGTGTGACCCGTATTTTATCTGTTGTTTCAACAACTTGCTCACCGTTTTTCTGAAAAACGATTACCTGCTGATTTCGTCTCATCTTAAAGAGTTTTTTCAGTATTAAAAACTTTCTTTTTTGAGGAGCAGATTTTGTGATCTGCAGCAGATTCGCCTGTTCTTTGTATTCAGTAAACAAGCGTGTTTTCTGTAGGTGCTGTCCCAGCAGGGGAGCTGAATCTTTCTTTTGTTTCGTCTGTTTTGCTTTCAGTTCGCGGTTCCTGTTTTCTTTTTTCGAGCAATACGGAAAGGTATTGATCAAACCTCATATGGGTTTTCATTATGTTCCCGCCTATGCCAAACTACAGAAAATGTATATGTACACGCAGAATGATTATTCTTATAAAAAACATCGAGGACCGCAGGTTGTTTTTGTACTTTGCTGAGCAATTAATTTAAAAAACTAGCAAAATTGGTTAGATGCATTATACGTCGCTATATGCATGTTCATATGATATAGAACCAAGAAAAAAACTTGGAATAAATAGGGAGGGGGGTAACGAATACATGGGCAGTTGGAAATGTTATCATTGCAAGTCTAAGAATGACGATAAGGTGAAAAATTGCAAACGTTGCAATGCCTATTATTATAAAAAGGAGGAAAAGGATATGGAGTGTAAAAAGCAAAAACACAAAAAAGTATATACGACGGGGCCTATTTCGAATGCGGCAGCAGGGGCTCAGGTCGCCCAAGAACTATGGGTATCTGCCACAAACTTTGACAAAGATTCTGTACAGGTGAAAGTAGAAGTATTGAACTGGGGCGACCCGGCTATTTCTGCTGGACTTATGACTACACCTGTTGGTATGGCGGTTCCAATGAAAGCGATGGCTGTACCGGTCATGCCGGCAGAAAAAACGAAAATTCCATGCCATCAGACGCAGCACTTTTTTGCAGACTTACTAAATGGCGGTCCTATGGCAACACCGGTTCTTTCATTTGAAATTCGCATCACAGTCATCAGTAAGGATCCTGATGCAAAAGTTGTTTTTAATGCTGTTTCTTACAGCGCAGAAGCAGAAGCAGCAGAGCCGGTAGAAGAAATTGACGTGCTAGGACTGGAAGAAGAAGAGGAAGAAGAGCCGGCAGCAGGCGCAGCAGTAACAGCCGCTTTATTCTCATTCAAAGATTTTGTTTTGCTGGAAAAGAAGTAAAACAGCATTATTGATGTTTTGTAAGACCCCTGAGCTAGAAGGGGTCTTATTTGTGTGAGCAAGAGATATCTGCTTAAGAATACCATAGCTATAACAAGCAAAAATTGCAAAGAAAGTTGTTTTTATTAAATTATTCAGCCTGTGAAAGTGAGGTGCAAGAAGGAAGGAAGTTACTCTGCTGTGTCTTTTGACTATAGACATACTATTATACAGTATTCTATTTGTGTATGTATTTCGCCGGAAAAAATGGGTCGGCATTCAACTTGGAATGAATATCAGCCAGGTGGTGGGCGGAGTAGCCAGTAATAATTAACACACTTTAGTATATCAGATTGATCAACTCCTCAAAAAATTCGTCGTCTTCATCATTTATTTCTCTAATCTCTTCCTCGTCTTTTTCCTCATCCTCTGTTCTGACATCTTCTTCATTTTCTGCATGTTCCCTTTCTTCCATGTTTTCCTTTAATATCTCCGGCTCTTCCTTGGTATTTTTGTTCTTCAGTACTGCTATTTCACTTTCCTCGGCAAGTGGATTTTCGTCTTGTTTTTCTTTTTCATCTCGTTTGTTGCGCATGCTATCTCTCTTTTGCTAAAAGAACTCCCCGACAAGACGTGTGAAGGGTGAGGCAGTGGCTGTTATACTTTCATGATTCCAGGTGTTTAAGCGTATGGGGAAAATAACAGAATAAGTAGTTTATATCTTGCGCTAAATTCAAATACATACTCAATTAAAAGAGAGCTCAATATGGTTTGCATTCAACGGGGAGCCTTTCTGTAGAAAACTTAAGTTAAATATGTAGCGGTTCAAGCCACGTGGTTCCTTCCACATAGCTTTTGAAATAGATTCTCTGCTTAACTAAAGCAGGAACCAGGCAATTACAATCACAGAATACAAAATAAAAGAACCGACTTAGATAAGTCAGTTCCGATTTTGGTTGAACTCTTGAAAGTAATTGATATTATCTCTGCTTTGGTCTTCTTCGCGTTTATATATTTCTCAAGGATTTCTGCCGCAATATCCTGCATAATCTTGCCGGTCTGTTCTCCTTTTCCCGCAGCCAGTCCTTAATATCCATGGACAGTGAAACTGACAGCAATTCTTCCTCTGATTCAGTGCTGAGTGCTTCGTATTCCGGAACATACCGCACACGTCCTTGTTTAGCCGAGCATCTTTCATATAAATCACCCATCGGTCCTTTAAGCGTTCCATATATAGATTGGCCACTGGAACCTGCTGATAAAGCAGCTTCACTACTTATAGGTAAGGGAATAAATGGTCGGCAGATTTAAGCACAGCATATCTAGGCATTGTGCTGGCTACGCTTGCCCATTTTAGCGAAAAAATCAACAGCCCAGTTGGTTTTCACAATGGGCTGTTGATTTTAATAAGGAAATTGCGAAGAGTAATTGTTAAATTGCTTATAAGCTTTATCAATTTTTTGTTGTTCCTCGGCCTCAAGCTTGTACCAGCCGTTTTGAAACATCAAATTATAAAGCTCACGGCAGCTCTGATGTGTTTCTGTAAGAATTTTAAGCATGTCTGAATACAATTGTTCGTGGCTTGCTTCGCGTACAGCAATGTTTAAGCTGTCCGTTAAATATTTACATGTACTGAGACCATCATTAATAAAATCCCGGTCGTTCATATCAGGCCCTTTTACTTTTGGTAATTGTCCTGTCTGGGGATTGGCAATTTGATTCTGGTTTTGCTGGTTTGACACTTATTCCACCTCCGTTTGGTTCGTTACGACTGCTGCCCCTGCTGCTGGTTGGGCAGGCTGGTTAATGTAGCATTGTTATCCACTTGTAGATGGGGAAGTAACTTCTGAAAGTGGTCTTGGTGCATTTTTCCTGCTTTTTCGAGTGCTTGTTTGATTTCTAAATTGCTCACCTGTTGGGCAAAGAAATGAAATTTTTTGAATGCTAGAAGTTCCCATGATAGTGCATCCTTTAAATAGAGTACGTCTTTTGTTGAGAGAGCCCTGGGCGGATATGGAATGGGTGCTTGATTATTCTGCATTAGAAAGCTCCTTTCATCTTGTCGAGTATTACAGGTATAAAATGAACAAATAGGAGGCTTATTATGCGAAAAAACGGATGCTCACTTTTAAATACTCTTATTAAAGGAATTAACTTTAATGCATCCTTTTTTCTAAAAAGATTAAGTATAGTTTTCATGCAGAAAGGTCGTCATTCTGTAAAAGGTAGATGATTCAGCATAGGTTTCTTATCTATGGAAGACAGCTGAAAGATTGACTGTTGCCTTATAGCCCTTTACGTATTTTTTTGTATTATGTGCTAAATTCAAATAAAAATTTAAAAATAATAAATGTGTTCAAGATAGACTTTCATTAAGGTTAAACGACGTGCATTAGATTTCAAGGAGCACGCTTATAATAGATGTATCAATATGGTTTCCAATCAATGAGGATATGGAGAATAGCCCTTCCGTAGAAAACTTAAGTTAAATATACAGCGGTTTAAGCTGTGTGGAAGGGTCCACTTAGCTTTTGAAATAGGTTCTCCACTTATAACTAAAGCAGGAATCAAGCAATTACAATCACAGAATACAAAATAAAAGAACCGACTTAGATAAGTCAGTTCTGATTTTGATTGAATTCTTGAAAATGATTGATGTTATCTCCGCTTTGGCCTTGCTCGCGTTTATACACTTCTTCAAGGATCTCCGCTGCAATATCCTGCATACTCTTGCCTGTCTGTTCTCCCTTTTTGCGAAGCCAATCTTTAATATCAATTGACAGGGAAACCGATAGCAATTCCTCCTCTGATTCAATACTAAGCGCCTCATACTCTGGAACATACCGCATACGCCCTTGTTTAGCCGAACGCTTAATGAAGTCAGCTAACTCAACCGAAACACCATTTAACCGGGCATCTTTCATATGAATGATCCATCGGTCTTTTAGCCGTTCCATATACAGATTGGCCACTGGAACCTGCTGACAAAGCAGATCCATGACTTGATAGGTGAGGGAATAGACGGTCGGCAGATTTAACACCGCGTATCCAGGCTTTGTGCTGCGCTTGTCCATTTCAATGGAATAGTCAGGCGTTAACCTGTGTGTATAGATGCCTTCCATATAGCTGAATGAACCATGCGTACCCGGCATGATAAAGTACCAGCCCCTAAACCTTTTCGCATAAGTCTTGCTTCTAGATTGGAAGGGGAAGAAAAGCGCTGATACACGGCTTCCCTGGCTTTTTTATAGAAGAAACTCGACAAATTTGGTTTAACAAGCTACGAATTCATAGAACCCTATGCTATGTGAGTCCAATTGAATACAAAGGATCATCCCTTAAGAAAGTTGGGTGATTTGGTGTTGACAATCCAATCCTATTCTATGAAGATTTAATAAAGGTTATGGAATGGGCCAGAAAATAGTGGTGTTTAGTAATACAGTGGCTCAAAAGCCCCTCGTGTAGCTAGAGAACAATAATGACTTAGAAAAAAATAGCAGAGTAAAAAGCACAGCGTATAGCTGTGCTTTTTTATGATTGATAACCGACAATGATATGAAGCCTGGCTATGGGCTGCAAAAATCAGCTCTTACTAATTTATCAAACGTGATTAAACTATACGTAAAACACGTTTGAAAGGTAAAACAAAAACATATGTACATAATTTCTAGATCTAATATTGGGTTAGCGGACCTAATTATATTCGTTAAATTGAGGTTTAATACAAAGGTATTCTCCTTTGTAACCATCATAATTATCGGTCTTTGCAGATAAAATGGTTGTGACGGTTAATAAAGTTTTTATAATCTATTACTTCTTCAGTCATTCAGAAATTTTTTTACTGCTGCATCTATTTACATCATTATATCAGTCAGCCAATTAAACGAGTAAATGCAGCAACCATGATCAGAAAGCACTCCAGGTTCCAGGAAAATACCATTAGTGACAGCAGAATATTCCCCTAATATGGAAGAAAAGAAAGAGAGAGCAATAACAGTCATCATACTGTTCTTGCTCCTTTTGCATATTAAGCAATTAATTTCATTGGAATTATGGCGTTTTTTTTCACCACATTCAATGTCCTCGGCTTTCCCTGTTCCTAGGTTACGTATCCGGATGCCTTTAAACGATCAAGATGGCCCTTTACTGTGGAAGAAGACTTTAGCTCAACCGCGTCACCTATTTCACGAATAGACGGGGGATAGTTTTTGGCGCTTACATAGTCATCTATAAACTGCAGCATTTTTTCCTGGCATGCAGACAGTTGTTTAAGCATAAGCCTTTCTCCTTTGCGATGCTTTTCCTGCTTCTATATGAATCTGAAAAATGTTGGTCTCTAGTAGTGTTACAAGCTAAATACAGAGTCATACTATCCACTTCACTTTCTTGTTATTTTTTATTAAATAACATAGAGTTCTTTTTATATTATAATTGACTAATGAGTTATAAATCCATTTATATAAAATATTTACAATAAAAGTGAAGCTTCGACTATGACAGTGAGGAAATTCCATATTGATATGCATACAGACTTATCACTTCAAGGCTCATACACATTATGCTTATTTTGGTGTAAAAATACACATTTTTTATTGTTTTCTTTTCTGGAAAAGCTATAATTTAATTAAAACTACAGAAAATGGGAGCAATTTAAAATGAAATTATTATGGATGCTATTGTCTATAATTCCTGTGTCATTCTTTTTTGTGTATACCGAGTATGCTACTCGTACTAACCAAGCAGGTTTCTTTATTGCCTTGCTTATTGCACTTATGTTTGTTGGCATCTTAGGCTTTCTATCAAAAGAATTTAGATTTTTATCTGTTATTTTATTGAGTCTTGTTTCAAGCATCCTTTCTATGATTCTGTCCAGTAAATTTATTCCGAATGACGGGTATTATTTTGTTATCGTAGGCAGAGACGGATATATTCTGTTTGTTTCACTTATGTTTTTATTGGGTGTAGCAGTGGTTAGATTCATATTTCATGCTCGAATGCATGGAAAAACAACAGAATAGAAAGGGAATAATCAAGAATGTACAAAAAAATGATCGCTTTTACCATTACAGCGAGCCTGTTAGTTGGCTGCCAAAATTCAGAACAAAACGCACAGCAAGATTCATCAAATTCAGCTCTATGGGAGACATTAACGGAACTGGATCAGGCAGACTCGATCGAAATTGTAGATGGCAGAAACGGGAAAAGGATTTCTGTAACAGATGAGAAAGAGATAGAGGAAGTAAAGCGATTTATAGAGGGAATAGAGATAAAGAAAAAAGATTTCGAGGAAGTCATGGGTACCAGTCATCACATTAATATAAAGAATAAGGGAGAAGTAACAGATGCACTCTTTTTCCTGGGTAAACGTTTAAGCATTAATGGCGAGAAATATGAAATCCAAAATGAATTTGACCCAGCCTTTTTAGACAAGCTTCTGGAAACCCATGAACATATCGAACATATACCTGAGTGATTTTAAAAAGAAGTATAGATGAAATGGCTGTTAGACATCTGTCTGTTTGAAAGCTCTTCTTTTCACATATCCACTCAAAGTTGTTTCTTTCAGACATTTAGTTCATAGCTGATTTTTGTATAATTTTCAAATATCGATTTTCATTATTTATTCAACAAATGGAGAGTTTTTTGAACATACTGTTAAAAGCTCTAAATCTAAGCTGTTCAAAAAATAACGCTATTATACAAAGCAAAATTTAATTAAACAATGAATACAGAAGTAAAAAAAGTGGGCTTACTAATTCCTGTCCGATAAATAATTCTGGCGTCTAGTGCTGGGAAGATCGGCTGTATTGGGACAGGTGGAAGAGGTAGTTACCATTATCCCTGCAAACATTAAAATCGACGTACCGCACGATTAGAAAACGGCTACATTTCCTACACTCAGCAAATATCTCAGCTACGTTGCTATCAATAATGTAGAGACGAAATCGCCGGTAGGCTTTGCATAGGTTTGTCAAAAGATTACACATAGGTTGATGAAACGTTTAATTGAAAACGGAACGCCGGTCACCGGGCCACAAATATGCGTGTGGACGTCTGTGGAAAGTGTTGAAATGCGGGAAAACCGGCACATTTGCGTTTTCGTAAGTAGGCTCGTTGGACATTTGTCTGTAATAGCACACAAAAAAAGGCCGCGGAAAGATCCGCAGCCAACAAGACGAACTATGTATAGTTCAGGAGAATGGTGTGGCGGGTGTGGTTGCCACATGATAACGTTTACCCACTTGAGCGCTAATGTAAACCGGATTATATAAAAAAGGCCGCGGTAACCGCCGCAGCAAAGGGTTGAAACTCGCAGAAGGTAGCGTGGGGCTACTCTGAATATCAATCTACCCGTTTCGACGCGAAGATAAACCTATATACGCCAAAAAAGGCCGCGGTCGCGACCCCGCGGCGGGAAAAGATGAGTTAATGATGCAACGACTGTTGAGGTATCCAAGGTGTTGTGCATCGTCGCATGGTATTTTTTTACCCGCTGTTACTGGAAGATAAACCCTAACGGACCCTGTCGGTGCATCAGTGAGCAAGCGTGGCGGACATGTGCCGCAAATGAGCCTGTTTTCAGACAGTGCGAATATGTACATTTTTACGCGAAATTCATTTGAACGACAAATACTTTACTGTCAGATTGGTTAATAGTAGACCAATACTATTGACTAACAATTTACGATAGATGTTCCAGTCCCATATAAGATAAACAATCCATCCAAATTGGTGAACAAGCAATAGACAAACCACATAATAGAGGTGCCTTTTTCAATCGTTTGATCCGAAAAGGCATTTTTTACGTAGGTTCTGTTAAAGAACAATGCTGATTTTCTTATTGAACTAAAGGTGCAGTTTAGTTTAATAACAATAAATAAAAAAGAGCTGATTTTTTCAGCTCTTTTTACTTTCCTGTTGTTTCTTCACTTTCCCCGTAAAGTTCATCTAAGTGCTCTAAATGTGTTAATCCCCATTCATGCATTGACAATAGTAGTGGCTTTAACCCTTCTCCGTATTCAGTTATTGAATATTCAACTTTTGGTGGAATTTGTGCATAAACCTTACGATTAACTATATCGTGGTATTCCAATTCTCTTAACTGAGTTGTCAGCATCTTTTTAGTTACATCGGGAATCAATTTTTGCAATTCGCTAAAACGCAAAGTTCCTTTATTCGCTAGATGAAAAAGAATGACAGGCTTCCATTTACCAACAAGAATTTCGAGAGCTGTTTCAACAGTTCTTTTACTGTGACATTCGCTAGCCATATAAATTCCTCCTTAGGTATCTTTTTGTATACTATGCCACATTAAAGTGCCTACTTCCAGTTATTCTTTCTAGGGATTATTATAACCGTAGAAGTTAAATTAAAACAAGGTGCATCGTATCACTAATCCCCTCAATTCTAGAGTTTTTGTCTAACACTTATTTTTTGCAGCGAAATAAATTTATCAAAAGTACAGGAGGTAAAAGAATGCTTGGGTTTTTGCAACGAAATAAATTCCTTAAAAATATAGGAGGTAAAAGAATGAATTCTTATCATAGCAAACCTAATACATTTGCAAGCCACGTTCATTTAAAAGTTGAAAATTTGAGCCGGTCTCTTGCGTTTTACCGGGATTTGATGGGATTCCAAATCACGGATCAGTCGGAAACAAAAGCAACAGTGACGGCAGACGGCATCACGCCTTTGCTTACCATCGAACAGCTTGAAGATGCTGTTCCGAAGCAGGCACGCACAACAGGCTTGTACCATTATGCATTGCTTCTTCCAACCCGTAAAGATCTAGGGAAACTGACCGTGCATCTTTTTGAAGCTAAGTATCCTTTGCAAGGAGCTTCCTATCACGGGACCCACGATGCGCTTTATTTTCAAGATCCGGACGGAAATGGGATCGAAGTGGCCGCAGATACTGATCCATTGACATGGAGAGACCAGACAGGAGAATTTGATTTTTCGAAAAATGGTCCGATGGACCTTGAAAGCGTCGTGGCAGAAGCGGGCGGAGAAAGCTGGACGGGTATACCAGAAGGGACCGTCATCGGACATTTGCATCTGCATGTAGCAGATTTAGAGAAAACAAAAGAGTTTTACCAGGCCGGGTTAGGGTTTGAAGTTACAATCGAGTTTCCGGAAGGCATCTTTTTTTCAACAGGAGGATACCATCATCATATCGGGACAAACATCTGGCATGGAAAAAACGCGCCGAAACCTGCATTGAACAGTGCCGGAATGCTTTTTTATACACTTATACTGCCGAACGAGGAAACAAGAAAATCAGCGGCAGCAAAACTGGAATCGCTGGGCTATTCGGTGTCGGAAAAGAACGGGGAATTCTTTACAGAAGACCCGGCCGGGAATCGGATTCAACTGGCTGTTTGATGTGATGCGCTGCATCAAGCCGGGTGCTGACAGGTACCTGGCCAGAAATAAAGTACTGAAAACAAGGAGGAATTTTTCAATGAAATGGACAGTTCGAATTTTACAAGGGGTACTGGCTGCTGGATTTTTATTATTCGGGTTTATGAAAGTGAGTGCAAACCCCATGCAGGTGGAGGCATTTAACAACGTCTATGGATATGGAACAGGTTTCATGTATGTGGTGGGAGCTATTGAAATCATATCAGCGATCGGCTTGCTTATTGGGTATAAGAAGAAAAATTTAGTTTCTATTTTCAGCGGTTTATTAATAGTGGTGATGGCGGGTGCAGTGTTCACACACCTTATGGCTGGCCAAGGTTTCAGTGTTGCCATGATGCCGTTAATTCTTCTTATTTTAGCCGTCATTGTGTTTTTCGGTCAGAGAAAAATAATGAATACAACAAAAACAGTATAAAAGAAGGGTTGAACTGTAATCCGAATATCAAACACACTAAAACTAAGGTGTTGTTTGATATTCTTTTTTTGTTTCTACTGAAATAAGACCAGTATCCTGAAGGTTCTCTACGATAAAAAGTTTGTGAAATAATGTACTTAAAGTAACGGGGGCGTTAATTGAAAAAGTGAAACATGAAGTTCGTTCCAAATGCAACATAAAGGAATGATCTGCCCCCCGTCAAGTAGACACTCATAAAGAGCTACATAGCCTTCACACGATATTCAACAGGGGAAAGGTTATGTAGTTTCTTTTGACACCTTGAGGTGTTATAGAATTCGATGTATTTATGT
>NZ_JAMBOO010000030.1 GCF_023715895.1 Domibacillus indicus | reverse complement strand
ACTTCATAGTCAGGTGGCAATAGCGAAGAGGTCACACCCGTTCCCATCCCGAACACGGCCGTTAAGCTCTTCAGCGCCGATGGTAGTTGGGGGTTTCCCCCTGTGAGAGCAGGACGCCGCCTGGCAATAGTGAAAAAGAGATGACCTCGTGTCGTCTCTTTTTTTTATATTGTTTATTCGATAAAGGAGAATTCGTAAATGAATCATTCCCGTATGCCTCTGCTTGAAGCTTTAAAAAAACATCAGCAGAAAAAGCC
This sequence comes from Domibacillus indicus, assembly GCF_023715895.1. Classification (GTDB taxonomy): domain Bacteria; phylum Bacillota; class Bacilli; order Bacillales; family Domibacillaceae; genus Domibacillus; species Domibacillus indicus_A. The sequence continues at coordinate 47,312 of NZ_JAMBOO010000030.1, read as the reverse complement.
TCTTTCTTTTCACGTACCCGGCCACAAAAATGGCTTGCTTGCTTCTTGGATGGAGCTTTCACTGGATGTAACCGAATTAACGGGCTTGGATGACCTTCATGCTCCAGAAGAATGTATTAAAGAAGCAGAAGACCTGCTTTCGGATTTACATAATACAGTGGAAAGCAAGTTTCTTGTGAATGGAAGTACAGTCGGCAACCTTGCCATGATTCTTGGCACCCTTTCCAAAGGCGATATTGTGTTTGTTCAGCGCAATTGCCATAAGTCTGTGTTAAACGCCTTAAAAATGGCTCAAGTCTTCCCCGTTTTTTTAACACCTGATTTTGATGAACACACACAGACAGCAGCTCAAGTATCAAAGCAAACATTAATGGAGGCATACAAAACATATCCTGAAAGTAAAGCGGTCATTTTTACGTATCCGACGTATTATGGAATAACCGGTTCTTTTCAGGAATTGGCGGCTATTGCCAGGTCTCACGGTTCCTTGGTGCTTGTGGATGAGGCGCATGGAGCCCACTTTGGGGCTGTGGAAGGGGAAGTGCCCATGAGCGCCCTGCAGCTGGGAGGAGATATCGTTGTACAGTCTGCACATAAAATGCTGCCTGCTATGACGATGGGTGCTTACCTTCATATTAATTCTTCCCAAATCGATCGCACGCGCCTTCAATTTTATCTGCAGGCTCTGCAGTCAAGTAGCCCGTCTTATCCAATTATGGCTTCCTTGGATTATGCCCGTTCTTATGCCGCTTCCTATACGAGAAAAGATCATACTTACTCTATGGCTGTAAAAAACAGAGTAATTCAGTTTCTCCAATTAAAGGGGTTCGCTTGTATATCTACAGATGATCCGTACAAACTGCTTGTAAGGGCTGAAGGGCTGACAGGATATGAATTACAGGCTTTGTTTGAAGAAGCAGGCATTTATATTGAACTCGCCGACCCTTATCAGATACTGCTCGTTTTTCCTCTTTTAGAAGCAGGAGAGAATCTCTTTGAAGCACAGGCCATGCAGAAACTGGGCAGCTTGTCGTTTAAAACAGGAAAAACATCTCCTTCTTTTTCAGGAAATTTGCCGTCTGCTCATGTATCCACTCTCGACTTGCCTTATAATGAGCATAGTTGCTTCCAAAAAGAAGCTGTTTCCTTGAAAGACGCAGCCGGCGAAGTGGCAGCTGAAATGATTATTCCATACCCGCCTGGTATACCGCTTGTGATGGAGGGGGAACGGATTTTAAAGGCTCACGTAGAGCAGATTGAGTGGCTGGTCAGTCAAGGAGCCCGCTTTCATGGGGGAGAAAGATTGAACGAACGGAAGCTTGTGGTGTTTCGGAAGGAGAACTAATGTGCCAGGATTATTTATTACAATAGAAGGACCAGAAGGAGCAGGGAAAACGACCGTGCTCCAGCGGATTGTTGAAGAGCTTGAAAAAAAGGGGTATCCGATTATTCAAACGAGAGAACCGGGCGGCATAGCCATTGCGGAGCAAATACGCTCGGTTATTTTAAATAAAGACAACACAAAGATGGATGCACGCACAGAAGCACTTCTTTATGCAGCAGCCCGCCGCCAGCATTTGGCGGAAAAAGTTATGCCGGCCCTTCAAAAAGACTTTATTGTCCTTTGTGACCGGTTTGTCGACAGCTCACTTGCGTACCAAGGCTATGCAAGAGGGCTTGGCATGGAGGAAGTGGCCTCTATTAATGCTTTTGCGATTGATGGCATGATGCCTGCCTTGACGTTATTATTTGATGTGCAGCCTGAAGTCGGGCTTGCCCGTATTCATCGCCATGATGGACGAGAAGTCAACCGGCTTGATCTGGAGGACCTTTCTTTTCACCAGAAAGTACGGGAAGGATATTTGAAATTGGCCGAGACCAACCGGGAACGCATCGTGGTGATTGATGCCGAGCAGGAGCAGGAGCTCGTGTACCGGGCTGCACTTTCTGAAATTGAAAAAGTGCTTGGCTAAAAGATTTGGTATAATAGAAGAAATCCTGTAAGGGGGAAAAAATATGAAATTGATTACCGCAGTCGTACAGGACCAGGACAGCAATAAATTATCACAGGCGCTGATTAAACATCAATTCCGCGCAACGAAGCTTGCTTCAACTGGTGGCTTTTTAAGAGCAGGCAATACAACATTCATGATCGGCGTAGAAGATGACCGTGTGCAGGAAGCACTAGAGCTTATCAAAAAAAATTGCCAGTCTCGTGAACAGGTTGCTCCTCCCGTATCGCCGATGGGCGGCAATGTGGATGCGTATGTACCGTATCCGGTAGAGGTGCCAGTAGGCGGTGCAACCGTTTTTGTTCTGCCGGTTGAACAGTTTCATCAATTTTAAAGGGCGTGAAGTTCGTGTCTAACCCGTGGAAGGAAGCAGAAGGGCGCCAGCCGATCGTCATGAGGATGATTGAAAACAGTTTACTTCGTGACCGTGTAGCGCATGCTTATTTGTTTGAAGGCGATCCGGGAACCGGTAAAAAAGAAACAGCCCTGCTGTTTGCAAAAAGTTTGTTTTGCCGGGAACCACTGGATGGGTATCAGCCGTGTGGGGCATGTATTAACTGCCGCCGCATCCAAAATGGGAATCATCCCGACCTTCATGTGATTGAGCCGGATGGCTTGTCGATTAAAAAAGAGCAAATTCAATTTTTACAGCAGGAATTCAAAAAAACTGCGGTTGAATCCGGCTGGAAAGTATATATTATCAATCAGGCAGACAAAATGACGGCAAGTGCGGCGAACAGCCTGCTCAAGTTTTTAGAAGAGCCTTCCGCCCGCACCGCCGCCTTTTTATTAACAGAGCAAAGCAGTCTTGTGCTGCCGACCATTTTGTCGCGCTGCCAGCAGCTGACGTTTCGTCCTATTGATTCAAGCGAGCTTAAGCAGCGCTTGATCGAAGAAGAAATTAATGTGCCGATGGCTTCCATTGTCTCCAAATTAACCAATCATTTGGATGAAGCGATCCAGCTTGCACACGATGAGTGGTTTGCACAGGCACGACTAGTAGTGTTAAAATTATACGAAGGTCTGAAAGGCGGCAGGCTCTCGGCTATTGTTTCGCTTTCAGAAGAATTTCACTCTCATTTTAAAGAGAAACAGCAGGTCAGTCTTGCCCTTGATCTTTTTGTTCTAATTCACAGGGATTTGCTTTCCATTATGACCGGGGAAGAAAAAGGTCTTGCATTTCCCGACCGTCTTGCTTCTTTTCAGCAGGATGCCCTGCATTTGTCAGCAGAAGCGCTGGCAGACCGGATGGCATTCATTTTAGAGGCAAAACGAAAGCTCAGCCGCAATATGAACCAGCAGCTGCTAATGGAGCAGCTTTTGTTAAAGTTACAGGGGGGACACGCCTTTGTGTAATGTAGTAGGTGTACGCTTTAAACAAGCGGGTAAAATATATTATTTTGATCCAGGTGACCTCGGGATCCAAAAGGAAGACTACGTTATTGTAGAAACGGTACGCGGGGTTGAATATGGACATGTTGTTGTCGGGCCAAAAGAAGTCGATGAAGATGATGTTGTTCTGCCATTGAAAAAAGTGATCCGGACGGCGGATCAGAAAGATCGTTTGGCTGTACAGGAAAACAGTGAAGCAGCTATACAGGCATTTGAGACTTGTACGAGTAAAATTACCGAGCATAATCTAGATATGAAGCTTGTTGATGTAGAATACACCTTTGACCGCAATAAAGTGATTTTCTATTTCACAGCGGATGGGCGGGTGGATTTCCGAGAGCTCGTAAAAGATTTGGCTTCGATTTTCCGAACGCGCATTGAGCTGCGCCAAATTGGCGTTCGGGATGAAGCAAAAATGCTCGGCGGTATCGGGCCATGTGGACGGATGCTTTGCTGTTCAACATTCCTTGGTGATTTTGAGCCGGTCTCAATCAAGATGGCAAAAGATCAAAACCTCTCCCTGAATCCAGCTAAAATTTCCGGTTTATGCGGCCGATTAATGTGCTGCTTAAAATACGAAAACGATGAGTATGAGGATGCGCGCCGTGAATTGCCGGATGTGGGCCAAAAAGTAACAACGCCAAGCGGGAACGGGCGTGTGACGGGCTTAAATATTTTAGAACGGCTCGTACAGGTGCATCTTCCGGAACTGGAACGGACGCTTGAATTCTCATCTGATGAGATCGGAAGAGAGGGAGCCGTTTCTGTGAAAGCAGGTGATTGAGACGGTGGAAAAGTTGGATAAAAAAGGTATTTTTGATTCTGTCATCCATATGGAGCTGCAAATTGGTGAATTATATCAGCAGCTCGGTGAAGTAAAGGTACAGCTTGCGGAAATACTAGAAGAAAATAATTCATTACTGATTGAAAATGATCACTTGCGCCGCCGTCTTGAAGAGCTAGACCAGCAGGAGCAAAAAGTGTCAGGACCTGTCAGCGTGCAAGCACGCGGAGCGGATATCGGTGAAGGATATGATAATCTGGCCCGCTTGTACCAAGAAGGCTTTCATATTTGCAGTGTGCATTTCGGAAGCCCGCGTAAAGATGAAGACTGTCTGTTTTGCTTGTCTTTTTTAAATAAAAAATAATGTGATCGAAGCCTTCCTTTTCAAAGGAAGGTTCTTTTGTGCAAAAGGAGAAACAAGTATGGTTGAATTAAAACAAGATGAGCGGCTTGATTATCTGCTGGCGGAAGAGCTGCGGATTATCCAAAGCCCGTCTGTTTTTTCGTTTTCGCTGGATGCCGTCCTGCTGGCACGGTTTGCTTCCGTACCTAAAACACGTGGTGCTATTGTAGATCTTTGTTCCGGCAACGGTGTTGTGCCGCTTTTGATGTCAGCCAGAACGAATGTGCCGATCATCGGTGTGGAAATACAGGAACGCCTGTATGATATGGCGGTCCGCAGCATAGCGTATAATGGCTTGGATGAGCAAATCAGGATGGTGCACGGTGATTTAAAGCAATCACCACAGCAGCTTGGAAAAGAAAAGTACACGCTGGTGACATGTAACCCGCCTTATTTTTTAACACCGTCTCAAAATGAAATGAATGCAAATGAGCATTTTGCTATTGCCCGTCATGAAATTATGTGCACGCTCGAAGATTGTATCGTATCGGCTTCCCAGCTTTTAAAGCAGGGAGGAAAAGCCGCTTTTGTGCACCGGCCCGGCCGTCTGCTTGATATTGTCACGCTGATGAGAACATACCGGCTTGAGCCGAAGCGGATTCGCTTTGTGTACCCGAAAGCAGGAAACAAAGAAGCCAACACCGTTCTTGTGGAAGGGATAAAAGATGGAGCACCGGACTTAAAGATTTTGCCGCCGCTTTTTGTGTATGATGATAAAGGCAAATATACAGATGAAGTGAGGACTCTTCTATATGGAGACGAGCCACCATTTTTACGTCGTTAAATGCAAAGATGATTCTCTGTATGCAGGATATACAAATGATCTAAACAGGCGGATAAGCGTTCATAACGCAGGAAAAGGTGCAAAGTATACACGAGCCCGCCGGCCTGTTACCCTTATTCACAGTGAATCGTTTGAAACAAAACAAGAAGCGATGCGGGCAGAATATGCGTTTAAGCAGCTGTCGCGTCCCCAAAAAATGAATTATTTGCGGAAAAGAGGTGCAAAGGATGAAATCACAGAAAAGTTTTGACCGTGAAGAAGGGCTTCTTTACCTTGTTCCGGTTCCCATTGGCAATTTAGAAGACATGACAATACGGGCTCTGCGTATCTTGAAGGAAGCTGATGTTATTGCAGCAGAAGATACCCGGAATACGAAAAAGCTGTGCAATTATTTCGAGATCGCGACACCTGTTGTCAGCTACCATGAACACAGCAGTGAAGCAGCCGGCCGCAAACTCATTGAACGCGTGCAATCCGGTGAAACCGTTGCGCTTGTGAGTGATGCCGGTACACCTTGTATTTCAGATCCAGGACACGAGCTTGTGCTGCTGGCCCTCCAAAATGAGGTGAATGTGGTGCCGCTCCCAGGAGCAAATGCTGCCATAACGGCACTGATTGCATCAGGTATTGCGCCGCAGCCTTTTTATTTTTACGGTTTTTTAAATCGGGGGAAAAAAGAAAAAAAGAAAGAGCTTGATAAATTGTCCGCTTGTCGTGAAACATTTATCTTATATGAATCCCCTCACCGTTTAAAAGAAACGCTGACGCTGATGGAAGAGTTTTTAGGAGCGGAACGACAGATCGTTTTATGCCGGGAGCTGACAAAAAAGTTTGAAGAATTTTTGCGCGGCACGATCAGTGAAGCACGTGTGTGGGCTGAGGAGTCCAAAATAATGGGTGAATTTTGTCTCATCATAGAAGGAAATTCAGAGGCATCAGACTCTTTGGAAGAAACAGCATGGTGGAGTGACTTGTCCATTGAAGCGCATGTTGAACAGTATGTAACAGAGCAGAAAATGACGCCAAAAGAAGCGGTAAAGCAGGTGGCAAAAGAGCGTGGCCTGCCGAAGCGGGATGTGTACACTGCCTATCATACATAAAGTCTCTTTATTCATTTAAAACGTAAGCTGGCTGCCAGATGCAATAGGCGCCAGTTTTTTTATTTTGTTTAACACCCTGTACAATGCGTTCGATCCAGCCCTTATAATCATATTGGGAGGCTTTAGGTAATAAGATGAATGGACATTGTGTTGGAAAGCGGGGCTGTAAAGATGAGAATCCATGTAGTGAGAAGCGGAGATTTACTCTGGCGTATTGCCCGGCAATACCGAATAGATCCTGCCCTTATCGTTCGGGCTAATGATCTTGAACAGCCGGATCGGCTGGTGATTGGCCAGGCACTGGTGATTCCCGAACCTTATTTTCAGTACCTTGTTCAGCCTGGGGATACGCTTGGAAACATTGGGAGTACGTACGGCGTAACGGTTCAAGAAATACTGCAGCTAAACCGACTCAACAATCCTTCTGCTATTTATCCAGGACAAATACTTACAATTCCAGTGATTTATCATACCGTGATGGCCGGGGAGAGTCTTTCTGTTATCGCTAGCCGCTATGGAACAACCGTTCAATCAATCGTTCAGGTCAATCGATTAACAGCACCGTCACGTCTTTATATCGGCCAGGTTTTAAGAATTCCAGCCCCAACAAAGCCCGTCATTGATGTAAATGCTTTTACATATGCATTTGGGCAGACAGGAGCCAGAGAAGTACGTGAAGTCGCTTATGATTTAACGTATATCAGTCCGTTTGCGTATAGGATGCAGGAAGACGGCGGTCTCGAACCAATTGATGATACTCCTGCTATAGAAGCTGCCCGCTCAAATGGCGTTGTTCCTATGATGGCTATTACAAATTTTTCAAGTACAGAAGCAGGAACCGAACTTGCCCACACGATCCTTTCAAGTCCGGCTTTAGTTGAAACACTGTTAACGAATGTAATAGAGATGATGAGAGAAAAAGGATACAGCGGTGTGAATATCGACTTTGAAAACGTAGCACCGGAGGACCGCCAGTTTTATAACCGATTTCTTGAAAGAGCGGCAGAACGGCTGCATGCTGAAGATTATTTTGTTTCTTCTTCTCTCGCTCCAAAAACGAGCGGCGAACAGAGGGGATTGTTAGTTGAAGCACAGGATTACCCGGCACACGGGCGCATTCTTGATTTTGTTGTGTTGATGACATATGAGTGGGGATATCGCAAAGGGCCTCCGCAGGCTATTTCACCTATTAACCAAATGAAGCGTGTTCTCGATTATGCGGTAACGGTTATTCCAAGAAATAAAATCCTGCTCGGTTTTCAAATCTACGCCCGGGATTGGCTTTTGCCTCACAGACAAGGACAGGAAGCGGAAACATTCGATATGCAGGAAGCCATCAGGCGTGCGATTCGATATGGAGCAGAGATAAAATATGATCAGGTGAGTCAGTCACCTTATTACCGTTACGTAGACAATAATGGACGGTCTCATGAGGTTTGGTTTGAAGACGCACGCAGTGCAAAAGCAAAATTCGATCTGGTCAACACGTATAACCTTAGAGGACTCAGTTATTGGGTGCTTGGTTATCCATTTCCCCAAAACTGGGAACTTCTTGGGGATACATTTATTGTGCGGAAGAGGTAAGAACCATACATTTTTGACGATACACCATGGCGGCATAAGAGACCTGTGTTTCTGCCGGTCATATGCGTGGGGGAAAATGGCTTATAAAAATACCCGTATACAAAAACACCCGGACTTTTCATTAGATTTTTTATCTAATGTGAAGCCCGGGTGTTTGTTTTTGCAATAACAGCGGATTACTTGCCGCTTTTGAATGCTTCCTGAATTTCTTTCATAAGAATTTCAGCGCCTTCATGGCTAAGGATCAATTTGCCGTCAGCAAGCTTGATGTTGTCATCAGATACTTCGCCTGTTACCTGGCAAGTCATGCTTGGCTTGTACTTTTTAAGGATGATTTTATCGTCATCCACGTAAATTTCAAGTGCATCTTTTTCAGCGATGCCCAATGTGCGGCGCAATTCAATTGGAATAACAACTCGACCGAGTTCGTCAACTTTACGTACAATTCCTGTTGATTTCATGTTAAAACTCCTCCCAAATGGATACATTTATTTTAAATAGCTTCATATAAATTTAATTCGTCAATATTCGACAAAAACTTACTGCTTGACGTAATTGTACCAAGAGTTCCCATAGACGTCAACAATAAAATGTAATTTTTCAATTAACTGTAAGAAGAGAAAACGTTGGTATATCAACGTTTTAATCGATACTCTGTAAAAGAGCTGGAAAAATATTTTCTAAATTTGTCGAAGGGTGTCGAATAAGGAAGAACATTCGACAAATAAATCATCAGAAAAAAAAGGGTTCATATTTACATTTATTCTTATATGGGGGACAATAAAAGAAGTGACTAAAAAAGCTTGCGCCATATAAGCAGACGCTTTTTAAGGAGGATTTTCGAGTGAGTGAACATAAAAAAACGTTTTATTTAACAACACCTATTTACTACCCGAGCGGCAATTTGCATATCGGGCATGCGTATACAACAGTAGCAGGAGATGCCATGGCACGCTACAAGCGTCTGCGTGGATTCGATGTTATGTATTTAACGGGAACAGACGAACACGGTCAAAAAATCCAGGAAAAAGCAGATGAAAAAGGCGTTACACCACAGGAGTATGTCGATGAAATTGTATCCGGCATTCAAAAGCTTTGGAAAACGATGCATATCTCAAACGATGATTTTATCCGTACGACAGAAGAACGCCACAAAAAAGTGGTCGAAAAGATCTTTCAGCGCCTGCTTGATCAGGGAGATATTTACCTTGGTGAATATGAAGGCTGGTATTCTGTTCCAGATGAAACTTTTTATACAGAAACACAGCTTGTTGACAAAGAACTGAATGATCAGGGAGAAGTCATCGGCGGGAAAAGCCCGGACAGCGGTCACCCGGTCGAAAAAGTACGGGAAGAGTCTTACTTTTTCCGGATGAGCAAATATGCGGACCGTTTGTTGAAATATTATGAGGAAAACCCGACGTTTATTCAGCCGGAATCACGCAAAAATGAAATGATCAATAACTTCATCAAACCAGGTCTTGAAGATCTGGCAGTATCCCGGACAACGTTTGACTGGGGCGTAAAAGTACCGGGTAATCCAAAGCATGTTGTATATGTATGGATTGACGCCCTTTCAAATTATATTACCGCACTTGGCTATGGAACAGAAAACGATACGAAATACAAACAGTACTGGCCGGCTGATGTTCATTTAGTCGGAAAAGAAATTGTCCGCTTCCATACTATTTATTGGCCAATTATGCTGATGGCACTTGACCTGCCGCTGCCAAAGAAAGTCTTTGCTCACGGCTGGCTGCTGATGAAAGACGGCAAAATGTCTAAATCAAAAGGCAATGTTGTGGATCCTGTTACGCTTATCGACCGTTATGGCCTGGATGCGCTTCGTTACTATTTGCTGCGCGAAGTGCCATTTGGCTCTGATGGCGTATTTACACCGGAAGGGTTTGTTGAGCGGATCAATTACGACCTTGCCAATGACCTAGGCAATCTGCTGAACCGGACTGTAGCGATGATCAACAAATACTTTGGCGGAGAGATCCCGGCATACAGCGGCTCAGAAGGTGAGTTTGAAAAAGCGCTTATGGATGCAAACGAAAAAACGGTCCGCGAGTACGAAGAAGCGATGGAAAACATGGAGTTCTCCGTTGCGCTGACATCCCTGTGGCAGCTTATCAGCCGGACAAACAAATATATTGACGAAACACAGCCGTGGGTACTGGCGAAAGAAGAGAAAAAAGGTGAACTCGGTACAGTAATGTATCACTTAGCGGAATCACTGCGCCGTGCTGCTGTCCTGTTAACGCCATTTTTAACCGGAACACCGGAAAAGATTTTCGAACAGCTGGGGCTAGCGGATGAAAGCCTTCAAGAGTGGAAAAGTCTTCAAACATTTGGAGCCATTCAAGCCGGCGTTAAAGTAGTGAAAAAAGGAGAGCCGATTTTTCCTCGCCTTGATATAGAAGAAGAAGTGAACTTTATCAAAGAAAAAATGCAGGGGCCTGCTCCGGTTGAGGAAGAAAAACCAGCGGCGGAAGACTATGCTCCTGTTGGTGATGAAATCAGCATCGATGATTTTATGAAAGTAGATCTTCGGGCTGCAACAGTCCTTGAGGCTTCTCCTGTTAAAAAAGCGGATAAGCTGTTAAAATTGCAGCTGGATCTCGGTTTTGAAAAACGCCAGGTTGTTTCCGGGATCGCCCAGTACTATAAACCGGAGGAGCTTGTTGGCCGCAAGGTTGTCGTTGTCGCTAACTTAAAGCCGGTAAAACTGCGCGGAGAACTGTCACAGGGAATGATTTTGGCCGGATCAAAAGATGGCATTTTAACCTTGGCCGAGGTGCCGGAAAACTTGCCAAATGGCGCAAAAATCAAATAATTGTTTCACGTGAAACAAAAGACGGGTGATAACATGCTGTTTGATACACACGTTCATTTAAATGCAGATCAGTTTCAAGAAGATATAGAAGAAGTAATCGGGCGCGCGCAGGAAGCGGGCGTCCATCGAATGGTTGTTGTCGGGTTTGACAGGCTGACGATCGAGCGGGCTATGGAGCTTATTGAAAAGTATGACTTTCTTTATGCTGCAGTGGGCTGGCATCCGGTTGATGCGATCGATATGACCGATGAAGACCTGGCTTGGATTGAAGAGCTGGCAGCTCATCCAAAAGTTGTCGCGATAGGAGAAATGGGTCTCGATTATCATTGGGATAAGTCACCGAAAGACATACAGAAGGATGTGTTTCGCCGCCAGATCGCTCTGGCAAAACGAGTGAAGCTGCCGATTGTCATTCATAACCGGGAAGCAACACAGGACATTGTTGATATCTTAAAAGAAGAAGGCGCGGAAGAAGTGGGCGGCATTATGCATTGTTTCAGCGGCAGTGCGGAGACAGCCCTTGAATGTGTTAAAATGAATTTTTACATTTCTCTTGGCGGTCCGGTTACGTTTAAAAATGCAAAAAAGCCGAAAGAAGTAGCCGAAGCCGTGCCGCTTGAGAAGCTGCTTATTGAAACGGACTGCCCGTACTTAGCGCCGCACCCTTACCGCGGAAAACGAAATGAACCTGCTTACGTCAAGCTCGTAGCCCAGGAGATCGCTGCACTAAAGGGAATTACGTACGAGGAAGTAGCAGCTGCAACCACTCAAAACGCCAATACATTGTTTCAACTTAAATAAGCAGGGGGCTCACACAGCCTCCGCTTTTTTACATGTCCGGGCAGCATGGACTAAATGGAAGAATGGGATAATGCGTTTCGATATACAGGATATAGTGATAAAAGGGCTGCAGCAAAAAACGATTTACAGGTTTTTGTTATCATGGAGGGAAAATGAAAATAAAAGAAATTATTGTAGTAGAAGGAAAAGACGATACCGTTAAAATTAAACTGGCGGTAGATGCCGATACGATTGAAACGCGCGGATCGGCTGTGGATGACAGTGTGATCGAGCAAATTCGGCATGCCCAGGAAACGCGTGGTGTTATTATTTTAACAGACCCGGATTATCCCGGACAGCGCATTCGCAGTTTAATCGATGAAAAGGTACCGGGCTGCCGTCATGCTTTTCTGCCTAAAAATGAAGCCATTGAAAAGCACGGACGCGGTGTAGGGATTGAGCATGCGTCGGTTGAATCAATTCGCAGAGCGCTTCGTCATGCACAGTATACAGATGAAGAAGCAGTGGAAGAAATAACGAGAGAGGATCTGGTCACAGCCGGCCTTATTGGTGGTCCAACGGCAAAATCACGCCGTGAAGCTATTGGACAAAAACTTAAAATTGGTTACGTAAACGGAAAACAGCTGCACAAGCGGCTGATGATGTTTCAGATCACAGGCGAGCATTTCGCTAAAGCATTAGCGGAAGTGCTGGAGGAGGAACAATCATGAAGGATATTGCAACACCCTCGCGGACAAAGGACATTCTGGCCCGTCATGGTTTTTCATTTAAGAAAAGCCTTGGTCAAAATTTCTTGATTGACCCGAACATATTACAGCGAATCACAGAAACAGCCGAGCTGACAAAAGAAACCGGTGTAATTGAAATTGGACCGGGAATTGGGGCCCTCACAGAGCATTTAGCCCGTTCTGCTGGAAAAGTGGTCGCATTTGAAATTGACCAGCGCCTGCTGCCTATTTTGGATGAAACGTTAGCACCGTACGATAATGTCACAGTTATTAATGAAGATGTGTTAAAAGCAGATGTAAAAGGAGTAGTAGAGCGGGAGTTTGCCGGATTTGACCGCTTAATGGTTGTCGCGAACCTTCCTTATTACGTGACAACACCGATTATTATGAAGCTGCTTGAAGATAAAATACCGGTAAACGGATTTGTGGTGATGCTGCAAAAAGAAGTAGGCGACCGTATTTCAGCCCGGCCGTCTTCAAAAGAATATGGATCGCTTTCGATTGCTGTCCAATATTATACAGAAGCCTCTATTGCGTTCATTGTCCCAAAAACGGTGTTTATGCCGCCTCCAAATGTGGATTCTGCCATTATTAAACTTGATGTGCGCAGCAAGCCGGCCGTCTCTGTAGAAGACGAAGACTTCTTTTTCCTTGTGACGCGGACATCGTTTGCCCAGCGTCGGAAAACGATTTTAAACAATCTTGTCAATGGTCTTCCGGGAGGGAAAGAGAAAAAAGAAGTGATTACCGAAGCACTTGAGGAAGCAGGCATTGAGTCATCGAGACGCGGTGAAACGCTGTCACTGGCTGAATTTGCTGCATTGGCTAAGGCATTAGCAGACAAAGGAATAAGCCAATAAAAAAACCGCTCTTTCAAAAAGAGCGGTTTTTTTTAAGAGGTTGGGAAATACTAGCGTTAGCGAAAAAAATCGTTATTTGCCGAATAAAAAATATTGACATTAGATGGACACGCTGATAAAATATTTTGTTTATTTGACTAAAACGAAAGTTTGTGCTATACTAAACACAGTGAGGTGGATGCAGATGCCGAAAACATTAGCTGACATTAAAAAAACGCTTGATTGTCATTTGGGTAAAAGATTATTGCTAAAAGCAAATGGTGGACGTCGGAAGACCGTTGAGCGTTCTGGTATTTTAACGGAGACGTATCCTGCTGTTTTTGTTGTAGAACTTGATCAGGACGAGAATTCATTTGAACGCGTTTCTTACAGTTACGCGGATATACTCACTGAGACAGTGGAACTAACATTTGAAGATACAGCGGCAGGCAGCGCAGTATAAATGACGTGCTTCTCGTAAAACAGCACATCAGAGAGCAGGCTCAAAAGATTCAATTCGAATCTTTTGAGCCTGCTCTTTTTCTTTTGTGATAAAATAAGACAATAATTTATTGTGTATAACGCAAAGTAGGTGGATTGAAATGAAATTAATGATTAAAGCGCCGGCGAAAATTAATTTAACGCTCGATGTGCTGCATAAACGGCCGGACGGTTACCACGAAGTAGAAATGATTATGACGACAGTTGATTTAGCGGACCGGCTTGAGCTGGAAAGCTTAAATAAAAATGAAATCCGAATCATTTCCCACAATCGGTTTGTGCCGGATGACAGCCGAAATCTCGCTTATCAGGCAGCCAGGCTGTTAAAGGATCGATACGGCATTAAAAAAGGTGTATCTATTCAAATCGACAAAATCATTCCGGTTGCCGCAGGGCTGGCAGGCGGCAGCAGTGATGCGGCAGCGGCACTCAAGGGATTGAACCAGCTGTGGGACCTTGGTCTGTCACTCGATGAGCTTGCGGAGATTGGAGCAGAGATCGGTTCGGATGTTTCATTTTGCGTCTATGGAGGCACAGCGCTTGCGACAGGGCGCGGTGAAAAAATTGAACATCTGCCGGCTCCGCCCAACTGCTGGGTTGTTTTAGCCAAGCCGACGATTGGTGTTTCAACCGGTGAAGTGTACAAGAATTTAAAATTGGACCGCATGAAGCGGCCGGACACACGGGCGATGATCGAAGCCATCAAAGAAAGTAATTATGAGAAAATGTGCCGGAATATGGGTAACGTTCTGGAATCTGTGACCCTTCATGCTCATCCCGAAGTCGCTCTGATTAAAGAGCAGATGATTCGTTTCGGAGCGGATGCTGTACTGATGAGCGGCAGCGGTCCGACGGTGTTTGGCTTGATCCGTCATGATTCCCGCATGCATCGAGTGTACAACTGCCTGCGTGGATTTTGTGACCAGGTATACGCAGTGCGTATGCTTGGGGATACCGACCTGGTTGATTAAAACCGTATATTAAGATATATTGTAATTAAAATATTCGGTTTTACTCCCCAGGAGGTTTAAATAGAACGATGAAGTTTCGTCGAAGTGAACGTATTATTGATATGACACATTATTTGCTCGAACATCCGCACCAGCTTGTGTCACTGACTCTTTTTGCCAATCGGTTTGGTTCTGCCAAGTCTTCGATCAGTGAAGACTTGGCCATTATTAAAGAAACGTTTGAAAAACGCGGTATTGGTACACTGCAAACGGTTCCGGGAGCAGCAGGCGGTGTAAAGTTCTATGCCCGTGTTGACAGGGAAAGCGCAAAGGAATTTATTACCGATTTGTGCCGGCAGATTGAAAACCCGGACCGCCTTCTGCCAGGCGGCTATCTGTACATCATGGATCTGCTTGGAAATCCAGCTGTGATGAATAAGATCGGCAAGCTTCTTGCTTCCGCTTATGCAGACAAAAAAATTGATGCGGTCATGACGGTCGCTACAAAAGGGATCCCGATTGCACATGCCATTGCGGCCCATTTAAATGTGCCGGTTGTTGTCGTGCGCCGTGACAGTAAAGTAACGGAAGGGCCGACGGTCAGCATCAATTATGTCTCTGGCTCTACAAAACGTATTCAGGCGATGGTGCTTTCTAAGCGCAGTCTAAAAGAAGGATCAAAAGTGCTTTTGGTCGACGACTTTATGAAAGGTGGCGGCACCATCAATGGGATGATCAGCCTGCTGGCTGAGTTTAACGCTTCTGTCGCAGGTATTGCCGTTTTAGTGGAAGCAGAATATCCGGATTGCTTGATTGAGGATTATATTTCACTCGTGAAGCTGAAGGATGTAGATGAAAAAAGCGCAGCGATCTCTATAGTAGAAGGCAACTATTTTGAAAAAAATACTGAATTTTTACAGGGGGAATCAGAATGAACATTGTAAACACAAAAAAAGCACCGGCTGCTATCGGTCCGTACGTACAAGGCGTTGTGGTTAACAACTTGTTTTACAGCTCCGGCCAAATCCCTTTAACAGCTGAAGGAACACTTGTGGAAGGAACGATTGAAGAACAGACACATCAAGTGTTTGCCAATTTAAAAGCCGTTCTGGAAGAAGCAGGCGCTTCTCTTGAAACGGTTGTGAAAGCGACTGTTTTCTTATCGGATATGAACGAGTTCGTTCCATTCAATGAAGTATATGGCGAATATTTCTCGGCGCATAAACCAGCCCGTTCATGCGTAGAAGTCGCTCGTCTTCCGAAAGACGTGAAAGTAGAAATTGAAGTAATTGCACTTGTAAGAGCATAAACCGGCCTCGTGCCGGTTTTTCTATTTTATTTTTTTTCAAGAAAAAAGAGGGAATATTGCAACGATTATGGAATTAGTAGTTTAAGCTTTTTTAAATATGGGAAAAGGGGGTGAATATGCGTGGAAATAACAGATATAAGATTACGACGTGTTCAAACGGATGGACGAATGAGAGCGATCGCATCAATCACATTTGACGGGGAGTTTGTTATTCATGACATTCGCGTGATTGATGGCAACAACGGCCTGTTTGTGGCTATGCCAAGTAAACGAACGCCGGAGGGAGAATTCCGCGATATTGCGCACCCCATCAATTCCGGAACCCGCGGAAAAATTCAAGATACCGTTCTTGGTGAATACCACCGTATCTGCAAATTAGAGCAGGAAGAACTGGTTGTGCTTGAAGAAGCATAAATACAATATGTTTTATCTGAGAGGTGGTCTCCGCCTTTTTCCACAAGAGCCTAGGGAATCCGACAGGCTCTTTTTTTGCGTTGTGAAAAATGTGTCAATTTCGGTCTAGCATTGAAATCAGCTGCTATTTAAGATATATTCAATAGTGGATAATTAGGTGAGGAGGCCTTTTATGACGAATATTTACGCTGTCATTCTGGCTGCAGGACAGGGAACTCGCATGAAATCGAAGTTGTACAAAGTACTGCATCCAGTCTGTGGAAAGCCAATGGTAGAACATGTTATCGATCAAATTTCAGATTTACATACAGAGCAGATTGTAACCATTGTAGGCCATGGGGCTGAGATGGTAAAAGCGCAGCTGGGCGAACGTTCTGCGTACGCACTACAGGCAGAACAGCTTGGAACAGCACATGCTGTGATCCAGGCGGAATCGATTTTAGGAGACAAAAAAGGCTGCACGCTTGTTGTATGTGGAGATACACCACTTATTCAAACATCGACAATGGAAGCGCTCGTGAAGCATCATGAAGAAACAGGTGCAAAAGCCACGATTTTAACGGCTCACGCTGAAAAGCCGGATGGATATGGCCGTATTATTCGCGGTGCGGATGGTTCTGTCAGCCGGATTGTGGAACATAAAGATGCATCGGCAGAAGAACGGGCGGTAAAAGAAATTAATACAGGTACGTACTGCTTTGATAACGAATCGCTGTTTCATGCGTTGAAAAATGTATCAAATGATAACGTACAAGGTGAATACTACTTACCAGACGTGATTGAAATCTTAAAAGAAGCAGGCGAAACGATTTCAGCGTATCAAACTGAAAGCTTTGATGAAACACTAGGTGTAAATGATCGTGTAGCCCTTAGCGAAGCAGAGCGAATTATGCGTGCACGTATCAATGAAAAGCATATGCGTGCAGGTGTGACACTCATTGATCCGCAGAATACTTATATCGGGCCGGATGTTGTAATTGGCTCAGATACGGTAATTCACCCTGGCACGGTTCTTTCCGGCGATACGTCTATCGGGGAAGATTGCGTTATTGGACCAAACAGCGAAATAGCAGCGTGCCAAGTGGGGGACCGGACTGTTATTCGTCAGTCAGCGGCTTTTGAAAGCCAAATTGGTTCAGATGTAGCGATTGGGCCATTCGCACACATCCGTCCAAGCTCGGCACTTGCTGATCACGTGAAAATTGGAAACTTCGTCGAAATAAAGAAAGCATCGTTTGGCGAAGGAAGCAAAGCTTCTCATTTAAGTTATATTGGCGATGCGAATGTTGGTAGTGATGTAAACATTGGCTGCGGAACCATTACGGTAAACTACGATGGGAAAAACAAATTTTTAACAACGATTGAAGATGGTGTGTTCATTGGCTGCAATTCGAATTTAATTGCGCCGGTTACGGTAAGAAAAGGCGCTTATGTAGCAGCTGGATCTACGATCACAAGTGAAGTACCAGAAGAAGCGATGGCAATTGCACGGGCCCGTCAAGTGAATAAAGAAAATTACGTTTCAAAAATATTTCCAAAATAATGAGTAAATCAGGACTGTGGAGGTCATCATGAGCAATCAGTATTTAGATCCAAACTTGAAAATCTTTTCGTTAAATTCAAATCCGGCACTTGCTCAGGAGATTGCAGAATTTATCGGAGTTGAACTTGGAAAATGTTCCGTTACCCGTTTCAGTGATGGTGAAGTACAAATTAACATTGAAGAAAGCATTCGCGGCTGCGACGTTTATATCGTTCAATCAACAAGCGGTCCCGTCAATGAACATTTGATGGAATTGCTCATTATGATTGATGCATTAAAAAGAGCGTCTGCCAAAACAATCAATGTTGTACTTCCGTACTACGGCTATGCACGCCAGGATCGTAAAGCACGTGCCCGTGAGCCGATTACAGCCAAGCTTGTGGCAAATCTTCTTGAGACAGCAGGAACAACCCGTTTAATCACATTGGATCTTCATGCGCCTCAAATTCAAGGCTTCTTCGATGTACCAATCGATCACTTAATGGGTGTGCCGATTTTAGGTGATTATTTTAAGAAAAAAGAATTCAACAAAGACGAAGTGGTCATTGTGTCGCCAGATCACGGCGGTGTAACACGTGCGCGTAAGCTGGCAGACCGTCTAAAAGCACCAATTGCCATTATTGACAAACGCCGTCCTCGCCCGAACGTTGCTGAAGTAATGAACATTGTCGGAAACGTCGAAGGAAAAATTGCGATTTTAATTGATGATATTATCGATACAGCAGGTACGATTACACTTGCAGCAAACGCTATTTCAGAAAGCGGAGCGAAAGAAGTATATGCGTGCTGTACACATCCAGTGCTTTCAGGTCCGGCAATGGAACGTATTGAGAACTCAAATATTAAAGAGCTCGTTGTGACAAACTCCATTGCACTTGCTTCTGAAAAGAAAACAGACAAGGTTGTTGAATTATCGGTGGCGCCGCTTCTCGGTGAAGCGATTATCCGCGTTCATGAAGAACAATCTGTCAGCACATTATTTGATTAATAACTGCTCGAAGGCCGGTGCTTTTTTAAAGCGCCGGTTTTCTTTTTTGTCGCCATGTTTATAAGTCAGCGATTTAGGGAATAAACAGTGATGTACAGATAAAAGCGTTCGATTTATAAACAGGAGGGTGAAGGAGTTTATGACTACATTACAAGCCAAAAAACGTGAAGGATTTACAAGAGCAGCACTAACGGAGATTCGTACATCCGGTTCTTTTCCCGCTGTTGTATACGGAAAAGGAGTAGAATCAAAACCGGTTTCTGTAGAGGAAGCTGAATTTATTAAAACGATCCGTGAAGTGGGAAGAAACGGATTGATTTCATTGCAAGTAGATGGAAGTCAGCATGACGTAATTCTGCAGGAATATCAGCAGGATCCAATCAAAGGATTTATCGTCCATGCCGATTTTCTTGCAGTTGACCGTTCTTCCGAAATTACATCACAAGTACGTGTTGACCTTGAAGGGGAAGCGGCCGGAGCGAAAGAAGGCGGCGTCATTCAGCAGCCGTTGTTCGAATTAAACGTGACGGCAAAAGTATCCGAATTCCCTGAGAACGTAACAGTGGACGTATCAGAACTTTCAATCGGCGATTCGATCTCGGTTGGCGACATTCGCAATAAGTACGCCTTCGTCATCGAAAACGAAGATGAAGAAACGATCGTTTCCGTTCTTCCTCCACAAAAAATTGAAGAAGAAACAGAAGAAGGTGCGGATGAAGCTGCAGAAGCAGAAGAAACAGACGTACCTGCTGAAGAGGAAACAAAAGAGGCGTAATTTTTCGGACAAACAAAAACAGGCAGAGCGATCTGCCTGTTTTTTTTGCATGCAGTCATGTATACTAAGAATAACTGTGAAAATTGAGGTGCAAGAAGAATGAAATTAATCGTAGGCCTTGGCAATCCAGGTGCGAAGTATGCTGGGACGCGGCATAATGTCGGTTTCGATGTGATTGATGAACTAGCAAAGCAGCTCGGCGCAGAATTAACTGAAGCAAAGCATAAAGGGCTGTATGGCGTTGCCCGTAAAGGATTAGAAAAAGTCATTTTGCTAAAGCCGCTCACTTACATGAATTTGTCGGGTGAAAGCATTGGCGAAGTGATGCGTTATTATAATATTGAAACAGACGATGTGATCGTCGTGTACGATGATCTTGACTTGCCGCAGGGAAAAATAAGGCTGCGCCAAAGAGGCAGTGCAGGCGGTCATAATGGAATCAAATCAACGATTGCTCATTTAGGCACCGATCAATTTAAACGGGTGCGGGTAGGCATTGGCCGGCCGGACGGACCAATTAAAACCGTTGACTATGTGCTGGGCAAATTTAGCAGCGAGGAACAAATCGCGATGAATGAAGCCGTTCAAAAAAGCGCAGATGCGTGCTTGTATGCAATAGATCATTCATTTATTGAAGTTATGAACGAATTTAACCAATAAGAATCAGCATAAAAAGCTTTGGGTGTATGCCCCAAAGCGTTTTTCTGTTTTGGAAAAGGGGGAACAGCAGGGATGAACCATTTACTTGATTTGTTTTTAAAAAATGACGAGGCAAAATCGATTATCGATGGAATGGAAGCGGGAATGAAAGAACAGCTGGCTGCAGGCCTGTCCGGCTCATTGCGGGCTGTTTTTGCTGCTGCAGCCCATCGAAAGCTTCAAAAGCCGGTTATGATCGTCACCTACAATATGCTGCAGGCTCAAAAGCTGTACGATGATATGGTACAGTTTGTGCCGGAAGATGAAGTGTATTTGTATGCGGCTAACGAGCTGATTGCAGCAGAAATCAGCGTAGCCAGCCCAGAGCTGCGCGCACAGCGTATTGAAATGCTGAATCACCTTGCGCTGAAGGGGACAGGGGTTTACATCGTTCCTGTAGCGGGACTGAAAAAATTACTGCCTTCTAAAGAAATATGGAAGCGACTTCAAAAAACATTTACAACGGGAGAAGAAGTCGAGCTGGAGAGCTTGAAGCATGAGCTGGTGGAAATGGGTTATGAGCGGGCTGATATGGTATATGCACCAGGAGAATTCAGCATCCGCGGCGGCATTGTCGACCTGTATCCGCTGACCTCCGAGCATCCGGTTCGGATTGAGCTGTTTGATACAGAGATTGATTCTATTCGGACATTTGCGCCCGATACACAGCGTTCCATTGAAAATATGACCTCCATCTTAGTAGGCCCGGCAGCGGAAATGCCTGCTTCAACAGAAGACCTGGCTGCGCTTGCC
The DNA here is from genome assembly GCF_023715895.1 of Domibacillus indicus. Classification (GTDB taxonomy): domain Bacteria; phylum Bacillota; class Bacilli; order Bacillales; family Domibacillaceae; genus Domibacillus; species Domibacillus indicus_A. The sequence continues at coordinate 26,114 of NZ_JAMBOO010000030.1, read as the reverse complement.
GGCCGTCTGCAGGAAGCGCTGGATGCTACAATTAAAAAAATCGGCAGTGCAGAAGTAAAGCAGCAGCTGTCTTCTTATGTAGGAGGAGATATTGAAAAGCTGAAGCAGGGCATTCGGATTGATGAATTGGGTAAATACACATCGCTTCTTTACGATCAAACGTCGGCCGTAACCTCGTATTTGTCGGAGGGCGGACTTGTTTTTTGGGATGAAATGAGCCGGATCAAAGAAATTAGCGAATCGCTTGAGAAAGAAGAAGCAGAATGGTATACCGCTCTTATTGAAGAAGGCAAAGCTGTTCACGGTTTAATGCTTGCTCACACGCTTCAGGAAGCGATGCAGGCGACCGTGCAGCCGTCCGTTTATTTGTCGCTGTTTATGCGTCAGACGGCAGGCGGAAAGCCGGAAAACATCGTGAACTTTTCTGCCCGTCCTATGCAGAGTTTTCACGGGCAGATGAATGTGCTCGAAGGCGAAATGGAGCGGTGGAAAAAGTCTGGAACGACAGTACTGTTCTTAGGTGAAACAGCCGAGCGGGTCGAGAAAATCAAAACGACCCTAAATGACTACGGCATGGAAATTACGATGCTCAAAGATCAAAATGAAGTGATCGAAGGAGTTGTTCAAACGGGTCCAGGTACCCTGACGGCCGGGTTTGAGTTTCCATTGCTGAAAATCGCCGTTGTGACTGAGCAGGAGCTCTTCAATAAGAAAGCGCCAAAAAGCAAGCGGCGCCAGAAGCTTTCGAATGCAGAGCGGATTAAGAGCTATTCCGAGCTGAAGGCCGGGGACTACGTTGTTCACGTAAACCACGGAATCGGTAAGTATCTCGGGATTGAGACACTCCAAATTAATGGGATTCATAAAGACTATTTAAAAATCAAATATCAGGGCACAGATGAACTGTTTGTACCGGTCGATCAAATTGAGCTTGTTCAAAAATACGTAGGTTCGGAAGGAAAAGAGCCGAAAATTTACAAGCTTGGCGGCAGCGACTGGAAACGGGTGAAGCGAAAAGTTGAATCGTCTGTACAAGATATCGCCGATGATTTAATTAAGCTGTATGCCGAAAGGGAAGCGGCGCGTGGTTACGCTTTTTCACCGGACGGAGATATGCAGCGGGAATTTGAAGCCGCTTTTTCTTATGAAGAAACAGAAGATCAGCTGCGTTCGATTCAAGAAATTAAACGGGACATGGAGAGGGAGCAGCCGATGGACCGCCTGCTTTGCGGCGACGTTGGCTACGGCAAAACAGAAGTGGCCATTCGTGCAGCGTTTAAAGCAACCGCGGACGGCAAGCAGGTCGCGATCCTCGTTCCTACGACAATTCTTGCCCAGCAGCACTACGAAACACTGAAAGAAAGACTTCAGGACTTTCCGGTAAACGTCGGCCTGCTCAGCCGTTTCCGCACGCGCAAGCAGCAAACGGAAACATTAAAAGGCGTCAAGGCCGGCACCGTTGATATTGTTATCGGTACACACCGTCTCCTCTCTAAAGATGTACAATATCAGGATTTAGGCCTTTTGATTGTCGATGAAGAGCAGCGCTTCGGGGTCACCCATAAAGAAAAAATCAAACAGCTAAAAACAAACGTGGATGTGCTGACGCTGACGGCAACACCTATTCCGCGGACTCTTCATATGTCTATGCTTGGTGTACGGGATTTGTCTGTTATTGAAACACCGCCGGAAAACCGTTTTCCGGTACAGACCTATGTAGTGGAACATAACCTTGGTCTTGTCCGTGAAGCAGTCGAGCGGGAAATTGCCCGCGACGGGCAGGTATTCTATTTGTATAACCGGGTGGAAGATATCGAGCGGCGAGCTGAGGAAATTTCGATGCTTGTGCCGGATGCCAAGGTTGCTTATGCTCATGGCCAAATGACGGAAACAGAACTTGAGGCAGTGATTCTTAGCTTTTTAGAAGGAGAATCTGATGTGCTGGTTACAACGACCATTATTGAAACCGGCGTTGATATTCCAAATGTGAATACGCTGATCGTGCACGATGCGGACCGCATGGGGCTGTCACAGCTCTACCAAATCCGCGGACGCGTCGGCCGTTCAAACCGGGTGGCATATTCTTACTTTATGTACCGAAAAGACAAAGTGCTGTCTGAACCGGCGGAAAAGCGCCTGCAGGCGATTAAAGAATTTACCGAACTGGGTTCCGGATTTAAAATTGCGATGCGCGACTTGTCAATCCGTGGAGCAGGAAATCTGCTCGGCTCCCAGCAGCACGGATTCATTGATTCGGTTGGCTTCGACTTGTATTCACAAATGCTGAAAGAAGCGATCGAACAAAAACAAGGCGGCGACAAGGAAGAAAAAGCGCCGGCCTTTGAAGTGGATATTACGATTGATGCGTACATTCCGGATGCGTATATTACAGACAGCGCTCAGAAAATTGATATGTACAAACGGTTCCGCTCAGCAGATTCATTTGAGGAAATTGACGAGCTGAAAGAAGAAATGACAGACCGCTTTGGCGACTATCCACAGGAAGTGGCCGACTTGTTCCGGGTAGCAGAAATGAAAATTTACGCAGCCCGGACAAAGCTGGAGTCGATGAAGCAGTCGAAGGACGTTATTACTTTGTTAATGAGCGAAGAAGGTACAAAAGAAATAGATGGGTCCAAAGTATTTGCGGTTTGCAACAAATTTGGCAATATGTGTGGAATCGGTATGGAAGAGCAGCGGCTGAAGATCACAATTGACCAAAGAAAAGCACCGAAGCAAGGCTGGTTTGCAGCTGTATTTGAATTAATAAAAGAACTTGAAGGCGCAAAAAAACAAATGTAATTTCATGTATAGAATGTTTCCTCTTGAAAGATAATAACGCCAAGAAATGGTTTCGATATTTTGATGGTGAAAGAGAGGCATTCGATGATGAAAGCTACAGGTATTGTTCGACGCATTGATGATCTTGGCCGTGTGGTCATTCCGAAAGAAATTCGCCGTACCCTTCGTATTCGCGAAGGAGACCCGCTTGAAATATTTGTGGATCGTGATGGCGAAGTGATTTTGAAAAAATATTCACCTTTCACAGAGCTTGGTGACTTTTCCCAGGAGTATGCAGAAGCACTGCATGACAGTTTAAACTATTCAGTGCTGATCTGTGACCGTGATACAGTCATTTCGGCTGCCGGTGTTAAAAAGAAAGACTTCGTAGAACGGAAAATCGGCCCGGTAGTCGAATCGGTTATTCAGGAAAGACGCTCAGCTGAGAGCAGTGAGCAGCGCAGCGTAGAATTCGCGGATGGCCGCACGGTAGAAGCTCAATCGTATTTTATTACGCCGATTATTGCGGCTGGTGATACGATCGGAGCAGTTGCCCTGTTTTCAGAAGACCGCACGGCAGGTGAAGCGGAACAAAAAGCCGCTTTTGTCGCAGCTTCTTTTTTTGGGAAACAAATGGAACATTAACCCGGACTCCCGCCTTGGGAGGCCGGGTTTTTCTTTTCAAAGCGGAAAAAAATCAGTAAAGTAGTCACTGAGGTGGTTGCGTGAATTGGGAAAAATCATTTTTAAAAGGGGCTTTTTTATTAACAGCTGCCGCATTGTTTGTGAAAGTATTAAGCGCGGTATACCGGGTTCCTTTTCAAAATATCGTTGGAGACACCGGCTTTTATATTTACCAGCAGGTGTATCCGTTTTATGGGATTGCAGCGGGGCTTGCGGTATCTGGATTTCCAGTGGTACTTTCCCGGCTGACATCAAGTACGGATGAACGAAGAGAGCGGGTCATCGTCCATACGGCCTTTATAACGATTGGAGCGATGGGCTTCGCTGCTTTTCTGCTGCTTTTTTTGGGTGCCGGCTGGATCGCCCAAGCGATGGCAGATGAAACGTTGAAGCCGCTTATCCAGTGCAGCGCCCTGTTTTTTTTAGTTGTTCCGTATATTGCGGTTCGGCGGGGTGCATTCCAGGGAGCGGGAAACATGGTGCCGACCGCTTCTTCTCAAATGATTGAACAGTCGGTGCGGGTTGCAGGAATTTTGTTCTTTTCTTTTTTTATCGTTTTTTCAGGCAGGTCGCTTTATGATGCGGGTCTTGGTGCCGTTTTTGCATCGCTGCTGGGAATGACCGCTTCTGCCATTATATTGTGGAAACACAGCAGAAAGGGCCGGCAGGCGATTTTATTTTTGTTTGACCGCCGGACGGCTGTTCAAGTGGCACTGCATGGGACGGCTGTTTGTGTGTCTGCCCTAACGCTCGTTCTGCTTCAGCTGGCCGACTCGTTTCAAGTATACAGCGGTCTTCTTGCTGCTGACATGACAGAAACAAGCGCTAAAGCGTGGAAAGGTATTTTTGACCGCGGCCAGCCTCTGCTTCAGCTCGGTGTAACCGCAGCCGTTTCTATTTCTCTTACAATTGTGCCGCTTATTTCAAGAGCGCGTAAGGAGCGAAACAAACAAGCGGAGGCTTCTTTCAGCCAGCTGGCACTTCGGGTGAGTTTTGCGCTGGGGCTGGCTGCTTCAGCTGGCTTAGCGGCTGTTATGGTTCCTCTTAATGTGATGCTGTTTAAAACGGCTGATGGATCAGGCTTTTTGGCCGTTTTCGGTTTATCGATCTTTTTTTATTCGATCATGGCAACGATGAACGCCGTTTTCCAAGGGAAGGGAAATGACTGGGTGCCAGCCGCTGGAACGGTGTTAACTGTTGTTGTAAAGTGGGGGGGCAATGCGCTGTTGATTCCGCTCTGTGGCCTTCACGGTGCAGCCCTTGCGACAGCAGGCTCTCTTTTAGCCGGTGTTTGCTTTTTAATCATCATGTGGAAAAGAAAGCGTGAGCCGTTTTTACCTTTCGTATTTATGTGGAAAACCACAGCAGCGGCTTCTTTAATGGCAGGTCTTGTTTTTCTTTTTGTATATGGCATGGTTACGCCCGAATCGGGAAGACTCTGGAGTGGCGTGGCGGCTGTAAGCGGAGCACTGCTCGGCGCCTGTTTGTTTTTGGTTTTCATGGTAAAATGGAGAATATGGAATGATGACGATTTGCGTATCCTGCCGTTCGGCGAAAAATGGATCAAACGAGCAGGAATGCGGATAAGAAGGAAGTGATAGACAGTGACGAACCAAATTACGATTGTCGGTCTTGGCGCGGCAGATTTGAACCAGATGCCGCTTGGCGTTTACCGGCTTCTTAAAGAAGCAGAGGTCGTTTGGCTGCGAACGAAGGAGCACCCGGCTGTAGCAGCGTTAGAGAAAGAAGGAGTCCGCTTTGGAAGCTTTGATGCCATTTATGAAAAGCACGGCCAGTTTGAAGAAGTATACGATGAAATCGTAGCAGCACTGCTTCAAAAATCAGAGCAGGGACCCGTCCTTTATGCAGTTCCGGGTCACCCAATGGCCGCGGAAAGAACGGTGCAGCTTTTATTAGAACGAAAGCAGAAAGGTGAAGCAGAGGTCGTGATTGGGGGAGGACAGAGCTTTCTCGATGCTTTATTTACAAGCGTTGGAATCGATCCAGCAGACGGCTTTCAGCTGCTCGATGGGACGGCTCTAAACCGTGACGACATCCGAATTGCCGGCCACTTGATTATTGCCCAGGTATACGACGCTTTTGTTGCCTCTGATGTGAAGCTGACACTGATGGAGAAGTATCCGGATGAGCATGAAGTAACCGTCGTGACAGCGGCGGGAAGCGAGCAGGAAACGGTACGCAAGGTGCCGCTTTATGAGCTGGATCACGGTATGGAACTAAATAACCTGACGAGCGTTTATGTGCCGCCTGTCCAAAGAGAAGAAGATACATACCGGGAATTTTCTGTCCTGCGCGGGATTATTGCGCGCCTCCGGGACCCAGAAGGCGGATGCCCTTGGGATATCAAACAGACACACGCTTCGCTGAAAAAGTACCTGCTTGAGGAAACATATGAATTGTTTGAGGCAATCGACAACGAAGATGATGAAGAAATGGCAGCTGAGCTCGGTGATGTTCTGCTTCAAGTGCTTCTTCATGCACAAATCGGGGAAGACGAAGGCATGTTTACGATTGAAGACGTGATTGCATCCACATCTGCCAAAATGATTCGCCGGCACCCTCACGTGTTTGGTGATGCAACAGCTGAAACGGCTGAAGAAGTCAAAGTAAACTGGCAGGAAATCAAAGCCGCTGAAAAAGGGAACAAAGAAGAACGCATCCTGGACGGCATTCCAAAAGGGCAGCCGGCGTTGATGGAAGCATATGATCTTCAGAAAAAAGCGGCGAAAACAGGCTTTGACTGGCCGGACGCAGAAGGCGTCATTGAAAAAGTGAAAGAAGAATGGGCTGAATTTTTAGCAGAAACCGAAACAGGTCAGTCAGACCGGCTTCGGGAAGAATTTGGCGATGTTTTATTCACGTTGATCAACGCAGCGCGGTTTTGGGATATTCATCCGGAAGAAGCCCTTCAAGGGGTTAACCGTAAATTCCGGCGCCGCTTCGGGTTTGTGGAAGACAGGGTGAAAGAAAGCGGACGTCCATTTTCTGATTTTACCTTAAAAGAATTAGATGAATTTTGGGATTTGGCCAAAGGAGAGGAACGAGCATGAGACTTGATAAATTTTTAAAAGTATCCCGCATTATTAAACGGCGCACACTGGCAAAAGAAGTAGCTGACCAGGGGCGCATTCTCATTAACGGCACGGAAGGAAAAGCAAGTTCCAACGTAAAAGTGGGAGATGAGCTGACGGTCCGGCTCGGCCGCCGTGTCATGACTGTAAAAATCGAAAAGCTGCTCGATACAACGAAAAAAGAAGAAGCAGCCGGCATGTACACCGTATTAAAAGAAGAACACATTGGCGAATAAGAAAAAGCACCCGTTTCAGGCGGGTGTTTTTTTCATGAAAGCCCCTTGCTGTGCATAGGATGTCCATAAAGGGGATGGATGCAATGGATATGAAACAAGGCCATACCGTAAAAATGGACGGGCGTAAAATGATTGAGATGACAGGCGTCATTCAGGTGGAGCGATTTGACAGCACAGAATTTCTACTTGAGACCATTATGGGAAAGCTGAAGATCCGCGGCACTGGTTTAAAAATGAAATATTTTGACACAGTGAATAAATCAGCAGCCATTGAAGGGCGCATTACTGCTTTTATGTATGTGGAAGGCGGTATGGGCAAATCATTTTTTAGACGGTCGACATGAATATTCACGTACAATTTGATACAGCTCTCGCGATGGTCAGCATGGGCATTTGTTTTGGGCTGCTGCTTGAATGCTACCGCCGTATTCGTCCCAAAAAAACCGGTCTGGTATTTGTAACAGATGTATTGTTTTGGATTTTGTATGCGATCTTGCTGTTCACTTCCCTGTACAAAGTAAATGATGGTATTGTTCGGCCGTCTTTTTTCCTTTTTTGGACGGCCGGCTGCCTAATGTATGGCACATTCCTGCGACGTTTTTTTCTTCCGCTCGTAGATGGTCTTTTTTTCTCGATTCGTTTTTTGTATCGAATGATTTCAGGAATCATCCGTATCTTTCTTGTTGCTCCGCTTCTTTTTGCCGTAAAATGTATCCTTTCTCTTGCCAGAATGAGTAAGTTTCTATTATCATGGTTGGTAAAGGTAGTGATTGTGCGGCCATGGACGGCTATACGCCGTCCGAAAAAATAAAAGCGGAGGAACATTGATGCGCGGATTCAATAAAGAAAAAGTAGCTTCCTTAAAAAACGCCTTTGTCCTAAGTGAAGAAAGAAAATCAATGTTTAAGATGAAGCATAAACAGAAATTAATGCGCAGACTGGCAGCTTTTGGTGTAGTGGCATTGATCATTTTAGGTACGGTGTCATCTGCTTTGTTTTCACAAATGGGCAATTTAAATGAGAAGAAGGAAGAGCTGGCAAAAGCAAAACAGTCACTGGCTGAACTAAAGCAGCAGCAAAAAGAGTCGGAGGAAGAGCTGGTCCGGCTGCAGGATGATGAGTATATTGCGAAGCTTGCTCGGAAAGAATATTTTTATTCAGAAGATGGAGAAATTCTCTTTAATATTCCGGAAGATGAGGAAAAAGCCAAAGATACAGAATAGTAAAGAAAGCATGTCATGTTGACACGCTTTTTTTACGTACTATAATAATAAGTAAAGTTCGAACAATTTTAAGGAGGAACAATTTTTTTATGTCAATCGAAGTGGGCAGCAAGTTACAGGGTAAAGTAACCGGCATTACAAAATTTGGCGCATTCGTACAATTGCCGGAAGGTTCGACGGGTCTTGTTCATATTAGTGAAGTGGCGGATAATTACGTCAAGGACATCAACGACCATCTAACTGTTGGCGATGAAGTGGAAGTAAAAGTTTTGAATGTGGAGAAAGACGGTAAGATCGGCTTATCGATTCGTAAAGCAAAAGATAACCCGCCACCGCAAACGCAATATCGTCCGCGTCCACAACGCCAGGGTGATTTCCGTCAAAAAGGACCGCGCGGCGGCCAGCCGCCTGTCGAGAACTTTGAATCGAAAATGGCCCGTTTCTTGAAAGATAGCGAAGAACGCATTTCAACGTTGAAGCGTCAAACAGACTCACGCCGAGGCGGAAGAGGCGGAAGACGCGGATAACGCTTGCTCCCTGTCGATCTCAATAAATGTGTACTAAGCATAAGCACTTATTTTTAAAGTCCCGAATACTATAATTCGGGGCTTTTTTATTTTTTATTGGGGAAAAGAGGGATTGCGTTTTGCTTATTCAACATCTATACGTTGAGCGTCGTTCTGCGGCATTAATAAAACCGTTTATTACGGCATTAAGAACGGTTACGTCCATTGAGTTTATAGTAGTTCGACTTTTGCTGGAGGATGGGACAGAAGGCATTGGGTCTGCTGCACCAACGATGGTGATTACGGGAGACTCAATTCAAAGTATGGAAGCGGCTGTTCAAACGATCATCTCTCCCCTCCTGATAGGCAAAGAAGTGAATGATATCAGGGCGCTCTCACAAGCGGTTCAGCAATCCTGTGTAGGAAACACGAGTGCCAAAGCAGCTGTAGAAATCGCTTTGTTTGATGCTTACGCTAAAGGAATGAACATACCGCTTTATCAAGTGTTTGGCGGTAAAACCAACGTCCTTCAAAACGATCTGACCATCAGCATCAATCAAACCAGCATGATGGTGAAGGATGCAGTCGATGCTGTTCAAAACGGGTTTACTGCATTGAAAGTAAAAGCCGGGCTGAATGCAGACGAAGATCTTAAAAGGATTGCGGCTATTCGTGAAGCCGTTGGAGAAGCCATTGAAATCCGCGTGGATGCCAATCAAGGATGGACAAAAAAAGAAGCCGTGCGCATCATTCACCGATGGCAGCATGAGGGACTGAATATTGCAGTGGTTGAGCAGCCCGTAGCAGCGGGAGATCTGGAGGCTTTGAAATATGTAACAGACCGTGTTGAAACGCCGATTATGGCAGATGAAAGTGTTTTTTCGCCTGAGCAGGCAATGGAGCTCGTGCAAAGAAAAGCGGTAGATTGGCTGAATATTAAGCTGATGAAAACAGGAGGTATTGTGAGAGCTTTGCAAATCGCAGACATTGCACAGGCAGGCGGAGTTCCCTGTATGATCGGAAGCATGATGGAAAGCAGTATTAGCGTGATGGCTGCTGCTCACTTGGCCGCTGCCCATCCAAATATTAAAAAAATCGATCTGGATGCGCCGCTGTGGCTTGAGGAAAGCCGCGTAAAAGATTTTCCTTTTAACGGACCGGCGATTATGCTGAGTAAACAGCCGGGCATTGGCTATCACTTTTTAAAAGATGGTAAAGAAAAGGGGACATAGTATCCTCTTTAAATATTCGAAAAAAGCAAAAAAAAGACCGGCAAGCTTTTGCCTGCCAATCTTTTTGCTGTATGACCCCTACGGGATTCGAACCCGTGTTACCGCCGTGAAAGGGCGGTGTCTTAACCGCTTGACCAAGGGGCCATTATAGAAATAAAGTGTGTCTGGCTTTAACGGCCAGCTCCTCAAGTTGTAAGCAGTGATGTCTTACGTCTGTTGGAGCTGGACAATCGTTTCAGCTCTTTTTTATAGCGGCGGAGGGGATCGAACCCCCGACCTCACGGGTATGAACCGTACGCTCTAGCCAGCTGAGCTACACCGCCAAGTTGTGGTTGTCTGTAACAGCACAAAATCTATAATAATGGCGGGGCGAAAAAAAGTCAACACTATTTCCGAAATTTTTTCATTCTAATTTTGTCGAACGATTTTTCTTGCCTATTTCCTTCGTTTGACAAAGTTTTAACAATCAATCTTTTATACTTCTCGATAACGATTAAAAGGGAGTGGTATTGTGCAAAGAGCGGAGCTGGGAATGACAGGAGAAGCGGTTCTAGGCCATGGATGGGGAAAAGGGTTTGCAGGAAAAACGGCCTTTGTTTTGCTGGATCGTGGATGGATTTTAGTGCCGGCCGGCTTTTTGTTTGGACGGGCACTGCTGCTTTCGCAGCTGTCGCCATTCGCGCTTGCCTTTTTTGCGGCCGTCTTTATGTTGAAGAAAGAAGTCGCCCCTCGGGTATTTTTAGCTATACTAGCCGGAGCGCTTACGATTTCGCCTATTCAAGCATCAGTGGCTTTCACTTTATTATTTTGCTTTCTGATCGTTCATCGGGTGTTTCGATCCCTTCATAAGGGAGAAATAACGCCTGTTCCATTCTTTGTTTTTTTTACAACACTCGCTGTGAAAAGTGTTTTTTCTTATATTATAAACGGATCCCAGTTTGTGCCTGCGTATGATCTGGTGCTGGCGGCTGTAGAGGCCTCACTTGCGTTTGTGCTGTCGCTTATCTTTATGCAGTGTATGCCGTTTTTATCCCTCTCCGGACGAATTCGGACATTGAAAACGGAAGAATGGATCAGCTTGTTAATTGTTTTCGCTTCTGCCGCGACCGGTATGGCCGGCTGGGTGGTTGGGGGGCTGGAAGCTGATCATATTGCTGCCCGCTATTTAGTTACAGTGGTTTCTTTTTTATCTGGTGCCGCATTTGGATCGGCAGCGGGTGTGGTCAGCGGACTGGTCTTAAGCCTTTCGGGCGTAAATGATTTTCATGAAATGAGCATCCTGGCTTTTGCGGGCCTGCTCGGGGGGCTATTTAAAGAGTGGAGGAGGGGCGGTGCGATTGCGGGCTTGATGACAGCCACTGTCCTTGCTGGTTTTTATGGAGAAGGCAGCCTGACCAATATGGATGCCTTATACGAATCAGCCATTGCGGCTGTCCTGTTATGTTTAACGCCAAAAGCCTGGACAGACCACCTGTCAAAATTAATACCAGGCACAACCGAACATTCGATTGAGCAGCAGCGCTACCTGCGGAAAGTACGGGATGTGACAGCCAATCGGATGGAACAGTTTTCGGATTTATTTGATGCGCTTTCAAAAAGCTTTTCTCAGTCGGGCCATTTTCATGAAACCGCTGAACGGGAAGTGGACCTGTTCCTCAGCGGAATCACAGAGAAAACGTGTCAGACCTGCTTTAAGAAAGAGCAGTGCTGGGCCCATCAGTTTGATGAAACGTACAAGCTGATGAAAGATATATTGGAAGACGCCGATCAAGGGGCTGACGCGCTTTCTCCTCATTTAGCAAAAGAGCTGGAGCAATACTGTTTCCGTCCAGCCAGGGTTGAAGCGGAGATTCGCTCGCAGCTGACCTATTACCGGGCAAACAAAAAGCTGAAGCAGCAAATGAGAGAGAGCCGGACAATTGTCGCTGATCAGCTTGAAGGCGTTTCAAAAGTGATGCAGGATTTTGCTGCTGAAATGAAACGGGAGGAAGAAACACATATTTCCCAGGAAGAAAAAATCACAACAGCCATTGAATCGTTTGGAATGGAAATCACGGATATCAGTGTTTTTAGTGTTCAAAAAGGTGCGATCGATATTGAGATGACGCTTCCTCATTCAAAAGTGCACGGAGAGAGCGAGAAAATTATCGCACCGATTCTTTCTGACCTGCTGAACGAATACATCATTGTGGTGGACGAGCAGCAGGATGGCTCCGGTGTTCGGAGCGTGTTTCGTTCGGCTAAAGCTTTTCGCGTTGTAACAGGCCTTGCCCATGCAGCAAAAGGCGGCGGCTTAATTTCAGGGGACTCCTTTTCTGCTATTGAAATCGGGACAGGAAAATTTGCTCTGGCGATCAGTGATGGAATGGGAAATGGAGGACGGGCCCACGACGAGAGCAGCGCAACGATCAGCCTGCTGAAGCAAATTCTTCAGTCAGGCATTGAAGAAACAGTAGCTGTAAAGTCGATTAATTCGATTCTTTCTCTTCGGACGAATGATGAGGTGTTTTCTACGCTTGATTTGGCGATTATTGATTTGCAGGATGCCCGCACGGTCTTCTTGAAAGTCGGTTCCTCACCAAGCTTTATTAAACGGGGCAGCCAGGTCATCAAAGTAGAAGCCGGCAATGTGCCGATTGGTATTTTACAGCAGCTTGAAGTGGAGACGGTTCATGAACAGCTGAAGTCGGGAGATTTACTGATTACGATGAGTGATGGTGTGTTTGAAGGACCTGAATTTATCGAAAACGCCGACGTATGGATGAAGAGAAAAATTAAATCAATTGAAACCAATGATCCGCAGGCGTTTGCTGATTTATTAATGGATGAAGTGATGCGGGCGCAGTCCAATGAAATCCGGGATGATATGACGCTTTGTGTAGCACGTGTTGAACACAATGTACCGGAATGGGCGGCCATTCCTATTTATGACATTGAGCCGTCTGCAAAAACAAAAAAACGGTCTGCAAGACGCCGGGCTGTATAAAATTCCCCTTTTCAGTCGAATATGAAGAAAACGAGTGAAAGGCGGGCGTAATCATGAAAATGGGCACGATGAGGCAATTGCTTTTACTGACGGACGGCTGTTCGAATACAGGGGAAGATCCAGCAATGATGGCCGCTTTTGCCCGGCGGCGTGGTATTACCGTCAATGTGATTGGGATTATCGATGGAAACGGAACGGATCCAGGACTTGCTGAGATTGAAGCGATCGCTAAAGCGGGAGGGGGAGAAAGCCGGATTGTGCAGGCAGCGGCCCTGTCAGAGACCGTGGTAAATGTGACAAGGCAGGCGATGACAGGCACTATTTACAGCATTATTAACGAAGAACTGCGCGGTATTTTAAACAAAGAAGCGAACGTTGAGTCTCTGCCGCCGGCTACAAGAAGCGAGATTGCCGAAAAGGTGGAGGACATTAGCGAAGAAGCAGCGCTTGAGCTGCTCGTTCTGACAGATATGAGTGCCAGTATGAAGTTAAAGCTGCCGGCAGTAAAAGAAGCGCTGTATGATCTTTCAATGTCAATGCAGTCACGTATCGGTCCATCTTCTTTTTCGCTTTGGACATTTCCAGGGAAATATAGTGCAGCAGAAGAGCGGATTGGCTGGACCAACGATGCCGGTAAATTAGCAGAGTCATTTCCGCAGCTTCTGTCTGGAGGTATCACACCGACTGGGCCGGCTATTCGCCAGGCGCTGTCTTCCTTTATGGAAATGAGCGAATACGATGAAAAATCGATATGAAGCAAGCCCCGGTGAACAGATTAAGGGAAAATGGACGGGGCATGTATGGCGAGTCGAGCGGGAAATTGGCCGCGGAGCGAATGGAATTGTTTATCTTGTAAGAGGGTCGGCTGGACGAGCTGCACTCAAATTTGCAGATTCCGCTTCTGTTGCGTCTGAGACAAATGCTTTAACAGCACTTGAGCGGGTCAGGGGAGCATCTCCCGGCCCTTTTTTCATTGAAGCGGACGATCTGGAAAAAGAGGGTGCTGTGTATCCATTTTTTTTAATGGAGTTCATTGATGGACCGATGCTTCATACATTTATAAAAGGCAAAAAAGAAGAATGGGCCATTATTTTATTAATCTGGCTTCTTACCTTTTTGGAGTCCCTTCATCGGCTGGGGCATGTAATGGGTGATTTGAAGCCGGAAAATTTCATTGTTGTCAGCCAAAAAGCGATTCGGGCGGTTGATGTAGGAGGCATGACAAAGTTTGGGCGGTCTATCAAAGAGTACACAGCGCTTTATGACCGGGCGGCATGGCAGGCCGGAACAAGAAGAGCTGAACCCGCGTATGACTTGTTTGGAGCGGCAGTGCTCACGGTTTCCCTCCTTCATAAACAGGCTGTGCAAAGGGCACTCGGGCATATCGACGATCTAAAAAGCATCGTTCAATCGTCTCCAGCCCTGCAGCTGATTGAGCCTGTTTTATTCAATGCATTTGCAGGCAAATATGAGAATGCCTCCGCTATGAAAAGAGAATTGCTTCTCTGCTTTGCGAAAACAAAAACAAAAACAAAAACAAGGACAAGAACAGGAAGACAAAAAAGAAAAACCTTTTGGGCAGGAAAATGGTTCGTACTGGCAGGCGCTTTGGCCGCCATCTTGATGCTGTTTTTGTTACACTAAAAGAAAACGCAGAGAGGCGGCGCAGGAGCTGTGCATTTTTTTGAAGAAAGTATTAAGCGGTTTATCGAGAAAAAAGAAATGATAAAAAAGGGAGATCATGTAGCTGTGGCCGTTTCAGGCGGAGTGGATTCGATGGTGCTTCTTTCTGTTTTGCATAAGCAGCGGAACCGGCTTGGCATTACGGTGAGTGCTATCCATGTGGATCATATGCTTCGGGGGGAGGAATCGTATGAGGATTTCCGTTTTGTAGAATCTTTTTGCCAGAAGCATGCTATTTCTTTTTTTGGCCGCCAGGCAGATGCCGGCCGGAAAGCGAGTGAAAGCGGTATGGGTATTCAGGTCGCAGCCAGAGAAGTGCGTTATGCCCTTTTTCGAGAAGGAATGGAGAAGCTTGGAGCGAATAAACTGGCGACGGCCCATCACGCAGATGATCAAGCGGAAACGGTGCTTATGCAGCTGTCGCGGGGCGGCCACACACACTCTGGCATGCCGGCTGTGCGGCTTTTTGCGAGCGGCATGCTAATCCGTCCTTTGTTATGTGTGGAAAAGGAGGAAATTGCTGCCTACGCGGCGAAGCATTCTATTTCATATAGGGAAGATCCGAGCAACGCAAAAAGTACGTATACGAGAAATCGATATCGTCATCAGCTTCTTTCGTTTTTAAAAAATGAAAATCCAAAAGCTGCGGTGCACATTGGCTATTTTGCCCAAGATCAGCAGGAAGACGAACTTTTTTTACAGGCGATGGCCAAGAAAAAAATAAAGAATATGGCGGTCTGGAAACAGGAATCGGTTTCGCTGCAAATTGAACCGTTTCGCGAGGTGCCTTTGCCTTTACAAAGAAGGGCGATTCATCTAATATTAAACTATCTTTATCATGGAAAAACAGCGTTTTCTTTCCTACATATTCACCATATTTTACAACTGCTTCAATCAACTGCCCCATCAGGGAAACTAAACCTTCCATCACGCCTTTCCGTACGCAAACTAAACGAACAGTGTGTCTTTGCTTACGAAGCGGATGACAGGCCGAGTAACAGAACTGATTTGTTATTTGCCGAAGATCGGCTGTACAGGCAGGATGCCGGCACATTTAAGCTGAAGGAAGCCAGCGAGTGCCCGGACGGAGCAGAGTGTTTTCGTTTGAAGCCCAACACGCCTCTTCCGCTTTCGATTCGGATGCGGCAGGATGGAGATCGAATTCAGTTAAAAGGAATGAGTGGTTCGAAAAAGCTTGCACGGCTTTTAATCGATGAAAAGATTCCCCTTGCCTTTCGCGACCGCGTTCCAGTGGTAACGGATGCAGATGGTACGATTCTTTGGATACCGGGAATCCGCAAGTCGGTTCATGAAGGTGACGGGCCGCTGCTGTTGATTTATGAAAAGGAATGAACCAACTTTGGGAGGAAAATCTATTGCTACGTAACGATATTGAAGAAATATTAATTTCGGAAGAAGAAATACAAGAAAAAGTGAAAGAGCTCGGAGCGCAGCTCACTGAAGAGTATAATGACCGCTTTCCACTTTTCGTTTGTGTGTTAAAAGGCGCTATGCCGTTTATGTCTGATTTGGTTAAGCGGGTGGATACACATCTTGAAATGGATTTTATGGACGTTTCAAGCTACGGAGCTTCAACCGTATCGTCTGGGGAAGTGAAAATCGTCAAAGATTTAAACACTTCCGTAGAAGGCCGTGATGTCTTGATTATTGAAGACATTATCGACAGCGGATTAACATTAAGCTATCTGGCGGAGCTGTTTCATTACCGGAAAGCAAAATCTGTGAAGATTGTCACGCTTCTGGATAAACCAACCGGCCGAAAAGCGAAAATTAAAGCAGATATGATCGGCTTTACGGTGCCGGATGCATTCGTTGTCGGCTATGGTCTTGATTACGCTGAACGCTACCGGAACCTGCCGTATATCGGTGTTTTAAAGCCATCTGTTTACACGGCAGCCGAAGAGGAATAAGGGAGCCGAATGAATAGGCTAAAAGAAGGTTCAAATAGTTGTAAGGCCAACTTTTTGTATGATAACATTGCATATAGTCAGTTTTTCTCGGGAGGAGGTAAGGGATGAACAGAATTTTTCGCTACACCATATTTTACCTATTGGTTTTTCTTGTTATTATCGGCGTTGTGAGTTATTTCAATAACAACAACGCGCCAACAAACAATGTCACATACAATGAATTCCTGACATATCTTGAACAGGATGACGTTGAGAAATTTACCATTCAGCCTGAGCGCGGTGTTTATGAAATACGCGGCCAATTAAAAGGGGCAGAGGACAATGAAATGTTTGTTGCGTATGCAACAGGCAATGATTCTACTTTAAACCGCATTAATGAAGCGTCTCAAAACACACAGGCAGAAGTTCTTCCAGCGAAAGAAACAAGCGGATGGGTGCAGTTCTTCACAACCATCATCCCATTCCTTATCATTTTTATTTTCTTTTTCTTCTTACTGAACCAAGCGCAGGGCGGCGGTGGCGGCCGTGTAATGAACTTCGGTAAAAGTAAAGCTCGTCTTTACAACGATGAAAAGAAAAAAGTCCGGTTTAACGATGTAGCCGGCGCAGATGAAGAAAAGCAGGAGCTTGTCGAGGTTGTAGAATTTTTAAAAGACCCGCGTAAGTTTTCTGAGCTTGGCGCCCGTATTCCAAAAGGGGTTCTATTAGTTGGACCTCCAGGTACCGGTAAAACTTTGCTTGCCAAAGCGGTAGCCGGAGAAGCAGGCGTACCATTCTTCTCCATCAGTGGTTCCGACTTCGTTGAAATGTTTGTCGGTGTCGGGGCTTCTCGTGTTCGTGATTTGTTTGAAAACGCGAAAAAGAATTCCCCTTGTATCATCTTTATCGATGAGATTGATGCGGTGGGACGTCAGCGTGGTGCTGGCCTTGGCGGCGGTCACGATGAGCGCGAACAAACGCTGAACCAGTTGCTTGTAGAAATGGATGGCTTCAGTGCCAACGAAGGAATCATTATGATTGCCGCAACAAACCGTGCAGACATTTTGGATCCAGCCCTTCTTCGTCCAGGCCGTTTCGACCGTCAAATTACGGTTGACCGTCCAGACGTAAACGGCCGTGAAGCAGTTCTGCGTGTACATGCGCGTAACAAACCGCTTCACGAATCAGTAGATTTAAAAGCGATTGCTCAGCGGACGCCTGGATTCTCCGGTGCGGACCTTGAAAACTTATTGAACGAAGCAGCGCTTGTGGCTGCCCGTGCCGATAAAAAGAAAATTGACATGAGTGATGTGGATGAAGCGACGGATCGTGTAATTGCCGGTCCAGCGAAAAAGAGCCGTGTGATTTCCAAGAAAGAACGGAAAATCGTGGCATTCCACGAAGCTGGTCATACTGTAATCGGACTTGTTCTTGATGATGCCGATATCGTGCATAAAGTAACCATTGTCCCTCGTGGCCAGGCAGGCGGCTATGCCGTAATGCTTCCAAGAGAAGACCGCTACTTTATGACAAAGCCGGAACTTTTGGATAAAATCACGGGCCTTCTTGGCGGCCGTGTAGCCGAAGATATTATTTTCGGGGAAGTGTCAACAGGAGCTCATAACGACTTCCAGCGTGCGACAGGCATTGCCCGCCGTATGGTGACGGAATTTGGTATGAGTGACAAGCTTGGACCGCTTCAGTTCGGACAGTCACAGGGACAGGTGTTCCTTGGCCGTGACTTTAACAGTGAGCAAAATTATTCTGATCGGATTGCCTATGAGATTGATACGGAAATCCAGACGATCATTAAAGAGTGTTATGAGAGAGCGAAACAAATTCTAACAGAGAACCGTGATAAGCTCGAACTTATTGCGAATACACTTTTAGAAGTTGAAACGCTTGATGCAGCACAAATTAAGCATTTATCAGATCACGGAACGCTGCCGGATCGCAATTACAGCGATAACCAAAGCAAAACCGTGAAAGACAATGCAGGTCAAGCGGGTGAAACAGCGCAAACAGCGCAAACACCGGCAACTGAAACAACCAATCTGCCGGCTGAGCCAGCTGATCAACCAGAAGTGCGCGACGATCTTCAAAATCCACCGAACAATGGTGGACCGAAAGCATAATCATAAAGACGCCTGAAAAGCATTTCTTTCAGGCGTCTTTTCTCTTCTTTTCGAGAAGTGTATGTTATGATAAAACACGAAAATTAGACGGACAGGTGTGGTGAAGGTGATTTTTGTACTGGATGTAGGGAATACCAATACTGTGCTCGGTGTATACAAAGGGGAAACGTTAAAACATCACTGGCGCATTGAAACGAACCGGAATAAAACCGAAGATGAATACGGCATGATGATTAAAAGCCTGTTTCAGCATGATGGCCTGCAGTTTGAACAAATTGAGGGCGTGATTATTTCTTCTGTTGTTCCGCCAATTATGGCAGCACTCGAGCGCATGTGTGAAAAGTATTTCCACACAAAGCCGCTTGTCGTCGGACCAGGTGTGAAGACCGGTTTGAATATTAAATATGAAAATCCACGTGAAGTTGGAGCCGACCGGATTGTAAACGCAGTGGCCGGCATCCATGAATATGGCACGCCGATCATTATTGTTGATTTTGGAACAGCGACGACCTATTGTTATATCGACGAAAGCAGCCATTATATGGGCGGTTTGATTGCACCGGGCATTGGCATTTCTACAGAAGCCCTTTATACAAGAGCTTCTAAGCTGCCGCGTATTGAAATTGCCCGTCCGGAAACTGTAGTCGGGAAAAATACGGTTTCGGCTATGCAGGCCGGCATTTTATACGGATATGTAGGTCAGGTTGAAGGAATTGTCAGCCGAATTAAAAAGGAATATAACGCGGACCCTACTGTTATTGCCACAGGCGGTCTTGCTGGGCTGATTGCAAAGGAATGCAGCATGATTGATGTAGTGGATCCTGATTTAACGTTAAAGGGCCTTCGGTTAATTTATAAGCGAAATACCCAATAAGAGAGGAAGAGGACTGTGAGCGATTATTTAGTAAAAGCATTAGCTTTTAATGGACAGGTTCGTGCGTATGCAGTGGATACAACGAAAACGGTCGGGGAAGCGCAGAGAAGACATGGTTCATGGCCGACTGCTTCTGCAGCGCTTGGACGTACAATGACAGCAGGCGTCATGATGGGTGCGATGATGAAAGGTGAAGAGAAAATCACCTTAAAAGTTGAAGGGAATGGTGAAGCTGGCCCCATTCTTGTAGACAGCGATGCGAAAGGCAATGTGCGCGGCTATATTACGCGCCCGCAAACGCATTTTGATTTAAATGAACAAGGGAAGCTGGATGTGCGCCGGGCGGTCGGCACAGAAGGAATGTTGACTGTCGTCAAAGACTTGGGCCTGCGTGAAAATTTCAGCGGCCAGACGCCAATCGTCTCTGGAGAATTGGGCGAAGATTTTACGTACTATTTCGCTGTTTCTGAACAGGTTCCTTCCTCTGTGGGGGTAGGTGTGCTTGTGAATCCAGATAATACAATTTTAGCTGCCGGCGGATTTATCCTGCAGCTGATGCCGAATACCGATGATGCAACGGTTACGATTTTAGAGGAGCGCATCACAACGATGGAGCCGATCTCAAAGCTGATCGAACGTGGATTAACGCCCGAGCAAATTTTGATTTATATCCTCGGTGAAGAAAACGTTAAGTTTTTAGAAACGATGCCAGTCCAGTTTAACTGCAAGTGTTCAAAAGAACGCTTCGGAAACGCAATCATCAGCCTGGGACGCGAGGAAATCCAGGAAATGATCAATGAAGACCATGGAGCAGAAGCGCAATGCCATTTCTGTAATGAGAAATACCAATTCTCTGAAGAAGAACTGGAGCAATTAAAGCAAGAAGCATAAAAGTAAAAAAACCTGCCTGCAAAGGCAGGTTTTTTTATAGCTGCCCCGAACTTAAATTAAAGTAATTGACTTTTCGCTAAAAAGCTGGTAAATTCTATATAACCAATAAAAATACTCGGCATTTAACTGGAGGTAACAAATTCATGGTACGTGTGGCGAATTCAGTAGCAGATTTAGTTGGTCAAACACCTGTTGTAAAACTAAACAATGTGGTGGGCGAAAACAGTGCAGATGTTTACGTAAAACTTGAATATATGAACCCGGGCAGCAGTGTAAAAGATCGTATCGCGCTTGCGATGATCGAATCAGCTGAGAAAAAAGGCAGCCTGCAGCCAGGCGGTACACTTATTGAACCGACAAGCGGAAACACAGGAATCGGTCTTGCAATGATCGCAGCTGCAAAGGGCTATAAAGCGATTTTAGTTATGCCTGAAACAATGAGCATGGAGCGCCGCAACCTTCTTCGCGCTTACGGTGCAGAGCTTGTGCTTACACCAGGTCCTGAAGGCATGGGAGGTGCGATCCGCAAAGCAAAAGAGCTTGCAGAAGAGCACGGCTACTTCCTGCCTCAGCAATTTGAAAACGAAGCAAATCCTGAGGTTCACCGCTTAACAACAGGAAAAGAAATCACAGAGCAATTTGATCAGCTTGATGCGTTTGTAGCGGGTATCGGTACAGGCGGTACCATTACAGGAGCAGGACAAGTGATCAAAGAAAAATGGGGAAATGCCAAGGTTTTTGCAGTAGAGCCGAAAGATTCACCGGTTCTTTCAGGCGGAAAACCAGGTCCTCATAAAATTCAAGGAATCGGTGCAGGCTTTGTACCAGCGATCCTTGATACACAAATTTATGATGAAGTCATTCAAATTGATAACGACACAGCATTTGAAGCAGCGCGCCGTGTTGCGCGCGAAGAAGGAATTCTTGGCGGGATTTCATCTGGTGCCGCTATTGCAGCTGCGATTCAAGTCGCTGAAAAGCTTGGCAAAGGCAAAAAAGTATTGGCGATTCTTCCATCAAACGGAGAGCGCTACTTGAGCACACCGCTTTATCAATTCGATTAATCGAACTTCGGCCAGACTGCTAAACGCAGTCTGGCTTTTTTTCGTGTTAAAATAAGAAATGGAAAAGGAGCGGTGCAAAAATGAAGGCAGGAAAATTCATTCTTAATTTTGAAGAAGCGATTCACGTAATGGGAATTTTAAATATTACACCTGATTCGTTTTCGGATGGCGGCCGTTACAACGAGAAGGAAGCAGCCGTACAACGTGCCGTACAAATGGTTGCAGACGGTGCACACATCATCGATATCGGCGGTGAATCTACACGTCCGGGCTATACACCGGTTTCTGTTGAAGAAGAAATCAGCAGAACGGTCCCTGTTATTGAAGCTGTATCTCGGGAAGTGGACGTCCCTATTTCTATAGATACATTTAAAGCGCGTACAGCCGAAAAAGCAGTAGAAGCAGGTGCGTCCATTATTAATGACATTTGGGGAGCGAAAAAGGAGCCGGACATTGCCGCGGTGGCGGCCCAAAAGCAGGTGCCGATTATTTTAATGCACAATCGTGAAGAAAAGAATTACAACAGCTTTATGAAGGACTGCTTAAACGACCTGGATGAAAGTATTACAATTGCCAAAAAAGCGGGAGTAGCCGATGACCAAATTATCGTCGATCCGGGCATTGGGTTTGCCAAAACAATGGAGCAAAACATTGAAATGATGCAAAACCTTGATCAGATTGCTGCTCTTGGTTATCCTGTTTTGCTCGGCACCTCGCGTAAACGGGTAATCGACTATGTTTTGAATGTGCCTGTAGAAGAACGGATGGAAGGAACGGGTGCTACCTGCTGCTTTGGAGCGCAAAAAGGCTGCCGCATTATGCGGGTACATGACGTTAAGCCAATTGCCAGAATGATGAAGATGATGGATGCTTTAATCGGAAAGGAGCCGGATCGTGGATAAGATATACGTTACAGGAATGGAGTTTTGGGGCTATCACGGTGTATTCCCGGAAGAAAACAAGCTTGGCCAGCGGTTTAGGGCTGATGTAACCCTGCACGTTTCTTTAAAGAAAGCGGGTCAAACCGATAACCTGGAGTATTCCGTTAATTATGCAGACGTCTACCATGCATGTAAAAAAGTTATTGAAGGCGAGCCAGTCAAACTTGTTGAAACATTGGCGGAACGAATCGCTTCCAGCATTTTAGGAGGTTTTTCAGCGGTGAAGTCCTGCACGGTGAAAATTATAAAGCCGGATCCTCCTATTCCAGGTCATTACGACTTTGTTGCTGTTGAAATTACACGGGGGCGCGAAGAATGATCCACGAAGCCTATTTATCACTCGGAACCAATATGGGAAACAGGGAAGAACAGTTGAGAGAAGCTGTTCGTCAGCTGGAGGAGCAAAAAAGCCTGCAGCTTATGGCGGTCTCTTCCATTTATGAAACAGATCCTGTCGGCTTTACGGACCAGCCGTCTTTTTTTAATATCGTAGTTAAGCTGAAAACATCCATGACACCGGATGAACTGCTTGCAGCCTGCCAGGAAATCGAAAATAAACTAGGTCGTGAGCGGATCGTTCGATGGGGTCCACGTACAATAGACCTTGACATTTTACTGTATAATCACGACAATATTAAATCAGATAGTCTTATTATTCCTCACCCGCGAATGACAGAACGTGCTTTTGTGCTCATTCCGCTGGCAGAAATAGATACAGCAATAACGCTTCCTGGTACAAGTTTGCCGCTGGAGCATTACGTAAAAAATGTGCAAGGGAAAGAAGGCGTCAAGCTATGGAAAACAGCAGACGCCTTTTACCGCTTGTGAAAATAGAAAGGTGATTGTACATGTTCAATATCGGACCGGTTGAAATCCAAAACCGGGTAGTGCTTGCGCCGATGGCTGGCATATGTAACTCTGCTTTCCGTCTTACAGTTAAGGAATTTGGCGCCGGCATGGTGTGCGCTGAAATGGTTAGTGACAAAGGGATTATTTTTCAAAACGAGAAAACAATGAATATGCTTTATATCGATGAGCGTGAAAACCCGCTTAGCCTGCAGATTTTTGGCGGCGAAAAAGAATCGCTC
The DNA here is from genome assembly GCF_023715895.1 of Domibacillus indicus. GTDB lineage: Bacteria > Bacillota > Bacilli > Bacillales > Domibacillaceae > Domibacillus > Domibacillus indicus_A. Next base: position 2,788 of record NZ_JAMBOO010000030.1, on the reverse strand, counting down.
GTTCAAGCGGCAAGCTTTGTTGATAAAAATACAAACGCAGATATTATCGATATCAATATGGGCTGCCCAGTTCCAAAAATCACAAAATGTGATGCTGGAGCTAAATGGCTGCTTGATCCAAATAAAATTTACGAAATGGTTTCTGCAGTCGTAGATGCGGTAGACAAGCCAGTTACAGTAAAAATGCGTATGGGCTGGGATGAAGATCATATTTATGCAGTTGAAAATGCCCGTGCAGTAGAGCGTGCCGGCGGCCAGGCTGTTGCGCTTCATGGTCGTACGCGTGTACAAATGTATGAAGGCCATGCGAACTGGGATATTATTAAAGAAGTAAAACAGGCCATTAATATTCCGCTAATCGGAAATGGTGATGTTCAAACGCCACAGGATGCTAAACGTATGCTGGAGGAGACAGGCTGTGATGGCGTTATGATCGGCCGGGCAGCGCTTGGAAACCCATGGATGATTTATCAAACAGTTCATTACCTTGAAACAGGTGAACTAATTGGGGAACCAACACCTCGTGAAAAAATTGACGTATGCCTGCTTCATTTAGATCGCCTGATCGGCTTGAAAAATGAAAATGTAGCTGTACGTGAAATGAGAAAGCATGCGGCTTGGTACTTAAAAGGAATCCGTGGAAACGGTAAAGTGCGTAAAGAAGTTAATGAATGTGAAACACGTGACCAGCTTGCAACACTGCTGACCACATTTGTAAATGAAGTAGAAGAAAAAGAAGCGTCCAATCAGGCGGTTTAATTAGGAGTGAACGGAATGAGTGAAGAATTAAACGACCAGTTGTTAGTAAGAAGAGAGAAAATGCGGGCATTGCAGGAAAAAGGCTTAGATCCGTTTGGCGGCCGTTTTGAGCGGAGCCACACAGCGGAAAGCGTTGCTGCTGAATTCGAATCGTTTTCGAAGGAAGAGCTTGAAGAAAAAGGGGCGGAAGTAGTCGTTGCCGGCCGTATTATGACAAAACGCGGTAAAGGAAAAGCTGGATTCGCTCACGTACAGGACTTAACTGGACAAATTCAAATTTATGTACGAAAAGATGCAGTAGGTGAAGAACAATACGATTTGTTTACTTCAACAGACCTTGGCGACATTGTGGGCGTGAGAGGGAAAGTGTTTAAAACAAACGTAGGTGAGCTGTCTGTTAAAGCAACAGAATATGTGTTTTTAACAAAAGCGCTTCGTCCGCTTCCAGACAAGCACCATGGGCTGAAGGATGTTGAACAGCGTTACCGTCAGCGTTATTTGGACTTGATCACTAATCAAGAAAGCCAAAAAACGTTTATCACACGCAGCCGTATTATTCAGTCAATGCGCCGCTATCTTGATAACAACGGTTATTTAGAAGTGGAAACACCAATGATGCATGCGATTGCTGGTGGAGCTGCAGCTCGTCCGTTCGTCACTCATCATAATGCACTTGATATGGAACTATATATGCGGATTGCGATTGAGCTGCACTTAAAGCGTCTAATCGTAGGCGGTATGGAAAAAGTGTATGAAATTGGCCGCGTATTCCGTAACGAAGGTGTATCGACACGCCACAATCCTGAATTTACAATGATTGAGCTGTATGAAGCATATGCAGATTATAAAGATATCATGAGCTTAACTGAGAATTTAATTGCTCATGTGGCGCAGGAAGTACTCGGTACGACAACGATTCAATATGGAGAAGATACGGTAGAATTAAAACCAGAATGGCGCCGTCTTCATATGGTGGATGCAGTAAAAGAATATACAGGCGTTGATTTCTGGAAAGAAATGAGCGATGAAGAAGCACGGGCACTTGCGAAAGAACACGGCATTGATTACAAAGAAACGATGCAATATGGACATATTGTCAACGAGTTCTTTGAGCAGAAAGTAGAAGAAGAGCTTGTTCAGCCTACGTTCATTTATGGACATCCGGTTGAGATTTCACCACTGGCGAAAAAGAATCCGGAAGATCCTCGTTTCACGGATCGTTTTGAGCTGTTTATCGTTCGTCGTGAACACGCTAATGCTTTCACAGAGCTCAATGATCCGATTGATCAGCGTGAACGGTTTGAAGCGCAATTAAAAGAGCGTGAGCAAGGAAATGATGAAGCGCATGAAATGGATGATGATTTCATCGAAGCACTGGAATACGGTATGCCTCCAACAGGCGGTTTAGGTATCGGTATCGACCGTTTGGTTATGCTTTTAACGAACGCTCCATCTATTCGTGACGTTCTTCTATTCCCGCATATGAGACATAAAGATTAATAAACAAATCTCCGGTGAAAACACCGGAGATTTTATTTTGAAAAAAACTTTTAAAAAAAGCTTGCGTCGGATGAATCACGGTGGTATATTTATATTCGTTGTCAGCAACATAGAACAACAAACTTAAAAAATATTTCAAAAAAGTGATTGACATCACTTGAGGGAAATGTTAAGATATTAAAGTCGCAAATGACACATTGAACATTGAAAACTGAACAAAATCAATAAAAACGTCAACGTTTTAAATTTTTATCTTCCATTAAAACACCCCGTGTTTTAATGGAAACAAATGAGCAATCAAACACTTTTTGGAGAGTTTGATCCTGGCTCAGGACGAACGCTGGCGGCGTGCCTAATACATGCAAGTCGAGCGGACTTGATGGAGCTTGCTCTGTTCAAGTTAGCGGCGGACGGGTGAGTAACACGTGGGTAACCTGCCTGTAAGACTGGGATAACTCCGGGAAACCGGGGCTAATACCGGATAATATCAAGAGCTGCATGGCTCTTGATTGAAAGGCGGCTTCGGCTG